>DASYEV010000238.1:0-29298 GCA_036498835.1 Acidobacteriaceae bacterium | reverse complement strand
CAAAGACCACGTACTCTTTCTGCACGACCCGCATGCGGTCATCGAAGGCACCATGATCGCGGGCCTCGCCATCGGCTCGAAGATGGGCTTCATCTACCTGCGCGGCGAATATCGCTACCTGCTCAAGATCGTGGAGAAGGCTGTCGCCGATGCCTACGCGAAGGGCATTCTGGGCAAGAACATCTTCGGCAAAGAAGGCGTGGACTTCGACATCATCACGCAGACCGGCGCGGGCGCCTATGAAGTGGGCGAAGAGTCGGCGCTGATGGAGTCGCTCGAAGGCAAGCGCGGCGTGCCGCGCATCAAGCCTCCGTTCCCCGCGGTGGTCGGTCTCTACGGTGGTCCCACGGTCATCAACAACGCCGAGACCATCGCGTCTGCACCGCACATCCTGCTGATGGGTGGCGAAGCCTATGCCAAACTTGGCTCCGAACGCAATGGTGGCACACGCCTGTTCGGCATCAGCGGCCATGTGGAACGGCCCGGCGTGTATGAGTTGCCCATGGGCTACTCGCTGCGCAAAGCGATTTATGACGTCGCCGGCGGCATTAAGGGCGGCAAGGCGCTGAAGGCTGTGGTCCCTGGCGGCAGCTCCTGCCCGGTGCTCAAGGCTGAGGAGATCGACGTCGGCCTGGACTTCGACCAGATGGCCAAGGCCGGAACGATGCTGGGTTCAGGCGGTATCGTGGTGCTGGACGAAACGGTGTCCATCGTCGAGTTCGCGCTACGAACCATCAAGTTCTACCAGCATGAGTCCTGCGGCTGGTGCATTCCCTGCCGCGAAGGTACGGACTGGCTGAAGAAGACCATGACCCGCTTCCATGCCGGCGGCGGTAATAAGAAGGACATCGACAACATCCAGTATCTCGCCGAAAACATGCTGGGCCGCACCTTCTGCCCGCTCGGCGACGCGGCCGCGATGCCCATGATCGGTTTCGTGAAGAAGTTCCGCTCCGAGTTTGAGGAGTACCTGGCCGGCGCTCGCGTCGCCAATCCTCTGATTGAAATTCAACCCGTCGGCGAGCCCGCGCTCGCAGGAGCGCACTGAGGTCCCGTGAAAAACAGGGACCTTGTCAAACTGCTAAAGAAGGATGGATGGGCATACTCGTATTCCACCGGTGGGCACGATCATTACATCCACGCCAAGAAGTCAGGCAAGGTAACACTCTGCGGGCATCCATCCGACGAGGTAGCACCCGGGACATTGAGCAGTATTCTTAAGCAGGCGGGACTGAAATGATCAAGCTATATCCAGTCATCTACGAATGGTCCGGTAAGAATTTTTCGGGGTATGCCCCCGATATCCCCGGATGCGCTGCAACGGCCAAGACTTTGGCTGGCGTTAGGACATCGCTCAAGGGCGCCCTTGAGGCACACTTGCAATGGATGTTTGATGACGGCGATCGAATTCCCCATCCCTCGAAGAAGACTACGATCGACCTAAAAGAAGATCCGGAGTTCCCATTCCCCAAGGGCTATTACGTCGTTGTCGAACAAGTTCCACTCGCCCTTCCTGAGAAGAAGCGGCAAACAAAGACGCGTCGCGAGCATACACGCGAGTTGACCGCAGCCTAAGGACTTTCATGCCAGACGTATCGTTCACCGTAGACGGACACAAGCTCACCGCACCCGCGGGCACGCTGTTGATTGACGCTTGCAAGTCTGCGGGCATCGAGATCCCCGCCTTCTGTTACTACCCCGGTCTTTCCCTGCAAGCTGCCTGCCGCATGTGCGTGGTGCGCATCGAAAAGATGCCCAAGCTGCAGACCGCGTGTACTACGCCGGTCGCCGAAGGCATGGTGGTCCAGACCGAAACTCCTGAAATCGCCCAGGCTCGCAAAGCCACGCTGCAAATGCTGCTCGGCAACCATCCGCTCGACTGCCCCGTTTGCGATGCGGGCGGTGAGTGCGAACTGCAGGACATGACCTTCAAGTACGGCGCCGCGGACAGCTTCTACACCGAGCCCAAAAACCACCGCGACGAACAGCAGTGGTCGCCGGTAGTCTTCTTCGACCGTCCGCGCTGCATCCTGTGTTATCGCTGCGTGCGCATGTGCGGTGAAGGCATGGATGTCTTCGCACTGGGTATTCAGAACCGCGGAGCGTCGTCTGTGATCGCGCCCAATGTTGCTCCGGAGATTTCTCCCAACCACCTCGCACATGTGGACTGCGAGCAGTGCGGCATGTGTATCGATGCCTGCCCGGTCGGCGCTTTGACCTCCGGCACCTACCGCTACAAAACCCGGCCCTGGGAAATGAACCATGTGGCCACGGTCTGCACGCACTGCGGCGATGGCTGCAAGACCACGCTGGGCGTCCGCTCGACCAACGACGGCTCGGAGATCATCCGTGGCGACAACCGCGACAAGAGCGGCATGAACGGCGACTTCCTGTGCAACAAGGGCCGTTATGCGTTCGACTTCCTGAACCAGACTGGGCGCCTGACCAAGCCCCTGCTCCGCCAAAACGATGGCACGCTCAAGCCTGTTTCCTGGGAAGAGGCTCTGTCCTTCGCCGGCAACAAGCTTCGTGAGCTTCGCGACAGCCGTGGAGCAAAATCCATTGGCGTGATCGGCTCCAACCGCACGACCAACGAAGAGAACTATCTGCTGCAAAAGTTCGCACGCACGGTGATCGGCACCAACAACATCGACCATCATCGGACCGCGGATTACGTGACGCTTGCGACCGCACTTCAGGGCACAACTGGCCGCCTCGCTTCGCAGCGTGACGTTCTTTCCTCTTCCGTAACTCTGGTGATCGGTGGCGACCCTACTAACCAGGCTCCGCTGACCGCATGGAACCTGCGCACCGGCGTTCGCCTGAACAAGGCGCGCATTTACATCGCGAACACCGACGAGATCAAGCTGCGCCGTCAGGCCAAGGCCTTCATCCAGGTGGCGCCGTTCGGCTACAACGCTTTCGTGAGCTATCTCGCCGGCGATGATGCATCCGCGAATGCGGCTTCTGTCGCGGCGCAGGCCGATGAGCTTTCCGCCTTCCGCGAAGCTGTGTTGAAGGAAGAGAAGCTGGTGGTGTTAGTTGGCAATGAGCTGCGCAACGGCGAATTGACCCGCCTGATCCAGACGCTGCCCAACGCGCGGTTTGCCTGCCTCGCGGACTACGCCAACTCCCGCGGCGCCTCCGACATGGGCGTGCTCCCCGATGTGCTTCCCGGTTACCAGTCCGTCGCGGGTTCGGCGATCGCTTCGGAATACAACGCACCTGCTGAAGCCGGTCTGGACATGCTGGGCATGTTCGATGCCGCCTATGCAGGCGACCTTTCCGCACTCTACGTGGTCGGCGCCAACCCGGTCGCGCGCTACAGCGTCGATCCCTCTGCGTTGAAGAACACCTTCCTGATCGTGCAGGACCTGTTCCTGACCGAGACGGCAGCGCTCGCCGATGTGGTTCTGCCCGCGGCCAGTCTGTATGAGAAGTCAGGCTCCGTTACCAATAGTTATGGCGACGTGCAGCTTGTTTCCAAGGCCGGCGACAAGCCGGGCACGCGCTCCGATTTCGAAATGATCGTGCGCCTGGCCGACAAGATGGGCCATCCGGTCGCCACGCTGGTGCCGTTTGGCAAAGGGCTGCGTGCGGACATGGGCCAGACCCGTGGAGCGCAGTCCGGTGAGGCCGACCGCCATGCTGTGTGGTTGACTGCCAACAAGCTCGAGCCCAAGCTCAGCCCGTTCGATCCTTTCGCGATCCTGGATGAGATCCAGCGCGTGGTTCCCGGCTACGACAAACTGCTTCGCTTGCAACTGCTCAGCGGCAACGACCAGCACATCAACCCGGCCTCGTCAGGTCTGGTGCAGATCGAAAACCGCAAAGACCTGGTGCTGCCTTCGGGCGACACGCTGTTCACCTCGGGCTCGCTCACCAGGTTTTCGCCCATGCTGCAGGACATCCAAAAGCACCAGCAACGCGAAGTTGCCGACCACTTCGCCTCAGCCGACTAGTTTTCACTATCCAGGACAAGATCGCAGCTCACGATGAGTCAAGAATTTCTAATCTTCCTGTTGCTCAGCGCCGTCAAGATCGCGGTGGTGCTGGTCATCACGCTGACGGCGGTAGCCTACACGGTGCTGCTGGAGCGCAAAGTCCTGGGCCGCATGCAGAATCGCTGGGGACCGTCGCGTGTGGGACCGTTCGGTCTGCTGCAGCCGCTCGCTGACGGCATCAAGCTCTTCCTCAAGGAAGACATGATGCCCCTGGCCGTGGAACGCCCGCTCTATGTTCTTGCACCCATCATCGCGTTGGGCTGCGCGCTGGTGTCCATCTCCATGGTGCCGTTCGGCGCCCAGACTTTTATCCACGTGAAAGGCGCGACCGTCGACGCCGGGCAGATTTCCGATCTCAACATCGGTCTGCTGATCATCTTGGGCATCACCAGCATTGGCGTGTACGGGATTGCGCTTTCCGGCTGGAGCTCGAACAACAAGTACTCGCTGTTCGGTTCGCTGCGCGCCTCGGCGCAGCTCGTCAGCTACGAACTCGCCCTGGGCCTTTCGTTGGTAGGTGTTGTCCTGCGTGCGGGTTCGCTCTCGCTGCGCGATATCGTTCACTCCCAGGCGGCTCATGGTGCGTGGTCATGGAACATCTTCGGCGGCTGCCAGATTATCGCCTTCTTCATCTATTTGATGGCGGCCTACGCCGAAACCAACCGCGCGCCCTTCGATCTGCCTGAAGCGGAATCCGAGTTGGTCGCCGGCTACCACACCGAATACTCTTCCATGAAGTTCGCGATGTTCTTCATGGCGGAATACGCCAACATGATCACAGTTGCCTGCCTGGCGTCGCTTCTGTTCCTGGGCGGGACCAATTCTCCCTTCGGCAACACGTTCGACCATGTCGCCATTCTGAATGGCCCGGTCGCTTTGTTCCTGTTGGGGATCATGTGGTTCGTGGCGAAAGTTCTGTTCTTTATCCTGCTCTACATCTGGGTGCGCGCTACGGTTCCGCGCTTCCGCTACGACCAGCTCATGAGCTTCGGATGGAAGTTTCTTCTGCCCGTCGCCATGATCAACATTCTGGCAACTGCTCTGATACTCGCTTATCGGCCCTGATTCAGCCTCCGCTTGAAGCAAGCGTTTTACAATGAGGACGAACCGGACATTTTGACTACCGCAGCCTTCCGCACACAGGGAGGCAGGGATGAAATCGGCAACGGATGCAACTGGCACTGTTCATCATTTTCGGGCTGCTGGCAATCGCGGGAGCGTTGAACCTCCTGCTCCAGCGTCATCCCATCAACTCGGCACTGTCGCTCATCGTGGTCATGATGTCCCTGGCAGTCCTGTACTGGTCGCTGGGAGCGGAGTTCCTGGCTGCGGCGCAGGTCATTGTCTACTCAGGCGCCGTGATGGTGTTGTTCGTCTTTGTCATCATGCTGCTCAATGCGGGTGAGGAAGAACGCACCGTAAAAGGTTCGCGCATTGCGTCGATCGCCGGCTTTCCCGGCGCGGCCGCCATCTTCTGCCTGCTGGCTTTCGTGTTCCTCCAGGAAAAAGAGCACCTTGGGGTCAACGGCACACACGACCTGATGACCGGAGCGGTATCCAACCTGGTAAAAATTTCCGGCACGCTCTTCACCTCGCTGTTGCTGCCGTTTGAAGTGACTTCCATCCTGATCCTCGTCGCCATTCTGGGCGCCGTGGTGCTCGCGCGGAAGGAGCTCTAAACGGTGCATACCACGCTGGACACCGCTATCTCGCTCCTTCTCGGCATCGCTGCCGGCCTGGGCATCATGTACTTCGTCAGTAAACGGAAAAAGACAGAGGAGCGCGAATCGTGAGTGTCCCTATCGCGTACTACCTCATCCTGGCCGCGGTGCTCTTCTGCATCGGCATTGCCGCATTTCTGATCAAGCGCAGCGTCATCACCATCTTCATGTCGATCGAGTTGATGCTGAACGCGGTCAACCTCACCTTTGTCGCGTTTTCGCGCATGTGGGGCTCGGTGAATGGACAGATTTTCGTTTTCTTCGTGATGGTTGTCGCCGCGGCGGAAGCCGCCGTCGGCTTGGCCATCATCATTGCGCTGTTCCGCGCGCGACAGACCCTCAACGTTGACCAGATCAACCTGATGAAGAACTAGCCCCGGAGCGACGAGAAACTTGAACTTCGATCCCAATTGGCTCTGGTACATCCCGCTTTTACCGTTCGCGGGCTTTGTGCTGAACGGCACGCTCGGACGCAAGCTGCCGCGTGCCGCTGTCGCCGCCATTGCCCTGCTCTTCACCGCGGCCCCGGCGTTCATCGTCGCCAAACTCTGGATGGCGATGCTCGGCGCCAACGCTCCGCTGACGCTCTCCGTTACCGGGGGGCCATGGATCGCGGTCACCGGCTTCCAGGTCAACTTCGCGTTTGCTGTCGACCACCTGACCCTGATCATGCTGGGCGTGATCACCGGAGTGGGCTTCCTGATTCACGTCTACGCCACCGGCTACATGGCGGAAGAAGAAGGTTATTGGCGTTTCTTCGCATATCTGAACCTGTTCATGTTCTTCATGCTGGTGCTGGTGCTGTCCTCAAGCTTCCTGCTGCTGTTTGTCGGCTGGGAAGGTGTGGGCCTGGCCTCGTACCTGCTGATCGGCTTCTACTTCAAGCGCGACTCCGCCGCGAATGCCGGCAAGAAAGCTTTCATCGTCAACCGCATTGGCGATTTCGGCTTTCTGCTGGCGATGTTCCTGCTGATCCAGCACTTCGGTTCGCTGAGCTTCGACAGCGTTTTCTCCCAGATCGGCGCGATTCCCCACGGCATGACCGGAGGCTTCCTCACCACGATCGCGCTGCTCCTTGTTGTAGGCGCAACAGGCAAGTCGGCACAGATCCCGCTGTACGTCTGGCTGCCGGACGCCATGGAAGGCCCGACCCCGGTCTCGGCGCTGATCCACGCAGCGACCATGGTGACAGCGGGCGTGTACATGGTGGCGCGCTGCCACACATTGTTTGATCGCTCTCCATTTGCGTTGGGCGTAGTTGCCATTATCGGTGCGGCCACCGCGATCTTCGCGGCCACCATCGGCATGGTGCAGCACGACATCAAGCGCGTGCTGGCGTACTCCACGGTTTCGCAGCTTGGCTACATGTTCCTGGGTTGCGGTGTTGCGGCCTACTCCGCGGGTATCTTCCACCTCATGACACACGCCTTCTTCAAGGCACTGTTGTTCCTTGCTGCCGGCTCGGTGATCCACGCACTTTCCGGCGAGCAGGATATGCGGGTGATGGGCGGACTGCGTAAGCGCATTCCCATCACTTTCTGGACGATGAGCGTCGGCGTCTTCGCCATTGCAGGCATCCCCGGGCTTTCCGGCTTCTTCTCCAAAGACGAGATTCTCTATCGGACCTTCACTTCCACCGTGAATCCTGGACTGGGCAAGCTGCTCTGGGCGGTTGGCCTGATCACCGCCGGCCTGACTTCGTTCTATATGTTCCGGCTGTGGTTTAAGACATTCTTCGGCGAGCCGCGCTTCGACGAGCATGCCCTTTCCCGTGGACACGGGGCTCACGATGACGATCATGGTGCCGCAGTCCACGCACGAAGCGACACCAAGCTAACGGCCGTCTTGGAGCCCGAACACGATTCCGGCCAGGCTGCGCACCCGCACGGTGTCCACGAGTCGCCCTGGGTGATGTGGGTCCCGCTTGCGCTGCTGGCGATCCTGGCTGCGATCGGCGGTTACGTCGGCGTACCTCACGGGCTGTGGGGACATAACGAGATCGAACACTTCCTCGATCCGGTTTTCGCCACCGCCGGCCAACCGGAAGCGGTTCTGAACGCCGCGCCGGTTTCGTATGGCCTGGAGCGGGGCCTTGCGGCGGTCTCCGTACTCGTAGCGCTTCTCGGGTTGTTTGCCGCCTGGTTCCTTTATGTCAAGAAGCCCGGCGAAGCAACGAAGATTGCGCGTTCGGTGCAGCCGCTCTACAACCTGCTGGACCACAAGTATTGGGTGGATGAAATTTACGGTGTCGTCGTGACATTTGTTCTGATCGTCGCCCGCTTCCTGTTTGGAGGCTTGATCGATACCGTCATCGTGCAAGGCACGGGCCTTGGACTTTCCGGAGGCACACGTGGCATGGGCGAAATCGTCCGCCGCATGCAGTCCGGCAACATTCGTTCTTACGCAGGCTGGCTGGCGTTGGGCGCCGCCGCTGTTATCGCCGTTGTGCTCTTCGGCCTACACCCATTCCATCGATGAATCTCAACGCATCCATCCTGACGCTCATTCTTCTCGCCCCGCTCGTTGGCGCGGTCGTGCTCGCGCTTATTCCGGAACGTGAAGGCTCGAAGACGCACCACATTGGCGCGCTGATCGTTGCGCTGGTGACGTTTGGTTTGACGCTGCATCTTCCTTACCACTACAGCTACTCCGCAGCTCCCGGCAGCTTCCAGTTCGAACAGAACCTGCCCTGGATCGCTTCCCCCGCCATCCGCTACCACCTTGGCGTGGATGGACTTTCCATGTGGCTGACGGTGCTGACGGGCTTCCTCGCTCCCATCGGCGTGCTGGCTTCATGGAAGACCGTCGCCTCGCGCAGCAAGCTGTTCTTCACGCTCTTCCTGATGCAGCAGGTAGCGATGCTGGGTATCTTCCTGTCGCTCGACCTGTTCCTCTATTACGGCTTCTGGGAGCTTTCGCTCGTCCCCTTGACGCTGCTGATCGCGACCTTCGGACGCACGGAAAACCGCCGTCGCGCGGCTATTAAATTCTTTCTGTACGCGTTCATCCCTTCGGCGATCCTGCTGGTGGGCATGCTGTGGCTCTATGTCCGGACCGGCACGTTCGACTTCGTGACGCTGCAGGCCATGGCCACCGCGCACTCCATTTCGCCGAACGGACATGCACTGTGGCTCTGCTCGCTGGCGTTCCTGGTAGCGTTTGCGGTCAAGGCTCCTATCTTCCCGCTGCATGGCTGGCTTTCCGACGCGGTCCAGGAAGCTCCCACCGCTGCCGTGATGGTGTTGGCCGGCAAGCTTGGCCTCTATTCCATCCTGCGTTTCAGCTTCGGCATCTTTCCCGACCAGTCGCGCCACATTGCGCCGCTGCTGATCGCCCTGGGAGCGATCGGCATCGTTTACGGTTCACTGATTGCGCTGGTGCAGACCGATCTCAAGAAGCTGGCTGCGTTCTCGCTGCTGGGCCACGTGTCCTTCATCGTGCTGGGCATCTTTACCTTCACCGTGATCGGGCTGGATGGCGGTACGTTCCAGATCCTGAACGAGAGCCTGATCGGCGCGGCGTTCTTTATCCTGCTTGGCCTGCTCTACGAGCGCTACGGCACCTATGAAGCCCGTGACTACGGTGGGTTAGCCGCACGCCATCCGTGGATGGTGACCATGTTCGTTATCACCGCGCTCGCGGCTGTTGGACTGCCTATGCTTTCCGGTTTCGTCGGCGAGTTCCTGATCCTTTCGGGCGCGATGCAGTCGGTTGCCGCGCATCACGTCCTGTGGACGGTGGTCGGGACAACCGGTGTCATCTTCTCCGCCGCCTATATGCTCACCATGATTCAGCGCATCTTCTACGGCAAGATCGGCGTACGGCCTGCCGAGGTCAACGGCTGGGACCTTAGCGCGCGGGAACAAATTATGCTGTGGGCCTTCTCTGCCCTGTTCCTCGCCATGGGTGTTCACTCCCCCACCTGGATGCGCGCGATCGATACCTACGGCACGCTGACCGCGGATAAGCCTGCACACTTCGAGCCTGGGAGCTTCAAGCATCTCGAAAGCGAAACCTACAGTTCCCTGCCCATGCATCCGGCTGAGGAGGCGCACCGCTAATGTCTCCCAACCTTCTTTCCCTTCTGCCTGAGCTGGTCCTCACCGTCGTCGCGGTGATCATCATGCTGATCGAACCCACCCTGGGTGCGGGTACCTCGCGCAAACCGTTGGGCTGGCTTGCGATCTTCGGAACGGCACTGTCGGCGTTTGCCGCGACGGTGCAGCTCAACTGGGTGAATGCTCACGGCACGCTGACCGGTTTCTACGGCACGATCCAGATTGATGCTTTCTCGGTGTTCTTTCACCTGCTGATTGCGGTGATCGTGCTGGTCGTCATTCTGGCCTCGCTCGACTACTTTGAAGGCCCGGTGACGCATGCCGGCGAGTACTATGCTCTCGCGCTGTTCGGCGCCACGGGCATGATGTTCATGACCTGCTCGGTTGAGTTGCTGATGGTCTTCATCGGCCTGGAAATCTCGTCCATCTCGACCTACATCCTGGCGGGCTTCCGTAAGGGCCAGGCGACTGCATCCGAGTCCTCGCTGAAGTACTTCCTGCTGGGCAGCTTTGCCACTGCATTCTTCCTCTACGGCATCTCGCTATGCTTCGGAGCGACGGGTTCCACCACCATCGGCGCCATTGCCGCGCATATCGGCACCAGCACCTCACCGACGCTTGGCATCCTGGCCGTGGCCATGGTGCTGATCGGTCTGGGCTTCAAAGTTTCACTGGCTCCCTTCCATGTCTGGACGCCGGATGTCTATCAGGGCGCCCCTGCTCCTGTGGTCGGCCTGATGTCGACCGCTCCCAAGGCGGCTGCGTTTGCTGTGCTGCTGCGCTTCCTGTTCAACGCCACGCCTGGCCTGCGGCCGCACTGGATCGTGATGATCGAGATCCTGGCCGTGCTGTCGATGACCATCGGCAACCTCGGCGCCTTGCTGCAGCGTGATGTGAAGCGCCTGCTGGCCTACTCCTCGATCGCGCACGCTGGCTACCTGCTGGTGGCGTTCACTTCCTTCCAGCAGGACGCGGTGGCGGGAGCGCTGTTCTACTCGGCTGCTTATGCTGCCATGAACGTAGGCGCGTTCCTGGTCCTTACGCAGCTCACCGGGTACGGGGAACAGGCTCGCAGCATCGACGACTTCACCGGTCTTGCCCTGCAGCGTCCGGGGCTGTCCGCGCTGCTCGGCTTCTTCCTGCTTTCGCTGATCGGCATTCCGTTTACCGGCGGATTTTTTGGCAAGTTCTACGCCTTCTCCGCAGCGATCCACGGTGGACATGTCTGGCTGGCGATCATTGGCCTTGCCAACTCCGGCGTGGCTTGCTTCTACTACCTGCGCCTGCTGGCAGCGCTCTACACGCGGCCGGTGGTGGCAACCGAAGCCGCACCAACCCGCCGCCTGACGTTCTCCGCGGCGACGGCTCTGGCGGCAACCGGTGTGGCCACCCTGGCGCTGGGCATCTTCCCCGGCAAGCTCCTGCACCTGGTGCAGCGCGCAACGCCGGAGACGGTGCCGGTGGTGGCGGGCCCAGTTATGCCTGTGGCGGCTGCGGCGGTGACCCCGGTCTCCAGCGTCGAATAGATTCCGCTATCTCTGCCACTACCGTGGGTGCCCCATTCATCGCGCAGCACTTGGCGCGATGGGTGGGCCTGCACAGAGTTCGGCTGTGCGGATTTCTTGCTTTTGCTTTTCTGGTTGTCATCCCCGCAGGGGATCTGCTTCTTCTTGGTACTCTCACAATCCTGTCATCTCGACCGCAGCGAACTGGGGACACCCGCTTTTGCCCCCTGCCCGGGCAGGAGCATGCCCTCAGCGCCTGAAGGCGGGTTCATTGGTGTACAGTGATGTCCGTTCTGAAGACCGGACCTGCCGTGTGTCTGCCCAATGACGAAGATGGCACTCCAAAAGATGCTCTGAAACATATGTGCGCGCCCACCCATCGCGCCAAAAGCATGCGCGATGAATGGGGCACCCAAAGTAGTGGCCGTCGTGGACGATCGACGAGAAGCGGAGGTGGGCTAGGGCTCACTTTGTTGCTTAAACAAAAAGGCCTCCGCCGAAGCGGAGGCCTTCTGTTTTCTTGCTTCTTCCGTGCTTACTTGACGTAAAGGAAGATGATGACGAAGGTGAACAGAGCCAGTGATTCGATGAAGGCAAGGCCGAGAATCAGGAAGGTGAAGATGCCAGGACGCGCACCGGGGTTACGCGCCAGAGCTTCGGCAGCCGAAGCCGTCGCCTTGCCCTGACCCAGGCCGCAAAGACCGGCCGCGAGGGCCATGCCGATGCCGGCAGCGATCGGGGTCCAGGGGCTTGTCTCACCGGCGGCCTGCGCAAACGCAGGGGTCGCCAGCAGCATTGCCGCCATTGCCATAAAAACGTACTTCATTGCACGCAGAGTGTTGACCATGTAGCTCCATGCTCCCTTTGATCTCGCCGCCAGTTGGTGGTTGAGGCTCACCTAGCTGGCCCCCTCACACTGAAGCGGCGGTAGTACCCACCGTGAAGAGGGAGCGCCCCTCCACGGGATCTTTGCACCGGCCAAAATCCAACCGGCAAAACCCAAAGCAGCAGACCATTCCCAGCTGCCTTCTAAACCCGACCTCGAGACCCATAGACCTCGGAGCCTAATCTCTAACATCTAAAATCTAATCTCTAGTGATCGTGCGAGACCGCGAGGGACAGATAAATCGCCGCGAGCAGCATGAACACATACGCCTGCACAATGGCGACGCCAAGGTGAAGCCCAAGGAACACCAGTGGAATGCCTATCGGGACCAGCGAGAAGAACGCCAGGGTCACCATGTCGCCGGCGAACATGTTCGCGTACAAACGCACGGTGAGTGAAAGCACGCGGGCGAAGTGGGAGATCACTTCAATCGGGAACAGGAGCCAGTACAGCCACCACACCGGGCCGAGGAACTGCTTGATGTAGGCAAGCTTGTTCACGCGGAGACCGTGGTAGTGGTAGTACACAAACGTGATCAGCGCGAGACCCAGAGGCACGGTGACATTCGCGGTCGGCGACTCGAGACCCGGGACCAGGCCCGCCAGGTTGCAGAGCAGGATGAACACGCCCAGCACGGTCAGGTAGCCGGTAAAGCGCTCGTACCCGTGGCCGATGATCTGCTCGCCTTGGCCGGAAACGAACTCGTTGGTCATTTCCGCAAGGTGCTGAATGCCGTTGGGCGTTTCCACACTCAGCGACATGCGGACCGCAACAAAGTACAGAATCAGCACCAGGAACACCACGAATTCCATGGCCACGGTGTTGGTGATGGGGGCGGCCGGATAGGTCGGGGCAACATGAACCAGCGCCAGCAGCCTGTCCACAGGCGCGGCGAAGTAGTGGTTCAGAAAACGTGTGATCAACAACTGTGTCGGCATAATTTCAAAACAAGGTGAGGCCGTTGGGCCTCGCTAAACAGTCCACGTTCGAGCCATCTTCAGAGCCTGGAAGGTAAGCGAAACAATCCCCAAACCAAGCCCTACAGCGAGGGCAATTACAGAGCCATGTAGAAACTTAAGACTAACATACAGAAGGGCTACGGCCAGCCCCAGCCTGAGGAAGAAACCCGTCAAAACCAGGCCCATGGGACGGGCGCTTCCGCCCACTTCCATACGAGCCATCACCACGGTCATCAGGCGCATCCACTCCCATAGTCCGGAACCGGAAATCGCCGCCCCGACGATCAGCAGCAGGGCGCTGGGCCAGCCCAGCTTCCACCCCACCACCACCGCTCCAACGACGGTCAGAACCGCCAGCATACGCAGGGTGCGTATCAGGGTGGCGCGCACGTCGGCGTCCGTGAACCCTTCCAGTCCGGGGAGCGGTGCAGACATCAGGTATTCCTCTTCATGTAGTGCGAAGCTATGCGATAGATCTGGATGAAGCCCGCGACTGTGCCCAGCAGAATGCCGGCTACCGCCATCCAGTGGGTTCCAAAGTGTTTATCCAGCCATGTCCCGCCCAGGCCGCCGATCACGCAGGCAGCCGGCAGAACGAGAGCGATCTGCACCATCGACTCGGCCTTCACCAGGTCGCCGAAGATGCCTCCGCCCTTGTTGCCGCCATCTGCCATCGTTCAAAACCTTACCATTCAGGCCCGGTCGGGTACTAACCGGCGGCCGTTGGCAGGATGCGCGCTCGCTATACTGAAACGTCAGAAGTCATCCGAGCTCGTCACCGAAAGAAGTCAGCCCTTGCCCCAGTTTGAAAGCGACTACGAAGAAAAGCTGTACAACGACCGCGTCGCCAGCCTTGAGAAGATCCGCGCGATCGGCCAGCGTCTGGGCCTGAGCGCCGCGGAAGCCGCCTATCCCAACCAGTTCCCGTTCACGCATACCCTTCCCGGTCTTCGCCCGCTCGGTTTCACGCCGGCCGGCGAACCGAAATCCACGGAAGAACTGGAAGCGACGCCCGTCGAGGCAGCCATCGCCGGCCGCATCGTGACCATTCGTGGCGGCTTTGCCGTGCTACAGCAGGGCGGCCAGCGTTTCCAGATCTATGTTCACAAGGACGCGGTCGGCCCCGACCTCTTCGAGCTCTACAAGCTGCTGCACATTGGCGACCACATCGGCGTGCGCGGCCACATGATGCGCACCCGCACCGGCGAACTCACCCTCAAGGTGCAGGCAATCCAGCTCGCTGGTCATGAGAATCAGCCCACGCTCGTTTTCCTGGCCAAGGCTATGCTCGCCTTGCCGGACAAGTACCACGGGTTGGAAGACGTGGAGCTGCGCTACCGCCAGCGCTACGTCGACCTCATCATGAACTCGGGCAGCCAGACCAGGAGCGAGGCTGCGGCGCCTTCCGAAGTTCCGCCCGGGACCTCTGCGACCACCGATACCGCAGCGCCCAACGAAGAGCACGACGATGCTCCGCGTAACGTGCGCGAGGTGTTTGTGAAGCGTGCCGCCGTATTGCGCGCAATTCGCAAGTTCTTCGACGCGCGCGACTACATTGAAGTCGAAACGCCGATGCTGCATTCCATCGCCGGCGGCGCTGCGGCTCGTCCTTTCACCACCCACCACAACACGCTGGATATGGAACTCTACCTGCGCATCGCGCCGGAGCTCTATCTGAAGCGCCTGGTAGTCGGCGGCATGGACCGCGTGTATGAGATCAATCGCAACTTCCGCAACGATGGGGTGAGCACCAAGCACAACCCCGAGTTCACCATGCTGGAGTTCTACCAGGCCTACGCCAACTACCACGACCTGATGGATCTCTCGGAAGAGCTGATCAAGTTCGTGGCGATGGAAGTGAATGGGACGACCTCCACTCACTTCAACGGCAACGAGATCAACCTGGGCAAATGGCTTCGAATCAGTATGCGCGATGCGATCCGGCTATGGTGGCCTGTGGAGTTCGGCGCCAAGCCTTCGGATGAAGACCTTGCCTCCTCAGCCAACCTGACCGCGACGATCGACCGCGCCCTGAAGGCCTACGGATTCGAACCACTTGCTTTCAAGGGACAGGAGGCGGACCTGTCTGCCGCGGCACGAACCCTTGCCGAGAATGCCCGCGTTCTTGCCGCAGGCCGCGACACACTGGCGAAGGGCTCGCCGGCCGGCCGCGTGATTGCGGAAATCTTTGAGGCTCTGGCGGAAGAGCACCTGATCCAGCCAACCATCATCTACGACTTCCCTCTCGCGGTTTCTCCGCTCTCCAAGGTGAAGCCCGACGAACCGGACTGGGTGGAACGCTTCGAGTTCTACATTGGCGGCTTCGAAGTGGGCAACGCCTTCAGCGAGCTCAACGACCCCGCCGACCAGGAGCGCCGCTTCGAAGCGCAGCTTGAAGAGAAGGCTCGTGGGGACGATGAAGCCATGGAGATGGACGCCGACTACGTGCGTGCTCTCGCCTTCGGTCTGCCGCCGACTGGTGGTGAAGGCATCGGCATCGATCGCCTGACCATGCTGCTCACAGGCTCACGCTCCATCCGCGATGTCATCCTCTTCCCACTTATGCGGTCGCTCAACAAGAGTGCTGCGGCTGAAGAGGCCGAGCACAATCATGGGGAGTCGGCGGAATAGCAGGACGCTCGTCGCCGTTGTTTTTCTTTTGTGCCACCACGAAAAGGGTGCCCCATTCATCGCAGCTTCATCGCGATGAGTGGGCCAGGCACAAGAGCCTGTAGCTCGGCCTTTCTGAAATTCCTACCACTTATCTTCACCACAACGCGGGTGGGCGGATTCAGAGACCAAGTGCAACAGTGTTCTTTTTCGGTGACCAGTATTCCACGAAGTCGAAGGCGCCTTCTGGTAGGAAGAGGGGAGAAGGTACCCCACTCTAAACATGGGCAGGAGCAGTCGCGCGTTTGCACGACCGGCCCACTCATCGCGATAAAGCCGCGATGAATGGGGCACCCGGTCGTACTATGTACGAACAAGAACCCTGGCAAAAGGACGACCGCCCATGAAGCTCATCACACACTTTGCTGCCGCATCTTTCCTCGCGTTCACTACGGCGATCTCTGCCCAGACCGGCGTGCCCACCGGTCACGTCTCCACACCGGAGGTCAATCTCGCCTATTGGACATTGGGAGCGCCTCATGGCAACACGCCGGTGATCGCGGTGAATGGCGGTCCTGGCTTGTCGCACATTTACATGGTGCAGAACGATATGTGGCAGCGTGTTGCCCGCACGCGGCAGGTTGTGTTCTATGACCAGCGCGGCGACGGGGCTTCCACTCTGCTCAAGCCTGACGCCGCCCAAACCATGGCCGCGCAGGTTGCGGATCTCGATGCCGTGCGCGAGCACCTGCACTTTCCCACCGTGGATCTGGTTGGCGACTCCTATGGCGGCGTGCTGGTCATGGCTTACACAGCAGCGCATCCGGAACACGTGCACAAGTTGGTGCTGTCGGACTCGGCGGCGCCGACGTGGAAAGACATCGTCCATCTGTTCCCGCAGGTCTTCCCTGACAAGCTCGAAGCCGAACCCAAGCCCGCCGACCCAGCGCACCCGACGGTCGCCGAGCAGAATGAGGGCCTGCGCCGCCACTTCGACATGATCTTCTACAGCGAAGAGAAGCGCGACGCCTACATGTCCAATCTCAAGGATCTGGGTCTGTCTCCGGGTGTCGGCGCCGCAGTGTTTGCCGCTAACGCAGACTTCAACCTGACCTCGGCGTTGCCGAACTTCAAATGTCCGACGCTGGTGATCAATGGACGCTACGACATGAACGTCGCTCCCCTGACCGCTTGGAGGATGTACAAGGCTATTCCTGGGGCGAAGATCGTCTTCTTTGAAAAGAGTGGCCATCTGCCCAGTTATGAAGAGCCTGACAAGTATCTGAAGGTGCTGACAGAGTTTCTCGACGCGAAGTAGCGAACAGAAAGATCCGGCCAGCCTACGAATGCGACCTTGCATTTGTCTTTCTTGTTTGTCATCCCCGAAGGGGATCTGCTGTCGGTTTGTTCTGCCCAAACCCTTGTGCCAGCCCACCCCACCTACACCACGGTCGACAGGTCGCCCACACAAGCGTCCGAGCATTCCCTCAGCGGCTGAAGCCGCACTGATTCGGCGCAATTTACGGCGGGACTAAAGTCCCGCCCCTTCAAAGCACCACCCTAGTTCGCAGCTTCCCTGCATTACGCTGTCTGCAAATAACCTGCTAATCGCATCACGCCTTCCATCGTCCGCTCCCTGTCCACTTCACCACCCAACGCGACGCGCACACCCTGCCCGTACTCCGGGCTGACGGCGCACCAATGGCCGCTGGAAAGCAGCACACTTTGCTCTGCCATCGCGGCAGCAACCGCCCTCGGGTCCACACCGTCTTGCAGGCGCACCCACAGATGCCATGCAGACGCGGCACCGGGAGCTGCGGCCTCTCCCAGGATCCCGCGCGCTTCGCGATTGCGCCTTGCACCCTCGATACGCTTGTCGCGCATCAGCGTGTCAAGTGTGCCGTCCTCGCACATGGCCAACGCTGCCATGTTCTGCGGCACATCCGTGCCCGTCGCGGTGCAGCGCAGTGAGGTCACCAGTTCCGCTGTGGCGCTCTCCGGAGCGACCAGGAATCCCGTGCGCGCGCCCGGAGCGAAACTCTTTGCCAGACCTCGCACATAGAAGGCGCGTTCCGGCGCGAGCACCGCATAGTTGGGCGGAGCATCTTCCTGCATAAAACCGTAGGCATCGTCCTCGATGATGGTCAGACCGAACTCTCGGGCCATGGCCACGATGGCCTGACGACGCTGCAGCGGTGTCACAAAGCCCCTGGGGTTCTGCACCGTGGGCATGGTGAAGAGGCCACGGATGGGCCGGCCTTCGGCCTGGGCGGCAACACACACTTCGCGGAGCGCATCCGGAAGCAGCCCGTCATTATCGATTGCGCAGGCTGTCATCTCGGTGCGCGTAATGCGGCACTGATCGAGAAATCCCGGATACGACGCGCCTTCCAACACGAACCGCGTTCCCGCCAGGCCGGATGCGAACAGCGCATTCAAATTTCCGTGGTGCCCGCCGGAGGTCATCCAGGTCCGCTCCGCGGGAAAACCCAGCCAGTTCGCGGCACGTTCACGCATGGCGGAGTCCACGGTACGAAACGACGGCCGCTGCGACTCCACCGGCTGCTGCGCGTAGTCGGCAACCGCCGCTGTCAGGTAACGTCCCCACATCTCCTTCTGCTCAGGCAGCAGCGGGAAATTCCACACCAGATCGATCATCGAGCACTCCGTTCGGGATTCATCGGTTCCCTGTCGCAGTCTAGAGCAGTTCGTTGTCACGTTTGTCACCGGTCACCTATCTGACAATCCTCACCCGACCTCGGTAGACTCTGACAGTGAACATTCTCTTTGTCGGCGACATCTTTGGGTCCGCCGGCCGCCATATCGTCCATGAGCACCTCCCTCACGTCGTCGAATCGAACGAAGTCGACCTGCTCGTCATCAACGGGGAAAACGCAGCCGGCGGCTTCGGCATCACGCCTTCCATCGCCGAAGAGCTCTTCGATCTTGGCGCGCATGTCATCACCACCGGCAACCACGTGTGGGACAAGCGCGAAATCTTCGAATACATGACCGTCCCCGCGGATTCGCATGAGCGCGGACGCCGCGTGATCCGTCCCGCCAACTATGCGCATGGCACTCCCGGGTTCGGCATGTACCAGGGTGCGCTGCCCAATGGACAGGAATACGCCGTGATCAACATGCAGGGCCGCGTCTTCATGAGCTCCTGCGACGACCCCTTCCGCAAAGCGGACGAGCTGCTGGAGGGCATCACCGCCAAGGTCATCCTGGTCGACTTCCACGCTGAAGCTACCAGCGAAAAGGTAGCGCTGGGCTGGCATCTCGACGGCCGCGTGACCGCGGTGCTGGGCACGCACACGCATATCCCCACGGCGGATGAGCGGGTTCTACCCAACGGCACCGCCTTCCAGACCGATGTGGGCATGAGCGGGCCCTATGACTCGGTGATCGGCGTAGAGACGGACCTGGTGCTGAAGCGCTTCCTGACCGGAATGCCGGGCAAATTCGAGCCCGCCAAGGGCAATCCGAAAATGTGCGCGGCATTGATTGCGTGTGACGGAGCCAGCGGCCGGGCGCACAGAATTCAACGCATCATGCTGGGCGAGTAACGCGAGCTACCAGAACCTGACATTACGGAGACACGAATCATGACCGGTGAACGAGAAAGCATCCTGCAGGACACAGCCAACCACATCCTCGACGCGCGGCGCACGGGCCGGCTTATGGACGAACTTCCGGCAGGGTTGATCCCCGCCAATATGGATGAGGTGTATGCGGTGCAGGACATCGTGGCCGGAGCGTATGGCCCCATCGGCGGCTGGAAGATCGGCGCTCCGACACCCGAAGCCACACCGCTATTTGCTCCCATGCCCGCAGCCTGGATCGCGGCTGATGGCAGCCTGCTCAGCGGCGAGCGCTGGCGTTTTCGCGGCCTGGAGGCGGAGATCGCTTTCCTGGTGGGAGAGGACCTGCCTCCGCGCTCCGTGCCCTACACACGCGAGGAAGTCATCGCGGCCATGGCCTCCTGCCATCCCGCGATCGAAGTCCTGGAAGTGGCCTTCACCGACGTCACAAAGGTAACGCGCCTGTCGTCCTTTGCCGATCTGCAGATGCACGGAGGGTTCGTCTACGGCCCGGCATATCCAGGCTGGCAAAGTGTGGACTTCAACGCCGAGCACGTGGCGCTGACCGTGGACGGCGTGATCCGTGTGGAGCGTACGGGTTCGAATACGTCCGGCGACCTGGTGAAGCTGCTGCCCTGGCTGGCGAATGAAGGCGCAGCACGGACGGGTGGCCTGCGTAAAGGCCAGTGGATCACCACCGGCTCATGGACCGGCAACACGCCGAGTTCACCTGGGTCGAGCGTGGAGGTAAGGTTCTCGACGGTGGGCTGCGTGAGTTTGCGGTTCGCGTAACGGCCGGTCGCTAATTTCTCTGAATTTGGGCCGTTCTTTGCCCTTCTGCTTGTCATCTCCGCAGGGGATCCGCTGTTTGTTTTGCAACGTGCTGTTGCCCTGCGGCCGCTAACCCCTACCCACGTTGGAGGTTTGGGGTTGAAACGAGCTTCAGTGACCCGGACAACGAACAGCAGATTCCCTGCGGGGATGACAACCAGAAGAGCAAAGGCAACAGCTCGTACGCCCGCTCACATGTCTCTCCCTCTCCCACAGGCAAACTCCCATTCCCTATTCGCTACTTCCTACTTCCCGCTCCTCAACAAATTCGTGCATCCCTCCGCGCCGTCCTGCACTCTCACATTAACGGCAAGCATTGTTCGTTTTGAGGTGCAGGATTATGGCGCGTCCCTACTGGAGCGGTCAGATTCAAATTTCGCTGGTTTCGTTCGGCGTCAAGCTGTTTGTTGCGACGGAAGCCAAGAGCGACATCCACTTTCACCAGATCGACCGTAAGAGCGGCGAGCGGGTGCGGCACCAGAAGGTGCTGGCCAGCGCGGTGGACTCGGCGCCTGATGAGGCTGCGGATCCGGTCGAGAAAAGCCAGATCGTCAAAGGCTACGAGTACAGCAAGGGCCACTACGTCACCATCGAGCCCGAGGAACTGGCTCACTTGCGTGTGCCTTCCAAACACACCATGGAAGTGGTGCAGTTCGTCGGCGAAGACGAACTGGACCCCGAGTACTTCGAGAAACCCTACTTCGTGGTGCCCGAGAACGATGCGCAAAGCGAGGCCTTCGCGGTGGTGCGCAAGGCCCTGATCGATACGAAGAAGATTGCTCTCTCCAAAATCGCCTTCGGCGGCCGCGAGCACATTGTGGCGATCGCTCCCGCGGGCACCGATGCCCACGGCGGCATGATGGCCTACACCATGCGCTATGAAGCCGAGCTTCGCGATCCAGCCGAATACTTCCGCGACATCAAGAAGACCAGCGTGGACTCCGATTCGCTGAGCCTGGCCAAAGAGCTGATCAAGCGCAAGTCCGCCAAGTTCGATCCGGGAAAGTTCGTGGACGGCTACGAAGCTGCCGTGAAGGAACTGGTCGACGCCAAGCTCAAGCATCTGCCCATCCCCAAGGACGAAGCGCACAAGCCCGCGCGCGGCAAAGTCATCAACCTCATGGATGCGCTGCGTAAGAGCGTCAGCGGGGATAAGGAGACCGCGGAAAAGCCAGCAACCCATCACGCGGCCAGCGGCGAGAAGAAGCGTGGCCTGTCCCTTGTGAAAGGCGCTTCGAAGTCCAGCAAGCGCACAGAGCCGAAGACGGCCTCGCGCACCGCGCACAAGCGGAAGTCGGCATAAGGCGGAGCGATGGCGACCACGAAGAAAAGCGCCGCAAAGAAGGCCTCCGCAAAGACCGCAGTGAAACGTTCGGCTAAGGTCGCGGCAGTCAAGACTTCGCGAAAAAAAGTATCCGCTTCTGCGTCTGACAAGGTCGACGAGCAGCTCGCACGTTATCAGGAGATGCGTGACTTTGGCGTCACTGCCGAACCCAGCGGTAAGGGGAAAACGGCTGCAAAGACCGCGTTTGCGAAAACCTCGAAGGCGTCACAGGGGCTTCCCTTCGTCATCCAGAAACACGCGGCCAGTCATCTGCACTACGACTTCCGCCTGGGCTGGAACGGCGTGCTCAAAAGCTGGGCGGTTGCCAAAGGCCCCAGCTACATCACCAAAGACCGCAGACTTGCCGTCCAGGTTGAAGACCACCCCATGGATTACGGCGGGTTTGAAGGCATCATCCCCAAAGGCCAGTATGGCGGCGGGACGGTCATGGTTTGGGATCAGGGCACGTGGACACCGCAACCCGGCCATGAGGATGTGGATGAGGGTCTGCGCAAAGGCAGTCTGAAGTTTGAAATGCACGGCGCCAAGATGAAGGGCAAGTGGACGCTGGTCCGCATGCACACCATCCCCGGGCGCGATGGACGCTGGCGAGACAATGGCAAGCCCAACTGGCTGCTGATCAAGGAGCATGACGACTTCGAGCGCGGACCGGATGATCCGGCCATCGTCGACGAAGAACCGAACTCCGTGGTCACCGGGCGCACCATGGAGCAGATCGCTCACCAGGAAGACCATGTGTGGAACTCGAAGGACACAGCAGCCAAGGGTGGCGAAGCCTGGTACCGCCAGGAAACCCGCGCCGACCCGGCAAACGCCCTACCTAGGGAAGCTGCATCCGCAAAGCGCTCCGGCGCCAAGCCTGCCAAAACCGCCACCGCTGCCGCTTCCCTCTCTGCTCTGCCCCCCGAAAAACAACCGGAATTTGTCCCGCCGCAGCTTGCGCTGGAAGCCACGGGTCCGCCCGAAGACGGCTGGATCCATGAACTGAAACTGGATGGCTATCGCATTCAGGCGCGGAAAGCCGGGGCTAAGGTACAACTGCTCACCCGCAAAGGGCTCGACTGGACGCACCGCATGCCGGCCCTTGCAGCCGATGTGGCGCGGCTGCCTGCCGAGTCGGCTACGCTGGATGGCGAGGTTGTCGTGCTGGCAGACGACGGCACCACCAGCTTCGCGGCGCTGCAGGCTTCCTTTCAGGAAGGCGCGAAGCATCCGCTGACCTACTTCTGCTTCGACCTGCTTCACCTTGATGGCCGCAACACGCGCGACCTTCCATTGCGCGAACGTAAGGCACTGCTTGCGAAGCTGATCGGTGACGGCATCGGCACGGTGCGCTACAGCGACCACATTGAAACGGGCGGTGAGGGCATGTTCCGCAAGGCGTGCGAACTGCATGCCGAAGGCATCATTTCCAAACGAGCGGACGCGAAGTACACCTCGGGCCGCGGCAGTAGTTGGCTCAAATCGAAATGCCTGCGCGAACAGGAGTTCGTGATTGGGGGATTTACGCCTTCAACCGAAGGGCCGGGCAAGATCGGGTCCCTGCTGCTGGGCTATTACCGTGACGGAAAGCTTGTCTATGCCGGCCGCACAGGCACCGGCTTCACGCAGAAGACCAAGCGCTCGCTTCACGAGCAGTTGGCCAGGCTTGCAACTGACACTGCTGCGTTCGAACGCACACCGCCTGAAGCCCGGCGCGATGCGCATTGGGTGAGGCCCGCGCTGGTTGCGCAGGTTCGTTTCGCCACCTGGACGGCGGATCATCTGGTGCGGCAAGCCGCCTTCCTTGGTCTGCGTGAAGACAAAGCGCCCACCGAGGTGCGCCGGGAAGAAGCGACGGTGGCGCCGCGTCCTAAGGGCGGCACTCGAACGATCGAAACCCTGCCACAAAAGGCTTCGCACGCGGTGCCCGTCGCAACGGCCGCCAAGGTAAAAACCGGGAAGACAAAGAGCCCGAAACCCGCTCCCGCCGGAAAGTCCGCACAATCTTCGGCAGGCGCGCCTCCCATCCGGCTTACGCATCCCGACAAAGTTCTCGACCCTGAAACCGGCCTGACGAAGGCCCAGCTTGCGGAGTACTACTGGGCGGTCGCGGAGCGCATGCTGCCGCATATCGCCAATCGCCCATTGAGCCTGGTGCGCTGCCCTGAAGGCGCGGGCAAGCCGTGCTTCTACCAGAAGCACGTGAACCACATGCTGCCGCCTGGTGTGGAAGGCATCGACGTTCCAGACAAGAAGACCGGTATTCCGGAACCGTACATCACCCTGAGCACGCCCGAAGCTTTGGCGGGGCTAGCCCAGATGGGTGTGCTGGAGGTACATCCCTGGGGCTCATGCAATGACGACCTGGAGCATCCCGACCGCATGATCTTCGATCTCGACCCTGACGAAGACCTTTCCTGGCCCACGCTGTGCAAGGCCGCCGCAGAAGTCCGTCAACGGCTCAAAAAGGCGGGACTGGTGAGCTTTCTCAAGACCACCGGAGGCAAAGGCCTGCACATCGTCGCGCCCATCGTTCCGGGGCCGGGCTGGCAGGATGTGAAGGAAGCAGCGCACAAACTGGTGCTCTCCATGGAGCGTGCGAACCCCGCGCTCTACCTGACCAAGATGACCAAGTCCGCGCGCAAGGGGAAAATCTACCTTGACTATCTCCGCAATGAGCGCGGCGCGACCGCCGTTGCCCCTTTCTCTCCACGCGCACGTCCGGGAGCCCATGTTTCGCTGCCGCTGCCGTGGTCCGCGCTGAAGCTTGGAGAACGGCCGGTCTTCACGGTCCATGATTTTGCGGAGTGGCGTTCGCGTCTACGCTCTGATCCCTGGAAAGATATGCTCTCCACGCGGCAGAAGCTGGATGCGAAGGCTATCGCGGCACTGTAGGAAAGCCGCCGAAGCCGAGTGGCCCGGGTTCGTTTTGCTTTTGTCATTGTCATCCCGTAGGGGATATGCTGCTTCTCCGTATAACCACAAACCTGTCATCTCGACCGGAGCGCAGCGCGGTGGAGAGACCTGCTTTCCCGCCGCTGCCCATACGTCCGCGGGGAGCATGCCCTCCGCGGCTAAAGCCGAATGCTTGGCGGCTCTTAATGTCCGGGCTGAAAGCCCGGACCTACCGTGCGGTGGCCCAAGTGACAGTATCGGCAAGTTGAAATCGTCTGGGCGGCCGAAGTGAAGGCATCGGCAGGTTGAAATCGTTTGGGTGCCCCAGATCTCGCCGGATCCAATTTCCATAGCAACCCCCTCCCAGCCAGCGGAATTGGCCATGTCCTGCATCCAACAATCGACACAAATTTCTGGAGGCATGTCACTTGGCAAAAGCAGCAAAGGATGCCGATCTCGCAGCACTTGGCAAACAATCTTCGGTCGATCCCTCGTCGGCGGAGCACCTGCTCGCGTCTGCCCATCTGGGCCAGCGCATTAAGCGCCTTCGCCTCAAGCGCTCCATGGGGCTGGTTGACCTGGGCAAGCTCACCGGTCTTTCCGCAAGTTTCCTGTCGCAGCTCGAAACCGGCCGCGTGGTGCCCACGCTGCGCAACTTGGCGCGTATCGCCCTTGTTTTCGGCAAGGACCTTTCCTGGTTCTTTGAAGCCGAAGAGCAAAGCATTTTCCGGGTGCAGCGCAAGAAAGACCGGGTTCGCCTGACCATGGGTGCTCCGACGCCGGCGTACATTGCGGAAAGCTTTGGGATCCTGGTTCCTGAAGGAGGTCTACGCCCGTGCATGGCGGAGTTTCTACCCGGAGAGAACGTGGAGCCCTTTCAGCCCGAGCGTTACCCGGGTGTCGAGATGGTGTACGTGCTCAACGGCGCCATCGACTTTCAGCGCAACGGAGAAAGCCACCGTCTGGAAGAGCGCGACCTGATGTATGTCTCCGGCGAGACACAACGCAGCTATCACTGTGCCGGAGACAAACCGGTCCAGGCGCTGATCATCAGCTTCGACGATGAAGTAGTGGGCGGGCGACGGTTGCATTAGGGCAGGTGTCAGTTAACAGCGAACGGGAAGAGCAGGTTTCAGTTAATTATTAACAGTCGTTGCGGAAGCGGGAGATGCCTAGCCTTTGGCATGGGCAGGGGCAGAAGCAGGTCTCTCCGCTTCGGTCGAGATGACAGTGTTTGGGTTAACAAAGGGAAAAGCAGTAGGGAGACCTGCTGTTAACTGTTACCTGTTCGCTGTTAACTCCCGGCATTAACTACGCTTCCCCTCCCCTGCTACGATTGTTGCTCCTTAAGGAGACGCTTTATGTCCGCCACCGCCGTTTCTTCCCAGACTTCCCAGGCCCCCGGCAACGAGATTTCCGAACTCACTCACTGGATTGGCGGAGCGCGCGTCGCCGGTACCTCGGGCCGGTTTGGCGATGTGTTTCATCCCGCTTCAGGCCGCGTGCAAACGCATGTGCCGCTGGCCAACGATGCTGAAGTCGATGCCGCCGTTCAGGCTGCTGCCGCCGCTTTTCCTGAATGGTCCGGGCTGCCGCCGCTGCGCCGCGCGCGTGTGCTGTTCCGCTTTCGCGAGATCTACGAGCGCCGCATCGATGAGGTCGCCGCACTGATCAATCGCGAACACGGCAAGGTGCTTTCCGACGCCCGCGGTGAAGCCACACGCGGGATGGAAGTGGTCGAGTTCGCGACCGGCATTCCTCAGCTTCTGAAAGGCGAATTCTCCGAGCAGGTTGGAACAGGGATCGATAGCTGGTCGATGCGCCAGCCGCTGGGCGTAGTGGCAGGCATTACACCGTTCAATTTCCCTGCGATGGTGCCCATGTGGATGTTCCCCATCGCAATCGCCTGCGGCAACACCTTCGTGCTGAAGCCTTCGGAGCGCGACCCCAGCTCGGCGAATCTGCTGGCTGAGATGCTGAAGGAAGCCGGTCTGCCCGATGGCGTCTTCAACGTCGTCCACGGCGATAAGGGCGCGGTGGATGCGATTCTCGCTCACCCCACCATTCAAGCCGTCACCTTTGTCGGTTCCACGCCGATCGCGGAGTATGTCTACCGCGAGGGCACCAAACACGGGAAGCGCGTGCAAGCCCTGGGCGGCGCCAAAAATCACATGATCGTGATGCCTGACGCTGACATGGACCAGGCAGCCGATGCGCTGGCCGGTGCGGCCTATGGCTCGGCGGGAGAGCGCTGCATGGCGATCAGCATCGCCGTTGCGGTAGGCAATGGCACCGCCGATGCCCTGATCGGAAAGCTGGAAAGCCGCATCGCCGACCTGCGCGTGGGTGACGGCGCTAGTGATGAAGCCGACCTCGGACCGCTGGTAACCGGGCAGCATCTGGATCGCGTGGAAAGCTATGTGGAGCTGGGAACGCAGGAAGGTGCGGAACTCGTGGTCGACGGGCGCCAGGGCTCGCTTCCGCATGGCGATGGCTTCGTCCTCGGCGCCTGCCTGTTCGACCACGTCAAGCCGGAGATGAGGATTTACCGCGAAGAGATTTTTGGACCGGTGCTTGGCGTAGTGCGCGTGAACAATTTCGAAACCGCGCTTCAACTCATCAACGAGCACGAATTCGGCAATGGAACCGCACTGTTCACCCGCGACGGCGATACCGCACGTGATTTCGCACGGCGCGTGCAGGCGGGCATGGTCGGCATCAATGTTCCCATCCCTGTGCCCATGGCGTTCCACAGCTTTGGCGGATGGAAGCGTTCGCTCTTCGGGGACCATGCGGTCCACGGGCCGGAAGGCGTGCGTTTCTACACCAGGCTCAAGACCGTCACCGCGCGCTGGCCCACGGGGATCCGCACCGGTGTCGATACGTCCATGCCTACGTTGGGGTAGGGCGTTCCCGAAAATGTGAGATGGGTCGAGGCCGCACACCCGGGTGGCCCATCCTTTGCCGATTTTTGGCAAAGGGTGGGGTCGGGATGCGTCCGTTGGCTCGGGTGCGAGTTGAGCAAAAGGCGGTCGCGCTTTCGCGCGATACCCCACTCTTCACGATGAAACTTGTGAAGGATGGGCCACCCGGGTTCATCCCAGCCACCAAGCCATCGACTGATCGACTACTCGTTGGGTTTGCCTTCGACCTTGTGGGTTGCGGTCTTGGCTCCCTCGGCGGTTTTGTGCGCGACGACCTTTGAGTCATGAGCCGTGTCGTGGGCGACAACCTTTGTGCCCTCTTCCGTCTTGTGTGCAGCCACCTTGGTGCCATGAGCGGTATCGTGGGCCACCGTCCTGGTGCCTTCGGCCGTTTTATGTGCAGCGACCTCGGCGCCTTCCTTGGTCTTCTCCGCCCCGGCTTTGGTGTCATGGGCGGTGTCGTGGGCGACTGTCTTTGAACCCTCTGCCGTCTTGTGCGCAGCCACCCTGGTTCCATGCGCGGTTTTGTGGGCGGCTACCTTGGTGCCTTCGGCCGTTTTATGCGCCACCTGTTTGCTGGCGTCGGCGGTGTCGTGGCCTGCGTTCTTTACATCCTGGCCAACGGTTTGGGCGCCCGCGGCCACAAACGAGAAGGCCGTGGTGAGCACCGCGGCCGGAATCCAATGCTTCTTCATGCGGAGATTCTCCTTGCAGCATTGGACGCAAGTTCCCGGCTAGACGCCGCAACTTCCCGGTAAGACGAAACTGCGGCGGGATTCTTGTTTACCGGTGAAATAAAGTCGGGATCCCCACAACCGGCTCCGTGTGACGACAGGTGTGCTACTCGGCCAACGGTACGATATAGTGGCTGAGTTCTGAGATGGGCGTCTCCAGCCTCAGGCAAGCGTTTACATAAGTAGAATTTGTTGAAGCGGGAATCGCGGACCAACTGGTCCCCTTTCCCCGAGAGGAAACCAATGCAGCCTGCGGCCGCACTTTCGATGTTCGCCACCCGGCAGTTGACCCATCTGTCGCCTGTGGACATTTTGATTTTGATTCTTTATTTCGCTGTCGTTGTGTTTATTGGCTTCTACGTCAAGGGCTCGACCAATACCAGTGAAGAGTTCTTCCTGGCCGGCCGTGAGATGTCCGCGTGGATCGCCGGACTGAGCTTCGTTTCCGCTAACCTTGGCTCGCTTGAGCTGATGGGCTGGGCGGGCTCGGCCTACCAGTACGGCATCCTGGCGATGCACTGGTACTGGATCGGCGCCATTCCCGCGATGCTGTTCCTCGGCATCGTGATGATGCCCTTCTACTACATCTCTAAAACGCATTCGGTGCCCGGCTACCTGCAACTGCGCTACGGTGAAGGTGCGCGCGGTCTGGCTGCGGCCAGCTTCGCCTTCATGACCATTCTGATGAGCGGCGTGAACATGTACGCCATGGCCGTCGTGATGCAAACAGTCCTGGGCTGGAACATGACCGTATCCATCTGGATCGGCGCGGCCACCGTCGCCCTCTACGTCATGCTCGGCGGTTTGCGTTCGGCCATCATCAATGAAGTGCTGCAGTTCGTGCTGATCTGGGCCGGCGCGGCGCTGATCCCGATCCTGGGTTTGATTGAGGCTGGAAGCTGGTCGAACCTGAAGGCCAACATCGCCAGCAATGTGGGCAACACCAACTACACCCACCTGTGGTCCACACTGGGCCACTTCAAAGACAATCCGATGGGCATCAACTGGATCGGCATTGTCTTTGGCCTGGGCGCGATCATCAGTTTTGGCTACTGGACCACCGACTTCCTGGTGGTGCAGCGCGTTCTTTCGGCTAACAATCTCCGCGCCGCCAAGATGGCTCCCATCATAGGTTCAGCCTTCAAGATGGCCGTGCCGTTGATCGTGATCCTGCCCGGCTTGATTGCGCTGGGCATCATCGATCCCCATACGCACATGCAGGTCTACCACCTGGTTCCGGCCGATGTGGGCAAGATCACC
>DASYEV010000237.1:0-8283 GCA_036498835.1 Acidobacteriaceae bacterium | reverse complement strand
GCGAGCCGGGCAACATGCGATGTGAGGTCAAGCGCATTCCAGCCCTGTACCAACTTACCGTCTCGATACTCCGCGATGGACATGCCATGTATGGTGACGGTCTCACCGGTGGGTGCGAAACCCAGGCCATCGCCTGAATGTTTCATGACGGCAGTCCAGCGGGAGGCGGTCTTATTACCTTCCGAGACGGTGTCGTCCAGGGTCACATGAACTTCAGAAAAGGCGCTGCGGAACTGGCGAAATGCCTCTTTGAAACCTTCCCGATCGGTGACTCCGGTGGGATCGGGAAAACCAAATGCCTTGCACTCGGGGAGCATGAGTGCGTCGATGGCGGCTTCGTTGTCCTGGTTCCAGACTTCTTCAAACCAGCGGCGGGTGAGTGATTCTGCAGACTCTGACATGGCAGGCATTCTCCGTGTGGCTACGACTTTACCCGTTTGAAGCGCTGCCGCACAGGAATATGTCCACTTACACTGCCAAATTCTGAAATCCGCCGTCGAGAGGATAGTCGGCCCCTGTAACAAAGGAGGCGGCATCCGAGCAGAGGTACAACGCCAGCAAGGCCACTTCCTTCGGCTTGGCCATGCGCCCGATGGGTTGCGCGGCGGAGAGCCTGGCAAAAGCTTCCTTCTCATGTCCTGGATAGTTCTTCGCGATGAAACCGTCGACAAACGGCGTGTGCACGCGTGCGGGCGAAATCGCGTTGCAGCGAATGTTCTGACGGAGATAGTCGCGGGCGACCGAAAGCGTCATGCTGAGCACCGCGCCTTTGGTCATGGAGTAGGCATAACGGTCTGGAAGGCCCGCGGTAGCCGCCACCGACGCAAGGTTCAGGATGACGCCTCCACCAGCGGCGATCATCGGTCCAATCGTGCTGCGCATGGTGTGGTGCGTTCCCAGCACGTTGACCCGGTACACGCGATCGAGATCTTCCACCGTGGTGCTTTCCAGGGTACCGACATGCGCGACGCCGGCGCTGTTCACAAGGATGGTGCCCGAAGCGTCCTTCAGAATTTCCCCGAAGGAGCGCTCCACCTGTTCCCCACTTGTGACGTCGCAAACGTGGACAGTCGCAACGCCGCCGGCATCTTCAATGGCTTTCCGGGTCAGGTTCGCGCCCGCTTCGTTCACATCGATCAAGCGCACGGCGGCGCCGTACTCCGCGAAACAGACCGCAATCGCCTGCCCGATGCCGCTGCCGGCGCCGGTCACCAAAGCTGTTTTTCCATCCAACCGAAAGTCGTTCACTCAGTCACTTTACCTTGCCTTCCATGTCGCGGAAAAGGCCCGCGCTTGTAAACGCTTTTACGCAGCCAGCGAATGCGTTGTCAATTAGAGAAAAAAGCTTTTCACATTTGCAAGCTCGATGGGGCACAATGGATCGGGTCAGGACTGAGCTCTGTTTGGTATCCGGCGAGCCTCCTCTTGTCATCAGAATCGATGTGCGGAACAAACAGAACCGGATGGAGTGCCGAGGTTTTCTGCACGTTAGCGTCAAGGAGCGCGTTGTGAAGCAATACTGTCTGACTCTCGATCTCAAGCCCGCCCCGAAGCTGATTGAGGAGTACAAGGATTACCATCGCAGGGTCTGGCCTGAAGTGCGCCAGAGCATTCTCGACGCAGGCATTCTAAAGCTGGAGATCTATCTGCTTGGAAACAGGCTGGTCATGTTCCTCGAAGCCGGCGACGATTTCAGTTTTGCGGCCAAGGCCGCAGCCGATGCAGCCAACGCGAAGGTTCAGGAGTGGGAAACCCTGATGTGGAACTATCAGCAGGCTCTGCCGCAGGCCGCCCCCGGTGAAAAATGGATACTGATGGAGCCCATCTTCTCTCTTGAGAAAAAGGATCGAATCGACGTTCCCGCATGATCAATTTCAACATCACACGCCGCCACTTTCTTGCTTCTGCGTCTTCGTTGATGGGCAGCCTCAAACTGCCACGCCGCATTGGGAAAGGTTTGCCTCGAGAAACTTCGAATCACACGGACGACTTGAAGCTCTGGTTCGATCAGCCTGCAGCGCATTGGATCGATGCCTTACCCATCGGCAACGGAAGGCTCGGGGGCATGGTCTTTGGTGGCAGCGACAGCGGAGATCCTACCCAGGAACACATCGGCATCAATGACGACACTCTCTGGTCCGGCAAGCCGCGTGACGGCAACAACCGCGCGGCGTCCAAATATCTTGCGGACGTGCGCCGAGCAGTTTTCAAAGACAAGGACTATCACGAGGCCGACAGCATCTGCCACAAGATGCAGGGGCTGTTCGCGGAAGCCTATCAGCCGATCGGTTCTCTTAAGATCGCGCTGCATCATGCTTCAGAGGTAACTGGCTATCGCCGCGAACTGGATCTCAACGAAGCATGTGCGCGCACGGAATACCGCGTGGCGGGCGTCCGTTACCGGCGCGAAGCCTTCGTATCCAGGCCGCATGGCGTTCTCGTCGTGCGGCTGGTTGCCGAGAGCCCCGGAAAACTCGATGCGACTCTCTCTCTTGAAGGTCCGCTCACGAAAAGCGTTCGAGCGGTTTCGAATACCAGGCTTGCTCTCACGGGCAAAGCGCCAGTGCACGTCGCAGGCGCGGGTCATCCTAATGACGGCAAGCCGGTGGTGATGTCGGATGTTCCCGGCGATGGCATGTACTTTGCCTGCGCCTGCGACGTGCGCCTCGAAGGAGGTACATGCGTGGTCGAGAAAGGCAACGATGGCAGGGACAGCCTCGTTCTGCGCGGGGCAACCAGCGCAACCATTCTGCTGACCACAGCCACCGGCTTCCGCGGCTTTGCTCTTCCGCCGGACCTGACTCCGGAAGCCGTGCAGTCTCAATGCACCGCTCAGCTTGACCGGCTTGCGTCCACGGCTTTTGCCAATCTGCGCAGTCAGCATGTTGATGATCATCAGCGCCTGTTCCATCGCATGTCCCTCCATCTTCCGGCGGCGAATGCGGAAACGGCCGCGCTCAGCACCGACCGGCGTCTGGCCGCCTACACTGCAGCCGACGCGGGTCTGCTGGCGCTGTACTTTGCCTATGGCCGCTACCTGCTCATCGCCAGTTCGCGGCCCGGCTCGCAACCGGCGAATCTGCAGGGCATCTGGAACGATCTTGTGCAGCCACCATGGTCCAGCAACTGGACCGCCAATATCAACATCCAGATGAACTACTGGCCGGCTGAGACCTGCAACCTGAGCGAATGTGCCGAGCCTCTTTTCGACTTCATCGCGGACCTGAGTCAGACGGGCGCACGCGCAGCGCGCGAAACCTATGATCTGCCCGGCTGGTGTTCGCACCACAACATCGACCTGTGGCGAGCCGCAAATCCTGTCGGTGAAGGCGTTGGACAGCCGACGTGGGCCAACTGGGGGATGAGCGGGCCGTGGCTCTGTGCCCATCTCTATGAACACTTTCTCTTTTCCGGCGACGTCACCTTTCTTCGCAAGCGGGCGTATCCATTGATGCGCGCATGCGCCGAGTTTTGCCTCGCGTGGCTGGTGGAAGATCCTGAAGGCCATCTGACGACTTGTCCTTCCGAATCCACGGAAAACAATTTCATGGCGCCTGATGGCAAGCCTGCAATGACCAGCGCTGGATGCACGATGGATCTCGCCTTGCTTCGCGAACTCTTCGGCAACTGCATCAGCGCCGCCCGCGAACTGGGCATCGATAAAGAGTTTGCGGACAAGCTTCGCAATGCGGCGAAACGCCTTCCACCTTATCGCATTGGCCGCTACGGACAGCTTCAGGAATGGTCCGTCGATTTTGAAGAGAGCACGCCTGGACAGCGTCACATGTCCCACATGTATCCGCTATTTCCCGGCAACGCGATTACGCCCTGGAGTACACCCGAACTGGCTAAGGCTGCGCGGGTTTCCCTGGAGCGCAGGCTCGCAAATGGTGGCGCCTATACGGGCTGGAGCCGCGCGTGGGCCATCGACTTCTGGGCGCGGCTTGGCGATGGCGACAAGGCGCTTGAGTCGCTTTCCATGCTGATGCAGCACAGCACCAACCAGAACCTGTTCGACACTCATCCAGCCGCGCACGGAGGCATCTTTCAGATTGATGGCAATTTCGGCACAACCGCCGCCATTGCGGAGATGCTTCTGCAGAGCCACGATGGCGGCATACGCCTGCTGCCTGCACTGCCTGCAGGTTGGCCGGAAGGCAGCGTCTCCGGTCTGCGTGCACGCGGCGGTCTTGAAGTCGATCTCGTGTGGCAGGGCGGACGCCTGTCAGCCTGCAAGCTGCGATGCGCCAACAGTGGGAACTACGATCTGCACGCTCCCAAAGGACAGCGCGTCACCGCCGTGCGAAGCAGATCGTCTCGCCTGCCTGTGACATCGCAGAGCGATGGCGGTATGCGCGTTGCGCTACAGGCAGGACGTGCCTACGAAGTCGATTTCGCGACAGCGTGAGTCGTTTAGGTAAGTGCCCGGTCGAGATGCGTGTAGCCACCGTCGACGACCATGTGCTGCGCCGTCGTGTGGCCGGACTGTTTATTCGACAGAAGAAAAACGGTCATGGCGGCAATCTCCGCGCCTTCGGTCATCCGCTTGCCGAGCGGGATGCGGTCAGTGATCTCCTTGAGCGCTTCCGCCGGATTCTCCCTTGTCTGCAGCCAGCGATGATAAAGCGGCGTCATGACTTCCGCAGGCAGCACACTGTTCACACGAATGCCGAACGGTAGCAACTCCGCCGCCCATTCACGTGTGAGGGCAAGCTGCGCGCCCTTTGCAGCCGCATACGCGGACGTGCCGCCCTGCCCGGTAAGCGCAACCTTGGAGCTGATGTTCACGATGGAGCCACGAGAGGCTTTCAGCATCGGCAGCGCATAATGCGCCATCGCATAGTAGTGGACCAGGTTGTGCCGCAGGCTCTCCAGGAAGCGATCGGGATCTCCACTCGCGAGCCCGACACCGTCGTTGGCTCCCGCGTTGTTCACCAGCCCATCCAATCGCCCATGCTTTTCCTGGATATGCTCCACCGCACGGCGGCAGACTTCACTGTCCGCAAGCTGTGCCTCAAAGAAGTCGCACGCTCGGCCTTCGTGTTCCATCGCGGCAAGAAATCTTTTGACGTTGTCCGAAGCGCGGCTGATGACAACGACGGTGGCTCCCTCATCGAGGCAGGCACGGCTGACCGCTTCACCGATTCCGGCGCCCCCTCCAGTTACTGCGATGACACTGCCCTTCAATCCGAGATCCATATCCAGCCTCCCTGGCGTTTGCCGTTTACCCTTCGACCGCTTTTCCTATTGCCACGAGTATTTCATTGACGAAAATGTTATGCCATGTCTAAAATTCGAGCAATTGCAGATAGCAGTTTCAAGGCTGTTGCAGATTGCAGTTTCGACTCTGTCGGCTCGAGGGATCTTTTGAAGGCGATAACTGTAACAGGTGTGCATGTTCTGGATCTCCGGTTTCCGACGTCACGCGACCACATCGGCTCCGACGCGGTCAACAAGGACCCGGACTATTCGGCGGCCTATTGCATCATTGAAACGGATGCCGGGCTTTCCGGGCATGGGCTCACGTTCACGCTGGGACGCGGTACGGAATTGTGCGTGCTCGCGCTGGAGTACCTTGCGCGCACCCTGGTTGGAAGAACTCTTCAAAGTCTGACCAGGAATCTGAATCAGCTCTATCTCGACCTTACCGGCGACACGCAATTTCGCTGGCTGGGTCCGGAGAAGGGTGTCATTCACCTGGCGTGCGGCGCGTTGATCAACGCGGTGTGGGATCTGTATGCCAAGGCCGAAGGCAAGCCTTTGTGGCGTCTGCTGAGTGAAATGTCTCCCGAGCAGATTGTGGCCTGCATCGACTTCCGATACATCGCGGATGCGTTGTCGCCACAGGAGGCACTGGATATCCTTCATCGCGGACGCGATGGATATGCGGACCGCCTGAAGCAGCTCGAAGCGGGCTATCCCGCATATACGACCTCGGCCGGATGGTTCGGGTTCAGTGACGATACCGTGCGTCAGCTTATCCGCGAAGGGATCCACGACGGTTGGACGACGTTCAAGCTCAAGGTGGGCGGCGAGCCCGAACAGGATCTCCGCCGCGCGCGCATCATGCGCGAAGAGATCGGTCCCGGCTGCCGCATGATGCTGGACGCCAACCAGAAGTGGGGCGTTGAAGAAGCCATCCGCCGCACCACGCAACTGGCCGAGGTCGGCCCATGGTGGATGGAAGAGCCCACCAATCCTGACGACATTCTTGGTCACGCCCGTATCCGCAGGGAAACCACGGTACGAATTGCCACCGGCGAGCACTGCCACAACGCGGTGATGTTCAAACAGCTCTTTCAGGCGGGAGCCATCGACGTCTGCCAGATCGACAGTTGCCGTGTCGCCGGCGTGAATGAAAATCTCGCCATCCTCTTAATGGCGGCGAAGTTTGGCGTGCCTGTGTGCCCCCACGCCGGCGGCGTCGGTCTGTGCGAATACGTGCAGCATCTCTCCATGTTCGATTTCCTGCGGGTGTCTCTCAGCATGGAGAACCGGGTGATCGAGTACGTCGACCATCTGCACGAGCACTTCGTGGATCCGGTCCGCATTCACCGTGGACACTATATGGTTCCTCAGAGACCCGGCTACAGTATCGAAATACGCCCAGAGTCGCTCGAACGCTATAGTTTCCCCAACGGCGAGGTCTGGAGAGAAGGAGTTTATGAAGCTCGTCTCATTGAAGCTTGAGGATGGTTCCATTCGAAGCGGAGTTCTCGAAGGGGAACATATCTCTCTGCTCCAGGCTACGGGCGGCGATGACGCCTTGCACTTCATCGCTTCGGGCTCTGCACAACCTGAGATGAGCGGCGAACAGATTGCTGCCGCTGACGCCAGGCTACTGGCTCCTCTGCTCCACCCGCCTCGTGTTTTCGGCATCGGGCTGAACTATGCGGAACATGCCACCGAATCCAACATGAAGGTGCAGGACGTTCCCACCGTCTTTCTCAAGCTGCCTTCCTCCATCACCGGCCCCGATAGCGATGTCCTTCTGCCCCCTGAAGCGACGCAGCCGGACTATGAAGCTGAACTCGCTGTGGTTATCGGCAAAGGCGGCTACCGTATCCATGCAGCCGACTGGGAAAAGCACGTCTTCGGCTACACCATCCTCAATGACGTCAGCGCCCGCGGCGTGCAGCTTGCCACATCGCAATGGACTCTGGGTAAGAGCTTTGCCACGTTTACGCCCATGGGGCCATGGATCGTCACGCGTGATGAAATAGCCGACCCGCATGACCTCGACATCAAGCTCACACTCGCGGGCGAGGTAATGCAGGCCTCCAATACACGTCATCTCATCTTTCGCATTCCGCAATTGATTGCCTATCTCTCCAGCATCCTCACGCTCGAGCCCGGCGACATCATCAGCACCGGCACGCCTCCGGGGGTGGGTCTGGGACGCACGCCGCAGCGCTGGCTCAACCCGGATGAAGATATGGTCATCGAGATCGAAAAAATTGGCATTCTTCGCAACCGTACACGTACTGTGGCCTGAGGCGATTTCGTTCCCAACCTTAAACTTCCTGAGCGAAACTGCACTCGCACTTTCGAAGCGCTTTCCCTGCTTATGACAGAACTCGACGATCCCGCGGTTCCCACTCACTCGAACACGCGGCCGGCGCGTATCGATGCGCACCACCATCTCTGGCGTTATACGGCCGAAGAGTTCGGCTGGATTACCGACGACATGGCGGTCCTGCGCCACGACTTCCTTGTACTCCATCTCGAACACGTGCTGGCGGGCGCGCATGTGGATGCAGCGATCACCGTGCAGGCCCGTTGCACTCTCGACGAAACCTCATGGCTGCTGATGTGTTCTGACCTGAGCAAACGAATCGCCGGCGTTGTCGGCTGGGCGCCGCTCGACTCCCGGGATGTGCGCGAAAGTCTGGAACGTTTCTCGCAGCATGCGAAGTTTGTGGGCGTACGTGAAATCGCACAAGGCAAGCCTGCCGGTTTTCTTGAGCGCCGCGCCTTCCAGCGCGGGATCAAAGAGCTGACCAGGCTGAATTTGACCTACGACATCCTGATCTATTCCGATCAGCTTGAGGAAGCAATTCGTTTTGTGGATCGTCATCCGCGGCAGCGGTTCGTGCTCGACCACGCCGCGAAACCGCCGATCAAGGCTGGTGAACTGGAGCCTTGGGCTACCCATCTCCACGAACTGGCCCGGCGTGAAAACGTTGCGTGCAAACTTTCCGGACTGACAACTGAAGCTGACTGGACGCACTGGTCGCTGGAAACATTGCGGCCGTATCTGGATGTGTGCGTCGAAGCCTTCGG
>DASYEV010000236.1:0-3598 GCA_036498835.1 Acidobacteriaceae bacterium | reverse complement strand
CCGGCGTTCCTGTATTTCTGGCTAACAAGATCACGCCTACGCCCGAGCTTTCTTTTGCCGTGCGTGAGCGCGGCGCGGCAGGTGGAGTGATGATCACCTCCAGCCACAATCCTGCGGAATGGAACGGTGTGAAGTACAAGGCGAGCTATGGCGGCGCGGGCAATCCTGCCATCATCCGCTCGATCGAAAGCTATCTTCTGGAGCCGCTGCCGGATGCGGCAACTCCGGCTCCGATCACTGAGGTGGATTTTGCGCCGGAATATGTGAAGGCGCTGGAGTCGTTCGTCGATTTGCCTGCGATCAAGGCTTCGGGCTACAGGTTCCTGATCGACACGATGTATGGCGCGGGCAGGGGCTACATTGCGGACATTTTCACGCGCGCGGGCATTCCGTTCGTGGAGATGCGTAACGAGCTGAATCCCTTGTTTCCGGGGATCAATCCGGAGCCGATCCTGCCGCACATCGCTGCCACGCAGAAAGTTGTCGTGGAAGAGAAGTGCGATGCCGCGTTCATCACCGATGGCGATGCGGACCGTATCGGTGCAGTCGACGAGCATGGCAATGTCGTGGACGCGCACAAAGTGTTTGCGGTCCTGCTGCAGTGGCTCTTGAAGCGCAAAGGCTGGCCGGGCGATGTCACGCGTGCGTTCAACACGACGAAGATGCTGGACCGGATCGCGGCGAAGTATGGACGCACGCTGCATGAGCACGGCATCGGCTTCAAATACGTGGTCGACCTGATGCTGGAGAAGGACATCCTGGTCGGTGGCGAGGAGTCCGGCGGCATCGGCGTAGCGCGGCATCTGCCGGAGCGCGATGGCCTGCTCAACACCCTGCTGCTGGCTAATGTGATGGCCGACGAGAAGAAGACACTGGGCGAGCTGGTGGCGGCGCTGCAGGAAGAGTACGGCGAGCATCAGTACGGGCGCATCGACATGCACATCAACGAGGAGTTGAAGCAGTCGGCGATTCGCCGTGCGAAGGAGCTCAAGGCAGGCGAAAGCGATATTGCCGGGTTGAATGTGGAGCGCGTGGAAGGCCTGGACGGCGTGAAATTTTTCCTGAAGAATCCCGCATGCGACGGCAAGCCGAATGCCGCGGAAACCTGGCTGCTGCTGCGTGCGAGCGGCACGGAGCCTCTGCTGCGCGTGTACTGCGAGAGCTGCAGCCAGGAGAGCGTGCAGGGGGTGCTCGCGGCGGCGAAGGCGTTCGTGCTCGAGGGTGAGGGCAAGTGAACCACATATCGCTAGAGGTTGCGGGCCTGTTGTTCGACATGGATGGCGTGCTGGTGAGCTCGATTGGGAGTGTGGAGCGCTCCTGGCGGCGCTGGGGTATTCATTACGGCGTGGCCAATCCGGAGAAGATCGAGATTCCACATGGAACGCGTGCGGCCGACATCATCACGATGCTGGCGCCGGAAGTCGATCCGGTGGAGGCACTGCGTGTGATTGAGGATATGGAGATTGAAGACGTCTCCGATCTTAAGGTGCTGCCTGGAGTGCGCGCGCTGTTGAGTGGGCTGCCTCCCGAGCGTTGGGCGATTGTGACGTCGGCGACGGATCGCCTGCTGCGTGCGCGGTTGCGCGCTGCGGAGCTGCCGATTCCGGATCGCATCATCAGTGCGGACCTTGTGACGAATGGCAAGCCGCATCCGGAGCCGTATCTGCGCGGCGCGGAGATGATTCGGGCTGTGCCCGCGGAGTGTCTGGTGTTTGAGGATGCTCCCAGTGGGGTGCGTGCGGGCGCGGCGGCGGGGTGTCGCGTGCTTGGCGTGCTGGGGACGCACTCGGCGGAGGAGTTGAGGGTCGCGGGTGCGGAGTGGGTGGTGAGTTCGCTGGAGGCGGTGTCGGCGAAGGCGGACGGTGGGCGCGTGCGCGTAGAGTTCGAGGGGCTGTAGTAAGGCGGACGAAGTTTTGCCTTTGTTTTTTTGTTGTCATCCCCGCAGGAGATCTGCTGTCCCGGCTCTTCCACCACAACCCTGTCATCTCGACAGGAGGCGCTTTAGCGCCGTAGCGGAGAGATCTGCTATTGCTCCTGCCCATGCTTTGGTCAAACCAATCACCCTCGATGCAACCCAGGTTAAAAGCTTTTGGTGGGAAGGCCGGTATAGCAGGTCTCTCCGCTCGCTTTGCTCGGTCGAGATGACAGGGTTTTGGTCGGGCGGCTACAAGGGCGTGGCGACGGTGGGTGGCCGGGACGCGTCCCGCAATACGGGGGGCCTTCGGCTGCGCCTCCTCATGACCGGGCTACTCAGGTGCCCGGTCATTTCATCCGTAACTCGCTGAAAGCGAGTCAGATTGCTCAGGATGACCCAGTTTGAAAATTTGAGGTGGGAAAGCCGCCAGAAGCAGATCCCCTTCGGGGATGACAAACAAGAACAGCAACGACAAGGACAACAGCAACGGCGCCTACGGTTGCGGATGGTTTACCGGCGGGCCTGCAGGATAGCTTCCACGCGGGTGAGGTCTTCTTCGGTGTCTACGCCTACTGTGTCGAACTCGGTTTCGGCTACGTAGAGGGCTAAGCCGTTTTCGAGTAAACGCAGTTGTTCGAGACGTTCGGTTTGTTCGAGCTCTCCGGGAGGCAGGGAGGCGAAGCGGGCGAGGGCCTCTCGGCGGTAGGCGTAGAGGCCGAGGTGCTTCCAGTAGGCCGCGTGTCCTGTGGCGTCGCGGTCGTAGGGGATGGTGGCGCGGGAGAAGTACAGTGCGCGGCCGTCGTTTGCGGTGACGACTTTCACAGCGTTGGGGTTGGTGATGTTTTCCGCGCTGCAGCGGACTTTCAGTGTGGTGACATCGACGTGCGGATGTGCGAAGGGTGCGAGGATGGCCGTGATGTGCTCGGGACGGAGCAGGGGCTCGTCGCCCTGGATATTGACGTAGATATCGGCATCGATGGTTTGCGAAACGGCGTGAAGGCGGTCGGTGCCGCTGGGCAGGTCAGCGGAAGTCATCACGCAGGTCCAGCCGCGCTCGGCGCAAAGGGCTTCGACTTCCGCGGAGTCGGCGGCGACGACGACCGAATCGAGTTCGGGGCAGGCCTGGGCGGCCTGGACGACCCATGCCAGCAAGGGCTCTCCAGCCAATGGACGCAGGACCTTGCGTGGAAGGCGCGTGGAGGCCAGGCGTGCAGGGATGATGCCGGCGATACGTGTTCGGGGTATGAGTGCGGTTGCGGGCAGAGTCACTGTTTGTCGAGCTCCGAACGCTTGGATTTGCGCCACGCGTTGACTGCCAGCAGGATGACAACGATCAGCGCGATGCCAAGTACAACTGCGGCGGCATAAAGCAGGTGAAGCACGCTGTTGATGCCGCAGGATGGGCTGTTGGGGTCGTTGAGGCAGTCGGTGGGTGAGAGAGTCGCCGCACGCGCCAGGGCAGGCGCTGCGAGAAGCATGATGACGGCGATGGGGTAGAGGCGCTTCATCTTGGAGTTGCCGGGGAATTGCGGGTTTGACCGCGGAAGGGCTTGAAATTTATCATAAGGAAGCGCTGTGGTCGCGGCTTCGCCGTTCGATGCAGTTTCTTCTCCTCCGGCGGTGTAGCTCAGATGGTTAGAGCGACGGACTCATAACCCGTAGGTCAGTGGTTCGATTCCACTC
>DASYEV010000235.1:0-9496 GCA_036498835.1 Acidobacteriaceae bacterium | reverse complement strand
GTTGTCGATCGCGTAGTTCAGGAAGCGGGGTTCGAGCCTGACCGGATGCTCCATGAAGCGGCAGGAGGCGACGACCTGATCGAGTATGAATTTCGGTTGAAACGCAGCGAGGTCCAATCCCTTGTCGTCCTTGATCCTCGCCACAATAGCGTCGAAGACATCGTCATGGAGCGTGATGCCGTGCGACTGGCATTCCTTCATGAAGATCTGCTTATACAGTGGGATGGAAGGCGAACCGATTTCGATCTTGTACGGCAAGCGGCGCAGGAACGCCGGATCCATCAGGTCCTCCGGCTCAAGGTTGGTGGAGAAGATCACCAGTTCGTCGAACGGAATGCTGAAGCTCTTACCGGTATGCAGTTTGAGGTAGTCGATGCGGCTTTCCAGCGGCACGATCCAGCGGTTGAGCAGGTGGGTGGGACTGACCAACTGACGTCCGAAGTCGTCGATGACGAAACAGCCGCCCAGTGCTTTCATGTGCAGGGGCGCTTCATACAGCTTCGAAACAGGATCGTAGCGCAGGTCCAGCATTTCCAGCGTGAGTTCGCCGCCGGCCAATACAAACGGTCTGCGGCAGGTCACCCAGCGGGAGTCGACTGCCTGGGTTTTCAGGATGGACGGACCAAGGCTGTCGGAATCCTTGTTCGGCGCAACCGCGATGTGGATGCTGGGGTCGTACATGCGGATGATCTGCCCTTCCACCGTGACGGCGTACGGGACATAGATCATGTCGGTGAAGACATGAGCCAGGTGCAAAGCGAATGTCGTTTTGCCGTTGCCGGGAGGCCCATAGAGCAGGATGGCGCGGCCTGAATTCAGCGCCGGGCCCGCCTGCTCAATCTGGCTGACATCCATCTTCATTTCACCCAGGCTCTGGGTGATGCGCTGGTAGGTGATGATCTCGTTGGTGATCTTCTGCAGATTGACCCGCTCATTGAAAGTGTCGAGCGTGACCGGCGCAGGCCCGGTGTAATGCGAACGGTTCAAGGCCTCATTCGCCCAGCGCCGGCCTTCGTCGGTGATTTCGTAATTCATCACCGCGGTGTTGTCCGCGCGGACGCCTTTGGCGTAGATGAGCTTGCGGTCCACGGCCATGCGGACCAGTTTGGTCACGATGTGGGCGGGAAGCTTGAGGGCGTCCGAGAACTCGCGGTTCGATTGCAGCCGCATCGTGTAAATCTGCTTCATCATCAGGGCGAGCAGCTCGGTCTCATCCAGGCCGGTGGCCTCAATCGTTTCCGGCTCAACCGGGATGTTATGGAGGAAAGCGTCCAGGCGTGCCTGGGTAATATGGCCGCCGGCGACGAGATGGTCTCCCAGCCGTCCCCCCGAACCGACCTGGCGCGCAAGGGCGTCGTCAAGCTGCTCCTGGGTGATTAGCCTGGCTCGAAGCAACAGACCGCCGAGCTCCATGCGGACCGCCATAGGTTGTCCATCCTCCTGTGGGCGCGGGTGTCGCCGCGAACGCCCTCCCGATTGTGCCCGAGGCGCTGGGTGAGCGCTCTCCCTCAAACGTCCGGTTAGGGTTTCCACGGTTGGGTATTGCGATGCGCCGTCCGGCGTGGTAACGGTACCCGATTGGGTGAGGGATCGTCACGTCCACAGCCTCTTACTCTTCTGAACATCTCTCCCAAATGGGCCATCCTTGAGCTCAGGGCCAAGACGACCCTCATTTGAAGGCTGTGTTGTCACAAAGAAACAGCAGATTCCCTGTAGGGATGACAACGAGAAGGCAACGGCAAGAGCATTGACGCCACTCGCCTCCTCCGCTACCTTTTTGGTAGCGTGAAGGGCGCATCCAGTCCGCGGAAAGGGCCGTGCCCACCTTCAGCAGTTCCTAATTCGCGAATCTTCTTTCAGCCTGATGACGGCGGACACTCCAGGCGCATGTTGAAAGGAGCTTCGTCATGCTTGATCGCACTCTGCCCGCCCACCCCAGCCTTCCTCAATACCGCAAACAGGCCAAAGAACTGCACGCGGAAGCCGCCCTTGGCGCGCCCGCAGCCCTGGCCCGCATTCGCCGCGCCCACCCGAAACTTCGACAAGCCCAGGACGCTCAATTGCAACGCATTTCACTGGCTGACGCCCAGTTCGTGCTCGCGCGCGAACATGACTTCCCTTCCTGGGCGAAGTTCGTCAGCCACATTGAAACGTTGCGCGTCATACGCGCGGTGGAAGATCTCAAGGATCCGCTGAACGTCTTCCTCGAAGAAGCGTCCGTGCCTGTGCATGGATGGCACGCGGCTGGAACGCTGGAACATGCGGAGCTCATTCTCGCGCGCTATGGCGAGAACATGGGCCATAACATCTATCGCGCCGCGGTACTGGGTGATGCGGATGCGGTTCGCGCGGAGTTGGTGCGCGATCCATCTTCGGCCACCGTGAAAGGTGGGCCACACGGATGGGACGCACTGACCTATCTCTGCTTCTCGCGCTACCTGCGGCTGGATAAGACCCGCTCCGACGATTTCGTTGCAGCAGCCCGCGTATTGCTGGAGGGCGGTGCTCTTGCCAATACTGGCTGGATGTCCACGTTTGGCGATCCTCCGCATCCGGAATGGGAGAGCGCGATCTATGGCGCGGCGGGACTGGCTCAGCACCCGGGCGTAACCGCATTGTTGCTGGAGTTCGGCGCTGATCCCAACGATGGGGAGACGCCGTACCATGTACCCGAAACCTACGACAACACGACGATGAAGGTGATTCTGGATTCTGGCCGCTTCGACGCGAAAAGTCTTGCCTGCCTGGCCGCCCGCAAATCCGATTGGCACGATGAAGACGGCTTGCTCCTGGCGTTGGAGCATGGTGCGGATCCCAACTTCATGACGATCTGGAAACACACACCGTTCCACCACGCCATCCGTCGCGACAACGGCATGATCATGATCGAAATGTATCTCGACCATGGCGCCGATCCATTGGTGCGCAACAACGAGTTCGGACGCAATGCATTCCAGATGTGCGCGTACTGCGGACGCGGCGACATCCTGGAAGCGATGGAAAAACGCGGGATGACGTTCGCTTTCGAAGGCGTGGACAAACTGATCGCGCTCTGCGCCCGTGGGGACATGACGGCTGTGAGGGAACTCGATGCGCGAGAGCCCGAACTGCGCAGTCAGCTTCTGGCGATGAGCGGGCTTCTGCTTGTGCGTTATGCCGGCGTCGGAAATCTCGAAGGGATTCGTTGCCTGCTTGCGCTCGGGGCAGATCCTGCAACCAGGTACATGCATGTCGAAGGATATTGGTACCTCGATGCGGGGAGTACGGCGCTGCACAATGCCGCGTGGCGGGCGCGGCATGATGTGGTGCAAGAACTGATCGCTGCGGGTGCTCCCGTGAATGCGCTGGATGACAGGGAACATACGCCGCTGATGATGGCCGTGAAGGCATGTGTCGATTCCTACTGGAAACAGCGTCGCAAGCCGGATTCGGTGGCGGCCCTGCTGGCAGCGGGTGCGACGACGGAAGGGATCGATCTGCCGACCGGGTATGACGCGATTGATGAGTTGTTGGAGAGAGGCAGTTAACAGGTAACAGCGAACAGTTAACAGTCGAGGTGAACCCGGGTGCGGGTGCCCCATTCATCGCGGCCTCATCGCGATGAGTGGGCCAGTCGCGCGACGCGCGACCTCTCCTGCCCATGCCACCGGCGAACCACAACACGGTAGGTTCGGCCTTCGAGACCAGACATCATAGGCGACGAAGTGTCCCGGCTTTAGCTGCAGGAGGCATAGTTATCTATTCGAATATTGGTGCAGGCCCACTCATCGCGCGAAAAGCATGCGCGATGAATGGGGCACCCACGGGGGTGGTACATCCGGCGAACAGCAGATCCCCTGCGGGGATCAGAAACAGAAAGGAAACAGAAAGGCAAAAGCCTAAAAAGGCATGGGCGCTCGAATGCGCCCATGCCTCTCTGTTTCTCTCCTCGTTGGCTTAGTGAAGCGTTTCGCCGTACCACTTCTCCAGATCGGAGTGCATGGACTTCAGTGCGTCGACGTTCAGGTAGACCATGTGGCCTGCGGGATAGTAGCCGAACTGCACATTGCCTTTCAGGTTGTCGGGCAGCATCATCTGGGCGAGGTCGTGTTCCGTTCCGAAGAATGGAGTGGCGAGATCGAACCAGCCATTGGCCGAGAACACTCTCAGGTGTGGGTTCTTGCGCATGGCGTCGCTCAGGTCAGCTACCGTGTTGGGCTGATCCTGACCGCGGCCGCCGCCGCCGAATCCGCCACTGCCCGAGGGACGGTGGTGCCAGTCCCAGGCCTGGTTCAGGCCGGGGCCCGAGAGGTAGTATTGCTCGCTGCTGGTGTACTTGAGCTCGGTTTGCAGATACTCGTGGAACGTGCCCACGAACGCGCCAGAAATGCCGGTGTCGGACGGATCGTAACCTGGGTTTTCGCCCACGTTGTCTATATCTGTCCCCTCAAAGCGAGCGTCGTAGCGGCCCAGGATCGCGCCGTCAGTTCGCATCAGTTCCTTGCGGTAGCGGGTCGGTGATAGCCGCAGACGCGACTCCTTCACATACTGCAGGCTGAGGCCGGTGAAGCTCGATACCTGCTGGGCGATCTCGTCGAAGCGCGCTTTGGGCAGCATGTCGCCCTGCTGCAGAGCTTCCGCATACGGTCCGCGCGAAAACTTGCGGGCGGACTCCACCCAATCCTGCATGGTGCCGGTGTGGGGAACCTTCTTGAAGTACCACGCGATGGCCGCATAGCTGGGCAGGTAGGTGGTCGAGTCGAGATCATAGCCCGGCGAACGCACGTAATAGTTGAGGATGGAGCTCAACAGGACGACGCCGTTGAACTCAATGCCGTCATTGTTGAGAGCGGCTACCAGGGCAGCCGAGCGCGGCGTGCCGTAGCTTTCGCCAAACAGGAACTTGGGCGAGTTCCAGCGCTGGTTGACCGTGATGTAGCGCGTAATGAACTTCTCAAACGCCTTGACGTCCTGGTCGACACCGGCGAAGTCCTTGGCTGTGCCCTTGCCTACCGCACGGGAAAAGCCGCACAACGGCGCGTCGACGAACACCAGGTCGCTCTTATCGAGCAGGCTGTACTGGTTCTGCACCCAACTGAACGGCGCAGGGCCGGTCGCTTCAGGGCTGGACGTCACCACGCGCACCGGGCCAACCGAACCCATGTGCATCCACAGCGACGCGGAACCCGGGCCGCCGTTGTAAAGAAAAGTCACCGGGCGATTCTTAGCCGCGCCGTCTTCCGTGTAAGCGACATAGAAGATGCTGCCGTTGGGCTTGTCGTCTTCGCCGCGGATCAGCAGGTTGCCCGCGGTTGCGGTGTAGTGGACGGTGCGGCCGCCGCCGGTCCAGTCGTGCTTGGTTTCCGACTTGGTTTCGGCCGGAATGGGAATCGTTGCTTCCTTCTCGGAATCGTTGTTCTGGCGCGAAGTCGCACCCGGCTCTGCGTTATTGTTCCGGTTCGGTCGTTGTGGCGTATCCTGCGCACGTCCGGCCAGTGGACTGATCAAGAGCCCAGCGGCAACCGCCATGACAAACAGATGTTTCCCTGCAGCTTTCACGTACAACCCTCCAAGGCTTGCGATGATGATGTACGAGAATAGACGAGACTGGGCACGTTTGAGACCCACACGGCGGATTCCCATGCGCTTTTCGCCCGGCCAACACTTCGGGCTCCCGAAGGTTCGGGCGGACATCCCCACCGGGGTTTTCCACCATCTTCGTTGATAGACCCTGGCGGCACACACGTCCTACACTCCAGGAACGAGGTTCTTTTCCGTGACTCCTTGTACTGACGAAAGCATCGATCCAACCGACGTCGAAGCACTCGAAAACGACGCAGAGAGCGGTACGCCGGAAGGCCGCGAGATGACCAGGCGGCAGTTTCTCGCTGCCGGCGGCGTGCTTTCCGCCGGAGTCGCAACCGGCCTGCCAGGTCTGGCCCGTGCGGAAGAAGAGCCTGGCAACCCTGGCTCCGCACCCAGCCTGATGCCGGTGACACTGTCGATCAATAAGCAGAAGCGTCAGTTCACGCTCGATACGCGCACTACGCTTCTGGACCTGCTGCGCGAGAACCTGGACCTTACCGGCAGCAAAAAAGGCTGCGACCACGGCCAGTGCGGCGCCTGCACGGTGCTGATGGATGGCCGCCGCGTCAACTCCTGCCTGACGCTAGCGGTTGCCGCACAAGGCGCGGAGATCACCACCATTGAAGGTCTGGGCGATGAGAAAAACCTCAGCCCGGTGCAGCGGTCATTCCTGGAACACGATGGCTTCCAGTGCGGCTACTGCACGCCTGGACAGATCTGCTCGGCGACGGCGCTGCTGGAAGAAGTGAAGCGTGGAGAGCTTTCCACGGTGAGCTTTGAAACCGGCCACACCCGCCAACCCGCAATCACGGACAACGAAATCCGCGAGCGCATGTCGGGCAACATCTGCCGCTGCGGGGCCTACCCCAACATCGTCGCCGCCGTGAGAGCTCTGACTGGACGAGGAGGTGCGGCATGAATCCATTCGCGTATCAACGCGCCGCAGGGCCGGACGCAGCCATTCACTCACTCCATGCTCTGACGGTCCACAGTGCAAAATTCCTGGGCGGCGGCACCAACCTGGTCGACCTGATGAAATATGGGGTCGAGACGCCCTCCACGCTGGTGGACATCAATCACATCGGTCTCGATCAGGTGAAGGCGGGTGCGGGCGGCGCGGTGATCGGAGCGCTGGTGCGGAACTCCGACCTGGCCAACCATCCGGATATCGTCGCGAACTATCCGCTGCTGTCGCACGCTCTGCTTTCGGGAGCCAGCGCGCAGCTTCGCAACCGCGCCACCACCGGCGGCAACCTGATGCAGCGCACTCGCTGCTACTACTTCATGGACACCAGCTTCCCCGCGTGCAACAAGCGCAAGCCGGGCAGTGGATGCGCGGCGCTGAAGGGCTTCAACCGCATCCACGCCATCCTGGGACAAAGCGATGAAGGAGCGGCGTCCGCCCACACCTGCATCGCAACCAACCCCAGCGATATGAACGTCGCGCTTTATGCCCTGGATGCAAAGGTTGATGTGCAGGGACCAAAAGGCAAGCACAGCATTCCGGTGCGCGACTTCCATCGACTGCCGGGCGATCATCCTGAAACCGACACAATCCTTGCTCCGGATGAATTGATTGTCGGCGTCACGCTTCCGCCTGCGAAGTTCGCGCGAAACTCCTGGTACCTGAAGGCGCGTGACCGCCAGTCGTACGCATTTGCCCTGGTGTCGGTCGCCGCGGGCCTGGAAATGGATGGCGGCACGATCAAGTCCGCGGGGCTCGCTTTGGGCGGCGTGGCGCACAAACCCTGGTGGCCACGCGAGGCCGAGCAATCGCTGGCTGGGAAACCGGCGAACGAAGAAGCTTTCCGCAAGGCTGCGGAACTGGCTCTCACAGGCGCCAGAGGCTACGAGCACAACACCTTCAAAATCGAGCTAGCCAAGCAATGCGTGGTACGAGCGCTGACCCAGGCCGCGAAAGGGGTGCAGGCATGATGCAGAGCGATACCAAACCACAACAGCCGCCACAAACGCCCTATCGCTACGACGGTATCTTGAAGGTTACGGGCAAGGCCAAATATGCGGCCGAGTTTACTGAGCCCTTTCCGAAGAAGGACATGGTCTACGCGTACGTCGTCCAGTCCACGATTGCCAGCGGTGCGGTGGCTTCCATCGATGCCAAAGCGGCGGAGCGGTCTTCGGGCGTGGTTGCGGTGATTACGCCGTTCAATGCACCGAAGTTGCCTGTCGCTCCCGCACAACCTCCCGCGCGGCGCAGCTTGACCGTGCTGCAGAATCCTGACGTCGGCTATAACGGGCAGCCCATCGCAGTCGTGGTCGCGAAGTCTCTGCCTGAAGCGATGCACGCTGCCCGTCTGCTGAACATTCATTACACGGCCCAGCCGGCCAAGCTGGACTTTCTGGGCCGCCTGAACGAAGCCCGCCCGCCTAAGAGTGCCGGGAGGGCTCCCGCGAAGAGAGTGCGCGGCGACGTTGCAGCGGCTGAGGCCAAAGCGACGGTGACGATGGAGAACACCTATATCACCCCCATCCAGAATCACAACCCGATGGAGCCGCACGCAACGCTGGCATGGTGGGAAGGCGAAAAGCTCAACGTCTATGACGCCACGCAGTACATCACGGGCGACAAGATGACGCTGGCGCGAACCTTGAACATCCCCCAGGACAACGTGCGCGTGCAGGGCCTGTATATCGGCGGCGGGTTTGGCTGCAAGGGTTCTACGTGGTCGCATGTGGTGCTGGCGGCGATGACTGCCAAGATCGTGCAGAAGCCGGTGAAGCTGGTGCTGGAACGCGACCAGATGTTCGGACCGGTAGGCGCGCGGCCCTCCACCGTGAACAAGATCAAGCTCGCAGCCACCAGCGATGGCAAGCTCACACTGATCCAGCAGGACGTCATCCTGAACGCCTCGGTGCTGGAGGACTTTGCCGAGCACTCGGAGTCACCCGCCCGCATGCTGTATGCCAGTGAAGCGAACTCCACGTCGTTAGCCATGGTGGATGTGAACTATGGAGTGTCAACCTTCATGAGAGCTCCAGGTGAAGCTCCGGGTACCGCCGTGTTTGAGATTGCGATGGATGAGCTTGCGGAAAAGCTCAACATGGATCCCATTCAGCTTCGCCTGGTCAACCATGCCGACCGCGATATGAGCGAAGACAAACCATGGAGTTCCAAACATCTGCGCGAGTGTTACGCGCAGGCGGCACAGCGGTTTGGCTGGTCAAAGCGTAGCGCGCAACCCGGCCAGGTGCATGAAGGCAACAAGCTGATCGGCTATGGCATGGGGACAGCAACGTATCCGGCGAACCGCTCGGCGGCGCAGGCAGTAGTGCGGATATTGCCGGGTGGACGCGCGTTTGTGGGTTGCGGCACGCAGGACCTTGGCACCGGCATGTACACGATGATGGCGCAGACCTGCGCAGACGGGCTGGGGCTTGATCCTTCGATGGTCGACGTAAAGTTGGGCGATTCGACGCTGCCCAAGGCGCCGGTTTCGGGCGGCTCGCAGTCGACGGCGTCGGTGACGCCTGCGATAAAGGACGCGGCAATGCAGGCGAAACTGAAGCTGGGAGAACTCGCAATCGCGCAGCAGGCATCGCCGCTGTACGGTCTGAAGAGCGGCGAACTTGATGCGAAGGGCGGAAGCCTGGTGCACAAGTCCGGAAAGTCGGATACGTTTGCGGCGATCCTTGAGCGTGCGGGAAATCAGCCGGTAGAAGCGATGGGTTCGGCTGAGCCCGGACAAGACAGGAACGCCTACACGTCGCAGTCGTTCGGGGCAGTGTTCGCCGAGGTCGCGGTGGACGTCGACACACACATGGTGCAGGTGCGCCGAGTGGTCGCGACGTACGACATCGGCACCCTGCTGAACGACAAAACCGGCATCAACCAGTTGCAGGGCGGCATCGTGTGGGGCGTGGGTTTCGCGCTGACCGAAGAGACAGTGATCGATCCTGTATATGGCCGGGT
>DASYEV010000234.1:0-15528 GCA_036498835.1 Acidobacteriaceae bacterium | reverse complement strand
AAGCGCGCTTCCCACAACACCACGAGGCACGAAACCAATAACACTAACCTGATCGTTTACACAAAAGACTGGACACTACCGGCGGAGCGCCCTTTTGTGTGAGTCACCCGCTTTCGAATCGCGAACGCAGGTTTTGAATGTGTCAGGCAAATAGAGCAGACTTGATTCTGCGAGCTCGATTTCGGCTGAAGGGTCGGCGAGGTGCGCTGCGAGCGAAGGGAGGATTCGGGATACGTCAAACGTTGCATATGCCCCGAGAGCTCTACGATGACGGGTCGAGATTCCCCTTGCAAATCGTGAGCAAGAGTTTTAAGGGAAATATTTTCGTACAGTCTTGACTCAGCTGCTGAATGCCACTATCGTTCTTTCAACGCAGTTTAATCCGTGTTCTCTTCCGGTGAACTCGCGATTTGAGCAGGATGGTATGCTGACATTCAGCAGACCAGATCTGACACTCAGCTTCCCAAGCTGAATGTCGCCGGTTCGATCCCGGTCTCCCGCTCCACGGTTTTCAAGATACTTCATGTTGCGTTTTTCTACTGCCGGCGAAAGTCACGGCGAATCTCTCGTAGCGATGGTCAGCGGACTTCCGGCGGGAGTTCCGGTTGACCAGGTCTTCCTTGATCATGAACTTTGGCGACGCCAACAAGGTTATGGTCGGGGCGGGCGCATGCGCATTGAACGGGATACCGCTCATATCCTCTCGGGCGTGCGCCATGGCAAAACCATTGGTTCACCCATCGCCATGACATTGGCGAATCGCGATTGGAAGAATTGGGAAGAAATTCTTCCCGTCAGCGAAGGCGATCCGACCAAACACAAAGCTGTCGCCAGCCCTCGGCCTGGACATGCGGATCTTGCCGGGGCACTGAAGTACGACTTCCATGATGCTCGCTATGTGCTCGAGCGGGCCTCCGCTCGTGAATCCGCGGCGCGTGTTGCCTGCGGCGCGCTGGCCAAAATGTTTCTGCGCGCGTTGGGAGTGGAGGTCGCCAGCCATGTTGTGCGAGTCGGAGGAGCTGAGCTGTCTCGCGAGGCTACCTTCGCTGAGATTGCAGCAATTGCCAGCCGCGAAGAGGTGATGTTGGCCTGTGTCGATCCTGAATCACAAGCACGGATGAAAGCCGAAGTCGATCAGGCGCTGCGTACCGGAGATACCATCGGCGGCATTTTTGAGGTTGTTGTCCACGGGCTTCCCCCGGGAATCGGCACGCACGTCAATTGGGACGAGCGCCTTGATGGCTTGCTGGCCCAGGCGGTCATGAGTCTTCAGGCCGTGAAGGCAGTGGAACTCGGGCGAGGTGTCACCGCTGCGCAGTCGCCAGGATCGCAGGTTCACGATGCCATCGCCTACGCACCCGAAGGTGGAGACGGCGACGCGGAGTCCAATGCCTTTACACGCTTCACACGTGAAAAGAACAATGCCGGCGGCATCGAAGGCGGAATCTCGAATGGCGAAGACGTTGTCGTGCGAGGCTATTTGAAGCCCATCTCAACACTGCGCCGTCCATTGGCGTCGGTTAGCTTCGAAACCCGAGAGACGACGAAGGCGGCGTATGAGCGGTCGGACGTTTGTGTCGTTCCCGCAGCGGGCGTCGCGGCCGAGTCCATGGTCGCGTTGACTATCGCGCGCCTGGTGCTGGAAAAGTTTGGCGGTGACAGCTTGCGGGAAGTCCAGCGCAACTTCACCGGATACTGTGATCAAATACGAGCCTTCTAAGCAATGAGTGAGAGCAGCGCCAATCCGGCGAAGATTTACCCCATCGTCAAGTACCCCGATCCGATTCTGTCTCAACCCGGCGAGAAGGTTACTGAATTCAACCCTGAGCTTGCGCAGCTCGTCGATGACATGTTCGACAGCATGTACGCGGCACAGGGCATCGGTCTGGCCGCGCCTCAGATCGGCATCTCCAAGCAGATCACCGTTATCGATGTTTCTTTTAAGGAACGCCCGGAAGACAAACTTGTTCTTATCAACCCAGAGATCATTGAGCGTGAAGGTAAGCAGTTTGAAGAGGAAGGCTGCCTGAGCCTGCCGGAGATTCGTGAGAAGGTTCATCGTGCAGCGCATGTCAAGGTGCGCGCGCAAAATGCAACAGGTGAGTTCTTTGAAGTCGAAGGGGATGAGTTGCTGGCACGCGCGTTGCAGCACGAGATCGACCATCTTCATGGCGTCCTCTTTATCGATCACCTCAGCCGCCTGAAGCAGGACTTCGTGCGCCGCCGCATTCGCAAGTTGCAAAAGAACGGCGAATGGTAGGCAGTTAGGTTCGCAATGAAACTGGTCTTCTGCGGAACGCCCGAGTTTGCCGTGCCTACGTTGAGTGCCTTACTCAATGAAGGACACGAGATCTCGTTGGTGCTTACACAACCTGACCGTCCAGCCGGGCGGAAGATGGAACTCCATGCACCGCCGGTGAAGCTTCTGGCGCAGAGTCACGGCCTATCCGTATTGCAACCAGAGCGGATCAAAAAGAACGAAGAGCTTCGAGAACTGCTCGAACTCATTCAGCCAGATGCCATCATTGTCGTCGCATACGGCCGCATTATTCCGCAGTGGATGCTCGATCTCCCAAGATTTGGAAACATCAATCTCCACGGATCGCTCCTTCCCAAATATCGCGGAGCAGCCCCAGTACAGTGGGCGATTGCGAATGGAGAAACCGAGACGGGTGTAACGACCATGCATCTCGATGTGGGGCTGGATACAGGAGATATCCTGCTTGAGCGTCGCGTTCCCCTTGATGCTGACGAAACGGCAGAAACTCTCTTTCCTAAGCTTGCATTGCTGGGAGCCGAGCTGGTCATTGAAACATTGGCCGGCTTGGGGCAGGGAACGGTGCAGCGAAAGCCACAGAATCATGAAGAGGCAACGCTTGCTCCCATTCTTACGCGTGAGGATGGCCGGCTCGATCTCTTAAACTTCACCTCGCGGCAGGCCTACAACCGCTGGCGAGGGTTCTATCCATGGCCGGGTGCGCATGCGAGCTTTCGAGAGAAGCGATTTCTTGTGCATCGCATGCATCCGGTATTGGAAGGACCAGCGCTTGCTCCGGGCGATCTCGACTGGAACACGAACGAACTTCTTGTCGGCGCGGCTGATAGAACGCTGCTGGCGCTGGACGAAGTGCAACTCGAAGGCAAGGCCCGACTCCCGGGTATGGGGTTTGTACGCGACTTTCAACTGAAGGCCGGTGAACGTCTTGGCTGAGAAACCGCGGCCACACCTCCGACCTCCCGCGTCCGCAGGGACGAAGAAGCCGTCTATTGCCAGGCCTGTTTCCAAGGTGAGTCCCGCGCGTTTGGCGGCATTTCAAATTCTTGAGCGTGTGGAACAGGGCAGTGCGCATAGCGACGATCTTCTGCATGGGTACCTCCTCTCGAGCCTTTCCCAGGAGGACCGCGATCTCACAACCGCGTTGGTGATGGGCACGTTGCGATGGCAGATCGCACTGGATGCGCGAGTCAGCCCGTTGCTGCAACGGCCTGATCTAGCTCTTGCTGAGGCGGTACGGATTGTTCTGCGATTGGGTGCGTTTCAACTGCTTTATCTCGATCGCATTCCGGCGCACGCGGCGCTCAATGAAAGTGTGGAGTTGGTTCGCGAGGCAGGGCATCCCCATGCTGCAGGGATGGTGAACGCGATCCTGCGTAAGCTTGCCTCGGCTCCCGCACCTCGCAAGCCTCTGCACGAAACAACTGCCGTCTTCGCAGAGAGATTGGGGCATCCGCTGTGGCTAGCCGAACGTTGGGTGAAGAACTATGGGCGGGAAGCAGCCATCGCAATCTGCCAGTTCGATCAGCAAGAGCCTCCATGCGGCGAGTTGTTTGCCCCAAGGCCCTCGGGCGCGGAAGGAGAGGCGTCTGCCCTTCTCCCGCGTATGGATGATGGCTCGCGGCTGGTTGCAGAAATTGCTGCTGCCGCGCACGCTGAACCGAAGCGCATCTGGGATTGTTGCGCGGCGCCTGGTGGCAAGACGCTGATCCTGGCTCATCGCCATTCGCAGGCCGAGTTGCTGGCGACAGATGCCAATGCGCGACGTCTGAAGGCTCTGGCAGAGCGGTTGCAACGCGAAGCACCGGAAGCGCGGACAAAGACGCTGGTTGCCGAAGCTGAAGCGCTCCCACAGGATGCTGGAAGCTTTGATCTGATCCTCTGCGATGTTCCGTGTAGTGGAACCGGAACGATGGCGCGCAATCCGGAAATTCGTCATCGACTTCGTGTCGCGGAATTCTCTCGCCAGGCAGCACGTCAACAAGCGATTCTTGCCGCCGCAATGGCTCGACTCGCTCCAGAAGGCAGGCTTGTCTACTCAACCTGTTCGCTTGAGCCGGAAGAGAATGAAGAGATTGTGGAAATCGTGCTGGCTGGATCGAAAGGACGATACACTCGCGTTTCGGTCGATCCTTGGGTTGCGAAGCTGAAGTCGGATGGAGTGTTGGCGGCAAGTGCGGACCTAGGTCAGTCACTTCGCGAAGGCCATCTCCGGACCTTGCCGGGTTATGGATTTCATGGCGATGGATTCTTCGCAACCATCCTTGCGCGCACTTAGAGCAGTTCCGGTAATACTGTGGTCTTCCTGAACGGTGGAGAATGCCGTTTTCATTGGGAGAAAACGGCTTCAGCACCCTCTTTTCGGTCTACACCATTACCGGAACTGCTCTAGCAAAGCTGCCGGCGTTTCGCATACCCTCAGCGGCTAAGCCCGCCGTTGTTTTGCGGCGCTAACCGCAGGACTGTAGTCCGCCCCTTCAAAGCCACGAACGTGGACAAGCAAAGTTCAAGCGCTGCTTAGGGAGTTGTCGAAGGAGATGACGAAGATCCGGTTGCGGCGGGTGCTGCCGTTGCGGGAGTCGAAGGATGTCCGAACGTAATCCTTACGGATTCTCCCTTCAAAACACGGCTGCCGGGTTCGGGCTTTTGTGCCGTTACAGGGCCGGAAGGGGTTGCCGGTGCGGCTGGTGTTACAGGCGTTGGAATATCCGCGCCCGCCTGAGGTGTTGGAGAAGGCGTGGGCGGCGGAGCAGCAGGGGGAGGCGGGGTATCTGCGATGAAATATACGCGTAGGCCGAGCGCCATCCCCACATGGTTTGCGGCTGAGTAGCTCATCCCGATCAAGGAAGGCATGACCATTGCTGTCGACGCCCCACTGGAGGCGGAACTCAGCAGCAGGCTGACCTTGGGCTGGTCCACACCTGCATTGGGCGGCGGAGTCTGAGCGAGCACCATGTCGGGGTCGCCGGGAGCTTCAAGATGTGCAACGACTCCCAGGTCGAGCGACTTGCGGCGAAGGTTCATGGTCGCCTCGCGTACAGGTTCACCAGCGACATCGGGGATGGTGACCTGTTGTGGACCGAGGCTCTGGGTGACGCGAACCTGCCATCCATGGCGCACACGCGATCCCGGCGCAGGCGCCTGCGAGAGCATGCGGCCCGCGGGCACCGTCGTCGAATAGAACTTGTTTTCAATGGTGAGGTCGAGCCCTGCGTTCAGGGCTGCGTCGCTGGCTTCCGCGGAACTCTTTCCGGCGAAGTCCGGCACGGTGACTTCATGGCCATGCAAGGCGATGCGCAGCGTGAGTGCAGCAGCCAGCAGCATCACCGCAATCATCGCCACTGCACCGAAAAACGTTCTGATAAACCGCATCATCGCTTTCTAGGATACAGGTCGGGAGGCGTGTCCCAGGAGGCGTCATTTCCCAGAGCGGCTAAAGCCGCGATGTTGTTGCTGAATTTACGGCGGGACTGAAGTCCCGCCCTTTCAAAACCGAGGTTCAAGGCGAGAACGCATGCTTGAAAGCGAGGCCCAGGGCTGAAATCGCATCCTTTCGAAAGGTGATCGTTGCGAGGTTTTGGAAAGGAACGCGAAGGCTCAGCGGCGATTGTCTGTGATTGGTTCGGGGTGAATCAGGACACGTGCGACGTTGGGATGGTCGCGGCGGAAGGCCCGCTCGAAGTCCGTGATGATGGCGTGTACTCGCTCCATCGTCAGTTCATCAGGCAGGGTGCAATGGCAGTTGATCTGGATACCTTCCGATGCGCCGTGTGCATGGGCGACCACGATGTCGTGCACATCGTGGACTTCCGGAAACCGGCTTACGAGCTCGCGCAGTTCTTCTGTCAGCTTTCGGTCGCCTTCCAACTGCGCTCCGAATTCAATTGTCACCGGCTGGCTTTCGATGTGGGTCAAGACGCTGGTCACGCCGGGTACTTGGCGGCGGATGTCGGCCTCCACATGAGTGACCAACTCATGCGCCTGGCGCAATGGCATGTCGGCGGGAACTTCGAGGTGCTGCTCCACATGCAGGGAGCCCTCAAACTGCTGCACGCTGACATCGTGGATCGAGACGTTGAATTGCGCCGCAACCGCACGAATACTGTCAAAAACGCTTTCCCGATCAGGCGCCATGGGAACGTTCCGGACCACTACATCGGCGCCTGGAAGCCGCCGCTTGACCGCTTCGGTTGCAGCGGAGGTAATCTGCTCCGTGCGCTGGAACGTGAGATTGCGCGGCATGCCGAGGGCCAGGTCGACAAAATAATCTGAGCCCGATTTGCGTACACGAACGCGGTCCACACTGAGTACGTCAGGAATCGCGTTCAGTTCATTCATCAGATCACGATGGATCTCGTCGCGTATTTCGGGGGGTGTTGCATCCAGCAGGGAATCGAGCGTTTGCCGGGCGAGCATCCAGGTCACACGCAAGATGATGACCGACACCACAAGCGCCGCAACCGGATCGGCATATTGCAGGAGGGGGAGATGCAGCCGTGCGCCGGCGAAGGATGCCAACAGGCCAACGAACACCGCTCCAGCCGACCACAGATCGGTGCCAAAATGCAGGGCATCGGCCTTGAGGGCATCGCTGCGTTGCTCCTCCGCAACCCGGCGCAGCGTGCGTGAGCGGCCGTAGTCCACGGTCATGGAAAGCAGAAGAACAATAAACGGCCAAACGGAAAAGCGAAGGTCGAGTTTCTGGGAGTGATAGAGAACGCGCCGTACGGCTTCCTGCGCGATCCACACGCAGGAGCCCAGCATGAGGAGGATTTCGAAGCTGGCAGAAAGGCTCTCCAGCTTACCGTGACCATAGTTGTGGTCTTTGTCGGCCGGACGGTCGGAGACGCGAACGGTAAACAGTGTGATGGCGGCGGCAATGAGGTCGATGCTGGAGTGAGCTGCTTCGCTCAGCATCCCCAGCGAACCGGTCAAGATACCGGTAATCAGCTTCAACAGTGTGATGGCTGAGGCGGCGACGAGGGACGTCAGAGCAGCCGCCCGCTTGGCTGCGCTTCGTTCTTCAGCTGCGCTGGTCGGGCCGCTCATCGGTTATGAGAATACATGCTGGGAGCATCGGCTCGGCCCGTCGCGAGAGTTATTGTTTGATCGCCCGGTACAAGCCAGCGGCGTGGAAAAGATGGCCTTTCCATGTGCAGTCTGTAAAGCCCGCGCCAGCGATAAGCTGCTTCATGCCCGCGGGACGCGGAAAACGGCCGATAGAGTCGGGCAGATACCGGTAGGCTTCACGCTCACCGGAGATCAGACCGCCGACAAATGGAAGGACATGGTGGAGATAGAGGTTATAGAACGCGCGGTTCAGGCCTTCCGGCTGATTGCATTCCAGAATGCCGATCTGGCCGCCGGGCTTGAGCACGCGATGAATTTCCGTAAGGGCGTCCGCGTAGTTGGTGAGGTTGCGGAAACCGAAGGCAGATGTGACGAGATCAAAACTTGCGTCCGGGTAGGGCAGGGACATCGCATCGCCTTCCACCCATTGCACATTGGAACCGGGAAACTTGAGGCGTGCGCGGGAGAGCATCTCCCCAGAAAAGTCGAGCCCCGTCACCGGTTCGCCTTCCGCAGGGCGAAGTTTGAGAAGTGCAGCGGTCATGTCGCCTGTACCGCAGCACAAATCCAGAACACGCGCTCCGGGCCGGTCCAGGACGTCGCGAAAGGCGCGGGCGGTGCTCGACCACCAGTAGCGGTCCAGCCCGAACGAAAGCAGGTGGTTCAGGCGGTCGTAGCTTGGAGCGATCGCATTGAACAGTCCCCGCACATGCTCGGCGGCGTCTGCTTCCGTTGCCTCATTCGCGGGGCGGGCTCCAATCGTTGTGTAGTTTTTGGAACTCATCGGGCCACATCACTGTTCAGGCGGTACATCACGCTGCAACTCCGCTGGCTTCGGCCACAAGGTTTTCAGCGGCTGCAAGCAGCTCCGCTTCGCTCACATCGCGCACGACGACGGCATCGCCGATTCCCACGGGAAGCACAAAGGAGCGGGAACCGCTGCGGTTCTTTTTGTCTTTCGCTGTCAACGCGACGAGGTGCGAAGCCTCGGCAATGAAGGGTTTCAACGGACCGTAGGCGCGGGTCACCTGGTTCATGCGTTCAGCCTCCGAGGCACTCACTGTTCCGCGGTGCTCGGCGATTCCAATGGCGGCCAGCATTCCCCACGCGACCGCTTCGCCGTGAAGAAGTTGCTTGTATTCCGTGGCGGCCTCAATGGCGTGGCCAAGCGTGTGACCGAGGTTCAGGATCATTCGCAAACCGGATTCGCGTTCATCGGCGCTGACGACATCCGCTTTGACGCGAACGCTGTCCGCGACGACTCGTGTGATCGCTTGCTGGTCTCCGCTGAGTACGGAATCCTGTTCTGCATCCAGGAAATCGAACAAGGCACGGTCGCGAATGATGCCTGCCTTGATGGACTCCTGCAAACCCGCACGTAGTTCCTCGGCCGGCAATGTGCTGAGCACGGTTGTGTCTGCGTAGACAGCCAGCGGATGATGAAAGGCCCCGGCAAGGTTTTTCCCAGCGGCGAGGTTCACACCGGTCTTGCCGCCAATGGAACTGTCAACCTGAGCCAGCAGCGTCGTCGGAACCTGTACGTAGCGAATGCCGCGCATATACATCGACGCCAGGTAGCCTGTCATATCGCCGATTACGCCACCGCCGAACGCGAGCAGTAAGGAATCGCGGTCCGCGCCTGCCTGGGCCATGGCCTCGGCCAGACGTTCCACCGTTGCGAGCCGCTTATGCTCTTCGCCGCTGGGCACGGTCAACAGCGTGGGTTCCTGGGTAAAACCCAAGACCAACCCTGCGCCCCAGTGCTTCCATATTTCCGGTGAACTCACCACGAAACAGCGCTGCTTGCCGGAACGCAAACCACCCCGCAGCAATGCGTCCACGCGTTGGCCAATCCGGGGCAACAGACCGCTTGCGATCTCGACTTCATAGCTGGCGGAAGCCGCGCGTACCGGCACGAGAATGCTTGATTCACTCATCTGTATCGAGGATACCGCGATCAAGAATACCGCGTTGCGATTGAGGAGATCGCGTCACGGATCTTGCGATCATGCATGTCCGGCAGTCGAAGGCTTGTTCTTGCCCGGCAGCATCAGCGAGATGCCAATGGTGACGCCAAGGAGCACGGCTATTACACCGAGGGAAACCAGAGGTCCGATTTCGATCCATTTCGCAGCCAGCATCTTGATCGCTGCGAACGCAAGAACGGCGGCGAGACCGAAATGAAGGAACCGGAGAGTCGCCAGCATGGCGGCCAGAAGTACATACAGTGAGCGCAGCCCCATCACAGCCATGATGTTGGAGGTGTAGGCCAGAAACGGCTGGCGGGTGATGCTGAGTACGGCGGGAATGGAATCCAGGGCAAACACGACATCAGTCAGCTCCACGGCAACCAGTGTCAGGAAGAGCACCGTCGCCATGATGCGTCCATTTTCGCGAACAAAGAAATGATCCTGGCGTTCGCTGATGGGAGAAAGCCGCGTGAGCCACGCAATCCACCCTGGGGTGCCTTCCTTCCTGCCATCAGGATCCTCCGGCTTCAGCAGGCGAATAGCTGCGATCAGCAGGATCACACCGAACACATAGCTAACCCATTCGAAGTGTTGCAGCAACTTGACGCCGGCCGCGATGAAGGTTCCGCGCATGAGGATAGCCCCGGCAACTCCCCAGAACAGCACCCTGGGCTGCCGGATGTCGGGCACGCGAAACAGTTGAAACAGAAGCAGGAAGACAAAGAGATTGTCGACCGAAAGAGCTTCCTCAATCGCGTAGCCGGCGAGATACTCCACCGAACCTGACGTCGTGTAGTGAGGGGCAAGGATCGCCGCCAATCCCAGCGCTGCAGCCACCCACAGGATGATGGCATACACGGCTTTTTTTCGCGGCTCTGGGAACAGCAGGTGTAGGCCATACTCCACTGCCAACAGTCCCACGATGGCGACGTGGAACCATATCCAGTGCGAGAGTGGCGTTACGGCTTGCACGTTCCTCGCGCGCAGTGCGTGTCGATCAGGCGCACCATGCCCACAAACAAATCGGCCGAAACCTGCAGGCTGGAAGCGCTGAGCTTGTCCATGGTGTCCTGCACGGTGTGGTGATACCCGCCCTCAGGATGCTCCCGCGTCGGTGGGCCATAGTCGATATCGATGATGTCGAGCACCGGAACGCCGCGCTTCTGAAACGGGATGTGATCATCGCCCAGGCCCGGAACGGTGTTCTTGTAGAGATAGCTGGTGTGACCACTATCGCGTGCCGCGGTTTTCAGCAGGTCGCGCAACGCGGGAGTTGATTCCTCGTCGAAGTCGACATTCAAATCTTTTGCTCCGATCATGTCGGCCAGCACGAATGCCTGTACATGCGAGAGAGTGCCATCGCCGCTCCACTTTGCCGCGAGGTGACGGCTGCCATACAAAGAGTCGGTGTCCGACCACTCGTGAATGGCTTCTTCTCCATCAAAGAAAACCAGCCAGACCGAATAGCCCTGCGGAGGATGCTGCCGGTAATAGTCGCCCAGCGCGATCAGCAGCGCCGTCGTGCAGGCTCCATCGTTGGCGCCGACGAAGTTGATGTCCTTGAGCGGATAGTTCGTTTCGTAATGGCTCGCAAGAACGATGATGCCGTCCTTCTTGCCCGGAAACTTCACGATGAGATTGCGCATCGGAAAGTTTCCCGCCGGTGTATTCGCGTAAAACTCGTCGACTACGAAGTTGCCTTTGGCGGCCTCCGGAGCGAAGTGGCCGCGGATGAACTCTTCAGCCTTCGTATGCCCCGGCGAACCAACATAACGTTTGGGCGCAACGTTCAGATAGTCCTGGGTGAGCTTCATCACGGTCTGTCCGCTGACCGGGTGAGCCTGCGCGTGCAGCGACAGGGGAAGGGCAAGAACCAGCAAAGCTACGGCAGAACGGCGGAGAATACTGCAGGTCATGCGGTGAGCTCCTTCTTCCTGTTGCGCCGGGAGGGATGGACGAAGTATGCGACGCCGACGCCGATGAAATACAACACCAGCATCGGAGAGGCGAAGATGCACATGCCCACTGGACTGGGATCGGGACAGAGGATGCCTGCCAGCAGAAAGATTGCGAGAATCGCGTAGCGGAAGTGCTTGATGAGGAATTTGGCGTCGACAATGCCGAACAGCGACAGGAAGAAGATCAAAATGGGCATCTCGAACGTGATGCCGAGCCCAAGGATGACGGCCAGAAAGAAGCCCGTGTAGTCCTCGATGGTGATCATGTGGGTGAAATTCTTGCCGAAGCCTTCGATCAGAAACACCATCGCACCCGGCAGAACATAGCGATACCCAAACCACGTGCCGCCCAGGAACAGCAGCACCGTGACTCCCATGAAGGGGATGACGTACTTCTTTTCGTTGGCGTACATGCCAGGGGAGATGAACAGCCACACCTGGTACAGGATGAAGGGGCTGGCGAAGATAGCGCCGACCATCAACGAGGTCTTGATGTAGAAGTTGATCGCATCGGTGGGATGCGTCATCGTCATGGTCAGGCCGATCTGGAGCAGAGGTTTCTGGATGTAGTACAGAATCCGCTCATGAACGATGTAGGCCGCGATAAATCCCGCAAACAGAAAAACGAAGGACCACACCAGGCGCTTGCGCAGTTCTTCCAGGTGCTCCATCAGGCTCATGCCCGGGAGTTCGGCACGGTCAGTTACAGCCGACCGCGCGCGGTCGATCAGGTCATCCTGCATGCGTCATGCTTTCGGAAGCCGCTTCGGCGGCGGGGAGATGGCCGGAAGAATCCTCGTCCTGCTGATCGCGGCGGACGGGCAATCCGGTTGACGGCGGCATGATGCTCAGCTCGCCGGAGGTTGCAATGGGCAGCGGATCGCGCTCGCGGGTTGCCATTTCCGGCACGGCGGGCTCGTCAGTGGCCGTTTCGCTGCTGGCGCCGGGCGTTTCGCTGTTGGCGTCTACTGGCGAGGGAAGATGCGGGTGCTCGGGCTCTTCGATGGCTGGAGCGACCGGTGCGGCCGCTTCCATGGCCGCGACCTGCTTCTGGCGATCTTCCTGCTCGGAAATCCGGAGCTCTTCTTCCATCTGCATCTTGAATTCGTTGGAAGCGCGGCGGAATTCGCCCATCCATTTACCCAGCTCACGGGCCAGCACCGGCAGCTTCTTCGGACCGAACAGAAGAAGAGCCAGAATAAACAGAAAGATACTGTCGGCAAAGCTTGGCATACAGGCTTAGATGATACGTCATGAAGGGGTGGCTTTGACGGCATCTGCCTGATACAGAAGCCTGAACGAAACGCTTGACGCTCTGATGCGTCCTATGGGCAGGGACATGTCCGGCGTCCGCTGGAGCGGTCCCACGAAATCCTGCGAGAATAGAAGCAAGCACCTTTGTCTGGAGACAAAACCGATGCACCGGCTCCCCCTCGTCCGATTCCTGTCCGCAGCCCTTGTCACGGCGTCTGTCATTTCTCTCTCGGGTTGCCACAATTTTTTTAGCTGCGAGGGCAAAGCCAGCTGCCCAAGCAGCGGTTCCGGTACCGGCAGCGGCAACTATCTCTACCTCTCGAACTCCAGCAAGGGTGGAACGTATCTCAACGGTTACGACGTTTCCACGGGAGCACTGACGGTTCTCTCAGGTTTCCCAACGAACATCTCGATTACGCCGACCGCGATGGTCATCACGCCCTCGAATGGATTTCTGTTTGTCTCGACCACGACCGCGATCTATTCGTTCGCCATCAGTTCCACAGGCGGCCTGACGACAGTGAACAGCGGAGCAGCAGTCGCAACTCCGCCGGCAGGTGTTCAGTCCATGGACATTTCCCCAGATGGCAATTATCTGTATGCGCTCGATCTCGTCGGTGGGAGCGTTGTTCAGTACACAATCTCCAGCACGGGGCTTCTCTCCAACCAGCTTTCATTCAGTTTTCCCATCCCCGTGCCGAACACCAACACGGCGCAGGCGGTGAAGGTAGCGCCGAACGGAAATTTCGTGGTTTGCGCTGTGGGGACAGGCGGCGATCTCATTTATGCCTACAGTTCGACAGCCGGCATCACCAACGCCACGCCGGCAGTGATTTCCACCGGCTCTGCGACCGCCGGTGATTTCGGTGTTGCCATCGACACCAGTAATTTCCTCTATCTCTCGCGCACCACGGGGCCGGTTGTGTTCGCGGTGAACGCTGCAAGCGGCGCCGTTCCGACGGCCACTTTGGTGAACCAGACGAACGCGCTGAGCACCGGCGGAGGCCCTCACGCTATCGCCCTGAGCAGCACCGCCGGAGGCAATGTGTACATCGGCAACCTCTCTGCGAGTTCCATTTCAGGGTATTCCGAGGTATCCGGCGTTCTGACCAATCTTTCCGGCTCACCCTATACCGCGCCCAGCACGGTGGACGGACTGGGCCGCGATAAGAGCGGTAAGTATCTGGTTGCAGTCGGTTACGCCGGCACCGGTGGCGTGCAACTCTACACGATTGGCGCCAGTGGAGCGCTAACTGCCGGTGCAACCGACGCTACCGGTACCACGACCAGCATCCCCACCGCGCTGGCTCTTACCCATTGAGAGTGGTCGCACGGGGTAGTCTGGAAACAGAGGCTGGTATGCGCGCGGCAACGCGGCGTGAAGGCCGAGGCATCGTTTCACTATGCAAGAAGTTTTTTTCGCGTGGTTGGGCCGTCCCTTCCTGTTGACCGTACCTACGAGACTCCAGCGCTGCATCACTCCGTTGTGCGTGTGCCTGCTGTTATGTTTTGGTGTGAGTGGCTGCGGCCGCTTTCATGCCAAACCCGCCGACAAATATGTCTATGTGATCGCCAAGCAGACCTATCTGCGTGACCGCGTGGCCGCAGTGTCCAATCGGACGGGTAACGTGTCCAATGGCGAACGGCTGATCGTGCTCGAGAGGGCGCGCCGCTTCGTCAAGGTGCGTTCACCGCGTGGAGAGGTTGGCTGGATTGAAGAGAAGCTGACCGCCGACCAGGCGCTCGCGGATAAGTTTGAAGATCTGCGCCAGAAGCACATCCAGGACTCCACGGTGGCGCAGGCCACGGCACGCGATGAGGTGTACCTTCACATTGCGCCGGGCCGCGAAACCGACCGCTTCTTTCGCCTGGCGGAGGGCGACAAGCTGAACCTGCTGGCGCGAGCCACCGTACCCAAGCCGGTGCCTCCGGGCTCGACGCCGACGCCGGTCAAGACCGTCGCCATGCGGAAGCCCGCAGCCGTAAAGTCCGCATCGGGCTCCGGTGCCAGCGAGGATGCGGAGAAGGACAAGGCGAAGTCCGAAAAAGTGGAGGAGCCACCCGCGGCGCCGCCGCCCGTGATGGAAGACTGGTGGCTGGTGCGTGACAAGGATGGCCAGACGGGCTGGATCTATGCGCGCATGATCGATGTGGATGCACCCGACGTGCTGGCGCGCTACTCCGAAGGACAGCGCATCGTGGGTGCCTATGTGCTGGCGCATGTCGACGACCCCGACTCAGGCGTGCTGAACAACGGCCAGACGGTGACCAGCATTCCCGAATACCTCACCGTGCTTTCGCCGTATCAGTCCGGTTTGCCGTACGACTTCAATCAGGTCCGCGTCTTTATCTGGAATGCGAAGAAACATCGCTACGAAACATCTTTCCGGGAGCGCAATATCGCGGGTTATCTACCTGTGCAACTAGGCGAGAAGACTGACCCGTACAGCAAGACTCCGCTGGGCAATACGGCTCTGCCCGCGTTTACCTATCGGGTGCTGGCGGCGGAAGCGCCCATCCCCGTGCCCGACCCTGCGACGGGGATGGTAACGCCGGGGAAGACCATCACCAAGACCTATCGCCTGGAGGGCCAGTTGTGCCGGCGCATCCTTCCTCCCGGCACACAGGCGCCCGAGGAAGCCCATCCCAACCCGGAATCGGACAAGAAGAAAGATAAGAAGCACCGGCGGTAGCGAGCGGTGCATGCAGCGCTGAAGGCGCGTTCTATACCAGCCTGGGGCGAAGCCCCAAGTCCAGCGGTCATTGCAATCGAGGGCTGAAGGCCCGACCTATAGTGGCGTCACTATAGGTCGGGCTTTCAGCCCTCAGTGTCTTGGTGCCGGATACCTAGGCCTCCGGCCTAGAGCCTGTTATTGACTTGCATGCGTGAGTCTTACGATTTGCGCGAGCATGATCCATGCGAAGGCGAAGTAGTGGTATCCGGCGAGTGAGGTGGAGAGCCGTTCGTAGTCTCTGGCAAGTCGGCGGAAGCGAGCCGCCC
>DASYEV010000233.1:0-14774 GCA_036498835.1 Acidobacteriaceae bacterium | reverse complement strand
GGCGATGCGGTCTTGTAACGGGTGGGCGTGCGGCCCTGCTTTACGAGCTGATGAAATGTAGGCACTTCGTCTAATCCTTTTCCTTGCCAGTCCGTGACGCCTTGGCGTCCGGAGCTATCCGATTCTCTTCTCGGACTCGGTGCAGGGCAGCGCCGTTCGCTCTGCTCTCGCGTTTTGCTACCGCACACACGAAAGGCGGAGCATGCGGACACGCTCCGGCGAACTTCTGAATCCTGCACGCGGCCGTACTGCAACCACGAGGTACTGCGCAAACCACTCAGGGCGAAATAACAGTCGACGGTGGCCGGTCTCCGGGACGCTTGCGCGTCTTGTCCAACTCCGTTTCGCCTGTTCCGGCCCGCATAGCCCTTCCTCATGGGATCCGGCTCGAGGCCGGGAGGAGGGTGTCGCAGGCGCGATCTGGGATGAAACTTCCAGGCCGCAGACTTACCGATTCCCTCTTTTCTATCCGTGGGAATCCTGCGGTGTCATCTCTTGTATCCAGTGTAGCGAAGGCCTTAGTACGCTGCCGGCCGCCTGTGTTACCACGCCGTAAATTCAAAACGGCGCGTTCCGGATACGCGCGGAACCTTCTTACTGTAGCAAGAGCCGCAAGTTACGTCAAGAAAAGTGCTGTCCAAAGAAGGGTTTTGCCCGCAATCCCCGGAGTGATCCTCCACATGGATATTGCTACCCTTCTCCCATGGTCCCCGAGCACACACCTGGACAAGATCCGCTCCCCGACGCTATCGCCGAAGCCCTTCGCACCTCGCACCGCCACCTTGGCGTCAGCAAGGGCCGCGCGATGCGCTATCTTGCTGATATTGCGCCGTTTGCATCTATTGCCGAAAACTCGGAGCAAGCGGTCCGGGACCTTTGTGACGTCATGACGGCGGGGGAGCACCTTTACGTGATGGGCGACCGGCCTCCCGACGTCACAGGGCTCCATTGGAATGGCATCGTCGCCTGTCTGCAGATGCTCTATCCCAGCGACCGGGAAATTCCCGGCCCGGACTCAAGAATTCCCATTGTCCGGCTCGATTGCTCCAATGCGGAAGAAATGCTCGAACTCATCACGGTCGCCTTCCCCGGCTATTTCCGAATCGCCACCTGCCGGATGGGCAACTATTATGGAGTGCGCCAGAACGGCCAACTCATCGCCATGGGCGGTGAACGCTTGATCGTGGGGCGTTATCGCGAAATCAGTGGCCTGTGCACCCGCCCTGGCCATACAGGAAAAGGGCTGGCAACCGCTCTGCTGTTCCGCATTCTCCGCGACCAGCGCGCCAGCGGAGCAATCTCCTGGTTGCACGTCGGTGAAACCAACCGGCACGCGATCGACCTCTATCATCACCTCGGTTTCGAAACCCTGCGCCGTGTCGAACTGCACCGCATGGCGCGGGAAGGATAGACCGTTCGAACGAACCCGGGTGGGGTATCGTTTGCGGAGCAAACGACCGTCTTACGCTCGATGAGTGACCTCGCCAACCGAAGCATCGCGACCCCACCCTTTGCAAAAAACGCAAAGGATGGGCCACCCGCCTCGGTATTGAGACTAAGAATCTTCCCTCCCACCGAGCCAAAACCCAGCCCATCGCAATCCGGAGGCTCAGTGGTAGGCTGGCCGGTATGAATTTCTCAGCCTCTGTTCGCCGTTCTCTTTTTGTCGCGGCCGCCGTGCCGTTCGTTGTATGTTCGTTCGCCGCCATGGCTCAGCGTGGTGGTGGAGCTTCACGGATGCCGGCGCCCGGGAACGTCGCTATCTCTCCGGACGGCGCCACCATCGCATGGACGTTGGGCGGCCGCACCGGTTCCACACTGCACCTGTCGCCGGCAGATAATCCAGACCCGGCCAAGGATCAGATCGTGGCTCCCAACGGAGCGACAAACTGCTCCAATACATCGCCGGTCTGGTCTCCGGACAGCCAGTGGCTGGCCTTCACTTCAAGCTGCACCTCGAAGGAAGAGAAGCCCGGCCAGGACCAGATCTTCCTTTGGTCCAAGGCCTCCGGCGAAGTCAGGCAATTGACCCACGTCACGGGTAACTTCAAACAGGCCGCCTGGTCGCCGGACGGCAAGACCATCGCCTTCCTCTTTGTCGAGAACGCGACACGTTCCGCCGGCGCCCTGGACGCGATGAAGCCCTGGGCCGGTGTCATTGGTGAAGACAACCTCGAAATTCAGGGCGTCTACGCAGTGAACGTCGCGGACGGCAAAGGCGAATGGCTGGTACCCGCGACCCCTGCGATGTACACCTTCGAATTCACCTGGTCGCCGGACTCGAAGGAAATCGCTTTCATCGGGGCCAAATCCCCGGGAGAAAACAACTGGTGGGTCGCCGACATGTACACCAAGACCATGAGCGGCTCGCCCAGGAAGATTCTTGAGCCCTCCACGGTCAAAGGGTCGCTCCATGGCCTGCAAATCGCGGTTCCGCGTTGGTCCCCCGATGGCAAGCACATTGCCTTTATCGGCGGCCTGATGAGCGACCAGGGTTCGACCGGCGGTGATGTCTATGTGATCGACGCCAAGGGCGGCGAGCCGGTCGATGTCACTCCCGGCATCGACGGCACCCCCTGCTACGAGACATGGATTGGGAATGACGATATCGGCATTGCCGAAGACCGCCGCGGACACACCGTTCTCCTTGGCTGGAGCGTCAGCAAGAAAGCGCTTCTCCCCGAAGGCACCGACGATCTGGGCGAGGTTTCCGTCTCGGGTGGTCCCATCAAGGATGCGATCATCGTCGCAACTCACGGCAAGATGGCCTTTGTGAAATCCGGCCACGACACTGCTGCCGAACTTTGGGCGGGCAACTTCGGACAGTTCAAACAGGTCACCCACTTCAACGATGGCGCCAAGCCGCCGGTCAAGATGGAGTCCGTGGAGTGGGAGAACGAGGGCTTGCATGTGCAGGGTTGGATCACCTATCCAGTCAACTACGACCCGCACAAGAAATATCCCCTCATCGTGACCGTGCACGGCGGCCCCTCCGCATCAGCCGGCTCACGCTGGGGCGGCGGCCAATGGGCTTCCCAAGGGTATTTCGAGTTCCAGCCGAACCCGCGCGGCAGCTACGGCCAGGGCGAAGCCTTTGTCCAGGCCAACCGCAAGGATTTCGGGTATGGCGACCTCCGCGACATCCTCAAGGGGATGGACATGCTGGAAGCCAAGTTCCCCATCGACAAGAACCGCGAAGGCATCACGGGCTGGAGCTATGGCGGCTTCATGACTATGTTCGCAGTCACACAGACGCACCGCTTCAAGGCAGCTGTTGCCGGCGCCGGTCTTTCCGACTGGCTCAGCTATTACGGCGAAAACTCGATCGACCAATGGATGATCCCGTTCTTCGGGGCCAGCGTCTATGACGATCCAGCCGTATACGCCAAGAGTTCGGCCATCACCTTTATCAAGAATGTGAAGACCCCAACGCTGGTCATCGTGGGTGACCGCGATGGCGAATGCCCCGCCCCGCAGAGCTTCGAGTTCTGGCATGCGCTCCGCGACCAGGGCGTGAAAACCCAGTTGGTGGTCTACCCCAATGAAGGTCACGGCTTCCGCGATCCCGAACACATCCGCGACCGCAACGAGCGGATGGTGAAGTGGTTTGCTGAAAATATGCCCGAAAGGGATATGAAAGCCAGCAACTAGACCAGCCCAGGCGGCGGAAACGGCGGGCAAACATCCGGGCACGCTCCTCTTTCGAGCCGGCCGGCTGTTCGCCCGTTGTTCTCATTTGTCTCGCTTTCCCATTGCCCCCGGCTTCGTCCAATACGGAGAGCATTCCTCCCGATGCGGTATGGATCGACAGACGACTGAGAAAGGCCGTTTTCTTCGCGAGAAAACGGCGTCAGCGCGTCCGCCCTCATATACACCTTCGGGAGGAATGCTTTAAACTGAAAGCTCGCAGTTTACCCGGTGCAAGGTTTCTTTGACCGTTCATCCTGGGTTGCGGTTGAACGGGGAGGTTTTTAGTGCGGCGGTTTGTCTGTCTTGTAGCAGGTCTTTTTACAATTCCTTTTGGTATGTCGGTGACGGGTTGCGGCCACAAAACCGCAGCGCCTCAGTTTTGCAGCGCCGGCGACTCTGGTCCGCAGGTCGGTCAAGTCGCGACCATCACGATCTCGCAATCGCTCGCCACCATCGGCGAATCGCTCAATTACGGTCAGATCGGCCAATCGTTGAGCGCGTCGGCGTCGGATTGCAAAGGCAGTGCCGTTTCGGTGTCTTCCTTTACCTATGCCAGCAGCGATCTGAGCATCGCGGACATCAACCCGGCCACGGGTCAGGTTTGCGCCGGCACATGGAACCGCTTCACCGGCGGCGGCGTTCCCGACTTCACGTTCTGCACGCCCCCCGCGACCCCCAGCAGCACCAAGTTTGTCGCTTACGTCACGGCAACCGCAGCCGGCGCGACCAGCAACCAGGTGCCGGTTTACGTGCATCCGGTGGTGACCAGTGTGGAACTCGCAGTTCCACAAACAACCTGTTCCGCGACCGATCCCACCAGCAATTGCTGCCCTGCGAACGCCACGACTGCCGGAGTTCCGGGCTATGACCTGGTTTCGTGCGTCTCGCAGAATAAGAGCGCACAACTGGCCGCCAAGGTGTTCGCAGGCGGAGGTTCGGGCAGTCTGGGAACCAACATCACCTGCCAGGTCGGACACATCTCGTTCACTCCGCAGGGTGCGACCAATATCGTCACCATCGATCAATCGACAGGTATTGCGACGGCGAACCAGCCTGGTTCTGCGACCATCACCGCCACCATCGCGAACAACGGCTCAGGTAACACTGCCGGCTTCTTCTCGGCCTGCCCGCCTGCTTCGATTGCGCTGACTGCGCCAGGTAACCCCGGCGCGAACATCAGCGTGCCGATCAACAACCTGCAGCCGTTTTCCGCTGAAGTCAAAGACACCAACGGCAACGTGATCACAGGCCTGAGCCTGGAGTTCAACACGACCTCGCCGCGCATCCTGCCGACTGGAAGCAGCTCAGCTACGCCTTCCTTCCCTGGTACCGCTACCGTCACTGCGGTATGCCAGCCGCCTTCGTGCAATCCGTCGCCGTTCAGCGAAATCGGCTTCGATGGCAACGGTCAGCCGCTGACATCCAACGGCATCACGGTGACCGCGACGGGGACCAGTTCTTCGGTGATCTATGCGGGCAGCACATCCTCGCAGTACATCTATCCCCTGGACTTCACCACCGGTCAGCCTCCCTCGCTCGTCAAGCTTCCCTACCCACCGAACTCGATGGTGATTTCGGAGGATGGCTCGGCGATCTATCTTGGCAGCAGCTTCGGCATGATGACCTATACGACCGCCAACAACGGCGTATCCGCTGCGAATGTTCTGGTTCCGGGCACAGTGCTCGCCATCTCGCCCGACAACAGCACGATCGTGGTCACCGATACCATTCGCCAGACTGTATCGCTTGTCAGCAGCGCAGGGGGCGTTTTGGCCACCTACGGTGGCGTGGGAACCGCCGCCCAGTTCTCGCCCGACAGCCAAACGGTCTATATCACCACGGGCACAGCCAACCAGTTGCTGGTGCATTCCGCCTACCTGGGCTGGAAAAGCATCACCACCTCAGAGGCATACAACGACGTCGCTGTCGTGGTGCCTCATATCGGAGCCTACTTCGCTGGTCCCACCCATAGCGAAGGACGCAGCTATTGCGCTTCAACTCAACTGGGGGCTGGCACACCACCCGTTACGATCAACACGTTCTATCCCACTGCGGACGTTACCCCTCCGGCAAACGATCACATCACCGCAACAACGGATGGCGCACATATCCTTGGCGCCATCGCCGGATCTCCCGCTGTGCTGAACGACACTCATTTCACGCCACCCACGCAGACCGTCACGACCACCTCGGGAACCACGGTGACAACTATCGCCGCGTGCCCGCTGCCGACCCAGACCCAGATTGGACCGGGATACTTTGTCAGCTCATCCACACCACACCCGCTGACGGGTATCGCTGCCAACACGATCAATGGCGTTGTGGCGGCGAGCAACTCTTCCGTCGCCTTCGTCACCTACAACGGCACCAGCGGTTTGCTCCCACTGTATGTTCCCAGCACGGGCGCACTGAGCTTCGTCACGCTTTCGGGCGGCGCAACGTCCGCGCCAGTCTCCGGAGCATTCAGCACGGACAACCTGACGTTCTACACGGGCACGTCCGGAGACAACAAGATTCACCTGATCACCATAAAAGGCACAACGGCAACGGATTCCAGCACACTGTCGCCCAACCTGCCCGACGTCAACGGCAACATCGTGGCTCCGAACCTGCTGGTACAGCGTCCGAAGCGCACAACCTCCTGATCGCAGATCCAGGAGACAACGAAATGAAAGAGGCCGCCGGAAATCCGGCGGCCTCTTTCGTTTCGTTTGGAACTGTCCTGACTTTTCTGCAGCAGTCCTGACTCTGAATACGGTGCCTGGTCCTTAGACGAGAACCGTCTCGCGTACCTCATCGTCTACCACGACCTGGTCGGATGCGGCGACAGACGCGGCCTGCGGGAAGTACGCATTGGCCACATACTGACCCAGCATGCGGTGCGTGTTGAAGAACGTTCCGTTGATGGCCATGCAATGCTGACGCATGCGTGCCCACGCCTTCTTGTTGGCGAACAGCTCGGCCACGCTGCCTTCAAGCTTGTTGTAGAGCATCGCGGCTTCGGCGGTTTCATCCTGCTGGTCTTCAATCGCCCAGCCGGTAATGTCTTCCGCGCAACCTTCGATCCACCAGCCGTCCAGCACGCTCAGGCTTGGGACACCGTTCAGTGCCGCCTTCATGCCGCTGGTGCCGGAGGCCTCATACGGCCGCAGCGGCGTGTTCAGCCATACATCCACGCCACCGGTCAGCTGCTCGCCAAGTTCCCAATCGTAGTTTTCGAGATACAGAATACGAAGCCTGGAGCTGTTGAGACTTCCGGCCGCGGCGAACACTTCGCGGATCAGCGCTTTGCCGGCGTTGTCGGCGGGATGTGCCTTGCCCGCGAATAGGATCTGGAGTCCGCCAAGTTTTTCGGCGATTGCAGCAAGCCTTGCCGGATCCTGAAAAAGCAGGTTCGCGCGCTTGTAAGTAGCGACACGGCGCGCAAAGCCCAGGGTGAGGACATTGGGGTCAAGTTCAACACCAGTGCGTTCCTTCACCGTCGCAAAGAGACGAGCCTTGCCTTGTGCATGCGTGGCTTCAATCACCGCGGGCTCGATGCCGTAGACATTGCGGAAGTACTGGTTGTCGTGCCGCCACTCCGGTACGTGGCTGTCCATCAGATCCTGGAACGGCTGCGAAAGCCACGTTGCCGCATGCACACCGTTGGTGATGGAGTGAACGCCGTATTCAGGAAACATCTGCTGCGACACTTTGCCATGCTGCAGGGCCACACCGTTCACATAGCGCGAAAAGCGGAGAGCCAGGTACGTCATGTTCATCAGCCCGTTGTGCAGGGCGCCGAAGCGTTCAATCGCTGAGGCGCGCTCATGACCAAGCACGCTGTACATCTGGTCCAGGCCGAACTGATCGTGGCCGGCCGGTACCGGCGTATGCGTGGTGAACACACAGTGGCGGCGAATGGCCTCGGCATCTTCATTGCCGGCCTCGCTCAGCGGTGCGCCGTTCATTCGGTCTTCGAGAAGCCCGATGGTCAGCAGCGCCGCATGGCCTTCGTTCATGTGGTGCACATCCGGGCGACAGCCCAGCGCATGCAGCAGACGAATGCCGCCCAGACCGAGCAGCGCTTCCTGGCAGAGGCGGTAATAGGTATCGCCGCCGTACAGATGGTCCGTGAAGGTCCGGTCGTAGGGATCGTTGCCCTCCACGTCCGTGTCGAGCAGGAACACAGGGATAATGTGGCCGGTCACGCCCACCACATCGAAACGCCAAGCGCGCACCATGAGGTCGCGGCCCTGCAGCGTCAGGACGAGGTCGTGCTCAGCGGACGGCAGTAACGCTTCCGGCGACCAGCGCACTTCGGACTCAGTCTGTTGACCGTTGCCATCGAGGTGCTGCTGAAAGTATCCGCGGCGGTGCGCCAGCGAAACCGCAACCAGCGGCGCCCCGGTATCCGCGGCGGAACGCAGGGTATCGCCCGCAAGCATGCCCAACCCACCCGAATAGGTCGGGAGCGTTTTGCTCAAAGCGATCTCCATGGAGAAGTACGCGATGCTGCGGGAGGAGTAGTCGATGAATGGAGCTTGGAGAGAGGCGGGCCCTGTGGAGGTGAAAGACTTGCTCATGCGTGAAGAATCCTATACAGGCGGGAACGCTTCAAGCAGCGCCCTTAACCTTCGAATGATTTCCCCAAAATACAAATCGGCTGCCGTGGGGCCGCCGCGGGATGAAACAAATTCTCTGAGACTGTCGCGAGTCTTCTGGAAGAAAGTTTACCAAGCCGGAGGCCTGCAAAACCGGGTAAACATTGTGAAATCCGTGACTCAAAAGGGATGTCAGGTGTTACTAATGGGCAGAAATCCGCTCTTGACAACCATACTTGCGATGGAGGCTAAAACGAAGGCCAGCGTCGTAAGCAGAGCCCATGGCCGCAGCCGGCGGCGCAGAGCTTCGAACAGCAGAATCAGCACGAAGAGGATGCTGGCGAAGATCAGACCATTCGCGATGTAGTCCAGCGACGGATTGATATGGAACTTCCAGAGCGGAATGACATTGAATCGCGGATAACGGATGGCCAGCGTCAGGTGGATGATGTCCCAGTATCCGCCCACGTAAAACAACCCGCAGAAGCAGGCGAACTGGAAGAGCGTGATGAGAATGCGCTTGGTCATGGATTCTGTCGGGTCTTCTCCAGTTTACAGGTACAGCGCCTGGATCTCGGGTGCCCTTTGAGAAACCCCAAAGAAGTCTCGCTTTGAAAGGGCGGGACGACTTCAGTCCCGCCGTAACGGTGGCAACAACAACGCGGCTTTAGCCGCCGAGGGAAGGCTGAATACGCGCCCCATCCTCCTCTTGCCTCACTTTATTGGATGCTGGATTCAAATACTGCAAAACGCCGTTCAAGCTCCCACTGTGCCGCGGCCTTTTCACTCGCCTTCAAAACTGCATCGCACGCGGGCGTGGGCTGGCTATCCGCGGTGATGGGAGCGGCGCACGCCGTGACTCGCGCAGTGAACTTGTCCTCGGACGCCCAAAGGCTGTCACCCTTCAGAAACGCGTGCTCCAGCGAGGTGCGCGCCATCTGCTTGAGGTCGGTATAACGCAGGTTCTGCTCCATCGCGCCCTTCACGTATTCGTGCGTCAGGTCAATGCGCGACACGCCCTCATCGTCAGTAGAAAGTGCCATCGGGACGCCCGCCGCGCGATAGGCCGCCAATGGATGATCTGTGCCTTTGACTCCCAGGATCACATCGTTCGAGGTGAGGTTGATCTCCACCATGATGTGTTTGGTCGCCATCTCTTTCAATAGCTCGCGCGGATGGTTCTCATACAACACGTCGATGCCATGCCCGATGCGTTCAGCATGCCCCAGTTCCACCGCCTCGCGGATGTGAAAGGTTAGCCCTTCGGGCGGCACCATGCCCGGCGCGAGTTCGCCCGCATGCAGGGAGATGTGCACATTGGGATACGCGCTGTGCAGATAGTCCAGCATCAGCATTTCGGTGTGGTATTCCGCCATCGCATCGCGGCGGTCTTCCGCACGCACGAAGTTGATGCCGACAACCTGCGGGTTGGTGCTTGCCAGTTCGAAGCCCAGCAGCGTCTGCGCGAAGACCTGCTCGGGCGGAAATCCGCGCAGAACCTGGTACATGAAATGAATGTTCACACCACAGCCGTGATCGCTGTCGGCAGCCTCGGGTTCCGCGGCAGGCTTCTCGCCGGCGTTCCGTGGGCAATGCAGTGCGCCCCGCTCGGAGGACATCGCCTGTGCCAGCTCTTCACGATCGATCGCGATGTCTGCGCGCAATCCGTTGGCGAACAGTTGATCGCGCAGCTTCGCCAGCAAGGTCATGTGATTGGCGTCATTGAATTCCTTCGGCCATCCCACCTTGTATCCCGCATCCCACGCATGATCGAAGCTCGGCGTATTCATGATTTCGAGATACTGCTCGTTCTGCGAAGCCGCTCGGGCCGCTACTTCGGCGAGCCATTGGCCTTGAACATTCTTCAGTCCGCCGAAACGATCGAATGTCGTAAAGAACTGGTCGTGCCCATTGAAGCCCGCATAGGAGACAAAGCTGCGCATGGAAAAACTGTCGATCAGTTTGTCGTAAAGACCCTGGTTCTTGACCAGATCGGAGGCCAGCATCTGCCCGTCCGCACACTTGCCCGCTGCCTCCGGCTTCACAAACGCGAGCGCGTGGGTGTCCACGCAGAAGCCCTGCTGCACGCCTTCGGCGATAAACGTCTCCGCGTAGATCGCGCCGGACAGATGCATGTGCAGGTCCGCGCCTTTGGGCATGGGCTTGAGCAGCGCATACAGTTCGGGCGCGCCCATCTTCTTCGCCAGGTCCAAGGCGCGGGAGGCGCGGCCCTCTCCGGGCGTAAGCACGGCGGGTGAGGAGTCCATGGTGCGCATCCCAAGTTGTGCCGCGCACGTCGCGGCCATCGCCAGGGAAAGGATTGCTGTGAGAAAACGTCGGGCCATGCCTGCTCCGCTTCGTGCCGGGTGTGCCATGAAGTGGCTCAAGGATAAACCTTGGCCGCAATGACGTGCGGGCGGATGACGTAATGCTGTAGGGCGGGATGCCAGCTACGCGGAAGCTATGGGACCTCGCTAGCCCGTTTGCCCGATAAGAAGCACATACCCATCGGGATCCTGAGCCCGCATCTCGCCCTTCTCCATATAGAACGGGTGGGTGATCGGCGAGACCTCGATCCCCCGCGCCACCATCTGCTCGCGCAGGGCTACGAGATTCGCTGAGTAGAGGTAAAACAGCACCGCCTGCTGTTCGGCGATGATCGGCCCGGAGGCCAGGGAAAACATGAAAAAGCTATCGCCGGCCATCATGCTCGCCCAGACCAACTGGCCCTGCGGGTTGCGGTGCGTGCCGCCCAGCTTCGCGCCAAGTTGTTCATAGAACGCGATGGTGCAGGCAATATCCACAACATGTGTCATGGGAGCGGCTTGGGTCAGGAGTGGCGGGGGCATAGTGGAGACCATTCTAGCCACGGCAATTCCAGGACACCCATAGGCGGTCTTCGACCCAAACCCGCAGGCAGCGGTTTGGCGATGTGGCGAGGGATTGTTATACTCAAGGAGTCGTTTCGGAGGCCGCGCGGTTCCGCGCAGGCTGAGTCCCTTCCCACAGGCAGGCGATCGCAGAAACGTTGCACGTGGCGCTCTTGGCTGCCCGCGTGGTTCCCTTCCCATGCCAAGGCCAGATAGCTCAGTGGTAGAGCGCGGCCCTGAAAAGGCCGGCGTCGGCGGTTCGATCCCGTCTCTGGCCACCACTTTTTCAGCAACTTACAATTCGTCCGGTCCGCCTTTTCTTTCCAATTGGCGCCAGGGGACTCTTCTCGCTTGGAGACACGATGGCACTTCAGCGATTCAAATTGTTTGGTTGGATGGAAGCCGCCGCTCTTTAGACAACCGTTCTGGGATCAAGAGCAGTTATCCCGGAATACCTCGTGAAATCCTGGATGTTGAACGTCAGCACGCTATCGACCTGATGTACAGTCATTGCGGCAACCAGGCGTGCATCATGGGTATTCTTCCCCAAGACCCGATAGCTGACCACGAGCCGTTCCCAGGCGTCCTGCAACGGCAATTCCGGCAGCAGAACAAATAGTCGCTTGAACTTTTCCAGCTCTATTGAGGCCGCATCTACACTCAGTCCAAGACCGTTTTCAATCGTGGGCCTTGTCATCACAGCCCAGCATTCAACGAGATTTTGAGATGCGATGTTCAGCGTCTCATTACGGCGTCGCAGAATATTGAGCGCCCTTTCGGTCATGGCCGAATGAGGATGCTGCGGCTGCAAGAGGCGCAGCAGAATATTCGTATCGAGCAGCACAGCCATTACAGGCCGCGTGATCCGTAGATAGATTCACGGCTGATTGCGTCATCCGAGAGCGGCGGTATCGTCGTAGCGTGACCGTGTATCCAATCGTGGAGTTCGCGCGACCACTCTTCAGTGTCCATATTGTTTGCCGGAGCCATACGCGCTTCAAGCCGCTGCCGGATCGTCTCGACACCAACCTCCAGTACCTCATCGACGCGATGAATCAATCCGGCCTGAATTGCCAGCCCGATAACCTGTTCTTGCTCTGGTTTCAATTCAATCGCCATTGCTTGCCTCTCCTGTCAATTTTCGCAGGATCGTCGAACGATAGCCAGCCTTCCTTTGCAGTGGGAGAAAACGGCCCTTCGGGTCGCCCGCTTGGTCTACACCATTTAGTGAAAATGCCTTAGCCTCTGGGAGCGGGTGGCGGCAGCACGGCTGAAAGTTCCGCGGCGTGGAAGTCGCGGCACTCCGAAACCACGTCGAAAATCATCGTCTGCTTGTCAGTGGCCGTGTAAGGTCTCCACTCAAGACCAGGCTGAGAGGGGTTCCCTGTTCTGGCGAAATTGATCCAGGCCTGGCTCACCTTGTCCTGCAGCGCGTAGCCCGCCGGGGCCTCTCCTGTCGCAATCCGCATATGCGGCTCGGAAAGGTTATGGAAGACGAAAGCAATCTCGGAAGTGTGAAATGCCGTTGTGCCTCCGTTGACGGGATACTCATACGTGAAGAGGTAGTTGTAGACGGGCGCCGAACCGGCAGCGCCTTTCGCGAGAAGCGCACGCGTATTGGGCGGAGCGTAGAAAAGCACGTCCTGCACCTTCTTGCTGGGGAACGAGATCTTGAAGGCTGCCACGATGGCGTCCTTCTTATCGCCGAACCTGGTGGTCAGCTGTTCGTCGACCTGCTGCGGTGTCCACGAGTTCTTGTCCTTCCCCCGCGCAAGATTGCTGCTGAACTCGCTGAAGACACTGCCTGACATCTGCGGAATTTTGGAAGACCAGTCGCAGAACTTGCGCGTGACGTAGTCGTCGTCGACGATGGGGTTCCATCCCAGCATGCGCTGTCCGTTCGCCTGGGCTACCGAACGAAGCGCAGCCTGCCCTGCCTCAAGCAGTTGAAGATAAGGAACAGTCTTGAGCTTTGCAATATCGGCCCCGGTCAGATTCAGATTGCTGAGCGTGGCTGCTGCGATCTGCTGTTGTGTCTTCACCAGGGCAGCGGGATCGACATCGGCATACAGTTCCCCGCCGCCGCTCTGTGAGACCGCCTTATGGAACAGCCCTTCAGCGGAGGGCGTGTGAAGCATACGCGATACTTTGCCTCCACCGCCTGACTGGCCGAAGATGGTAACGCTTCCTGGGTCACCGCCAAACTGCGCAATGTTTTTCTGAACCCACTGCAACGAGGCAACCAGGTCCGCGGTTCCTGTGTATCTCGATCGCGCATACTCCGGTCCGTAGGCGGACAAATCGAGCGTTCCGATAATGTTCAAACGGTGGTTAACGCTCACAACGACAACATCGCCGAACTCGCTCAGATTCTTGCCGTCGTAGGCGTACGACTCCATGGACGAACCATTGGTGAATCCGCCGCCGTGGAACCAGACAAGCACCGGCTTTTTCGCTTGTGAGTTGGTGCTCTGTGTCCAGACATTCAGGACCTGGCAATGCTCATCTTCGATCCAATAGCGATGCGGAAAGACAAACTCGTCGCCCCCGACCCTTAGCTGTGGCGGAATGGGGCACACAGGCCCCCAGGCCTGCGCGGTCTTGATACCCTGCCAAGGCTTCACGGGACGCGGGAGTTCGAACCGATCGGCTTCCGCGTAGGGTATTCCAAGGAAGACCGTCGTCTTGCCATCGCGGAAACCCTGGAGCTGACCTCCATCGACCTGGACAACCGGTGGCACCAGATTGGGAGGCGGGTTTGCCGCGCCGCGATTATGGCGGGCGTCCTTTGGTTTCTGACCTTCTGCATCCAGCTCAAATCCAAAACCAGTCGCGGCAGCTCCCATCAAAGCCGCTCCAGCACCAAGCAAATCCCTACGGTTCATCTTTCCGGTTTGCGAACTTTGACTCATGTTTCTTTCTCCGATCGGGGTGGTACGTATTGACGGGGTAGGTGGACGCGGTTGAGACGCAAATCATCTCGAACTGGCTGAATTGTTTCGGGCCAGTTTATACCGCAAGCATCGTGGGCCGAGGAGGTACTCGCAGCTTCCTGCAACCTGTCAGTTGCCGGCGGAAACAGGGCACCCTTGTATCGTTCTTTGGCGCGCAACGATTCGCCGTGGAGAAGAAGGGTTTGATCCCGTTCCTGGCCACCACTCCAATAAAAAAGGCGCATTCCATCCTCGAAAGCTTTGCGGTAAAGCTGCGAGAGGGGGAAAAGTCTCTGGCAACGTCCGATACTCATTGTCATGTATCAGCATAAGAAATACCTTATAGTATTGTCATGGACCGGCTGGCTCCCTTCTTCCAACGATTCTCCCTCTCGGCGCGGATGTTTTACTCCGGACGACTCTGTGGACCCTCCCCGACTCTGGACGAGCAGGCCGGTTATCTTCATGTCCTGCGAAAAGGCACCCTGACCGTCACTCACCCCAAAGCCCGCCGGCTGGTCATCGATACTCCAAGCATCCTGTTCTTCCCCCGGCCGCACCAACATCGCGTTCACGGCTCAAAGGAAGAAGGTGTTGAACTCGTTTGCGCGACCGTTGAATTCGGCGTCGGCATGTTGAATCCGCTTATCGCCTCATTCCCCGAACCATTCGTGATTGCCCTGGACGCTCTTCCTGAG
>DASYEV010000232.1:0-19984 GCA_036498835.1 Acidobacteriaceae bacterium | reverse complement strand
TTGGACGATGTACCCGTACCCAGGAAGTCAGCTTCAAAGTAACCCGAGAGCTTATAGCTGCCGGCATTGCCTTCAAACAAACCACCAAGACGGCTCTGGCGGCCCGAGAAGTTCAATTCGCTGACGTGACCTTCGTTCGCGCTCGGCAAAGGGATGGAGTTGAACGGTGTGTTGATGTCGGAGTTCACCGAACGCTGACGCCAAACGCCTTCCAGAGCGAAGAACGCAACCGGAGTGATGGTCAGGCCCTTGTAATGGATCGTGGTCGGCGACTCGAGGACATCGATCTTCTTTTTGATGTCCGTCTGGGTGTTGATCACGGTCTCCTGCAGGCCGGTATTCGTGTTCTGAAGGTCGGTCACCTTGTTTTGCAGGGTGTCGGTCTTTGTCTCAGCCTGCTGAGCCGCAGCCGTGGCGGCGTCCGCCTTGGCGGCAGCATCGGCAGCCGTCTGCTGAGCGGTTGCCGTCGTCTGCTGCGCCGTGTTGAGCTGTTGATCGCGGTTGGCCAGCATGCCCTTCAGCGCATTGATCTCTTCCTGCTGCTGATGCATCTGTTCCTTCAGCTCTTCAATCTGCACGGACGTCGTGTCCGCCTTCTTTGGCTTCTTCTTGTGTGCGGTAGTGCTCGCAGTCTGAGCCTGTGCGAGGCTGGCCACCAGTAGAAGTGCTGCCACTCTGCCGAGTCGCTTCATTGTTTTCCTTTCCGTTCTTGAGCGGACATGCAGGTACGAGCACCAAGCTTCGAGGCCTGGGACACTCTTGTTTCCGCTGTTTCGGTTAAGGTCGATGGTCGCAGTGCTGTGTAACAGTCCCACGAACCGTCTGTGAATGTTCGAAAAACACCCGATGAATGCAGCGTTACAAAAACTCTGCGCAGGGCTGTTTTTATCTCTTATTCCGATGCAATTAAGCGCCCTTGCTTCCCGTATCTTGTTGGCTCCAAAGGCGTAATGCCATCGCATCTATTGCGAATGCATTCGCGATCAAGGGGTAGGCGTATCGGTAAAAATCTGAATTCGTTGCAGCCCAAAGGCGGAAAGGCGACTCAGCCGTGGAGTCTCGCTTCAGCGATCTTGATCCGGTTTGCGTGGCCGCTTAAGGTTAGTGGAGGCGCCGCAGAAATTGCGCCGCAATGCCTTTCGGTGACTCGACAGCAGGGATTGCCGCGGCTGCCCATGCACACCAAATGAGGGCTCGGTCGCAATCATTTCGAACCCTTCATGCCCTCTAATTCATCTGAAGCAGAGAATCTTGAAACCGGAATACTCTATGTCTTTGACCCTCAAGCAATTGTCCTGTTCCAGTGTCCTCGTTGTTGCCGTTTCGTCCCTTACGTTGGTGTTGAGCGGCTGTCCCGCGAAGCCTCCCCAGGCGGCTGCCGGCCCTCCGCAGGCCATGCCGGTCCAGGTTTCCAACGTGGAGCTCCAGCCGGTTCCCACCGGCGACACTTACGTGGCGACTATTAAGAGCCGCCGTTCCGCGACGATTCAGCCGCAGGTGGATGGCAACCTGACGAAAATTCTGGTGGTCTCCGGGCAATCGGTCGCCGCTGGTCAGCTTCTGATGACCATCGATCCGCTGAAGCAGCAGGCCACCGTGCAACAGCAGCAGGGGACGCAGGCCCAGAAAAAGGCGGTACTCGATTACAACCGCATCGAGGAAGACCGGCAAAGGCAGCTTTTCCAGTCAGGCGTGATCTCCCGCGACGCCTACGACCAGGCTCTGCAGGCCTTGCAAAATTCTCAGGGGGACTATTCCTCCACCGTAGCCCAGACTCGCACCCAGCAGGAGCAGCTCGCCTACTACCAGATCCGGGCGCCGTTTGCGGGCATCATCGGCGATATCCCCGTCCACCAGGGCGATTATGTATCCCCCACCACCTTGCTGACGACGCTGGACGAAAAGTCCGGCCTCGAAGCCTACATCTATATCCCCACCGACCGCGCCGCGCAGGTCAAGATCGGTCTACCGGTTGACCTGGTGGACAACGATGGCAAGGCGATCGTCCATTCCACCATCAGCTTTCTCTCCCCGCAGGTCGATAACGGCACGCAGACGATTCTCGCCAAGGCCGAGATTCCGACATCCGCTGCCGGCCTGATCCGGAACCAGCAGCTTGTGAAGGCCAAGGTGATCTGGAGCACCAACCCTGTGCCTGTGATCCCTGTGCTTGCGGTTACACGCATCGGCGGCCAGCCCTTCGTCTTTGTCGCGGCCCCCACCGGCAACGGCTACCAGGCGCAGCAGGTTGCGGTCACACTGGGCGATAGCATCGGCAACACATTTCCCGTGCTTAGCGGTTTGAAAACGGGTGACAAGGTGATTATCTCCGGCCTGCAGTTGATGGCCGACAAAGAGCCGGTCAAACCCCTGAACTAACCCATTTGCGTTAAGGACACTCGCGGCGCGGCGCCATGTGCCGCCGCGCCGCCATAGAAATTCGAGGTCAGTCTTGGTCGATTTCTTTATTCGCCGCCCGGTCTTCGCCACGGTCTGCGCGCTGCTGATCGTGCTGGCCGGCGCTGTCGTTATTCCCACTCTGCCGATTTCGCTGTACCCGAATCTTGCGCCCCCGCAAGTGACGGTTACCAGCACCTACATTGGCGCCAACGCCCAGACCGTGGAACATGATGTGACCACGCAGTTGGAAGAGTCCATCAACGGTGTCGAGGGCATGCGCTACATGACCTCGTCCAGCACCAACAGCGGCGTCAGCACCATCACGGTCACCTTCCAGACGGGATACGACCTCAACATCGCAGCCGTCGACGTGCAGAACCGCGTCGCCAGCGCCCAGGGTGTCCTGCCCCAGGCCGTCAAGAACACTGGTGTAACCATTACCAAGGCCAACCCGAACTTCGTGTTCGCGGCCGGCTTCTATGCGGAAAATAACCGCTACTCGCAGGAGTTCATCTCCAACTACATCGACCTGTACGTGAAGGACCCCGTCAAGCGTGTAACCGGTGTGGGCGATGTAGTCGTCTTCGGTATCCGCAAATACGCGATGCGGCTGTGGCTTGATCCCACCAAGCTTGCTGCGCGCCAGTTGACCGCAAGCGACGTCGTTTCCGCGCTGCAGGAGCAGAATGTGGAAATCGCCGCGGGCGCAGTCGGCGCGCCGCCGCTGGATAAAAATCAGGACTTCCAATATTCGGTCCGCGCCGTCGGCCGCCTTACCAGCCCTCAGGAATTCAACAACCTGATCCTGAAACAGGGTCCGACCGGGGTCATTCTGCTCAAGGATGTAGGCCGGGCCGAAATCGGCGCCGAAGACTACACCACCGATTTGAAATTCCGCGGACAGCCCGCAGTCGGTATCGGTGTTCAGCAGCTCACCAATGCCAATGCACTGGAGGTCGATAAAAAGGCCAAGGCCGCCTTGGAAGAGCTGCAGAAGAACTTTCCACCGGGTCTGAAGTACGTGGTCGCGTTCGATACCACGACCGTCGTCGGGGACTCGATTCACGAAGTCATCGTGACACTGATTGAAGCCATCATCATCGTCGTCATCGTGATCTTCCTGTTCCTGCTGGATTGGCGAGCGACCCTGATCCCTGCCATCACCATCCCCGTTTCGCTGATAGGCACCTTCGCGTTCATCAAGATCTTCGACTTTTCGATCAACTCCTTGACTCTATTCGGCATTACGTTGGCGACAGGCCTGGTCGTCGATGATGCCATCGTCGTGATCGAAAACGTGCAGCGCCATCTTTCTCAGGCGGATCCCAACGACCCGGAGCACGACCCGCACGAGGCAACCTCGGTCGCGATGCGCGAAGTAACCAGCGCCGTTATCGCTACTTCCCTTGTGCTTGTGAGCGTGTTCATCCCGGTCAGCTTCTTTCCTGGCACCACGGGCATTCTGTATAAGCAGTTCTCACTGACCATCGCATTCGCGATCGCCATCTCAACCTTCAACGCGCTTACGCTCTCACCTGCGCTGGCCGCCCTGTTCCTGAAGAGCGAAGAAGACAAGTACAAGATGCTGGACTGGACCCGCATCGACTTTCTCAAGCGGGGCTACCGCTGGTTCGCACACCTGATCGATAACACGCTGAGCGGGCTTTCCCGCGCGTATGGCCGCGCCATTACCTTTGCCCTGCGTATCCGGTGGGCGATCGTAGTCCTGTTTGTGCTTGGCCTGGCTGCAACCGGGTATCAGTATCAACATGTACCCACGGCTTTTGTGCCGGGTGAAGACCAGGGTTACTTCATCCTGCAGGTGCTTGCTCCTCAGGGTGCCTCGCTCAGCTACACCACCAGTGTGGCGGATAAGGCAGCGGAGATTCTGCTGCAGGATCCCGACGTATTCGGCACATTTTCCGTCATGGGCTTCGGCTTCGCCGGAGCGGCGCCGAACCAGGGCCTGATCTTTGCTCCACTCAAGCCACAGGATCAGCGTCGCGCGGCAGGTCACGCCGACACGGACATTATTAAGCGCCTCACGCCCAAGCTGTTTGGCGTTCCTGGCGGCCTGGTCATCGCTTTCCCTCCGCCACCGGTGCAGGGTCTGGGTAACTTCGGCGGCTTCCAGTTCGAGCTGCAGGATGAAGGACGCAACACGCTGGCGGACCTCGATCGTGTCGCGCACCAGATCGTTGGAGCCGGCCGTGAGCCTGAAAAGTCGGGCCTTACCAGCCTCTACACCTCATTCACAGCGAACGATCCGCAGTTGTTGGTCAGGATCGATCGCGAGAAAGCCAAAACGGTTGGAGTACCCATCTCCCAGATCAATGACGCGTTAAGCGTGTACATGGGTTCCGAGTACGTGAACGACTTCGAGTTCAATAACCGCTCGTACCGCGTGTATGTGCAGGCGGATGCGGCGTTCCGGCACACGGCACAGGACATCCGGGCGTTCTACGTGCGAACCAACAGCGGTCAAATGGCGCCGCTGGACGACTTTGTCACCATCGAAGACAGTTCGGGCCCGCAGACCATCAGCCACTACAACCTGTTCCGGTCTGCGGAGATCTTAGGCTCTGCCGCGCCCGGCAAGTCGTCGTCGGAAGGCCTGAAGGCTATGCAGAAGGTCTTCGAACAGAACAAGTTGCAGGGTATGCGCTTTGAATGGTCGGGGCTGGCGCTGGAAGAAGTTGAATCGGAGGGCAAGGCCGTACTCATCTTCGGACTTGGCCTGCTGGTGGTGTACCTTGCGCTTTCGGCGCAATACGAAAGCTTCGCGCTGCCGTTCATCATTCTGCTGGCTGTGCCGACCGCCGTGCTGGGTGCGTTGACACTGGTATCGTGGCGAGGTTTGGTGGACGATGTCTACGTCCAGATCGGTCTCGTGATGCTGATCGGGCTGTCGGCGAAGAACTCCATCCTGATCGTCGAATTCGCGGAACAGATTCGCGAAAGAGGTGTGAGCATCGCAGAAGCGGCCATCCAGGCCGGCGAGCTGCGCCTGCGTCCAATCCTGATGACCAGCTTTGCGTTCATCCTGGGCGTAGGGCCGCTGGTCTTCGCAACAGGCGCCGGCAAGCTGGGACGCCACTCCGTGGGTACCGCCATCGTGGGCGGCATGCTGGTCTCCACGGTGCTGAACCTGTTCTTTATCCCCGTGCTCTATGTCCTGCTGAAAACGTTCCTCGAGCGGTTCAGCAAGCATAAGCCGGTAGCGCTGCCTGAGCCACCAGCACAACCTGCCGTTTAGAGAAGGTGGGAAACAGGAAAGAAGAAACGGCTCTTAGGAGCCGTTTTCTTCTTTCTTGTGATCCTTGATATCGATGACCTTGCGCCGAAACGTGCTGGGTGCCCGGGAAAACTTTCCAGTCGCGAGCCGCTCTTCGATGCGGTGCGATTCCACCTCGGCGTCCTCGTCAACGTGCTTCCGGGAACGCATCCGCCAAATGATCAGAAGGACAATGATCAGGCCACCGAAGCAAGCTGCGATTATGACGAAATGGTGATGGTGGCGTAAAAAATTCATCGTTGACGTACAAAGGCCGAATTCGAGCTACGACGATTGTGAGAATCCTAGCACGCGGAAACCCCAGATTCACCCGCTCGAACGGCTCCCTTCCGGAACTCCATCAGGCAACAAATTGGACCGTGAGGCTCCTCGGGCTAGGCGGTTCCTAAAGTAACCCTAGGGACTTCTCTCGCGATAAAGGACGAGGCGAAGGCTGTCCCCAGTTGTATTCTCTCAAGGAAACGGCCTTCGATGACGCCGAATGCATCTCCAACTGAGAGACCTCGTTAAGGACGTTCTGGCCACGCATGGCGCGGATAGCGCCTCATCAGTTCCCTTCTGACTTCGGGATAGAGCCTTTGCCAGAAGCCCGGCAGGTCGGTGGTTGTCTGCACAGCACGGCGATTTGGTGCAAGCAGATGAATCACGACCGGAATGCGTTGCGGTCCGATCCGCGGCGTTTCATGCATGCCGAAGAAGTCTTGAAGCCGCGAGGCGATCCACGGCGCCTTATCGTGTTCGTAGTGCACTTTAGTTACCCGTCCGCCGTGGAGCCGTATCCCCTGCGGGGCGTTATCTCCAAGGGTACGTGCGCTCACTTTACTTTCGAGTAGAGGAAGAAAGTTCGTAGCCGCATTGCGCAGTTCGGCAAAACTTCGCAGGCCCGTGCAAACCTCTGCAAACGTTGCCGGAATGTCAGGCAGGTCCAGTCCGGCGAACTCCACGCGAGCCTCAAAGTCACATAGTGCCTCCTCATCGATGAAGCGGCCGATACCGCCTTCCAATGCCTTCCGTGTCAGCATCTCTGCGGCAGCGACAGGGTCCGGTTGCGCATTGCGGGACTCCTGCAGAACCAGGTCGTCATAGCGCAGTGCGCTGGCGGCATCCACTCGCTCGGCCTCGCGATTCCACACGATCGTGGTCTCGTCCCTTACCTGTTCGGGAAAGAGGTCGATCAGCCACTCCGGCTCAATCCGCGAAGTCATGCGAATCAGGGGCAGCGGCTTCTCTTTGCGGTCCTCGATGTCGACCGCAACCATGAACTCGTAAGGAGGCGTTCCGGCGATCAGCTCCGCCGAGCCTCCACTCGAGAGCAACACCTGCGTCTCCGCCCTGCGGCGCGCGACTCGATCAGGAAACGCGGCGAGTACGGACATCAACAGCGCCTCATCACTTTCCTGCGAGCACCTGCCAGCAGCGCCAGATCTCACCAGCCGACGAAGCTGGGCAACATGCTGCTGGGTACGGGTGTCCTGGGGCGCCTCTACGGCGGCGAGCAGGTCGTGCACTTCACTCCGGGCACCCAGGCTCAGCAACGCGGCGGCGATGCAGCCCTCTTCTCCGGCGCCACGCGCTTTACTCTCCACCAAAAGCTTCGACAATCGTGGCGGCAACGGAAAACGCGCCAACTCCTTCGCAGCCTCGCCGATGGCTCCAAGGCGATCCAGCAACCCTTCCGCAGCCTGCACAGCCGTGTCTGGCGGTGTATCGAGCCAGTCAAGTTCGCCGATATGCCCGACACCCATCGACCGCAGCGCCAGGCAGAGTTGGGAAAGATCGCTGCGAAGAATTTCCGGCACATCGTGGTCGGGGCGCTGTGCGAAATCTTCCTCCGGATACAGACGCAGCACACGCCCTGGACCGGTCCGGCCTGCACGGCCCGCACGCTGCGTCGCGGATGCCTTGCTCACTCGCCCAATGTGCAGCGTCGGCAAACCGGTCCAGGGGGAATAGCTTGCGAACCGCGCCAGGCCGCTGTCGATCACGCCGGAAACGCCCTCGACGGTGACCGAGCTCTCGGCAACATTGGTTGCGAAAATGACCTTGCGCTGCACAGATGGAGCAATGGCGCGGTCCTGCTCCACAGGGGAAAGGTCTCCATGCAGTGGCAGGAGTAGCAGCTCATATTTCCGCGCAAGCGATTCGCATTCTCGGATCGCGCGGCGAATCTCCGCGATGCCTGGCAGAAAGACCAGCGTGTGACCTGCGGTTGTTTCACGCAGCAGCATTTCCGCCGAGTTGCGCACCTGCTCATGCAGCGGCGCGGACGAATAAGGCAGGTGCCGAATCGCGAGCTCGAACAGGCGGCCTTCGGAGCGTATTGCAGGACAGTCGTCGAGATAGCGGGCCACCGGCGCCGCATTGAGCGTCGCCGACATCACCACGATCCTGAGTTCTGGACGAATGCGCTGCAGCCGCTTCAACAACGCAAGCGCGAGATCGCTGTCCAGATGGCGCTCGTGAAACTCGTCGAGCACCACCGCATCGACGCCCTTCAACCCGGGATCGGAAAGCAGACGCCGGGTGAGAATGCCTTCCGTAACGAATCGCAAACGCGTGCGCGGGCCGACGGCTTCTTCAAAACGCACCTGATAGCCGACGGTCTCGCCAGCCTGTTCGCCAAGCTCGGAAGCCACGCGCCGGGCGGCCAGGCGCGCGGCGATGCGCCGCGGCTCAAGCACAACGACCTCACCCTCCACGATGTCCAGCAAAGCGGGTGGAACGCGCGTGGTTTTGCCGGCGCCTGGCGGCGCTTCAATCACGAGGTTGGCAGTGCGCTGAAGTGAGGCGATGACGTCCGGCAGGATCGCATCTACCGGAAGCGCGGATGTACGGACCACATATTCATCGGAGCATGCCGGCTTTCCACGCGTCAAACTGTCGATCTGCAAAAAGAAACGCCTGCGCAGATTCGCTGAGCAGGCGTTCTTCCTCGGGGAGGGGAGCTTGTGGAACCGAAGCGTTTAGAAGTTGAAGGAAATCTCTGCTGTAACCGTTCGTGGTGAAACGTAGTGCGTACCCGAGAACGTGGAGAGGAAGTTGTACAGCGCGTACTTGTTGGTGACGTTGATGGCCGTAAGACGTGCTCCAAACTTATAGTGATCCTGTCCGAAATGGAAGATATCGTCGTCGCCCAGGGCCATGTCGAACAGATTGCGCGGCGCAATACGCTGCGGACTGCGATCGTCATCTTCGGTCCCCGGTGCGGGAATCCTGAGCAGAGTGGAAGTCAGACCCGACGCCGGGCAAATGTTGAAGCCTGAGGTTGGCGTCGCCTTCACACCGTTGCAGCTAAGTCCGGCCTGAAACTCTTCATCGGGTGTAAAGCTGCTCAGGTCGATCGCGGGCTGACCATTCAGGGTAAGTGGCGTACCGTTCGCTGCAAACGAGAACGCCGCACAACCGCTGTTGGGATCCGCGGTGTTATAGCACGGGGTAGCGCCGGCAACCAGGCCGCTGTCGAACTTCCAGTTGAACGAGTAGTACAGGCTCTTCCGGAAGGGCATCTTGTATTCGAAATGCGTGGTCTGGTTGAAGCGTTCATCGTGGTCAATACGGAACGGGAAACCACCCGGTGCCGCAATCGTCGCGCCTACACCCCCCACCTGCGGGTTGAAGAAGCGTGCCGCAACCGACGACATGGTGACGCGTGCGCTGAAACCCTTCATTTCTGTCAGCGTGCCGCTCAATACATAGCCGGGAATCTTGGAGTTGTGCCACTCGATGGGAAAGGTGATGGGTGTGGCGCCCAGCACGCTGAAGTCGTAGGCGTTGTGCGTGTACTTGGTGATGTACTCACCGTTCACAACGAAATGATGGCCAATACCCTGCTGGATGCCCGCATGAAACTCGTTGCGGAAACCTGGATTGAAGGGCGCCGGAGTGCAGGGACCAATGGTGGAGAAGATCGCGAACAACACCGGATCGAGACATCCGTGACTCGCAAGCACCAGATTTTCATTGAACGGCGTTTCCTGGGTGCGCGCATAGGAAGCACGCAGTACGGTGCTCGTGTGCGGAACGCTATAGGAGAGGCCGACCCGCGGCTCCGCCTGCCGCTGAATGCTGAGGCCGTTGTAGATGTCTCCGCGGATGCCGAGATTGAAGATCCAGTGGCCCGCCGTGATCTGGTCTTCTCCGTACAGAGCCAGTTGCTTCACATCGGTCTGTCCGTGAAAGTGATAGAGCCCTCCGCCGATGGTGAGGTCGTAGGGGGCCAGCACGGGGCTGTAGTTGGGGTTTGGCGTTGTGCCGGGACCGCAATTCCCTGGCTGCCCGATCGGGTTGCCTGAAGGATCAAAGCACGCCGCGTTCAGCGCCGGATCCACGATGCCAAGCTGGAAGTTTTCACGCAGGAAGGTCTGCTGATACATGCCGCCCAGCTTCGCGCTGTGGTGGCCTTTCAAGTACGAAATGTCCGCATGGATGCCGGCGTTGGTCAGCGTACGCTGCTGAGCAACGCTTTCCTGCTGGATCGGGCCAAGGTCCGCGAGCGGATTGTTGCTGGGGAAGTATTTGTAACTGTCATGCCGAATGTAGGGAGCGATGTTCAACACCGAAATCATCCCGATCTGACGTGTATAGGTCGGCGAGAAGTCCACCGTCTCAATCTTGGATCGTTGATCGGTAGGGCCGGGCGTGACGCCGTTCTGCGCAAAACCAAACTGGCTGTCGTAGCTGTTCGGCGTCTGGAACCAGGAGCGGGTGTACTGCATGTTGGTGTGGATGTTGCTCACCTTGCTCAACTGAAAATCGACGCGGTCGAAGAAGTTCAGTTGGTTACCCTTGTCGTGATACACCGCAAACTCAGGAGTATCGAGGAAGTGGCCCGACTCCAGGCCACTGGCTGCAACAAAGTTGCCCCACTTCTTACCGCCATACGCAAGATCTGCCGACAGCGTGCTGGAGCCGAAGTTGCCGTAATCGAACGCAATGCTTCCGGTCGGCTTTGTAACACCTTGTCCGGAGCGCGTGGTGCCAACGACAACCAGGCTGGTTTTGTCTCCATATTCCGCGGGTGGGGCGCCTTCGATAATCTCCACCGACTGCAGCGCTGCCGATGGGACCTGGTTGGAAAACACTTTGCTCTGCTGATCCGTGATCGGCTGGCCGTCAATACTGAACGAGGTTTCGTTGTGATCACCGAGCCCGTGCAGCAGGCCGTTGGAATCGGCGGCAACGCCGGGAGACAGCTCCGTGATGATGGAGCTCAGTCCCGATGAAGGCTCCTCGATCGGCAGCCGCCGCATCATCGATGCATCAATATCGGTGTGCGCGTGCGGATCGTCTTCGACCAGGTCGACAGGCGCGTCCACTTCGATCGTGGTGGAGGTCGTCGCAATGTTCAGCGCGACATGCACCGTCTGCGGAATAACCGTGGAAACCTGCACGTTCGCGCTATGCGTCTGGAAACCTGAAGCGCTGGCCGTCATGCGATACGGATTGAAGGGAATATTCGTGAATGCAAAGGCGCCGGAGGCATCGGTCACCACCGTGCGGCTATAGCCGCTCACCGGGTTTTGCAACAAAACGCTCGCGCCGGGAACCACAGCGCCGGTGGAATCTGTGACGGTGCCGTTGATGACACCGGATGTGCTCTGCGCGCAGGCGGCTCCGGCCGCGAAAACAAGCCCGAGAGCAAGAGCGAAAACTCGAAATGTGCAGAACCGCACCATGAAGAAACTCCTGTTACGTGGTTCGCAACGCCGACAGCATGGCTGGACCGAAAGAGAAGCGGCAGCGGCGAGAGCTGTCTACACAATGCGTTGGATGATGTTTCTGAAACTCAGGGGCCGAGAGGGTTTAGCCGAGAGTTGCAGGCGGAGGCCTGCTGAACATCGCAAACTGCCAGCGAACTTCCGGCAGCCTGTCCAACCTGACCGAGAGGTTCATGTGGAGCAGTGGCGACGTCATCGCCAGCGTGGTGTTCGCAACCGGCAACGCGGAGTGCATCGCCTGGCAAAGCTGGCAGCGCTCGTCTCCGGTCTGCGTCTGCGAATCGATACCCGAGCTGATATGCGTTCTGCTCTCGGGCAGCCACGATCCATGAATGTGTGCAGCCTGGGCAACGCCCGCGCCGCAAACCAGGAGCGTACAAAACGCCGCAAGACAGCGCAGCCACAGGGGATGTGGCCGTACGGTCGGGACGGATTGGGCGCTTCTCATCAATAGTTCAAGTTCAGCGGTCAGTGTCGCTGCAGGTGGATTTATGGAGGCCGGCGAACCACTCGACCTGTTTTTATGACGCTCAAAATGCGCTAAAGGACTCAACCAACAGGATATCCTTCCTCTATTCACTCACGAAACTGTGAGGAATTGAACCCATCGCGGCTTCCCGCGCATCCTTATTTGTTGCGAAGCTACTACTAATTAGCCATCGGACTGGATTCACCCTTGCCGCCTCTCCTGCTTGTCGTTCCCGTTCTTTCCACCCTGACGGGGGGCCTGTTGGCATTGCGGTTCCGGCGTTCCATCTTGTTGCTGGCGGCGCTTGGGGCCGGTCTCTTGCTGGGAGCGGCCTTTCTGGATTTTCTGCCTGAAGCCATCTCCATGGGCCAGACCATTCAAGCCAGCACGCCCAACATCCTGGCGCTCACACTGCTGTCTTTCCTGCTGTTCTTTGGAGTCCAGAACCTGTTCGATCGCCTGGAGGCGAAATGGGAAGGCTCCGGCCGTGCTCTGGGCCAGATCGGCGGCGCCATGCTGATTTTCCACAGCTTTCGCGATGGCATGGCGATCGGTTTATCGTACGCGGCGTCCCATCCTGCGGGTTATGCAGTGGCTGCCGGCATCGCGGCACACGATATCGCCGACGGCATGAACACGGTGATCCTGACCACCGGCGGTAAGCGGCCGCGGCGCAGCGACTACTGGTTCCTTATTGCGGATTCGCTCGCGCCTCTCGCCGGCGGCCTGCTGACGATCTGGTGGACGCTCTCGGTGCGAAATTCCATCCTGCTTTTAGCCGTGGCAGCGGGATTCTTTATCCAGATGGCTACCAGCGACTTTCTGCCCCAGGTGCGGCGTCAGAAAAGCCCTTCGCGATACGCCCTACCGGCAGTGCTTTGCGGGGCGGCGATGATTTATGTCGCCAACCTGCTGGTTGCCCATTGGTAAAAACGGGTTCGCGAGGTAATCAGCAAGCTGCAGCTCGCTTCTACGCCTCCAAGAGCAAAACAACGGGAAGCCAATATGGCCGTACCGCCGTTCGACCAACAATCGGTACCCTCACGTCGATCAAAGACTCGTCGCTGCTCTAATTGCAATTCGCGCAGGTCCCGTAAAGGAAGAACTCGTGTCCCGTAGCGCGAAAGCCGCGTGGCAGTTTGGGCTTGAGATCGGCCCCACAACCGTCCAGTTCGAATACTTTCCCGCAGGAATTGCAGTGAAAGTGGTGATGATGGGCTTTTCCCGCGACTTCATAGCGAGTGGCCTCACCAGGAATGTCCACCGGCAACAGCCATTGGTCTTTGATCAGCGTCGCGATGTTGCGGTAGACGGTCGCAATGCTCAAGCCTTCTACACGCTCCTGAGCGAACGACAGAATTTCTTCGGGTGAAAGAGGACGATCGGCAGACACAAACGCATCGCGAATGGCAGATTTCTGGCGAGTGTTGCGGGTCTGTAGTGTCAAGTTGGCACTCCTTTCGGCGCCGCACCAACTCTACGGGCGCGCCGAAATGCCTTCCATACTATCGCGCGCCGGCTGAAGCGCAACCGAATATGGCGGCTCGCCTCAAGGTATACAGCGAAGAGATCGCGCCCCAACCATTTTCTTCAATAAAAACAATATTCTTCTATCTTTACAAAGGCGTGGGGCAACGCCTCTCGATGCAGTGCTGGCACCGCAACATCCCTGCAGCCTAACGAAGTACGCGGATCACGTCGACCGGTCCTGTGGATGTCAGCGTGTACAGGGTATCTTCCGCCGGAAGCACCACGGCCCGCCCGGCGAGCAACGGAACCAGGCCACCCGAGAACGTCACGGAAGCCCCTTCGCCGAGTGCGATAAGAATCTGCAGGTCCGGTGTATTGTCCAGCGGCGCCGAGACTCCCGGCATGAGAGCAAAGCGGTCCACCGAGAAGTAGGCGCACGACACCAGTCGGGTGAAGTCTCCCATCTCGACCGCTTCGATCTTGCCTGCGGAAGTGTCGGTACGCGCCACAGCCAGACCCGCTTCAAGATGAAGTTCACGTGGACGGCCGTAGTCCCACAGGCGATAGGTCACATCACTGTACTGCTGCGTTTCCAGCACAACCACGCCCGGACCGATCGCATGCACGGTATTGGCATCGACAAAGACCATGTCGCCCGCCTTGACCGGGAGGTAATGCAGCTTCGATTCCAGTGTTCCGTCTCCAATGGCGGCGCGCACCTCGGCGATCGTGATGGGATCCCGAAAGCCAAGCGCCACTTCCGCACCGGGTTCGGCAGACAAGACGTACCAGCACTCGGTCTTGCCGCGCGGCTGGCCAAGCATGGCGCGGGCTTGCGCGTCATCGGGGTGAACCTGCACCGAGAGCTTTTCACGCGGGAACAGCAGCTTGATCAACAGCGGAAACCCCTGCCCGTCATCATTGCCGAAGGCGATAGGGGAACGGGCGGCCAGAGCGGCCAGCGTGGCTCCGGTTCCTTCGCCCACACATTCTTCCGCAGTCAGCCAGACCTCGCCGATCGGCTTGCCGGCTGCGGGTTGCGAATACCAGGGACCAAGTTGCGGCGATCCCCAGATACGTTCCACCATGATGGGCTGCAACGTTACCGGGCCTAGATGCGGTGGGGTATCTGACATGGCGACCTCTTCAATTCCAGATGTGGCCCTCATACGGGGCAGACAATCTCAGGATAACGGTTGCGGCTGCTTTCGATAACCAACACCTCGTTGAAACCCTGGATTCAGGCGGACCGCGTTTTGTTGCGAGAGACCTCGTCCTGATCCATCTGCATGGCAAACGTTCACGAAACGAAAACGCTCTCGCAGTCTGTGGCCGCGAGAGCGTTTTGGTTCTTCCTTTCGATGGAAAGCAGTTCTTATGCGAGTTCCAGGACACCATCCATGCGGCGTTGAATGCCGCGAGCGCTGTCCTGCAGTTCGGGCGGCAACAGCGCCTGCGGCATAGCCTGGTAGCAAACCGGGCGCAGGAAGCGCTCGATCGCAAGCGTGCCTACGGATGTTGTGCGGCTGTCCGAGGTTGCGGGAAACGGTCCGCCATGTACCATCGCCGGCGCAACTTCCACCCCTGTGGGCCAGCCATTCACGAGGATGCGGCCCGCCTTGGTTTCAAGCAGCGGGAGAAGGCGCGAGGCAGCGTCCATGTCCCCTTCTTCCATCTGCAGGGTGATCGTCAACTGGCCTTCCATGGATGCAAGCACTGCCTCCACTTCGTCGAGGGACTGGCAAGCGACCACGAGTGAACTGGCGCCAAAGACCTCGTCCGCCAGTTTGGGGTCGGCCAGCAAAGACTTCGCGGATGTCTGGAACAGCGCGCCGCGCCCCTGAGCCAGACCTTCTCCCACACAGCCGCGTGCGACCAGCTTGGTACCCTCATGTCCCTCAAGGAATTCCACACCACGGTCATAGTTCGCCTGAATCTGCTCGGTCAGCATGGTGGACGGCTTGCTCGCATCCACTGCCTTACCCGCGGCAACGACAAACTGTTCCAGCTCCGGTCCATCCACGCCAATCACGACTCCCGGATTGGTGCAGAATTGCCCTGCGCCGAGCGTCAGCGAACCGACGAAGCCGGTTGCCAAGGCTTCCGCACGCTTGGACAATGCTTCGGGGAACAGCACCACGGGATTGACGCTGCTCATTTCCGCATACACGGGAATGGGTTCAGGACGCCCGGCTGCAAGGGCGACCAGAGCCAGCCCTCCGCCTCGCGAACCAGTGAAACCGACTGCCTTGATGCGAGGGTCGGTGACGAGTGCGGCGCCCAGAGCATTGCTCCTGCCCTGCAATAGCGAGAAGACTCCCTCCGGCAGCCCGCAAGCCGTAACCGCTGCTTGGATCGCCCGACCTACCAGTTCCGAAGTGCCAGGGTGTGCGGGATGCCCCTTCACTACAACCGGACAACCCGCCGCGAGAGCAGAAGCCGTATCACCGCCCGCTACCGAGAATGCCAGCGGGAAATTGCTCGCTCCAAACACCGCAACCGGGCCCAGCGGAATATGCCGCAGTCTCAAATCGACACGCGGCAGCGGCGTGCGTTCCGGCAAGGCCGGGTCGATCCGCAGACCAAGCCACTCACCTTTTCCGGCGACATCGGCAAACAAACGCAACTGACCAACCGTGCGGCCCCGTTCGCCTTCCAGGCGTGGACGCGGCAAACCGCTTTCGGCCATCGCTCGCGTGATGAGCTCATCACCGAGATCGAGGATGTTCTGGGCGATGGTTTCGAGAAACCGCTTGCGGGTTTCAAGTGGAGCACCGCGATACGCGTTGAAGGCCGCGCTGGCCAGCTCACAGGCTTTCTCGACATCCTGCGTCGTTGCATCGCCAAAGGAGGGCTCCAGAAATGCGCCCGTCGTACGGTCGGTAACAGCGAACGTGCTGTCACGTCGAACCGCTTCACTGCCAATCAAATTTGAACCGTCAAGCTTTCCCATTCACAACCTCTTTCAAGATCATCGCAACATCAGCGTATCGCCCCAACAGGGGTGTTCATGTCAATGTTCGGCGACCACATGTTTCACGTTGGCCACCCAAACCTGCCTCATGAAGAGTACCCGAGGCCGAAACTTTTGAAACCGTTTACTTTTGAGGAAAACGGGCGCTTGAGTAGCTTACCGAAGACTGGCGTCATTGAGAAATGTCGTCGACAGACGACCTTGCTCCGCAGCCATTGGGGCTCTCGAAATCGGACTCGAACAACCCTTATGCTGTCTTTGACACGAAACGATAGGCGGAGGCTTCTGAGTGAGCGAATACCAGTACTACGATTTCAAGGCGATCGATCAGGCGTTAGCCAAGACCGAGCGCTCCTACCCCTGTTGGCAGCACAGTCGAACTGCGTACGGTCGGAGAATTGCTGACCGTAGCTCGCGCCCTCTCGGAGGAGAGAGAACGTCGCTTGCAAGCAAAGCGGGCGGCGGATGCCGCACGAAAGAAGGCCAAGGAAGAGGCTGATCGCGCCCGATATCTCGACCAACTGGCGAAACGCAAAGCTGCGGCCTGGAATGAGGTGACAAGCTATATCCGGCAGACGCAACCGATACCCTACGACAGGGCAGTCCTTCTGCTGATCGATTTGCATGATCTCGCCGTTCGCGAAGAAGACGAATCGGGTTTCCATTTGAAGCTGGAAACCCTCCGCAAGACCCACGCCAAGAAGGAGATGTTCCTGCGCCGGCTGACGAAAGCCAAGCTTTGGCCAGAACCCGCCACAAAGCTGTGGTAACGCTTCGACGTTGAGTGGATTTCGATCATGCTCCAGCCAATGGATGGGCGATCGCATGATGAATAAGGCACGCCTATATCGATCATAAAAGTGCACAAATTTGATCGATACAACTCACGCACAATTCGGATCTTCGCCCGCACCTGGAGGCCATCAGAATTGCCATCGGGAGCTCACAAAACGGGTTCACAGAACAGCACGCCGTCCACAGTGAGCCCGTAAAGATGATGCCCTGATATCGCCGCTTGTGCGAATTCACCCTGACGGGTCCTCAACGGAGAAGCATTGGACGCGTCGAACACATTCACCTCGGAGTGCGTGACCGTGTATAGCCAGCCGTCTTCCGTGCTTGCTAGCAGACTTGGCGTGCCATTCAATTTGAGTCTCGAAGTTTCTCGACCACCTTCGAGAATCACCAGATCGCCATCGAAAGCGGATGCTTCGTACCAGGCGGACGGCTGCGCCTGGAAGCCCGTGCCCAAGATCAAGGCGATGCGCGAACCAACGACTGCGACCGACTTAACTGTCTTCAGAGGAAAGCTCCATTGATTGCGGATCATTCCTGTTTTCAGATCGATGGCATAAAGAGAGTTCGCCGCCACGATCACGTTGGATCGGAAACGGAGCAGTTCCCGAGTACAGGCACCCACGACTTTCTGTCGCCAAAGTGTTCTGCCGGTCTCTGAGGAATAGCAAACCACTGCCCCTTCGTTGTTGGCCGAGACGACGCGCTCTCGCGTGACAAGCGCAGTGGAATTGACCTGGTTGTTGTCTCCTTTCGAAGACAGACGACGCCATAACTTGCTTCCGGTTTTCGCGTCGAGACAATGGAAGTAGCCACACCGATCACCGAGGAACACTCGACCAGCACCAGCAGACGGTGACGAGTAGATCCATTCACCAGGATCGGATGCCGGAGAAAACTGCCAGCGCACGCGCCCCGTGTTTGGATCGAGTGCATACAGTGTCCGAGTGCTTGTCGCGTAAAAATTGCGGCCATGCAAGAACACGGAGTCAGCCCCGAACGAATCGAGCGGACGCATCCAAAGAATTTCTCCGGTTTCGCGTTTGGCAGCGCATACCGCGCCCGGCGAGCAAATAGACGCAAAGACAAACTCTCCGGCAACGAGTGGATTAGGTCGTGTTGTTCTCGATTGCTGGATAGTGTTTTTGATGCCGTGGAGCTTCGTTTCCCATTGGATCCTTTCGAGCTTCGGCTTCTTCGCAACCATGGCTGGAGTCTAGAGCATTTGGGATGAAGCTAAAACGTCGGCCCCTCTACGGCTGATCGTGTATCTCGAAAGTGAGGGGATTCGAGCTAACCGTCTCACTTTTATCCGGATTCCAAGGATCGGATTCGCGGTTCACATAGACGACATATGATCCCGACTTGGTGAGGTCGTAGAAGTTGCTCAGCGGGATGTCCTCTTCTTCAACCTCCCCGTCCGCGAACTCGTTCAGAGTTTCATTGCCTGGACACTCATCCATAGCCCGTAGCCGGTCAAGTTTCTGCATAGACTGATTGGGCTCGAGCGCTTGTCCGTTTCGCAAAACCCTAAATGCATACATCTCAAGAAACGGCCAGCATTTGGATTCCCGAATTGTCGTTCCCGAGATATTGGTTCGATCAACATGAATCCACACGGGATATTCCTGCTCGCTCACAGGCTTCGACGCCACAAGAGAGAATCTTGGGCGTGGTTTTTCACCAACCATCACTGAAGCATGGGGCAACACCGCGAGAGCAATGGTGTTAGACCTGACAACCGTGCTGACCTGTCGATCAATATCGTGTGGCGGGGAACGCCTACTCACTGTCACCACATACTGTCCGGGGACAGACATGTCGAAATAGCTCCCGAGATCGAGGAGAGTTGTCCAACTCTTCCCTTGAGGTAGCGTGCGGGGCTTGTCAATCGTGGGATAGGGATCGTCTATCCGGAACCTTTGAAGGGCTTTGAGAGCCACCTTCTCCGGAACAGGCGTACCGTCCCTCAACACAAGCATCTCGTACATATTCTCTGCTTCAGGGTGAAAAGCCTCGATCTCAGCACCAGGAGAAAGTCTTGTCAATGTCACGACAATGCGATGGAGACCTGAAGTCGAGCGAGCCGACTCTACATCCTCCGCAATGGTAAGACCGAACGTTGGCGGCAGCGGCTTATATTCTTGAGGAGATAGCCGTGGCATAAGCCCGGTTGCCGCGATGAGCGCAGCAAGAACACCGGCACCGGAGCGACATTTCATCAAAATTCATGCCCTCCATCGCACGGTCACGCGTCATGAACCCACAGTAAGACGAATTGTATTCGACCGCACTATGGTCTTACCCCCTTGCTCGGTATTCACGTTTTTTGAGAACGTGATCTCGTAGACACCCGGCGTAGCTAGAGTGAAATAATTGGTTAGGGGTACTTCCCACACGTGCATTTCCCCAGGTTTCAGATGGAGGGAAAAGGTCCCACCAACCCTTTGAGAATTTGGGTCGGGATGCAACAAGTGCTTATATTGCTCCGTTAACTCAGCAGGGATTCCATCCCTTGTGACCTCCATCTTGTACCAGGTGCTGGGGTTCTTGTCGCGACCAGCACTAATGATTCCATTGGAGAGATTCGCTTCCTGAGCTTGAATAACAACCCGCTCACCGCTAGCAACTTGTTCCTTACTTGCCGAAATTGCGAGTGAAAGTACAGGACGCGGGGTTGCGGCTTGAGGTAACGCTACGATTGACCCGATCGCTGCCATCGCTAGAGCCAGAATAGTAGTTCTCATTCTCATGAGCTCCTCCTTGTGGAGCTATCGTGGATTCTCACTGTGTCAACACCGTCCAAGTTGGATACCCGTTGGTAGCACTCGCAGGCACGAACGGGTCTGCCATAGTAGTCGAAG
>DASYEV010000231.1:0-9759 GCA_036498835.1 Acidobacteriaceae bacterium | reverse complement strand
CCAACCAACCTGTTCAACAACATTGGACAGGCCATGATCAATCTCTACCCTGCTCCGAACGCCAACAACGCCGCGCAGAACTACAACTATGTCAACGAGCCCGTGCGCAGCCTGAACGAAACCAAATTCGACGTGCGCCTGGATCAGACATTCTCCAACCGGGACAGCGCCTTCGGCCGTTTCAGCTACGATCAGGCGACCTCCTTTGTACCCGGCGGCTCTCCCGGATTTGCCGAGGCCAACCCCTTCGGCAGCAATCAGCGGATCGCGAATCACGCGCGCAACGTCGGCCTCAGCGAAACCCATGTGTTCTCGGCCAGGATGCTGAACCAAGCCAGCGTCGGTTATAACCGCATCTTCAATTACATCCTGTCGCAAGGAACGGGTACCTGCGCCTCGGCCACGATCGTGCCGGGAGGAATTCCCGGAGCCAACCTTGGATGCGGTGGCGGTTCTTCCCCCGCCTGCGCTCCCGGCGCATATAGCTGCGGTCTGGTCTCAACAGAAATGGTCAGCGGAGGCTATTGGGCGCTTGGCGATCGCGGCTACTCCCCGTTCCAGGGTGGAACCGACATCTACTCGTTCAAAGACTCGTTCGATCTCATCCTGCGCAAACATGAATTGCGAATGGGTCTCGATTTTCGAGCCAATCAGATGAACGTGGGCTCGCAGGCCTTCGCGGATGGCTTCTGGCTCATTGGCAGTGGCGGTAACTTCACCGCAGGCCCTGGCGCCAATGGCAATGTGGAAGCCGATTTGCTTCTCGGCCTCACCGGTGGAGGCATTCATGATCAGACTTACAACGGATCGGTCACCGGCCGCCGCTGGAAGATGTATCGCCCTTTCATCGCGGATGATTGGCGCATCGTTCCCTCACTCACACTGAACCTCAGCCTGGCCTGGGACATGACGACTCCGATTACGGAACAACATGGACGGATGGCCGACTACATTGCTTCCACCGGCCAACTGCTGATTGCCAATCAGAATGGCGTAAGCGCGTCGGCGGGTATCAACATGGATTGGACGGCTCTCGAACCTCGAGTCGGCGCCGCGTGGAAAGTTCTCGGCAGCGAGAAGACCGTACTGCGCGCGGGCTACTCGCTCTACCATGACTCCGCCTGGAGCCAGGGCGCGCAGGGCTTGTGGCAGAACCCGCCCTTCCTTGGGGAATCGGACAGATTCACCGGCGCCGGCTGCGCGTTTGCAACCTCCTTCTGCGCGTCGCCTGCCGGCGGAAGCAATACGCCCTCGGGATACAGTCTCTCCGACGGATTTCAACTCCTGCCAACGCCCTCCACCGTAGCGAGCTATCAGGGCTCGTTCACCTACGAGCCGACAGATCTCAAACTGGGCCGTGTGCAGCAGTACAACGTGAACGTCGAACGCCAGTTGTTCAGCAGCCTGGTGCTGACTGCGGGCTATGCCGGTTCGCGTGGAAGCCACATCCTGATGCTCGGCAACGACCTTAATACAGGGAGCCCGAGCGCGTGCGGTGCGGTGACCGGCTACACGCTGGGCTGCCTGCCCGGCGGAGCACCTTACGTACCGAACTATCCCACGGGCAACGCCATCCTGCTGATCGGCGATGTGGGCAAGACCAGCTATAACTCGCTTCAGATCAAAGCGGAGACCAAGACCCCGAAGCACGGCCTCTATGCCCTGGTGGCCTATACCTACTCCCGCACGTATGACAACGGGCTGAGCGACGGTCTCGGTTCCGAGCTCAGCGCGGCCTATTTCCCACTGCCTAACTGGCAGTCGCTCGATTGGTCTTTGGCGCAGATCAATCTCAATAACAGCTTTACCGGCAGTGTCATTTACGATCTGCCTTTTGGCCGCGGCAGGCGGTTTGGACGCAACTGGAACGGCTTGACCAATTCCCTTCTGGGCGGCTTCCAGGCAACGCTTATCGAAAGAGTCTCTTCGGGATTCCCGGTGCCTTTGATCAACAGCAACAACCAATCCGGCGTTTACTTCAATAATGGCGGTGACAGTAATAACTGGAACCGGCCCAACCAGGTTTCTGGCTGTAATGTCTACGCCGCCAATCATGGTGCTCACCAGTGGATCAACCCGTCCTGTTTTGTGGCTGCGACCCCCGGCCAGTTAGGCAACGCCCCGCGTGTCCCGGTGGTTGGTCCGGACTTCGTCAACAGCGACTTCTCGGTCATCAAGCAGTTCGCTCTGCGCAGAGAGATGGGCCTGAACTTCCGCGCGGAGTTCTTCAACCTCTTCAACCATCCGCAATACGGCTCGCCGGTGAATGACATCAACTCGGCGGGTTTCGGCGCTGTGAACTCCACGGTGAACAATCCTCGCCTGGTGCAACTTGCATTGAAGCTGACGTTCTAAATCGTTGCGGTGGGAATTTCGGTACGGCCCGTCTCAGGACGGGCCGTATCGCTTAAACGGCATCTCCGTGACGACAAGAATCCCGGGGCTCGCTACGATAGCGTATGGAACTGGCTTCATTGACTGCGACCCGCCTGGAGAGCGGTCGCATGTCGTTTCGGCAGATAGCGTCGGTCGTGCTGCATGTTGTTGTCATTGCGGCCGTGACGTACCAGTTTCACCATGCTGCGAAGATCCGTCCGCATCCGCATAGAACTGCTGCCGTGATCATGCCCTACTCTCCTGGGCGCAGCGCCGTGGTACCCCCGCCGAAGCCCAAGATTACACCACCCAAGGAAGTACCGAAGCTGATCATGAAGCAGCCTGAGCCGCCTCCACCCAGTGCCGGGGGCGATCCCACGGGCGAATCCGATGTGTCGGTCGCTACAGCGGACTTTTATCCGGAACCCAAGCCTGATCTTTCTGTCCTTCCGCGTGGAACACGCGGCGATGTCGTGATCGACATCGTGATCGACGAGGGCGGCAAGGTGGTAGATGCCCAGGTGGATCAGGGCCTGGGCCACGGTCTGGACGAGGCGGTGATGGCAGTGATCGAGACCTGGACGTTCACACCGGCAACGAAGGCGGGCAAGCCGGTGGCGAGTAAGCAACAATTGCTGTTTCACTTCGAGCGTGGTTGATGGGCGCATGTCACTCGCCCGCCACAAACCCATAACGTGGGTCATCCTGAGCAATCTGACTCGCTTTCAGCGAGTTACGGATGAAATGACCGGGCACCTGAGTAGCCCGGTCATGAGGAGCCGTAGGCGAAGGATCCCGTATGTGGGATGCGTCCTGAGCGATTGCCCTTGAGGGTATGGCCACCTCAGGCTAAATACGGGGGTCCTTCATTCGCTTCGCTTCTTCAGGATGACCCACAGGAAGGGAGAGTGGCCCACCGTGAAATGGTTAACCGGTAACAGGCTGTAAGAAGCAGATCCCCTACGGGGATGACAGAAAGAAAAGCAAACGCGGGGCCGAACGCAGAACTCTGAACGAAAACAACGTCGCCCCCTTCGCTATACACCATGAGGCAATTCCCTTTAGGTTGGTAGGAAATCTATTTCCTCCCTTGGAGTCCCATGAACGTACCTGTCTGGATCGCGGTATCGATGTTGTCAGCAATAGGTGTAGCGGCAGCGCAGTCTCCCGCGGCGAAGCCTGCCACCGCCAAATCGGCAACGGCGAGCCCCGCCACCGCAACAGCGGCCGCCACGGCTGTGGCAGACAGCAATCCGGTTCCAGCTTCGCCATTCCCTGCCGGCCCTCCAAGCAAGGGTGGCGTGCAACTGAACGCGATCCACAAGGCGGATATCGCCTGGCGGGAGACGCAGCGAGGCTATGAAGCGCCCGGCCGGCAGCAAAGAGTTCAGCCGGCAGTGTTGCGCGCAGTGGATCCTGCGACCCAGCAGAAGACGCTTGAGCATCTCCAGAGTGTGAAGGCTCAGCTCGACAAGCTCCCCAAGGACGAGATGAGCCAGCCGGAGCAGATGAACCTGGAGATCTACCTCTATCAGGTCAACACGCAGATCGATACGCAGAAGTTCAAGGACTGGGAGAAGCCGGTGAACTCGCTCGAACAGTTCTGGTCGGGCGTGCAAGGCACGGGCCAGCGCGGGTTTCGCACCGAAAAGGACTACGAGAACTTCCTGCTGTACATGGCGGACATTCCGCGCTTTTACGCGGAAAACATCGCCAACATGAAAGCCGGCCTGGCGCGCGGATTTACGCCGCCGAAGATCACGTTGAAGGGACGCGACCAGACCATCGCACCGATCGCGAACGCGGCAAGCGCCGATGTGACGCCCTTCTGGAAGCCGTTCCTGCATATGCCCTCGTCCATCAACACGGCCGAACAGGCAAGGCTGCGCGCCGAAGCAAAGAAGGTGATCGAGCAGCAGGTCATTCCGGAATACAAGGTGCTGCTGGCGTTCTGGAATGACGAATACTACCCGCACACTCAGGATTCCATCGCGGCAGAGTCACTCCCCGATGGCAAGGCCTACTACAACGCGCAGATCAAGCGGTACACCACGCTCGACATGACCGCGGAGCAGATTCACGCTTTCGGGATGGCGGAAGTTGCGAAGATCCACCAGGAAATGCTGGACACCATGGCGGAAGCCAAGTTCGAAGGCGACTTCCCGGCGTTCCTGAAGTTCCTGCGCACCGACCCGCAGTTCTACGCGAAGACTCCGGACGAGCTGCTGGGCCGGGCTTCCTACATGATGAAGGAGTTCGACGACAAAGCAGACCGCTATTTCGGCTACATGCCGCGCGGCCGCTTCGGCATTCATCCGATCCCGGATGAGGTGGCTCCTTACCAGCCGGCGGGATTCGGAGGGGCGGGCGGGTTCCAGATCAATTTGTACGATCTGCCGTCGCGGCCCATCTATGCGATGGAGGCGCTGGTGCTGCACGAGGCGGCGCCTGGACATTCCTGGGCGGGCCTGATCGCGCGCGAGCATCAGAACCCGGACGGCTTCCGTGGCGGCGGCTCGGCGTTTGGTGAGGGCTGGGCGCTGTATTGCGAACGGCTGGGCACGGAGATGGACATGTACCACACGCCATATGAGAAGTTCGGCATGCTGAGCTTCCAGTCATGGCGCTCATCGCGCCTGGTGGTCGATACCGGCATGCATTCGATGGGCTGGACTCGTGAACAGGCGCAGCAGTATCTGCGTGACAATACGGCGCTCAGCGAACAGGACATCGAGGAGGAGATCGACCGCTACATCTCCTGGCCCGGTCAGGCGCTTAGCTACTACCTGGGAATGACCGAGATCATGAAGGAGCGCCATCACGCCGAAGAGGTGCTGGGGAAGAAGTTTAATCTCCGCGCCTTCCACGATGCGATTCTGGCAACAGGCGGCGTGCCGCTGCCCGTGCTCGACGAATACCTGGAGGCCTGGATCAAGGGCGGGGGCATTGGACCCTACCCGGATATGGAGAAGTAGCTTTTCGAGCGCCAAAGGTGCGACATATACCAGCATGGGGTGAAACCCCATGAAACGATCGGCTATAGAAGATAGGGCTGAAGGCCCGACATATAGCCAGCCTCTGAAGCCAGGCCATGGCCGCTAGCTTCGGATCGCACGGAACATACATTCCCAGCGAAATGGGCGAGAGCATATATCGGGCCTTCAGCCCTTGGACATCATGGACACCCATACATGGGGTTTCACCCCATGCTGGTATATTCCGCGCCGTTGGCGCTGGGTTGTTCGGGTACAAACGGTATACTCACAACTCTGTCATCTCGACCGGAGCGTAGTGCAGCGGAGAGATCTGCTTCTGCACCTGCCCATGCGTCGGGCCACCACACCCTTTTAACGTGGGTCATTCTGAGACGTAGGCGAAGGATCCCAGTATTTGGGATGCGTCCTAAGCGATTGCCCTTGACGGCATGGCCACCACCGGCCAAATACTGGGATCCTTCATTCGCTTCGCTCTTCAGGATGACCCTCAGGGAATTTGTCTTTGCCCAGCGCTCTGTCGAACGCACGATCAAATGCCAACAGCGCTTTCCCCTCGGAATTGCACCATCGCCCCGACTCCGATAGCTTTGTTCTATACGACGACACATCAGAAGGCCCCTCGACGGCGCACCACGCCGATCGCTCAGGCATTCTCTACCCTCTGCACCCGGCCACTGTGCACTTGTTCTCTGTTCACTAATCTCTGTTCTCCCAACCCCCGAAAGCGAGACCCCTCCATGAATCTGCGTCACTTCAAGCCGGCCGCCGCTGTGTGCTCGGCTCTGCTGCTCATCTCGTCCGCAACCGCACAGGAACAGGCTGGCGACAAGGTTGATCTGGCTACTCTTGCGCAGATCAAGGCCGAGGCCTATCAGCACTCGCAGGTGATGGAAAACCTCTTCTACATGTCGGAGGTCTATGGTCCGCGTGTGAACAATAGCCGCAACCACAAGGCTGCGGCCGAATGGGCAATGAAGCAGATGCGGGCGTGGGGATTGCAGAACGTTCACCTGGAAAAGTGGCCGTTCGGCTACGGCTGGCAGATCAAGAAGTATTACGCCGCCATGGAGACACCCGCCTACGCGGCGCTGACCGGCTTCCCGCTGGCATGGACGCCCGGCACCAACGGGCCGATCACGGCTGAGCCGGTGTTCGCTCCCCTGCACTCCAAGGAGGACTTTGCGAAATACCACGGCAAGCTGAAGGGCAAGGTCGTGCTGATGTTCGACCCGGCTCCACTGCGTTTGCATACGACCGTCGATGCCGCGCCCAGCCCAACGGATGAGGAGATTGAAGCGCGCGCAGCCTCCAACGTGCCGCGCGGTCGTCCCGCCGCTGCCCCTGGATCTCCGGAAGCCAATCGCGACCCCAGCGGACGCGGCCGCCCCGGCGAAGGCACATGGGAGTACACGCCCACGTCGCTGGCCTTGTCAGGTGCAAAAGGCCAGGCTCTGCGCAATGAGGTCAACGCCTTCCTCAAGGAAGAGGGCGCTGCCGTGGTGCTGACTCCCGGCTACAACGGAGACGGCGGCACCATCTTCTCGACCTACGGCGGCTCGCAGGATCCCAAAGATCCGGTCCCGCCTCCGATCGTGGCCATCTCCGCCGAGCAGTACAACCGCATCATCCGCCTGCTGCAGCACAACATCACGCCCAAGCTGACCTTCGATATCCAGGTGGACTATCAGAAGGACGACCAGAACGGCTTCAACGTCATCGGCGAGATCCCCGGCGCCACCAAGCCGGATGAGGTGGTGATGCTCGGCGGCCACTTCGACAGTTGGCAGGGCGGCACGGGAGCCACCGACAACGGCACCGGCGCTTCCGTGGCCATGGAAGCCCTGCGCATCCTGACCACGCTGCACAAACCCATGGCGCGCACGGTTCGCGTTGCCCTGTGGGGCGGCGAAGAGGAAGGTCTCTACGGCTCCATCGCCTACGTGCAGCAGCACTTCGCGCAACGCGACACCATGAAGAAGACGCCCGAGTACGACAAGTTCGATGTGTACTTCAACGACGACGGAGGTTCCGGCCGCTTCCGCGGTGTCTCCGCCGGCGGCAGCCCGCAGATGGCGGCCATTTTCCGCTCGTGGATCGCCCCCATCAAGGACCAGCACATCGTCGCTGTTTCCGGCACGGAGTTCCGGCCCACCCCGGCACCCGGCGGCACGGACTCGACCAGCTTCTCGTGGATCGGCCTGAACGGCCTTGGTTTCCAGCAGGACACGCTGGAATACGGCACCCGCACCCACCACTCCAACGCCGACCTCTACGACCGCGTACAGAAGGACGACGTGATGCAGGGCGCCATGATCGAAGCCTGGTTCGCCTACAACGCAGCCACGCGCGCGGAGATGCTTCCACGCATCCCGACACCTGAACCATTGAAGAAATAGTAAGTTGCCAGGAACGACCCAGAGGGTGAGGCTGATTGCCTCACCCTCTCTTTCATTACCGACCTCGACCTTCACCACCGCCCATCGAATCCACAGCATCAGGGAATCTGCTCTAGAATCTGCGGTATGTTCTGGCAGCGTATCCTCCGCACCTCAGTAGCCGGCATCCTGCTTTCGCTTGCTCCTTCATCTCCGGCTCAGCAGCTCATCAACGGCTACGAACCCAAGTGGTGGAAGGAAGCCGTCGTTTACCAGATCTACCCGCGCTCGTTTAAAGACTCGAATGGCGACGGCATCGGCGATCTGCCTGGCATCACGTCCAAGCTGGATTACCTGCAGAAGCTGGGCGTGAACGTCATCTGGCTGAGCCCGCACTTCGATTCTCCGAATGTCGATGGCGGATATGACATCCGCGATTACCGCAAGGTGATGGCCGAGTTCGGCACCATGACGGACTTTGACAAGATGCTCGCCGGCATCAAGCAGCGCCACATGCGGCTGATCATCGACCTGGTCGTCAATCACACCTCGGACCAGGACCAGTGGTTTGTCGACTCGCGCAGCAGCAAGACGAACCCGTTTCGCGACTACTACATCTGGCGCCCCGGGCATACGGCGCCCGATGGCACGCGTACTCCGCCCAACAATTACCCGTCCTATTTCTCCGGCTCTGCCTGGACTCTGGATCCGAAAACCAACGAGTATTACCTGCACTACTTCACGGTCCAGCAGCCCGATCTCAACTGGGAAAATCCGAAAGTTCGCGAAGACGTCTACTCGATCATGCGCTACTGGCTCGACAAGGGCGTCGATGGCTTTCGCATGGACGTCATCCCACTGATCTCCAAGCCCACGGGCATGCCCGATCTCACTGCGACACAACTCAAGCATCCGCCGAATGCGTATGCAAACGGCCCACATCTTCCCGAGTACCTCCACGAGATGAATCGCGAGGTCCTGTCGAAATACGACACCATGACCGTGGGTGAAGCGACTGGCACCACACTGGCGCAAACGGGCGCGCTGGTGGATGACCGCCGCCATGAGCTGAACATGATCTTCAACTTCGACGCGGCCCGGTTTCGCCACCCCGACTTTGGCCCGCAACGGCTCGGCCCTTGGTCTCTCCCTGCTCTCAAGGCGATCTATGACGCTCATGCCACGGTGCTGAGCAAGCATGAGTGGGATACAGTCTTCCTCTCCAACCATGACAACCCGCGCATCGTCTCCGCGTTTGGCGATGAGTCTCCGGGTATGCGCGTTACCTCGGCCAAGCTCCTGGAGACCATGATCCTGACGATGCGCGGCACGCCCTTCCTCTACGAGGGAGATGAACTGGGCATGACGAACTACCCGTTCAAGAAGCTCTCGGACTACGAAGATGTCAGCGTCAAGAATGCCTATAAGGCCAATGTGGAGACAGGAAAGATATCCGCCGAGTCATTCCTCGCTGACCTGGCCGGAGTCAGCCGGGACAATGCCCGCACCCCCATGCAGTGGGACAGCTCTCCGGAAGCTGGTTTCACCACCGGCACGCATCCCTGGCTCGCCGTCAATCCCAACTACAAGCAGATCAATGCTGCGCAGGAGAACGCCGACTCCGCGTCTGTGCTCAACTATGTGCGGGCGCTGATCAAGCTGCGAGCGCATACCCTCGCCTTCGTCTACGGTGACTATCGCGATCTCGATCCACAGAACGAAAAGGTCTTTGCCTATACCCGCACGCTTGGCGAAGAAAAGTACCTCGTTGTCGAAAACTTCAGCTCCAGCCCCAGTAGCTACACGCTCCCCGATGGGCTCCGGGCGAGAACGCTGCTCCTCTCCGACATCCCTGCATCTCACGAAGCGAATACTTCGACGCTTCATCTCGGGCCGTGGGAGTCCCGGATTTACAAGCAGTGATCGCTAGAGCAGTTCCGGTAATACTGTGGTCTTCCCGAACGGTGGAGAATGCCGTTTTCATTGGGAGAAAACGGCTTCAGCACCCTCTC
>DASYEV010000230.1:0-74699 GCA_036498835.1 Acidobacteriaceae bacterium | reverse complement strand
CCCCAGTTCAACCGAAAACCCAGGAGGCTTCACGATGCACTGCTTGTCTCGATGGTTCTCTTCCAGCCTGTGTTCCGCAGCGCTGTTGTCCGTAGCCTGCTCCGGTGTCGCCGGAGCCCAGTTGCGGCATTACGTTGCACCGCAACGCGATCAGGCCGCGCCCGTTCTGAATTACAAAACGCCGGCCGATCTGGTTCTTCTGCCGTTCCTCAAAGCGCATTCGGCTGTTTCACCGCAAGGTACAACCAGCAACCTGCAACCGATGGCCAACACGTATGTAACGGCGCCTGCCTTCGCCGGCTATGTGAACGCGCCGATGATCGATGCACGCACCTCGGCATCGCTCGCGACAGGCAGCTTCAACAACGGCGTCACCGTGGAGCTCACGGCGGACTTCAACAAGGATGGCAAACCCGACATCGCGGTCTTCCAGCAGGACGGCACGCTCAACGTGCTGCTGAACAATGGCACAGGCGGCCTCAGCCCGGCAGTCAGCTATCTGAATCCAAATTTCCTGACAGCGAGCATCAACATCGCCTACGCGGTCGATGTGAACGGCGATGGCTACCCTGACGTTGTTGCTTACGACTACAACAACAACACCACGATCACGTGGCTGAATCTCGGAAACGGCACGTTCAACGCCGCCGTTACAACGGCGCTCGATACGACCTACGGCTACCCCAACATGGCCTACGTGGCTGACGTCAACGGCGACGGCAAAGCCGACCTCATCTTCTCGACATTGAATACCACTTCGAGGACCACCGCGAATGTGACGCTCGAAGTCCAACTGGGCACAGGCACCGGCGCGTTTGGCGATCCGTCCGCAGCCAGGGTTCAGACGTTCGCGATTGCTGCTTCAGGCATGACCCCAAGCGACTACGGCATTGCCGTAGCGGACATCAATGGCGATGGCAAGCAGGACATCGCTCTTACGATCGACGAAAGGCTGACGCAGACGACTGGCGCCTTTGCGGTGACAACCGCGCTCGGTAACGGCGACGGCACATTCGGAACCCTGGGCACGACTCTGCCGGTTTCGGTTGGTGTGGTGGGTGCGGGCATCCGCGGCATTCCGCAATACATCTCGACCATGCTGAGCTTTGCCGACGTCAACGGCGACGGCAAACTCGATCTGGTGACCGATGTGAATGGCACACTCGAAGTGGCGCCCGGCAAAGGCGACGGCACATTCCAGAGCGTGGTCACGAGCCCGTTCTCCGACGTGCAGGGAGTGAATCATTCCGTGGTCGTCGACACCAACGGTGATGGCAAAGCGGACGTAGTCTCCGCAGGCGGCACGATGGCGGTATACATCGGCAAGGGCGACGGCACATTCGCTTCTCCGGTTGCCGGTTCCCAGTACGTCACGGATCCGACGGGCTATTACAGTCTCGCGGTCGCCGACTTTGATGGCGACGGCAAGAAGGACATCGCGCAACTCGGGTCCGACTATAAGCAGGTTTCGCTCTTCTACGGCAACGGCACGGGCGGCTTCCATGGCGCTCCGCTGATCACGGCCAATGGCGACTCCAACGGCCTGTACTCGCAGCTTCTGACCAGCGGCAAGTACACGGCGAGCGGATACTCGAGCCCTGTCATCGGATACAGCGGAGGTACGGCGGCGCAGCTTGTCACCAACGTCAACGATGGCAAGGGCAACTTCACCTCGGTGCAGGCGCTGGCTGCCTTCCCGGCGGACATGCAGTACATCCAGCCTATCCACGCGGACTTCAACGGAGACGGGCTCGAAGATCTCGTCTACGCCAACATCACCGGCGACGTGATGATCGCGCTGTCCAAGGGAGACGGAACCTTCGCGACTCCCGTTGCCGCGGGACTTCCTGCCGCGCCCTGCCCCGTCTACTACGGCGCCGCGGGCGATGTGAATGGCGACGGCAAGATGGACCTTGTGATTCCCTATGGCGGCGACGTAGCCTGCGCTTCCGGTGCGGGCGGGCCGAGTGGCTACTATGTTGCGCTCGGCAGGGGTGACGGCACCTTCTCCGCGGCGACCTTTGTCGCTACCGGCACGGAGCTCTACAGCCTGCAGCTCGGCGACATCAACAACGATGGCAAGCTCGACCTCATCATCGACGACGTTCCCTTCGTCTACGGTTCCGGCTTCCAGGTATCTACGGCGATCGGCAATGGCGACGGAACATTCGGTGCGCCGTCTACGGTGTCGCAGAATTACCTGGTCTCCAACGTCGTCGTGTCAGACATCAACAATGATGGCAAGGCTGACCTGGTGCTGAGCTCCGAGGAAGTACAAGGCAACGACGTTTCCACCGGCGGGATCCTCACCATCACCGGCAACGGAGACGGCACATTCAATCCCCCTTCGCAGGTCGCCATCGGAAACTTCTTCTATGGCATGCAGGTCGCGGACATGAACAACGACGGCAATGCCGACATCGTGGCCACACTGTATTCCACGGATGGTCAGCCGAAGCAGTACTACGGCATGGTCACGCTGCTTGGCTATGGCAACGGTCAGTTCTCCACGCCGGTCAATCAGCTCGAAAGCCTCGCCAGCACCCTTCCCCAGGTCGGCAACTTCGTCAGCGACAGCGCACCCGATGTGATGACGCAGACAGGCTACGGTCCCGCGCTGTTCATCGGACAGGGTAGTTCCACCATCGCCCTCACCGCATCGGCGCCGTCCATCACCTTCGGTCAGCCGGAGACGCTGACTGCAACCATCACGGCGGGGCTTAGCGGACGCCCGGCGGCAGCCGGCACCGTCTCGTTCTATGACGGCGCGACGCTGCTTGGAACGAGCGCGGTCACCGACGGAAGAGCCACGTACGCGGCATCGTCCCTGGCAACCGGAAAGCACACCTTCAAGGCTGTGTACTCCGGCGACTCCAACTACAACCCTGCCACCTCCGCGACAGCGTCAGTCACCGTGGCTGCCCTGACTCCTGCCTTTACGCTCACTGCCACCTCCGCGACGGTTTCTGTCACTGGCGGAGCGGAAGGTGTGATCACCCTGAACCTCGCAGCCAATGCGACCTTCAGTGGCGCCGTCACGCTCAGCTGCAGCGGTATGCCGACGAACGGAACGTGCGCGGTCAACCCCGGCAGCGTCACGTTGACCGCAGGCGGAACGTCAACGGCAACGCTGGCGATCGGCACAACCGGAACGCACGCCGAACTGAAGCGCACAGCCGCTCCCTGGGAAGCCCCCGCGGCAGGCATCAGCCTGGCGGCAGTGTTCGGCATCTTCTTCGGACGCCGCAAGCGTATCCGCATGCTTTCCGTAGTAGGGCTGAGTCTGCTGCTTTCGTGCAGCGGGTTGCTGATGGGTTGCGGCGACAGTGGCAACGACCCGAAGAAGTCCGCACTCACGGTGACACCCGGAACCTACAGCGTGACCGTGACGGCTACGCCTCCGTCCGGCAGTTCGGCCTCAACACAAACCATGACGCTCAGCCTGACCGTCAACTAGCCCTTGCTTCACTTGCCTCCAGGAGCCGGCTTTCGAGCCGGCTCCTCTTTTTAGAGGCTCGCCTAGCAGTCTTTTCTCCCGGAGAGAATGCGTCATGAGCCACTGGAAGCAGCGATGCCTGAGCAGGTCATCATGGCCAAGTGAGCGGCGAGCGCCGTTCTACCTTGCCATGCGCCGCACGTTCGTACTGCACGGGCCAGTGGCCGGGCTGATGCAACACTTCGGCCGCGTGCAGCGGCCAATAAGGATTGCGTAACAACTCACGCGCCAGCAGAACGACATCGGCCTGCCCGCTGCGGACGATCTGATCGGCCTGCTGTGCCGATGTGATCATGCCCACTGCTCCGGTTGGAATGCCGGCTTCGCGGCGCATGCGTTCCGCAAAGGCAACCTGATACCCCGCGCCTACCGGTATCTTCTGGCGAGGATCGTTGCCGCCTGAAGAACAGTCCACCAGATCAATACCCTCCGCCTTCAGCAGACGCGCGAAGGCAAGAGTGTCTTCCACAGTAAGCCCGCCTGCTGGAACTTCCTCGGAGGGCTCAACCCAATCTGTAGCTGAGAGCCGCACCCACACCGGCAGAGTTTCCGGAAAGGCGGCACGCACCGCACGCACCACTTCCAGTGGAAAGCGCGCGCGGTTCTCGAAGCTGCCGCCATATTCATCCGTGCGCTGGTTGGAAATCGGCGAGAGGAACTCATGGAGCAGATATCCATGCGCCGCATGCACTTCCACGACAAGAAAACCCGCATCGTGCGCACGATGCGCCGTGGCAACGAAGTCGGCTACGACTTTGTCCATGCCTGCGCGGTCGAGCGCGGTTGGCATGGCGTAATCCGGGGAAAACGCCAAGGCCGAAGGAGCAACCGGAACCCATCCACCCTCGCTGACCGGCACCGCCTTGAGCGGTACCGTCCACGGGCTCACCATGCTGGCTTTGCGGCCTGCGTGCGCAAGTTGAATGCCGGGAACGCATCCCTGCCCGCGCACAAACTCCGCGATCCGGGCCAGCGGGACCGCGTGGGCATCCGACCATAACCCAAGATCGCCCAGAGTGATACGGGCCTCCGGGCTTACGGCCGTCGCTTCCACGAGCACCGCTCCGGCTCCGCCTACAGCGCGGCTGCCCATATGGACGTACTGCCATTCGTCCGAAAAGCCGTCCGTGTAGCTGTACTGACACATGGGAGAAACAGCGATCCGGTTAGGGAACGTAACAGACCGCTGCGTAAGCGGCGAGAACAGATGATCGGGCATGCTGGACATGAAATACGGGATCCTTTGCGCGTGAGGCGCCTTGTGATTACTTTACCGGGAGTATCTCGTGCACCGTGCGCACACCTTGATCCGCCACTGTACCCCAATGCTGGAGCGAGCCAGCCGCAGGCTGGTCTGATAGCCTTCGATTCAGCCGTTTCGGGAGAGATTCATGCGCCCTAACCGTTCCGTTCCTCCGTGCCCGGTTATCCCTGTGCTTCGTTACCCCGACCCCTCCGCCGCGGCGGAATGGCTGCAGAGGGCCTTCGGCTTCAGCGTGCGTTTGCGGATTGCGAATCACCGCATCCAGATGCGCGCAGGAGAAGGCTGCTTCACCATAGCTGAAGGCGATGCAACACCCAACAACTCCTGCAGCGTTCAGGTACGCGTGGAAGATGTTCGTGGACACTGCGAACGTGCCCGGCAAGCCGGCGCTACGATCTTGAGCGAGCCGGTGGATCACGTGTACGGAGAACGTCAGTACAACGTGGAAGATTTTTACGGGCATCGCTGGGACTTCACCGAAACCATCGCGGATGTTGAGCCGGAAAGCTGGGGCGGCGTTTCCGTGCACCTCTGAAACATTTTGCTCCCGTGGAAATAACAGAGCCGTGGGAACACTGCAAACAGCAGATTCCCTATGGGAATGACAACAAGAAAAGCAAAGGCAACGATCGGGCTAACACCAGCCTCTAGTCTCCATTGGCATCCCAGACCCTGTACCGCTTCGTCCACGGGCTGTTCGGGTAGTTGCGATGGAGAAGCAGGAAAAGCTGCTGTTCATAGTTCACCCTGCTTGACTTGTCCTTCTTGTCTTGTGACGAAGCCTCATAGCCGTTGCGCGCCACGCGGAATGCTTCGCCGAGAAGATCGGGTGTTCGTGGATCGTGAGGATGCGCGCGCTGCCACGCGATCGTCTTCCTGAAGAAATATGTGGGCGCATCCGGAAGTTTGTCCAGCGCCGCATACTCCACAGCGGCTTCATTCTGATCCTTCGCGCGCAGAAAGGCAGGGGTGGGAATCTTCGGTACGGAATGCTTTTCCGCATACATCCATCTCGCTCCTCCTTCCTGCTCGAGCGGAAATGTCCACCAGTTGTCACGGAACTCGCTGTACAGGGGAAAGCCCGGATCGCGGAGATTCCCTTCGCGCACCCTCGGTTCCGTGGAAGGAAACCGCATCAGCGCAAACAATGCAGCTGCTTCGCGATCGGGGCCGTCGACGGCGTGGTCATAGGTTTCGAGGACCGGACGCCATAGAGCGCTGCAGTGCTCCAGAAGCGGTGTGAGACGGCGTGCATCCGCAGGTCTATTCAGCAGCACGGCTCGCGTCCACGCCGACTGGGCCACCGTAAAGCGCAGGTACGCGGGAAGTGTCGGACTCTGGGCTGCCTCCACAAGAAGCCGGAGTGGCACGCGGGTGTTCAGGATCGTCGCAGCGTCGGTATCGAACAGGGCGATCTCCGCGTCGGGTACCGGCCCGCTGCAGGGCATGGTGGAAGGACCGTGTTCAAACCACTCTTCGTCCTCGATCACCTGATCCGCAGGCAGTCGAGCCGCAGATTTCAACCACGCATGAAAGCCGGGCGCAGTTTGCGCCTGCAATGCCAGGAAGAGATTCGTCGTCGAACGCGTTGGACCAATTTCTCGAAGGCGCGGCTGAGCCGCAAGCAACATCTCGCGAACCCGTAGGGCGCCATCCGGAGAGAGGCGCAAACGGTGGTAGGTCGCTGCTGTCCATGCCGGGCTGGAGGCTGGAATTGTCTTCGCGGCTTCCAGCAGTTCCGGCACACCGGAATCGCCTGGTTTGCTGAGCGCCAGTGAAGCAATCAGCCATGGTTTTGTCTGCAGGGCATGCCAGTGAAGCAGACTCCCGGGGCGATCCCGGGTTTTCATGGCATCGAGGAACTGAAGCAGGTCATCCGCGCGTTCGCCTTCTGCCCCTCCGTTAACGGGGGGCAAGCGCTTTGGCTTGCCGGCTGGAGTGGCATCCGCGGGCGCATCCTGAGGAAACCAGTCACTGCTTCTCAAAAGCGACAGGTCGATCACATCCTGCTCGAAATTGGAGTCGGAGGCGGTAAGACGCGCGGCCACGATACGTCTCTGTGCCGCCGGATCCAAGCGTGCATTGACGCGGTCCAGAAGCGCGCCCGTCGCATGACGGTACGGTGCGAGATGTGGGTCGGACTGCATCGCAAGCAATTCCGCGCGGTACTCACGCAACTTGCGGAGATACGCAGCTCGATACTGTTCAGGCGTCACGTCCCCCGACACTGGCTTTCCGGTTTTCTCGTCGACGGCTGGAGGCGAGTAGTTGTCGAAGGCCTGGTTTACGAGCAGGCGCATGACAAGGTAACGCGCCAGCGGGCCCCAGGACGAATGGGAATCGGCAGCGATGTCACGGAAGCCTGCTACCGCCTCATCCTTGTGGCCCGTGTACAAATTGGCCGCAGAGAGCTGATACGCACGATCCTGCCGCAGCCACGCAGACGCAGATGAGGACACAGGCTGGAGCGGAGCTTGATGCGTGCCGCAGGCCTGGAACACAACATCCTGCGCTCGCACCCACTCCGTCACATCGGCTGAACTGCTTCCATAGGAAGTTTCGCGCGCCGCAAGTGTATGCGCGGCGTTCAGGAAGGCGTCATCCAGGCAATTGTCGAAATACATGCCCGCGTTGTAGTTTTCCGTCTTTCCCAGATTGGGCGGAATGTACTTGTCGACCGCTCCAAAGTTGGTCCGGATGCTGACCCACGCTTCATACCCCGGATGCAGCACCGCAAAGTTCTTCTGTTCGTCTCGCCACGACGAGTTGAATTGAGCGTCGGCATCCACTGCGTCACGCTGTTCGGCAGGCGTGAGTGGACGACCGGACAGGTAGTTGTACAGCACCACCAGATGGCGCACCCGATACTCGGGCTGCGGCACACCGAGTTTGCCTGCGGCAAAGGTTGCGTACGGTCCATCAGGGTCGTGAAGTTTGACGAAAACAGCGACGGGCCAGTCGGGTCCGCAGGGTTGCGCGGGCCATTCCATAAGGAGCAACACTACGGCCCAAAGTGCAAGATGCACAGGCCGGCGGGCAGAGGCGGATGTCACGGGGTTAGTCCTGGGGCGCCTGCGAGGAACGAAGCGGCGCATCCTGAAGCTTGGAATACTCGCCCGCGTTCACAAGCGCAATATCTTCCGCACGCCACGAACCTGGATGGAAAACATACATGCGCTGGCGAGCGTCGAGTGAGGGCCAGGCTTCGTCGGTGGCTAGACCTACGGAGCCTGTGCACAACGATTCACGAATGCCCTCGAAACTACGCGCAGCGCCGGCTCGTGTGGCAGCGGGGCCGCCCATGCGGAAGAACATGGGCACGGCTTCCTGTACCGGCAGTCCATGGAGCCAGCTATTTTCCCCGCACCAACTCGTCAGTGCCGTGATGCTGAGCGGCACATCGCTGCGAAGATCCTTGCGCACGGCACGCAGGAGCGCGGTATAGAACGGCCGCTCCGAGGCGCGCGCATCGAAGTCAATCTCCAGCGCCCGCACACCGGGCTCATCCGTGGCTTTCAGGATTTCGGCAGTCAGTCCCGGAACCTTCGCATCGTCTTCTTTGAATTCGGGGGCCGTTTCAATCCGCACCACAGCCATGCGGTAGACGTGCGGCGGAAGCAGCAGAGCCTGCCGGCGCAGCCTGACCTGTGGCTCTGCGCCCAGCAGCAATTCGCGGGAAAGATACGCGATACCTGCACGCGTGGGGTCCAAGGCTCGCAAGTCTTCAGGTGTCTCCCACGCCCACAGCATCAGTTGGGGCTCGCCCTGCATGACGGGCGCGGGTGTGCGGAGGCTCGGCGGACGCCGTGACCGCAGCAGCCGCGCGCCGAACGACGCAGCCACGAGAAGGATCAGTCCGACGGTCATCCAGGAAACACGGCGTTGCATGGCGTTCGTGTGACGAGTGTAGTGGGAACCAAATCTTGCAGCCGAGCAAAAGCAGAAGTATCCGGTTGTCGCGCGGCTCATTGACTACTCAAGGCACCAAAACCAGAACCCCGCCCGGTCGCGTAGACGGCGCGCCATGAGGACGGGGTACCTGGTCTCTTGAACCTTACTTCCTGGGCCGCGACTCCGGCGGCACCAAACCTGCAAGGCGGTAGTACACAACGAGCTGGCCGTAGTGTTCACCGCTATGCTCGATGATGCCGTAGGCGATGTCGATAACGCGCGATTTCTGCTGAGGGAAATAAACAACCTCCGTCATCAGGCCTTTGTCGCCTTTCGACCGGATGGCGGCGGCGCCATCGGCGAAGGCTTTCTTGACGAACGCAACAATGTCGGCTTTTGACTTGTATTGGTCGCGCTTCGGATCTTCTGCAGCGGGTGGCTTCTTTCCCATCGCAGGATTCGTGAAGTAGTAGCAGGAACCCGCCGCGTGCAGCAATTGCTCGGCGAAGCTCCGCTCGGCGGGTGTCGGCTTGAAGTCGTATTTGTCCTCAGGAAACTCTTCGGCCATCGTCGTCAGCTTGCGGCCAATCTCATTCCAGGAATCAAGCACGACTTTCGATTCCGGATCTGCAGGTTTGACGCCTGCATCTTTCTTCGTCGCGTCCTGGGCATGCGCGGAAAATGCGAATGCCAGCAGCACGACAGCGAGGAACGGTGTTCTTTTCATTTCTTCCTCCACGGTTGAAGTTCGCGAATCAGAGCTCCAGTTTCTTATTTCGCCTGCGCCAGGTTCTCAACCACCGCAGCCACTTTGTCGAGTGTCTCGTTCCATCCCTCGAGCTGACCGCTCCTGATTGCATCCTGCATGGTGTCATTTCCAATGAAGGTGAGCTTCGTCTGGCCGTTTCCAAGATCCTCAAAGAGAGTCACGTCGTACGCGCCCTCTATGGCCTCATGTTCTATGCCTAATTCCGCAGCCTCGATCTTGTTGCCCTTCGAGTCGGAAAAGTACATGGAGGAAACGATCTTCTCGTACGGAACAATCTCGTAATATTCACCAGCGTTCCAGCCTTCCTGCCCATCCGGCGTTCTCATGCAATAGAGAAATTTTCCTCCCACGCGAAAATCGATCTCGCAGACAGGAGAGGTAAATCCCTTCGGTCCCCACCACTGCATCACATATTTCGGGTCTGTCCACGCCTTCCAAACCAGTTCGCGTGGAGCATCAAAAATTCTGGTAACCACCATCCGCTCGATTTCGCTTCCCTTGTCTTCTGTCATCTCTTCTCCTCTTTCTTCATTTGATTCACGACGACTTCCAGTTTGTCGAAACGCTCTTCCCAGAACCGCCGGTAGCGGATGGCCCAGTCGCTGACGGTCTTGATCGCCTCGGGCCGAAGTGTGCACACGCTCTCGCGTCCACGCTTCGTCTTGATCACGATCCGTGCCCGCACCAGGTAGGCAATGTGTTTTGAAATCATCTGCTGCGACAGAGCAAACGGTTCCGTCAATCCATGCACAGAGGCAGGCCCATAGGTGAGGCGCTCAATCAACGCCCGGCGGGTCGGATCAGACAGAGCTGCGAAGGTCGTATCCAACTTATCCACAACCATATGGTAGTGGGTTTTGCCTGAATGTCAATTTAGAACTTGACTTGTACTATTTAACTAGTACAGTAATTAACTGTATGAACACCCGTTCTTCAAAACCCGTCGACGCATTCCGCTTCGAGCTGAATGCGCACAGCGGTGTTCCTGTCTACCGGCAGTTGATGGACCAGGTACAGGGCGCTATCGCGGCAGGAAGGTTGAAGCCCGGTGATCAGCTCCCCACCATTCGCCAGGTTGCTGTCGATCTGGCTATCAACCCGAATACGGTGACCCGCGCCTACCGCGAGATGGAGATCCGAAGCCTGCTCGAAACCCAGCAAGGCAGCGGGACCTTTATCGCCGAGCAGCAAACGCCCAAAGATAATCAGCATCATCAACGCCAGCTCCGGCAGCTTGCTACCGAGACCATCGCCCGAGCGGGAGCGAACGGCTTTACCCTGACCGAATTGGTTGAGGCGCTCCATGATGTCGGCAATCAGCAGAAGGCAACGAGGAGGTAAGACAATGCGTCAGCACCTGGAAATCAGCGCCCCTGGAGTCATGCTCATGGTCGTCTGCGCGGCGATCGGAGGCGTCGCAAGCGCGCTATCCGGAAAGCCTTTGCCTTTCGTGATTGCAATGGCGATCGGTTTGTTCCTGATGTTCTCCGTCAAGGTCGTGCGCCAGTGGGAGAAGGTAGCCGTCCTTCGCTTTGGGCGATATCTGAAACTGCAGGGCCCAGGCCTTTTCATGATCATTCCGGTGGTCGATACGCTGAGCGCTTACGTTGACCAGCGCGTGCGCATCAGCACGGTCAAGGCCGAATCGGCATTGACCCGCGACACGGTCCCCGTCAACGTCGACGCCATTGTCTTCTGGCTGGTATGGAATGCCGAAAAGTCCATCCTTGAAGTGGCGAACTTTGAGGACGCCGTAGGGATGAGCGCGCAAACAGCCCTTCGCGAGTCCATCGGGCGTCACCAACTGGCCGAGATGATCACGGATCGCGACGCACTCGGGCATGAGCTGCAGAGCATCCTCGACAGCAAGACGAATCCCTGGGGCATCACCGTGCAATCCGTCGAGATTCGCGACGTGCACATCCCGCAGGCACTCGAAAACGCCATGTCGCAACAGGCGCAGGCAGAACGTGAACGGCAGGCAAGAATCATTCTTGGCGATGCGGAGATGCAGGTTGCGGAGAAGTTTGCCGAGGCCTCGGAAGTTTATGCGAGCAATCCTACGGCGCTGCACCTGCGTGCGATGAACATGCTGTACGAGGCCATCAAGGAACGCGGCTCCATGGTGATCGTTCCCTCCTCCGCAGTGGAGACGATGGGCCTGGGCGGGATGCTGGCAACGACGGCGTTGAATAAAGGCAACTAGGAATTTCTCATGATGCTGTACTCTCGCTAAGCAACCGAGGGTCGTTTTCACCGAAGGAGAGCGACTCCTACATCTTTGCTACGGATGCACTTCGCGAGAGATGCCTTTGCCATGCAGCTTCCACTTGTGCCGCTTCTCCTCACCTGTAGCCCTTTCGTCCTTGCCTCCTGGTCATGTGCCAGCCTGTTCAGGCAACGCCGCTCCGGGCGGCGTCAGGCTTTCACCCTGTGGGCAGTCGGCGCCGTTATGCTGTTCGCAGGCTATTCCGCCTGCGTCTTTCATTATTACTCCCTGAAACCCACGGCGTACCTCCCTCCATGGGAGGATCCAGAAACTCTGTATTTAGCTTTGCTATTTCTTCTCGGGCCGCTTGGCTTTGTTCTGACCGTGATTGCCGGAGTGCGCGGTGCGTCCAAGTGGACCGTGATCCCTCTGCTGGCAGCTTCGATGATTTTGTTTCTTGCAGGTGTGCTTGAGGGCATCTCCGTCTGAACTCAGGTACAGTCGAGACACGTCAGTATCAGAATGACGGAACAGAAATGAATCTTGAAGGCACACAATCCATACTTTGCGCAGGGCTCATCCGTCAGGTCGATCAGCGACTCATCGACTTGTTGACCTCTCTCGATGCCGCGGAATGGGATCTGCCTACCGTCGCACCACAGTGGAGAGTCCGCGACGTCGCGGCGCACCTGCTCGACACCGCAGTGCGCAAACTATCCGGCGGCCGTGACAAATGCCGCGTGGAAAACGTGAACGTCACGACGCATGAAGAAGTGATTGTCCTGGTCGACCGGCTCAATCGCGAAGGCGTCACTGTTTACCGCCGCCTCAGTCCCCAGCTTCTCATTCAACTCATGCAGCTTGTGTGCAGCCAGACAGCAGACTTCTACGAGTCGCTTGACCCTCTTGCGCCGAATGCGCTGGGTGTCTCGTGGGCCGGTGAGATGCGTTCCTTCGTCTGGTTTGACAATGCCCGTGAGCTCACCGAACGCTGGCACCATCAGGAGCAGATCCGTCTCGCCACCAACCGCCCCGGCATCATGACTCCCGACCTCTACCATCCGGTTCTGGACACGTTTCTGCGGGGACTGCCGCATGCGTACAGATCCGTTCAAGCTCCTGCGGGCACAGCAGTTCTGGTCGAAATCTCTGGCGATTGTGGAGGCCATTGGTGTCTTGTCAGGCAGCAGGATTCCTGGAGCTTCACCAACGAGCTTCCGGACGTCATCGCCGCTCACATCGTGGTCCCGCAATCCATTGCGTGGAGACTTTTTACCAAAGGGATCGACCGTGCATCCGCTCGCGCCCAGATCACGATCAGCGGCGACCAGGCGATTGCCGAACCGGTTTTTCAACTGGTCGCAATCGTTGGCTGACGACCCTATCGATTGAACCAGCGCAGCACACGCAAAGCCCGCAGCGTATTCCACCGGCTCGGTTGGCCGACGGTCTCGTCGAACGCAAATGCGAGCGCCTCATCGTACTTGGCATCGAGAGGCCATCGGCCATCCTCCCGCCGTTTTCTCTGCAGGATTTCAACCGCCTCTCCGGCCCCCGGGTGGGGCGATAATCCTCCGGCCCGGAAGTAATCGAGGGCGCGAAGCAGGTCGTAGTGATAACGAGGCGGAAAGGCGAACTCCAGGAATTCGGGATTCGCGACCTCTCCCGTGGAGAGCCTTCGGTAGAGCATGCGCTGGAGAAGGTACTCTTCTCCCCTTCGCAATGAAGAGGTCACTTCGGGAGTGGCTCCAACGGCGCGCTCGTATTCCTGCAGCCCTTCCAGCACGCAGATGGTGGTGTGGAAGGAAGAACGTCTGCTCTTCGGGGATTCGCAGTTCCAGCCACCGTCCTCCAATTGTTCAGTCAGGAGAAGGCGCACGAGAGATTCTGAAGGACGTCCGAAGTACGCTCCCACCGCGAGCGCTCCTCCATTGATGCACGGTTCCACTTCCCCTTCAAAGAACGTGTTCCCGCCGGTCTCAGGTGGGCGTAACTCCCAGCCACACTCCAGATCATTCCAGCGAACTCCAGCCTCAAGGCGCTCGATCGCGGCCTTGACTACAGGTTCGGCGGGGTCGATGCCGGTCGCGCGCAGCAACTGCATCGTGAACAATGTCGTCAGCCAGAGAGGCTCAGAACCATGACGCCAGCAACCATTGGGCTCCTGTGCGTCGAGGATGCGGGCTGCGAGTCCCTCATGAGGAAGGCGGGCGCGCTCGGCAGCGACGTCAGCGGCGGAAGCCTGGGTGAGATCGCGCATCGCCTGCCAACGCAATGCCGGTTCAGAATTGAGCAGCCACTCCAGAGCATCCACGATGGCGATACTATCTCATGGAGTAGCGAGCCCAACCAGAACAAAGATTTACGGAGAAGGTGATGACTATGCGCCCAGCGTTAACGCACAGCTTGATGCACAGATGGATGCGGGGACTGATTTTTCTCAGTCTCGGCGTGACTGCTGCCACTGCGCAAAACGCCACGAAAGGGCTCACCCCTGCCGTCCAACAGCGCGTCGAAGTGCTGCTCCGTTCCAAGGTGGATTTCCCGACAGCGACAATACTTTCCTTCACCGTGGGTGGGCCCAGCGAGCTTCCAGGATTCGATAAAGCCTCCGCGCACTTTACGAGCCCACTGACCGGCGCCAGCGGGGATATTGCTTTACTGATTTCAAAGGACGGTTCTCAACTGGCGCAGCTTTCGACCTACGATATTGCCGGTGACCCAAGAACCAGGGTACCCACCGAAGGACGTCCATCACGCGGTGGCCCGCCCAACGCTCCCGTGATTGTTGTCGTCTTTGACGACCTCGAGTGTCCCTTTTGCGCTCAACTGAATAAGGCCCTCTACCCTGCCTTGTCGAGCCGTTACCAAGGCCAGGTGCGGGTGGTGTATCAGAACGTCCCGATCGAAGGTCATCCCTGGGCGATGCATGCCGCCGTGGACACAGATTGCGTGGGCAAGTTGAGCCCCGATGCGTATTGGGCGGCAGTGGACACGATTCATGAGCACGCGGCCGAGTACGGCGGAAAGGAACGAAAACTGGCGGTGGCTGAACAGGAAATCGATGCCGAAACCCTCGCAGAGGGCCGCCGCTTCCATGTCGAAGAAGAAAAGCTGCAGGCATGTATCGCGAAGCAGGACACCACTCTGGAGAAGACCAGTCTTGCCCTGGGCGAAAAGTTTGGAGTGACGCATACTCCCACCGTCTTCGTAAACGGAGCCAAGTTCGAAGGAGCCGTTCCGATGGACTTCGTCTTTGACATGGTCGACAACGCGCTCAAGGCTGAGGGCAAGATTCCACCACTTCGCGAACGTGTTCCCAATCAGGGCGCTCCTGGGACGGCGAACAAATAGACATTCGTCTCTCTCTCAGCAGTAGCACGGACAGTGAAACCCGCGGGGAGAATTGCTTTGGTAGCTGTTTCGAAAGGGATGCTTCATGATGACTGTGTTTGTCTTCCTGATCCTTGCGCAGTTCGCACTGGTCGCGTCGCATGATCTGATCGATGTTCCCGGCTGGAACCACGGCTCCCAGGTGAAAGCCCTGATGGGGACGCGCAAGGTGTGGATCGCAACCGCGATCAATTCCATCTTTCCGGGTGTGGCTGCCGGAATGGCGATGTATTTCTGGCACCGCTCTCCTCCCCACTTCGCTCCGAATTACTGGCTCATTTACTGCGCTATTTCACTTCTTTCCGCCATTGGCATGTGGTACATCCCGTATTGGCGCGGAGCGAGTGAAACAACCAGAAGCGCCTATCGTGCGATGTATGCCGGCACGCGGCACATCCTCCCCGCGCGTGGAGACAATCCGAGACCGAATGTCTTTCACATGGGCCTGCACGTTTTGTTTGTTGTAAATTTTTGCCTGTCGCTGTCTATCTGGCTACACAGGAGATAGCAGAACGGACACGGTGAATGGAGCCATTGCGTCAACGAACCGATTCGTGCGCAGAGGCTTGCGAGCATTTTTAGGACTGGCCGCCGGATCGACGGCCAGTCTCCTTAGCAATCTTCCTAGTGATGGCCGCCAACGTGTCCGCCACCGCCGTGCGGAGCGCCGCCGCCGTGGTACCCAGGCAGAGCGTGCTCTCCACCGCCATTGTGGCTTGGAGCGGCGACGACATGACCGCGTCCGTCACGAGCCTCATTCGCCTGGAAGTGATTGAAGGGTTCCGCGCCGCGGCCCGGCATTGGCCCTGCGTAACCATGGTGCGGATCGAAGCGATTATCCACGTGACCATGGAAGCCTACGGGACCATGGAACCACGGCCCCGCCCCGAGGAATACGCCGCCGGCAAACCAGTCCGGCCCATAGTACCCATAGGGAGCACAGTCATAAGGCGGGTAATCGAAATATCCGTAAGGACAAATTGGAGCGGGACCAATATTTACTCCGAAAGCAACTTGTGAAGGTGCCGGCCGGGCAGCGCCGAGTGCCGCAAATGCGATAGTGGACAATACAAGCGTCTTCAAAACAGACATGGCGTATCTCTCCTGAAAATGTCTGACGATGAGCACATCCTTATGGTTTCCCAGTTACACCGCAGCACCTTTTCCAGTAGCTCGACTTATCGTTACTTAGAAATCCGTATCAAGTTACTCCCCTGGGTTGTCAACGTAATTTCTCCTACGACAATGGTCAAAGCCGGCCGCAGAGGTCACAAAAACACTCAACCCCGGCCCGGCCGAGTGAACTCGAAGCCAAACCGGGGTTGCGTGGTAAAGAAGCTGCGTTGATTTATGCGTGAGCTGCGAGATCGAAGCGGTCGAGGTTCATCACCTTGTTCCAGACACCGGCGAAGTCGTTGACGAATTTCTCGTGCGCGTCCGTGCTGCCGTACACCTCGGACAACGCGCGGAGTTGGGCGTTGGAGCCGAAGATAAGGTCGGCCCGCGTGGCGCGCCACTTCACTTCCCCACTCTTGCGGTCGCGGCCTTCGAACGTGTCCTTCGCGTCGGTCTCCGCCTTCCACACCGTCCCCATATCGAGCAGGTTGATGAAGAAGTCGTTGGTCAGCGCTTCGGGGCGCTTGGTGAACACGCCAAAGTTGGTCTGACCGACGTTGGTGTTCAACATACGGAGGCCGCCGAGCAGCACGGTCAGCTCGGGAGCTGTCAGCGTCAGCAACTGCGCTTTATCCAACAAGGCGACTTCGGCCGGCACTTCGCTGCTGATGGCATAGGAACGGAAGCCGTCCGCAAACGGTTCGAGCGCCTCAAACGAGGCCACATCCGTCTCTTCCTGCGAAGCATCCATGCGGCCCGGAGCGAACGGAACCTTAGCGTCAATACCGGCGTTTTTCGCAGCCTTCTCGACGCCGGCTCCGCCAGCGAGGACGATCAGGTCGGCGAGCGAGATCTTCTTCCCGCCGGACTGCGCGCTGTTGAAGCCGTTTTGAATCCCTTCGAGCGTATTCAGCACTTTCGCAAGCTGCTCCGGCTGATTGGCCTTCCAGTCCTTCTGCGGAGCGAGACGCACACGCGCACCGTTAGCGCCACCGCGTTTGTCGGAACCGCGATAGCTGGCTGCCGATGCCCATGCCGTCGAGACCAGCTCCGAGACCGTGAGGCCCGAAGCCAGAACCTTCTCCTTGAGAGCCGCAACATCCTGGTCATCGACCACAACGTGATCCAACGCGGGGATGGGGTCCTGCCAGATGAGTTCTTCCGCGGGAACTTCGGGTCCGAGATAGCGTGCGCGCGGTCCCATATCACGGTGCGTCAGCTTGAACCAGGCGCGGGCAAACGCGTCGGCGAACTCTTCCGGATGCTCGTAGAAGCGGCGTGAAACTTTCTCGTACGCCTGATCGGCTTTCAGCGCGAGATCGGTGGTCAGCATGGCTGGTGCGTGACGTTTGGAAGCATTGTGAGCATCCGGCACCGAGTCGGCTCCGGCGTCGCCCTTGGGCTTCCACTGGTGGGCGCCTCCGGGACTCTTGGTCAGCTCCCACTCGTACTTGAAGAGGTGCTCGAAGAAGTCGTTGCTCCACTTCGTGGGCGTGCTGGTCCAGGTCACTTCCAGGCCGCTGGTGATGGCATCTCCCGCGATGCCGGTGGCGTAGGCGCTCGACCAGCCGAGTCCCTGCTCTTCGATCGCGGCGCCCTCGGGCTCCGCACCCACATGGGGCGTGGGAGGAGCAGCTCCGTGCGTCTTGCCGAAGGTATGACCGCCGGCAATCAGCGCGACCGTTTCTTCGTCGTTCATCGCCATGCGTCCGAAAGTCTCGCGGATGTCTTTGGCTGCGGCGACGGGGTCGGGAACGCCATCCGGGCCTTCCGGGTTCACGTAGATCAGGCCCATGTGGGTCGCACCGAAGGGCTTGGCGAGTTCACGGTCGCCGGAGAAGCGCTTGTCGGTTCCCATCCACTTGTCTTCGAGCCCCCAGTTCACGTCCATATCCGGTTCCCAGACGTCCGCGCGTCCGCCTGCAAACCCGAACGTCTTGAAGCCCATGGATTCCAGCGCGACATTGCCGGTAAGGATCAACAGGTCAGCCCAGGAGATCTTCTTGCCATACTTCTGCTTGATGGGCCAGAGCAGGCGGCGAGCGCGATCCAGGTTAACGTTGTCAGGCCAGCTATTAAGCGGGGCAAAACGCTGCTGACCGCGGCCGCCGCCGCCACGGCCGTCACCGGTGCGGTAGGTTCCCGCGCTGTGCCACGCCATACGGATGAAGAGCGGGCCGTAGTGGCCGAAGTCCGCGGGCCACCAGTCCTGCGAGTCCGTCATCAGTGCCGTGAGGTCCTTCTTCAAGGCGTCGTAGTCGAGGCTCTTGAACTCCTCCGCATAGTCGAACTTCTCGCCCATGGGGTCGGACAGCGAGGAATGCTGATGCAGAATGTTCAGGTTCAACTGGTTCGGCCACCAGTCACGGTTCGTGGTGGATGCGCTACTTCCGTGATGGAATGGGCACTTCGCTTCGGCTGACATACGTTCTCTCCTTCGGGTTCGGCCGGTTCGGCATGCTGGCTCACAGAAGAGCCCGGATGCGAACCTCGACGAACTCAATGTAGCACCTTGCCGATCGATAGCTCCAATATAGAATCGACATGATTGGTATAGGCATTACCTATGGAATTTCACCAACTGAAATACGTGTGTGCTATTGCGGAAACCGGCAGTTTCAGCCGCGCGGCGGAGCGCTGCCAGGTGGCGCAGCCTTCCCTCTCGCAGCAGATTCTGAAGCTCGAGGAAGACCTGGGCACCAAGTTGTTCGACCGCCTGGGCCGCAGTGTCCGTCTCACCGAAGCGGGACGCGCGTTCGTGCCCCACGCACGCTCGATTCTGGAGGGCATGGAGGCTGCACGGTCGAGCGCGGCGGAAAAGAACACGGACGTTCGCGGCAGCGTCACCGCAGGGGTTATTCCCACCATCGCGCCGTACCTGATGCCGCGTTACATTGCGGCGTTTGCAAAGAAGTATCCCGATGCGAAACTGCGTGTCGTGGAAGAAACAACGCCGGTGCTGGTGGAACGTCTGCGGGTTTTGTCCATCGACTTCGCGATCCTCGCACTTCCCTTGCGGCATAAAGATCTGGAGTGTTTCCCCATCCTGACCGAACCAGTCTTCGCTGTGTTGCCTAAGGACCATCCTCGCGCGAATGCGGAATCGCTAGCGTTGAAGGATCTCCGCAAGGAGTCCTTTGTCATGCTGCGCGATGGCCACTGCTTCCGCGACCTCAGCCTTGCCACGTGCACCCACGCTCGCATCACGCCGAACATCGCCTTTGAGAGCGGGCAGTTCAGCAGTCTTCTGGGAATGGTGGCGGCCGGTGTGGGCATCTCACTGGTGCCGGAGATGGCCATTGACCGCAATGCGGGATGCCGATTTGTGCGCCTGAGCGACAAGCGCGCTACGCGCACGATCGTCGCCTCCGTGCTGCGTGGACGCAGCTTCAGCCGTGTACAGCAGGCCTTTCTGTCGGGGATTCCGGTGGAGCGCACGCGGTAAGCTAAGCGCAACGAAGAACTTACAGGAGCGACCGATGAAGATAATCCCGATCATGAAGTCGAGCGACCCTCGACGTTCGATTGATTTCTACACGCAAGTGCTCGACTTCACGCAGACGTATGCCGACAGTTCCCAGGATGAGTTTCCGTTCACTTTGAACAATGGCGAAGCCACATTACAGCTCTCGCATGAAGGTCATTTCCGTACGCCGGTCAATTTCTTCCTGCACTCACCGCTGGAAGTGAATGCGCTGTTTGAGAAATACGTGAGCCGCGGACTCAAGCATGACCATCCGGATTCGCCGGTGCATCAAGGGCCACTCGACCAAACCTGGGGAACTCGGGAGTTCTACGTAAACGACCCCGACGGGAATACGCTTCGCTTTTGCGCCTGGTACTGACGAGTGGGGGTGGTGGCGCGGCAGGCAAATTTAGAACTCAGCGAGGATTGTCGAGCGATGCAGGTATCGGAAACGACTTCGCCTCGGTCCCACGGATAACGTGGTGTTGCAACCACTGCTGTGTAGCCTTGGCTCCCTTGATCTGCGGATTCATTCTTGCCGCATTGAACAGGCTCTGATGGCAGACCCTTGCATGGTCGCGCTGTTCATTCGAAAGAATTATGGATGGCGAATCATCCAGGTTTGCAGGTAGCCCCGCGACCGTGAGGCAATCGGAGTAAACGTGGCACCTGCTTTCAATGATGCCGGCAGGATCGTCGCCCGCCGCCGGTAAACACCAGTGAACAGCGCTCGGCGTCACTGCGATGGCCTCATAGATTTCCCGCGGAGATTGCGCGAGCGCGGTAGCCCACAGTCCAGAACCCAGGATGAAAAGAGCAAGGCGTACTTCGCTCGCGATAGTTGGCATTCGATCTCCGCAATGGCCTGTAAGAAAATTCCTCATCACGGTATACCTTACAAGCAGAGACAGGATGCCTTTCCTTAGAAGCATCCAACGAAGTTCTCCCTTTTGCTCGACTGCATCGTCTAAATGGCGAGTAGATACGAAGACATGCTCTGCTGTAAGGGGAGCGCTTTTTCTGGCTTAGGGGATACGCCGGCGATGAGTTCCGCTAACAAACGTAGGCAACGATTCATCTGCATCGGTCTCATGCTTGTTGGGATCTTGGCGCATTTTCGCGCCCTTGCCCAGACAACGCATACCGCAACTCCTGAGCAAAAATTCGCGTTTGAGGTATCGACGGTGAAGCCATCCCGTCCAGGCTCTACCAATGAGGACTGGGACAGCGATGGCAACCGCGTGACGATCCGAGGCTATTCGTTGCGGATGCTGATTAGGGTGGCCTTCGGCTTGAAGAGCAGCTCTCAGATCGTCGAAGGGCCTGATTGGCTGGATAAACAACACTTCGATATCACCGCCAAGCTGGATGAGGAACAGATCGCAGCGTTCCATGGAACAACCAGGGATCGCGACACTCAGAACGCCATTCAAACCGCGCTGCAAACGCTGCTCAGAGAACGCTTCAAGCTTCAGGTGGACTCTGTGCATCGAGAACTACCCATCTTCGCATTGGTCCGTGGACCAAAAGTGAAGCTCACCCCGGACTCCGCAAACAATCGCAACTTGTCCGTCCGCGGTGGACATCTGGAAGCAGCCGGAACTTCAACCGACGATCTGACCGAAAGCCTGACAAGAATGCGAGAGGTAGGTGATCGAGTGGTCATCAACCGGACCGGCATCACCGGGCGCTACAAATTCGAAATGAATTGGACTCCGGACCGCGGTGCGGGAATTCCCGCGGATGCTGTTTATCCCGGCTTATTCACGGCTCTTCCGGAGCAGCTTGGTCTGCGTTTGAAACCTGACAAAGGGGTCGTGCCGGTTATTGAGGTAGTCGCCGCGGAGATGCCGGCCTTCGATTGAGGCGTCGATAACCTCGCACTATGCCTCACCCTGCGAGCGCCTGAGGTTGTCGGAGAGCAGAATCGCCTCCGCGATATCACGCATGGCCTTGCGTCTTTGCCGGCTCTCGCGCTGCATGGTTCGATAGGCTTCGTCCTCGGAAAGGCCAAGATCTCTTTGCAGGATGCCCTTGGCCTTATCGATCGCCTTGCGGGTTTCCAGGCGGTTGGACAGTTCGGAATTTTCTGTCTCCAATCGCGCTCGCTCAATCTCCGCACCGACCAGAGCACCTATCGTGGCAAGCAGCCGGCGCTGCAGCACGGAGTGCACGTAGGGCTCGCGATGCTGCAGATTCAGCACCCCGACCACGCGGTTCGCGCATGTGACGGGAACGCACAACATCGCTTCGAAAGTATCTTCCGGCAAACTGACGAACGCGGCAAAGCGCGGATCTTCGCTGGCGTGTTCTGAAATCGCGACAGGCTCTCGATGTTCAGCTACCCATCCGGTGACGCCCTGCCCAACTGCCATACGCAGATGATCCACCTGATCGAAATGCGGATTCCGCGAAGCGCGCAGAATCAGTTTGTCCTCTTCCAGCGTGTACAGGAAACAGGAGTCGCAGGGGACGACAGCGGATACAAAGGCAACGATCCGCGAAAGCACAACATGCAACGGATCCGCGGAGGAAAGACTGCTGCTGATTTCGTGCAGCACTTCAAAAGGCGCCAGCCCATCGCGGAAGCCAGCCATGGTGGATGTGGAGGGCGCCACCTGCGGGATGCCACGGCTGGCGACGGGGTGATCCATGCCGTCGGGTTCCATCAGAGGAGGACGCGCGGGAATGTCGGAGTCGTCACTGTCCGAGGGCACGCTGGCACTTTTGCGCCCGAGCACTTTGCGCGCATATTGCGCGGCTTCGTTGATCATGAATCCCATGCGCGGACGCGAAGGCTCGAAGTCGGGCCGGACCTTGTAATGCTGAAGCTCCGCAGTGGTCGTAGGCCCAACCGAAACAACCACGATGCGATCCAGCGCCAGCCGCAGCTCATCGCTCAGGTTCATTTCATCCGCAACCTGGAAGAGGTGAATGACCTGGACGGCGGTCATCATGAGGACAACGTCGATCGTTCCATCGACAATGTTCTGTACGCATTCGCGGAGTGGAGCAAGATCCAGAGGCAATCCCCACTGATACACCGGCACCTTGGTGACCGAGGCGCAGCGACCCACCAATTCCGCGATCATTTCAGGATTGGTCGCGCCATACTCCTGCACGGCAACACGGAAGCCGCCGAGGCGTTCCCCATAGGTCTCGTCCAGCGTGGCGAGAACTTCGTGCCATGTACTCGGCTCCGAAGTGGTGGCGGCCACGGGTACAGCAAGTTCACGCAGAGCGGAGAGTGGCTTCAGTCCTCGCGCAACGACTTCGCATGCACGAAGCGCGGTCAGCACTTTCTCACGGTCAAAGCTGCTTCCGAGAATCTGCATCACCTTGGTGACGCCGACTCCGGTTAGAAAGATAACCAGGTCGAACTCGCCGGCAAGCAGTCTGCGTCCGAACTCCAGGCATTCGGTATTGGATTCAAGGGGAAGCTCACGCATGGCCGGAACCACAATCGGTTCACCGTTGTAGGTGCGAATGAGCTTTTCCACTTCGCGGGCGCGGCGCGACTCCAGCGATAGAACGCGCAATCCATCGAAGCTTGCGTGTGGCATGGCCCCTCCCAAAGTCCGCCGTTCGCAACCGGCGGCAATCGAAAACAGGTGAATCCGCTCATCATACTGGTTTCGTCTGAAACGAGCGGGCGGATGGTTCTTCGTGCGCCTTTTCGAATGAACGCGCGCTCTTGCGAGCTGCCCGCGATCAACGTTCGGCAAGTCAGCCACGAAAGTTTATTGTTGCACTACCGCGCGCCCCGTCCTATACTCGGGCTACCTGATCGAAATCAGCCCTGATTGCTGAATTTCGGAGAGTGAACCCTTCCATGCCGGCTCCTTGTAGCGCCGGCCCTGCTTAAAAAGTTCAAAGCTCCGCGACGAGCCTGAAGTTCACCGCTGCCGTTCTGTGTGGTGCGCCTTCCTGTGTTCGCCGGCGCTTTTCCATCCTGCTCGCCAGTCGTGATCCTCAGGCCGCCGCTCGTCTTCAACGCGATTGCACTTGTGCGGATGGTTCCGATGGCGACGATTTTCGATACGACCGCGATTCCCGATGCTTCCTTCAGCGAGGAGCAGAAGAGTTACCTGCAGGGCTTTCTTGCAGGTGCAACCCAGCGCCCGCCGTTTGTGGGACATCTGGGATCGGGCGCGATGACGAATGATCACACGAGCGGCGCGCGCAACCTCGCGGCCCCCGAAACCACCTTCCACGGAACGCCTGTCGAGGACCTCTGCGCGGAAGAGCTCTGGAAGTTCGAACACAATCCCCTGGATCTGTGGGATGAACTGGTGGCGCATGCCGGAGAGAACAGAGCGCCTGATTCGGAAAACCGCTATCGCTTCAAGTTCCATGGGCTTTTCTATGTAGCGCCTGCACAGGAATCGTTCATGCTGCGCATGCGCGTTCCGGGCGGTGTGCTGACCGCAGCGCAGATGCGAGGCTTGGCCGATATTGCGAGCACATGGGGCTGTGGACGGATCGATCTGACCACACGCGCCAACGTCCAGATTCGCGAGTTTGCGCCCAGGGACATTGTGAACGTGCTGAACGCCGTGCAAAAGCTTGGTATGCGCTCGCACGGTTCCGGAGCGGACAACATTCGCAACATCACGGCTTCGCCGATCTCCGGATACGATCCGCAGGAGCTAATCGATGTGCAGCCCTTTGCGGACGCCCTTCAGAATTACATTTCCAACTCGCGGGATATGTTTGACCTACCCCGCAAATTCAATGTCGCATTCGACAATGGCGGCGCCATCAGCGCGCTGGCCGACACCAACGACATTGGCTTTTCAGCCGTGCGGGTGAATGAAGGCCACAGCGTACCGGCAGGTGTGTACTTCCGTGTGCTGCTCTGCGGCATTACCGGTCACCGCCAGTTTGCGACCGACTGTGGCCTGCTTCTGCGCCCCGACCAACTTGTCGCCGTGGCTGCGGCCATGGTGCGAGTTTTCGCCGAAAATGGCGACCGCACGGATCGCAAGAAAGCACGGTTGAAATACCTGGTCGACAAGTGGGGTGTGAGCAGGTTCCTGGAAGAAACGGAAAAGAGGCTTGCGTTTCCAGTGCTGCATGTGGACACCGCCGAGTGTGGGCCGCGCTCTGCAATTGACCGCGCCGGACACATCGGCGTGCATCCCCAGACCCAGCCGGGACTCTCCTACATCGGTGTCGTGATTCCGGTGGGCTGGTTACCGGTCACGCAGGCGCGCGCATTGGCTGATATCGCCAGCCGCTTCGGCACAGGTGAGCTGCGGCTTACGGTTTGGCAGAACCTGATTCTCCCGAATGTTCGCAGCCGCGATGTGGAAGCTGCATGCGCGGCTCTGCGCGACGCAGGACTCGAATACACTGCCGGCCGCGTGATGAGCGGCACGGTCGCCTGTACCGGAAACCGCGGCTGCCGTTTCGCGGCAACGGATACCAAGGGCCATGCGCTCGAACTTGCGCGTTCTCTGGATGCCGCATTCACCCTGATTCAACCTGTGAACCTGCACGTTACGGGATGCTCGCATTCATGCGCCCAACACTACATCGGCGACATCGGCCTGATGGGCGTGAAAGTTGCACGCGAGGAGGGCTACCAGGTCAACCTCGGCGGCGGCGCGGACGACGATCAAGGCATAGCGCGTGAGCTGTTCCCTGCCATGAAGTACAGCGACGTCCAGCAGGCGCTGCATGCCTTGTTTGCGAGATTCGAAACCCAGCGTGGACCGCATGAAGATTTTCTGCACTTCACTCGCAGACACAGTGTCGAGGAACTGCGCGCACTATGTACCACTGAAAACCTGAATCAGGATCAGGGACAGATCCAGGCATGCTGACGACCGTACCGTATATCCCGGACAATGCGCCATTCAGCTCCGAACAACGAGCGTGGCTGAATGGCTTTCTGGCGGGGCTGTTCTCCAGTAAGCCACAGGAGACCAGTACATCTTCCGCTCCGCTCAGGATCGCGGTGTATTTCGCCACGCAGAGCGGCACCGCGGAACGCCTTGCGAAAAAGTTGGTCAAGGAATTGAGAGGCCTGGGACATCAGCTAGAGGTGACTTCGCTCGACAAGACATCGCTGGAACAAGTCGCGGCACAGGAGCACGCCCTGTTCCTGGTCAGCACGTATGGCGAAGGCGATCCTCCCGATGGCGCCAAGAGCTTTTATGCCGCACTGTTTGGCGAGAACGCACCGAAACTGACGGCGCTTCGTTACTCCGTCTTCTGCCTGGGCGACAGGAACTACGAACAATTCTGCAAGTTCGGTATCGAACTCGATGAGCGCCTGCATGCACTCGGTGGCACGCGATGGACGCCACGCATGGAAAGTGACGTGGAGGTGAACGAGCCATTCGAGCAATGGAAGAAGAGCCTGCAAGCTCAGCTCACAGGCAAGCCTGAGAGCGGGAAACTTAGCCCACAGACGGACGTGCCGTCGAAGCCAGAACCGGCCCCCATTCACACACGTGAGAATCCGTTTCATGCGCCCCTGCGTGAACGCACACCGCTGACTTCGGATGCGTCGAGCAAACTGACGGTGCATCTCAGCTTTGGGCTGGAGGACTCGCCGGTTCACTACCAGGCGGGCGATGCCTGCGGCGTCATTGCGGAGAACGATCCCGGATTGGTCAGCGAGATTCTCAGTCTGCTGCCATTTGACGCGACGGCGATGGTCGAAATTCCCAAATATGGGAGCTTCACCCTGGAAGAAGCATTGCTTCGCCATCTGCAGCCGACACGGTTGACGCGGAAGATGGTTCAAGCCTTCGCCGGCAAGACTCAGTCGAAAAGCCTCGCGGCTTTATTGCCGCCGGAGCAAAGCGGTCATCTTGAGACCTACATGCACGACCGGGGTCTGATCGATCTTCTGTATGACTATCCGGGGGTTCTTGAAACGCCGGAAGAGCTGGTTGGGCTGCTTCCGAGGCTTTCGCCTCGTCTTTACTCGATCTCATCCAGCCCCGCAGCCCACGGCCGTGAGGTTCATTGCACGGTCGCAGTGGTGCGCTATCGCTCTCACAATCGTGAACGCGGCGGCATTGCGAGCACGATGCTTGCCGAACGTGTCGACCCTGGAAAGCGCCTTCCTATCTACATTCAACCGAATAAAAAGTTCCGGCTTCCCGCGGGTGGTGACACACCGATCATCATGATCGGCCCCGGCACCGGCATCGCTCCGTTCCGCTCGTTTCTGCATGAACGCCGTGCGCTCGGTTACACGGGCCGGAACTGGCTGTTCTTCGGGGAACGCAGCGCCAAAACCGATTTCCTCTATTGCCGTGAATTGCGGTCCATGGTCGAGGACGGTCACCTGACCCGGCTGGACACCGCATTTTCTCGCGACCAGGCGAAAAAGATCTACGTGCAGGATCGCATGGTCGAACACGGCTCGGAGCTGTGGCGCTGGCTCAATGAGGGTGCACAGCTCTTTGTCTGCGGCGATGCCTCACGCATGGCGAAAGATGTCGATGCTGCGTTGCATCGCGTCGTTGAAAAGCATGGCGGCATGGATGCAGACGCTGCCATGAACTACGTATCGCAACTCCACGAAGATCGCCGCTACCACCACGACGTGTACTAGCGCGATCCCACCGCCGTTCCCTGCGAGGCAGCGGCGTGCGCACACCTCATTTTCATCCGTCCGCTGATCGAAACCGATCGGGCGCGAACCTGCATCACCGGAGGATCAACCTGGCACTTCCGCTTCATGAATGCGCAATGGAGACCGGCAGCATCGACCTGGTTCGCATGACGCTGCTCGCTGGAGGCGCTGCGCCGCAACTGGTCGAAACGCTGATTCCCACGCGGCCCCTTGAAGCGGACGAGCAGTACCGCTTCCACTTCGACATGACCAAATGCATCGGCTGCCGGTCTTGCGAGATTGCGTGCAATGAGCAGAATGGCAATCCGGCGGGCATTACCTGGCGGCGTGTCGGCGAACTCGAAGGCGGCGTCTATCCCGACACGCAGCGCACCTATCTGTCTATGGGCTGCAATCATTGCCTGGATGCCGACTGTCTGAAGGGCTGCCCTGTCGACGCTTACACCAAGGATTCTGCGACCGGCATCGTGTTGCACTCAGCGGATGCCTGCATTGGCTGCCAGTACTGCGTGTGGAACTGCCCTTACAGCGTGCCCCAGTTCAATGCGGAACGGGGTGTGGTGGGCAAATGCGATATGTGCCGCGGACGCCTGAACGAAGGCCTGGAGCCCGCATGCGTGAATGCCTGTCCGGAGAATGCGATCCAGATTGAAATCGTGAACAAGATTGCCTGGCGGGAAAACTATGCGGAAGCGGATTCGCCAGGCATGCCGCCTGCGGGTCAGACCGTTTCGACGACGCGCATTACTCTGCCCGGGAACTCCAGCTCCTGGCTGCAGCGCGTGGATACCGGAACGGTGCCTCTGGAACACGCACACCCTTCTCTCGTGGCGATGACAACGGCCATGCAGGCGACATTCGGCACTCTCACCGTCCTGGTGCTGGCTAGTGCGTTGGACACCGTAAGCATCACGCTGCTCGTGCTGCTGACAGCGGTGGCGCTGACTATATCGGTCTTTCACCTGGGACGGCCCGCCTATGCATGGCGAGCCCTCAAGATGTGGCGGCGATCCTGGTTGAGCCGCGAGGTGCTCTGCTTTGGCCTCTTCTTCCTGGCCATCGGGCTTTGCGCAGCGGCTTCCTGGGCGGCGCAACTTGGTTTTCCCACGGCACGGCTCATGGTGTATGCAACCGCCTGGACGGGAGTGTTCTTTGGCCTATGCGGCACACTGGCCAGCGCGTATATCTACCTGGTGCGCGCACGGCCCGCGTGGAACATGGTGCACACGCCACTCGATTTTCTACTGTCGGCAGGGCTTCTTGGTTGTGTGATGACCGTTGCTATGCGGGCTCCTGCGGCGGCGCTTTCGACATGGGGCAACCGGTTCGGTCTGCATCTGCGGCCGATGCCCGCGGTGCAGGTTGCCTTGCCGCTGCTTGTCATTTCCTTGTGCTGGGTCCTGAACCAGGCGGTTCGGACCATGCGCATGCGCGCTTCGCTCAACTTCGAGATGCGAGCCTCCTTCAACCTTCTGCGCGGTAAAGATCTTTGGTGGGTAGGCGCGCTTGCACTGATTGCAGTTGCCATGACCCCACTCTTTGCAGTCGCCCCTATGCCGCTACTGGCGACCGGGACAGCGGTTGCCGCGGTGATGTTGCAGCGATATCTATTCTTCGTCTCTGTAGTGCCTCTCAGCATGGGGCTTACGTTTCTCGGTAACAAGGCCGGACTGGGGCGTGCCGCGTGAAGATTATGTCGGGCGACTCGCAACGAAAGGCCGGAAGCACTCCCGAGACCGAGGTCATTGACGAACCTCAGACGAGCTCGCCGGGACTCTGGCCGCGAGCTATGCGCTTTCTCGGCTTCGATATCGCAGAGTCCCGCTATGCGTATGGTGAAGACCCACGCTTCGGTTACATCTCCGAATCACGCATCGCGGACACCTGGACCAGGACAACCTGTGGCTACTGTTCTGTGGGCTGCGGGATGCTGGTAGGTACGCGCAATGGCAAGGCTGTCGCCGCGCGGGGTAACCCCGACCATCCCGTGAATCGGGGAAAGCTATGCCCCAAAGGCCTGAGCGAGCACCACATTCCAGGCGCACCGGGAAGAGCCACGACTCCCTTGTTGCGCAAGGCAGGCCGCGGCACGCCGTTGGTTCCTGTGAGTTGGGATGAAGCACTGGATGCGATGCTGCGCAACATCGGTGACTTGCAGGCCGAACATGGCCAGGACACACTCGGCGTCATTGGCACCGGCCAGTTGCTGACGGAAGAGTTCTACACGCTTGGCAAGCTTGTGCAACTGGGCTTCCGATCGCCGAACTACGACGGCAACACCACGTTGTGCATGGCAAGCGCCGTTTCCGGCTACAAGCTGAGCTTTGGTTCGGACGGTCCACCCGGAGCCTATGCCGACATGGAGACGGCGGATGTGGTGTTGCTGATCGGCTCGAACATTGCCGACAACCATCCCATCCTCTGCAATCGCCTGAACCGGCAGACGGACCAGATGTTGATCGTTGCCGACCCGCGAGTGACCAAAACAGCGATGATGGCCGATCTGCATCTGCCTGTGAAGCCTCGCTCAGACATCGCCCTGCTCAACGGCATTGCGCATATCCTGCTTCGTGATGGCCTGGTGGATCATGACTATATCGCTGCGCATACCGAAGGCATCGACGCCTTTGTAGCGTTTGTGGCCGACTTCACGCCTGAATCTGTGAGCGAAACTACTGGACTGCCGGTAGACACACTCGAGCGCGTGGCACGTCTCTACGGCGAAGCAAAAGCTGCGATGATCGCTTGGACCATGGGCGTGAATCACTCGACGCAAGGTGCCGTCACGGTTGCCGCGATCAACAACCTCGCACTGATCACGGGCAATATCGGAAAGGCCGGCGCATCGCCCTTCTCCATTACCGGACAGTGCAATGCCATGGGAACCCGGGAGAGCGGCTTCACCTCTTCCATGCCGGGATATCGCAAGTTCGACAATCCCACCGACAGATCGGAACTGTCAGCGTTGTGGGGAATTTCGCCCGATCTGCTGCCCAAAGCGCGGGGCCTCGCATACCCCGACATCATCGAAGCGGCCGTCGCCGGACGTATCAAGGCTCTCTGGTTTATCGCCACGAACCCGGCGGTTTCGTTTCCCAACTACGGGCTTCTACAGCAGGCGCTGACCACGGCAAAGTTCGTCGTCGTGCAGGATGGTTTCTTTCCCACACCCACCACCGAGTTTGCGGACTTGGTGCTCCCGGCTGGTATCTGGGGTGAAAAGGAAGGCACTTTCACCAACTCCGAACGGCGCATCAGCAAGGTCAACGCCTTTGTAAAGCCTCCCGGAGATGCGCGAGCCGACTTCGATATCTTCCTCGGCCTTGCGGAAGGCCTCGGCGTTCGGGAGACCCTGTTTCCCGGTTGGACGACCACGCACGATGCCTGGCTTGAATGGCAAAGGGTTTCCGCAGGCCGCCTGTGCGACTATTTGCCCTTTACATGGCAGTTGCTCGAAGAAATGGGCGGCGCGCAGTGGGGCGGCGAGCGGCTGTACACCGACGGCATCTTCCCACGCGAGAACGGACGTGCCCTGCTGCACTGCGTGCCGTGTCTTCCCTTCTCAGAACAGCCGGATGCGGAATACGATCTCGTCCTGAATACCGGGCGCACCGTAGAGCATTGGCATACACGCACCAAGACCGGAGCGATCCCGATGCTGAACAACATGGCGCCCAATGCCTGGCTGGAAATGAATCCCGTGGATGCGGAGCGGCTTTCCCTGCGCCAACATGAGCGTGTCACCGTTGTCTCACGGCGGAACAGCGTCCTCGACGTGGAGCTGCGCATTACGGGCATCGTCGCACCCGGGCACGTGTTCATGCCTTTTCACTTTGCCGAGCACAATTCGAACCTCGTCACGCTGGGCGATTTCGATCCCATCAGCCGTGAACCCAATTTCAAACAATGCGCGGTCCACGTGGAACGCAGCACGCGCGCCTGATCCGCATCATTCGGATCATTCGGATCATTCGCGGCCATGATTGCCGCGATCGCAACACGGGAGCGAACCAGGATGTTCGCTTCCAAGCAGCCCCTATCTGTCGCGTGACAACAAAATTCATCTACCTCAGGAGTCATTCCCGTGGCGAACGCCAAAGTGTTTCTTAAGTCGGGCCATCCACCCACTCTCCTCGCATCCTTCCTCTACTTCGACTTTTCGTTCGCGGTCTGGGTGCTGAATGGCGCCATGGGGCCTTTCATCACCGAGCAGTTCCACCTCTCGCCCGCACAGGTCGGCCTGATGGTTTCAGTACCCACGTTGGCAGGAGCACTGATGCGCTTCCCTCTCGGCGTGCTCAGCCAATACATCGGCCGCAAGAACGCGGCGATTGTGGAGATGACCTGCATCATCGCTGCACTGATGTATGGCTACTTCTTCGTGCATACGTTTTCGAACGTGCTGGCCATGGGTATCCTGCTGGGCATCGCGGGCGCGAGCTTCGGTGTTGCACTCTCGTTAGGCTCAGGTTGGTTTCCTCGCGAATACAAAGGGCTGGCGATGGGAATTGCCGGGGCCGGGAACAGCGGGACCGCAATCGCCGCGTTCTTCGCGCCGCGGCTGGCAAGAGCCCATGGCTGGCAGCATGTCTACGGGATTGCCGCCTGCTGTATGTTGTTGCCTCTGCTCACCATGATCTTCTTCGCAAAAGAGCCGCCTGACGCGGAACATCAAAGTCTTGGGCAACACCTGAAGTGCCTGGTGGAGGCGGACGGCTGGTACTTCAACATGGTGTACATCATCACCTTCGGCGGCTTCATCGGGCTCGCGACGTTTCTGCCCTCGTTGTTTGTCGCCCAATTCCATATCGCCAAAACCCAGGCCGGCACGCTGACCATGCTGGCCACGCTCACTGGAAGCCTGACCCGTGTGCTCGGCGGATACTTCGCGGACAAGGTAGGTGGTGTGGCAACACTGTCGGTAGTATTTCTGATTGCGATCGCCGGGATCTTTGGGCTGGTCGCTTCACCATCCCTCACCGTAACGACCGCGCTCTTCATGCTGTGCTTCGCGGCGCTGGGCGCCGGCAACGGTGCGACCTTCCAGCTTGTACCGCTGCGCTGGCCGGTCACGACCGCGATCGCGGGCGGAATGATCGGCGAAATCGGAGCGCTGGGCGGGTCGATCCTGCCCAACGTACTTGGCCAGTCGAAACAACACACGGGATCGTTCGCTGCCGGCTTTGCCTTGTACGCCGTCTTTGCCCTGGCGATCCTTGCGATGCTTCGCATCGTGTCGCGGCAATGGACTCGCACCTGGGTAGGCAAAGGCGGACGCGCTCTCCAACCGGGCTCTGTGGTCACGGAAGAGGCGGTGGCCGAAGAAGGTGTGCTGGTGATGCAGTAGATCCGGTGCGTTTCGAAGAAGGCCCTGGCAGGATGCTTCCTCCTACCAGGCGCTTTCGCTTCCATTGTTTAAACGTCTTTGAGTATGTCCAGCGAAATCGGCTGCATATAGACGCCCAGTAGCTCCCGCGTCCACCATGCACCGGTTTCAGCTTTGGTCTTCGCGTCGGTGTAACGGTAGCGATAGAACAGAGCGCGTATATAAACCGGAGGGCTTTCTTGAAACGGGTTCTTCCCCATCAGGCGCAGGAGCGCTCGGTCCCCCTTGAGCAGCCTCTGGATGAAGCGGGCGAACCAGCGTTCATAGCCGCGGACGCGAATGCCGTTCGGAGTAACCAGCACCGTAAACGGCAGAAACCAGATCATCCAATCCAGGCGAAGATGGTAGGGCGCGACCTGCGGAGGCATGCGCTTCAGGTCGCCAGGCTTGGCTCGGAAGCCGTATTCCTTCCACGGCGTGGATGGGAGAATCACCCGTTCCGCCGTGCCTTCGATGACAATCTCGTAGCGTTCCCTGCCCACACTCCCGAACGCTCCATAAGTATTCACCAGGTGATAGCGGTTGTAGCTGAAGTTCATCCGTTGGTGCTTGGAGAACAGGTTCATGACGGGCTGCACGCTGAGTGTGATCGTGCCTGCGGCGATGACGTACAGCACAATTTCGAACGCGAGCGGGCGTGCCATAAGCTGCGGCGTGTGCAACGGGAGAGCGACTGTGAGGAAGCGATCACTGAGGCCGGCCACACCCAGCACCGCCGTGAGCCAGTTCAGCCAGGAGTAGTTGCCGCTTATGATCAGCCATAGCTGCTGCGCGATGCAGAGCCCTGCGGCGATCGACGCGATCGGCTGCGGAGCGAAGAGGGCGAAAGGCACGATGACCTGCACGAAATGGCTGAACAGCACTCCGGAGCGGTGCGAGGCCCTGGGCAGGCGGTGGAAGTACCAACTCAGCGGGTTGGGCAGCGGCTGAGTTTCGTAGTGATAGAAGAGGCAGGTCAGATCACGCCAGCAGGAATCGTGGCGCAGCTTGATGAGGCCCGCGCCCAGTTCGGTGCGAAACAGCATCCAGCGCAGGATCAGCACCGGCAGGATGGAAGGCTGCATGTGAGCCGGGCCGAGAAATGCGGTGAAGAAACCGGCTTCCAGCAGCATCGACTCCCAGCCGAAACCGAAGAACTGCTGCCCCACATTCACGACGGAAAGATAAAGCACCCAAAGCAGCAGCCATGATCCCACCGAAAGCCAGAGCGGCCCAGCCTCGGTCAATCCAAACAGTGCGCATGCAGAGATCACTGTACCGGTCCACGCAACCAGGTCGAGCAACCGGTCCGAGTAGCGCCACCAGAAGATACTGGGCGCTTCGCTGAAGCTCGCGCCTTTCAGATACTCCGGAACAGGCAGCAGGCCGCGTTCGCCGAGCAGCGGTTTGAATTGACGCAAAACGGAGATGAAAGCGACCAGATAGATCAACGCCATGCCGCGCTGCAGCAGCATCCGGGTAAGAACAACCTCACCGAAATAGGCATTGAGGGAAAACATTCCGCGCTCCAGTAGCTTGGATGATTGCAGACGCCATCACGCAGCCTCAAGAGACGGTACCGTTTCCGTGTTCGGGCGAAACACGCTCTGCGATTTCTTGCCCCACCCGGAACTTCCGGAGGGCCTGCTCCCACCTCGCTGGAGCATCTCGCAAGACGCTGTGCCCGCTATGCGGTCGCGCTTCGCGCGATGGCCCACTCATCGCGAAAAGGCCGCGATGAATGGGGCACCCGGCTGTCGGTTACCGGAGGCTTCGGTCGAGAGGACAAGTTCGTGGAAGAAAATCCGAAGAGCGCTCCGGGATCGGGCGTTCTTCTTCAATGAATGCTCCGCCCGGTTCCTTCACCATTCAGACCTTCATGTGGCTTCTCTTGTGCGATCAGCGCAGCGCGGGCGCCTGTGCGAGCCGCTCGATGAATTCCGTGCGCGCACCAGCCTGCGGCGCTTCAAGTTGAACTTCCCTGCGGCCTCCATCCTCAAGCCGGCGATACTTCGTCGATGCCGGATCGGCGCCAACCTGCAGCGATTCGACATACAGAGGCGTGCCGGGGATGCGGGCTCCAAACCAGTGCGGGTCGGCGATCTGCTTCCACGTAATCAGAAGCAGTTCTGTACCGGCAGGATAGGACCTGCTTCCCTGCGGACGCGATGCCGCAGCGGCATTGCCGTAAAGGACCGACATCGTTCCCGCCTTGCGGTCGACAAACAAGGTGAGAGCATGGGCGGCCGCCGGATCCAGCGATGGCGAAGCATAGGATGCCGCCTCATTGTTCAGCGCGTCCACCGGATCCGCGTGCGCCGCCGAAATCGGCATGGTGTACACAAAGTCGTGTTTGTTCATGGGCGCGTGACAGCCGGTGCACTCACCGGCGAACGAAGCATCGCTGCCATAGGGCTTCAATGTGGGGCCGCGCCAGCGGCCAAAGCCCCAGCCTTCCGTGTCCTTATATTGCTTCGCGTCTTTTACCATCAGTTCGATCTGGATGAACTGTCCCGGCGCAACCAGGCCGTCGGGTGTGCTGCGCTGCTGCCAGGCGACCTTGGCAAAGCGCGCACCATCGGGCCAGGGATGTGTGTGGCCATCATGGGCAGCCTGCGCCGCAATGTCATTGCCGAGGATGAAGCGAAAGGTGTCATTGTCCCCACGGTCGGTCACGCTAAGCAGATGCCAGCTCTTCCAGGAGGGATCGAACGCCAAGCCGTTATATTCCGGGCCAGTTTGATCGGGAGCGGAAAAGCCGGCCGGATCCACTTGAACGGGAGGCGTGTCTCCCCACGGCGCCAGGTAGTCCTTGAGCTTTTCCAGGTCAGCAGCGTTAACTCTCGCATCAGGGTGCAGCGCAAGGAAGCTGGGCAGCGGCATGGCGCCGAACTGCACCATGTTGACCGCCTCGAACAATTCGGCTCGCTGCACGCCCGCGGGCTTTTCGCCAAGTGTGGAAAAGTTCAGATGGCTGCGGGCGTCCAGAATATCTTTCCGCACCAGCCAATACGCAGGCACAACCTCGTCAAACCACGCCAGGCGCCGCTCATTGGAGTGGCAGCTATAGCAACTGGTCTGCAGCACATGCCGTGCATCATCAGGTGCATGCACCTCGGCAACCACGGGCGGCGCGGGAATCGCCGGCCGAATGCACTGCAGCAGACCGAAAACGATGAGGGCGGCGAGAAAGAGGTAGAGCAGTCGTTTGATCATTGGGGGTTTTAGATATTCGGTCGTTCGATATTAAATGTTAGAAAAAACCTTGCCGAATTTCAGCGGCCGGATCTTCGGCTTCCTGATTTTGCATTCGCATCTGGTGTGTGACGGATTCCCGTCACCGTTCCGTCTGTCGAAGCATAGGAAATTCGTCGCTCGGTTGCGCCCCTAGAAAGAGTGGGAATCAGCCAGCCAATTCAGCAGGCGGTCAGACGGCACACAGGTCCAGCGCCGTATTCAGTAAATCCAGGGTGACAATCATGAGCAAAATGGTGGTCCGCCAGAGCCTTCCAGATGTTTCATGGAAAAGTCATATACATGCCCTTCTTCCGTGTGGTACCTTCCAGCGCATCGAACAAAGGCCCTGCAGTCCCATCACTTGCCTGAAAGCATCGTGGCAATTTCTTTGCCGTGCTCCAAGGTAAGCGGTCAGGCCATCTGTCCGCACGCCGTCCCGCCCAGGATTCTCATCCGCGTTCCTTCCGCAAAGAGGGCTCCGCGCAGCGAACTCCGCAATGCCGGCTTCCGTGCACCTTCTCTTGAATACAGGCCAGCAGCAAAACTTCAGACTCCTCGCTTTGGATGAAGCAATCTCCATCGGCAGCGCCGCTTTACCGCGCTTACCGGCAGGTTGCTATCGGATCCGGGCTCGTATGGACGCGAGGAAGTGCAGGTCAGGCCCCGCTCTGCCTCCGGCAGTGCTGCTACTGCTTTGGGCTATCAGCTCCCCAGCTTTTAAATTTCGAGTTCCTCGAGGATACAAATGATCACGAACGTTCGTATGTCCAAGTACAGCTGGCGCGCACTGGTTATGCTGTGCGGCCTGGCTCCCATCGCTATCGCCAACGACACGATTGCGCAACAGACGGCTCACACGCGGCATGCCGCCACCGCGGCGAAGAAAGCTGCCGCTGCGCCCGCAGCACGCGGAGAAGGCATTGTGGTCCACGGTCACTGGGTGATCGACGTCAAGAACCCGGACGGCCGCGTCGTGTCGCATCGCGACTTCGAAAACTCGCTGATCACTGGAGGGGGCACCACCTCAGGCGACCAGATATTGGCCGCATTGCTTTCGGGCACCGCGACCGCCGGAGGCCTTTCGATCGCTTTCATCTCCGGACCGACGACCGCCGCCGGCATGGACCCCAGCTCTTACTGCAACGTTGGTGTGCTTGGACAGGCCGTCGTTCCAGCCAGCATTCATTGCTTCGGCTTTTACCCGGCGGGAAGCGCACAGGGTGAAGTCGCCGTGGGTCAGGGCCAGTCCGGCCTGAGCGAAGTGGTCAACTTCACCCCCAGCGTGAATCTTGTGCTTTCCGGAAACTACTTCGTGCCGGCAGCACTTTCCAGCTTGGGCACCATCAACGCTGTGGAAACCTATGCTGCCATGTGCGTTCCGGGCTCGACCACCTATGCCCAGCAGTTCCGCCTCGCCGGCTCCAACCTCGCCTTCCAGCAGGCGACGCTTGGACCCAGCGCATGCGTACCCAATGCCCTCGGAATCACTGCGGCAGGCGCTTTGACTTCGACCAACATCCCGGGCGGTCCCCTGACGGTAACGGCAGGGCAGATCATCACGGTAACGGTCACGCTCAGCTTCTCCTAGGCCTCTTCGAACCGGGAAGTACGTCTGACAGGTAAGGGGAACGCGTGATGTTCAGCCGCTGCGCAAGCACCAGGGCTTGTGGCCTGGGAACACGTCTGCAAACGTGCGCCCAGGCATGTGCCCAGGCTCGCCCCCAAAGGCGACCTTGGATGTTGCACGCGTCTTGCGCTGCCTTGGTGGTTGTCCTATTGGCGGCTGCATCGGGTCAGATGCAGGGGCAAGCCTCGACAACGCGCGCGACCACGGCGACAGCGACGCCGGCCATCAGCTTCCATCCAACGGATGTCGGTGTGACAAGTGAGATGGCGGAGACCATTGACGCCCACTTTGAGCTGCAGCGCGATCCCGAGGCAATGCCCCGCGCCGACTTGCCCGGAATAGCGCTGCACTATGGGCTCAGTTTCAGCCTCGGTGCAATGACATGCAATGGAAGCGGCAACATCCTGCACTGTTCCGTGCGGGTCACGTTCCGCCCTGCTTTTCCGGGCGGGCGGAAGGATGCGCTGTTCATCTCGGAGGGCCGCAAACGCCTTGCGACCATCCTGCTGTATGGCGTGGGGAAAGGGCCGCTTGCGCTGCTGCAGCCAGGAGTCGATGCCGTTTCCTCGCCTGCGCAGGCTGCGGGTATTTCGGTTGTGGATGAGGCAGGAACGTTGTTCGCCGTGAACCGCGGCAACTTCGTCTCCAGCATTTCCAGGGCCGGTGTTGTCACACCGCTTCCGGTCACTTCTTCCGCGACGAGTATCGGCATCGACGGAGCGGGCGTGCTGTATCTCTCCGAACGCGGCGGCACATTCGGTGTTACTTACGACACCGTGCAGGACGTGGAGGGTGTGTTGGCGCTGCCTTCGCTGCCTCCGGGATACGTGTGGCTCAGCACAGCGGTTGGCAACACAGGCACAACCTACGCGGTGCGCGGAAGCGCCGAGCCGGCACCGGGACAAAGTGCAGGCCTGGGACCGTCACCTCCCTTGCTGTATACCGTTGACCACGGAACAGCCAGCGCTATCGCGCTGAGCCGGACCGGGGAACCGGGCGCAGGCGCATATGCCATGGCTGTGGATAGCGACAACGATCTCCTGATCGATGGCGGCTCACGACTATTTCGCATTGCCCATGCCGGCGGCCAGACCGAAGCCGGGTCCGGAACGTCAGGGAAAGCGATCGCGACAGATGCCGCCGGCGGTCTGTACACCGCCGTCTCCGCGTGGGACGTTCTGAACGCAGCCACTCCCGGTTTGGAGACGAGGACGGAGCGGGATCTGAACGGTGTAAGCGTTGGCGCCGACGGCACTGTCTTTCTGACCAGCGCGGTCAACCGCCTGGATGTCGTTGACCGCTCGCGAGGAAAACTGGATTTCGGCGACCACCCCGCGGATGAGTTCAGCACGGCACAAACGATCTCCATCTACAACGGCGGCAACATGCCGTTGACGCTATCTGGAATCGACGTGAACGGCAGTGCCTTCAGCCTGGCATCCGCACCGGCCACCACGCATGAGATCAACTGCACGGTTCCCGTCGTGCTGCCTCCGGCCGCTTCCTGCACAGTTGCGGTGCGCTTCCGGTCGCCGCATGCAGGACGCTTTACCGGCACTCTCAGCCTAAGCTCCAACTCACTGAACAATCCAGGCAGTCAACAGACTGTGGCTTTGACCGGAATGACCTCCGGACCTTATGTCACCGCTTCACCGAGCCAGGTGACGTTTCGCGAGCAGGCCGCAGGTACCAGCAGTGCTCCGCTCACCGTCACGCTGACCAACAACGGCATCAACGCCGCAGTACTCGCAGTGCCGGATAGAATCGGCTCCTTCGCGGTGGCTCCGGGGAGCTGCGCGGCGGTGCTGCCAGTGGGTGGAAGCTGTCAGCTCAGCGTCGTGTTTTCTCCGCAGGATGCCGCGGCCTCCACAACCGCGGCGATCACCGTGCCACTGGCATGCTCCGGGTGCGACGCCAGAGGTTCGGTCACGCTGAACGCCCTCGGTATTATTTCGGGGTCAGCGCAGATCGTGTTCAGTCCCCTCTCCCTGGCGTTCGGTGCGAAAAATCTGGGCACCACGACCACGCTACCCATCACGCTCACCAACTCCGGATCGTCCGCGCAGGCGATCAGCAGCATTCAACTGGTTGGGACGGGGATAGCGGCATTCAGTGGATCTACAACGTGTACGGCCCTGCTTCCAGCCCGAGCCAGTTGCACCATCAGCATCAGCTTCAAGCCCACCGCGGCAGTCAGCTATACGGCGTCCGTGCAGGTTTTCGATTGTGGCAAATCCGTTGCCGATATGATCCCCATCACCGGCAGCGGCCTTCGCGCACCCATCGTGCTGACAATTCAGGAAGTGCTGCACCTTTCCGATACCGTGAAAATTTCGCGGCCAACCATCCTGGCGATTGCGGAAGCGATTCATGTCAGCGATACCCAGCCTGTTCTGAAGCCAAGCATCGTGCTGGCAGTTCGTGAAGCACTGCATCTCTCGGACACGGTCGTGGTGAAACCGGGCACAGTGCTTCGCATCGCTGAAGCCTTACATCTCTCGGATGCGGTCGTGGCCAAGCCTGCGGTGATCCTGCGCATCGCCGAGGCACTGCATCTTTCCGACGGGACTCCCAAACTCACACCGTCGCGACTTCTGGCCATCACGGAAGCCTTGCACCTCTCTGATGCAGTAGTGGCGAAACCGGCGGTCGTGCTTCGGATTGCCGAAGCGCTGCATCTCTCCGACGCCGTCGTAGCCAAACCAGCGCTGGTCCTTCGCATCGCCGAAGCTCTGCACCTTTCGGATGGAACACCGAAGCTCACGCCGTCGCGCCTGTTAGCCATCAAGGAGGCACTCCATCTTTCCGATGCCGTTGTGGCGAAACCGGCGGTGGTGCTTCGTATTGCCGAAGCCCTACACCTTTCCGACAAGGTCGCCTTGAAAGTCCCGACGATCCTGGCGATCAAGGAAGCGCTGCATCTCTCGGACGCGAAACCGGTGCTGACACGGTCCGTGCGCCTGGCGATTGCGGAGGTCATCCATACATCCGACAAGCTGACCACACTGAAGCCTTCCACCCGGCTCGTTGTGAATGAAGCGCTGCATCTTTCCGACAAACTCGCATTGCAGGTCCCAACGATCCTGGCGGTGAAGGAAGTCCTGCACCTCTCCGACGCCGCGCCGGCGTTGAGGAAATCGGTGTCACTGGCGATTGCGGAAGTCATCCACATGGCCGATCAGCCGCCGAGGCTGGCGCCCTCGACCGTGCTGAACGTGACGGAAGCCATCAGGCTGAGTGACACCCTGACGCTGCCTACACCACTCATCATCAATGAAGTGCTGCACATGTCGGACTCCCCGCCGAACCTGACAGTGCCGGTGTCGCTGGCCATCAACGAAGTGCTGCATCTCTCCGACGGCACGCCAGGCGTCATGCTGCCAACACCCCTGGTCATCAATGAGGTTATTCACGCCTCCGACGAACTCACGCAGCTCGCACCTTCTACGCTGCTGATGATCGGCGAGGCCATTCATCTGAGCGACCTGCTGACACTGCCCACACCGCTCGCGATCAACGAAGTCCTGCATCTTTCCGACGCTCCACCCGGCCTGATGTTGCCGGTGCCGCTGGCTATCAACGAGATCATCCACGCTTCCGATCAATTGACACAGTTCGCGCCATCCACCCTGCTGACGATCACCGAAGCTATTCAAGTGAGTGACCTTTTCAGGCTACCCACGCCGCTGGCCATCAACGAAGTGCTGCACATGTCGGATGGGGCGCCGTCGTTGATGCCTCCGCTGGTCCTTGCCATTCTTGAAGCGATTCACGCATCGGATGTCTCCCCACAGCTCACGCCTTCAACGCTCCTCGCAATCAGTGAATTGCTGCACGCGGCCGACGGAAATCCGGCGGTGATGCCGTCCACCGTTCTGGGGATCAACGAGGCATTGCACCTGGGCGATGGAACACCGGCAGTCGCGACTCCCGTGATCTTGTCGATTACGGAGCAGATCGGGATGGCGGATGGGATGAGTCAAGGAACGGGTAATAGCCAACGACTGACAGCGAGCAGAAGGTAGAAAGGCAGAGGGTTTAGGGTTTAGGGGTTAGGGTTCAGGGTTGAGTCGACGGACCCCGTGACGCCACGACTCAGATTGCCTCATGGCTTGCACGACCGTCCACGCTCCACCTCAAATTTAAATGTGGGTCATCCTGAGCATCGCGAAGGATCCCAGTATTGCGGGATGCGTCACGGTCAAGTGTCTTCACCGCAAGAGCTACGTCGCTTACGCGTTTAGGTGCCTACAACCACGAACAAAATACTGGGATCCTTCCCCTTCGGCTTCGCTCAGGGTCAGGATGACCCTGGTTGAGGTATGACGGTTCACAAGAACACACGTGGCAACCTAACGCTGACCCTATCTCACGCCCGCACTCTCAAAAACCGCACAGCCTGATACGGCCTGGCCGGCAATCGGATCTTCGACTTGCCCTTGAACGTTCCGGGCACAGCCGTCACCGTCATCGCCCACGGGTCGATCACCTCCGCGGTGAACTCATGCGCGGGTAAGGGGAACTCGTAGAACAGCGGTTGGTGATCGTCGAAGTAATACAGAATTACTTCCGGGTCCTTGCCTTCCGGTTCCGGCATCGATGCATTGAAGTAGTAGCCGTTCGGCTGGGCATCAAAGCCGGTTCGCTTGGCGGCCTTGCCTAGAGCGGCGCCGGAAGATTCCACCAGCTTGCGCAGGAAACCGATCCTCGCTGGACTGCTGCCCCGGAGCTTGCCGCCGTGTGACCACGGAATCGTCGGCGAGGAGTTTTCATCGATGGGAAGGTTGGGGTCAAGGTACGTTTCGCCGTGCGTGACATAGCAGCCGGCGACGACGCCGAGCCAGAACCGCCGCGTCATCTCTTCGCCAGAAAGGTTTCCCCAACGCCGATCGAAGTTGCCTTCGTACTTCACCTCGTCATAACAGATCGGCTTGCCCCAGGTCTTGAGCCAGCCTTCGGCGGCAGCGAAGTCGGAGCTTTGCAGGCTGGCGTGGGTCACCCAGGGTCGCGTGTTGTCGTACATCACCTGCGAGTAGTGGATGGAACGCAGGTGCGGGACGGGATTATGCTGCTCAATGATGTGGAAGAAGCGGTCGAAGTCCTGCACCGACTTGGCCTTCATCAGGTCCCACTCATTGGCCAGCGACCACCAGATGTTAGGAAATGCCGACATGCGGGCCAGCACGTAGCGGAGATACAGGTCGTCCGTTTCGGCAGGCATGGATTGGTAGCCCCAGCGGTCATAGGGGTGAAACAGGATCAGGTCCGCTTCCACCCCAATGGCTCGAAGATCGGCGATGCGCTGTTCGACGTGCGCAAAGAATGCTGGGTTGGGGCGCGTGTAGTCGTTGACTCCGGCAGCGCTGCGTTCGAACGGATAGAACGGCGGCTCGTTGTGGTTGTACTCGTAGCTCTTGGGAAAGACGCACATCCGGATCTTATTGAACGGCCCATCGCGCAGAACCTCGAGCGTTTCACGCTGCACGTCCTCACCCTGATGGATCCACGCATAGCAGGTGGTGCCGAACGGAAAGAAGGGCGTTCCATCCGCATGGGCAAAATGATGCGTGTTGCGGACGGAGACAGGACCATGAGCTCCCGCAAGCGGCGCCGAGCAAACGAACTTTCCCGTGTTCCCATTCAGAGCCGGAACATTGCTGACGGTGGCGTAGCTCCACTCGCCTTCGGCATCCGGCATGAAGCGCAGCTTGTAGACGCCATGGCCGTCGTAGAAACCATCGACAGAAAGAGTCCTGTGTCCAAGCACAAACGTGGCCGTGAGCTGGCCATCTACGAACGGATTGCCCTCCGCGGGTCCGTGCAGCGTCACCTCAAACAGCTCCCACTTGGGCACGGGTGCATGTTCACTGGCTGCTATCGCAGCATGCGCGGCTTTCGGAGCAGCCGAGGCGAGGGTCGCCATGGAGGTGATCGACGTCAACTTCAGCATGTCCCGGCGGTTCATGGGCGGCATCGGGTGATTCTAACTGGCTGATGAGTGAATTGGAGAGCGTTGTGGTTCGACACCCCACTACGCGCTTGCGGTTGGGGCTAGGCTATATGTCTTCATATCCCTTTGATGACGCCGTTGGATCATTGCCCGACTGCGTTGAATCGCAATATCCCCATCGATCGAAGGCGATCAAGTCAAGGATCCCGAATGGGCTCGCTCAAGAGCAGTGGCTAGCGCAGAAATCACTGTCTTTGCAATCATACAAAGGATGAAATCATATTCCTCTACAATGCTCTCTAACTGATCCCGTTGGTCTAAAGCTGTATTTTCGCATAAAGTTCCCTTTAAAAGCTGAATCCGATCTTCGTATTCGGGATGAGAGCTTGTTGACCTATCACTACCCGTTATGCCTGATATAGGTCTAAACGATTCACCGATCAATTTTCTAGCCGTATCGCACATCTGCATAACTCGAAATGTGACTAAAGCACCGACTCCAGCAAAGGTCAGATAGTTGTCTACGACGCTTCCGCTTTCTCGGCTGATTGAAAGCCCTAGCCGATCGCAAAACAGTTCCAATTTTTGACTCTGCGCCGAATCGAGTACTCCTGAAAACTCAGGCAGCCGCTCTTCGGCAACAAAATGAGCATATTCATGCGCAATTGCGAACGTTTCCATCGCATCGAGCAATTGGACTCTATAGGCGAGACATTCGGGGGGTTGTTTGACTTCGCCAAACCCAATCACCGTACCAAAGGTCGCATAATACAGCACTAAGCGGGTTGCAAGAAGGAGTCCATGCGGGGCATTTCGAAAGACTGACTCAACATCTTCTGCTTTCTCCATCCGCCTCATTCCTATCGACGGATGAATCGCCATAATCAAGACAGTTATGCATTTCGCCCAGTAGTTGCAAAAACTTGACGTCCCAAGACCGACAAATAACATATGATCAGCCGAGGTTGGGAAAGCCGACGGCGAAGCGTCGATGCCGGTTGACGTAAAAAGGCGCACAACTCTAATTGGCTTTAGACCAATTCTCTCGGCGGCCATTTCTACCTCTTCAAATATCGGAGCAAATATCGCTCTTGAGGTCGGGAGTTCGTACACCGTATCTGGACCAAAGGAAAGGAAATCCTCTAAATGACCAATTATTGAGGACCGGCCTACTGTGGAAGACTGCTCAATGAGAGCACGAAACTGCTCGATGTTTTGCTCGGCCCAAGCCCTCCACTTCGCAGGGTCGAATATAGATTTCCAGTCTTCGTCGAGCAATTGGCTCTGCCTGTAAGTGATATAGCGAATATCTTCGTCTGTCATCTCCATTACTCTTACCCTATCCAATTTCTCCCAGATGGTGTGCTGTGCCTCATCGGGGCCCGTTATAAAACACGTAAAACCCATTTGCATTCCACTACCAGTGCACCTATCGATACAAACACGCGGACACTCTTTCAGCCGGGCAATTATATACTTGCAGAACTCACCTTCAAGGACGATGATGGCGACATGGCTCAATGGTCGAAAAGGCAGCAGAGCAAGACCGAGATAGATCGTGTGGGCGCGTCGCTGATTCCTTGGTGGCAGCACAGTGGAGCGCTTGATATACCAGACTTGGGAAAGCGCTACATGATCGTACAGAACTGGCGCTCGTCCCACGGCATGCCCCTTTTAGTGTTTAGACGTCATCTCGCCAAGAGAGCTGAGAAGCTTCATTCAAAAGCAATCGTAGCCCAACGTTTGAAGCGATTCTCTTCGATAATGAACAAGTTGGTTCGTGAGCCGAATATGAAGCTGTCGCAGATGCAGGACCTCGGTGGATGCCGAGCGATTATGCCCGACATCACTTCGCTCAATGCATTGGTTTCGATCTATCGAAATGCTAATGACGATTTTGTTCAAACCGAAGGAAACATGAAATGCTTCGACTATATTAACCATCCCAAAGAAGATGGCTACCGAGGTGTACATCTAGTTGGTCGCTACAAAGCGCGTTCAGAGAGAAATGAACATTGGAACGGCCATCGGATTGAGATTCAAATTAGAACTCAACTCCAGCACGCATTTGCGACTGCAGTCGAGACTGTTACGGCCTTCACTAGATCACCCCTAAAATTTGGAGGTGGTCCAGATAACTGGAGGCGGTTCTTTTCACTGGCTGGCTCGATATTTGCGATCCAAGAAGGGACGTCCCTTGTTCCAAATACGCCAGAGAATATTGACTATTTGGTGATCGAAATCCGACGTCTATTGCAAGAGCTTAAGGTCCGTCCAAGACTACGTGGGTGGACGAAAGCACTGTCGCTTCTCCCCAAAAAGGAGATGGCTGGGGCCACGTGGGTCCTCTTGGTTCTGGATGTGTCTGAGGATACTATTCAATCAACTGGATTTACCGATCCCAAAAAGGCCGTTGCTGCCGTAGCAGCCATAGAAACATCGGCAAATGCATCGCGCCTCGATGCCGTTCTGGTTGGCGTTAATTCGATAAAATCCCTTCGCACCGCCTATCCAAACTATTACGCGGACACAGCCGCATTCATTACGGCCTTGAATCGAACACTGAGAAGCCATCGGAAGAAAGAGACTAAGGCTAAAAGGAAAGATTTTTTGCTCTCTCAAGAAGCACTGTAGGTGTACACCATTTTATAGACGGCAGTGCCGGTGGCCAGACTAAAATCTGAGTGGACCATGTACATCCCAGAGGTTTTTCGAGAAGAAGATCGAAACGAAATCGGCGCGATGATCCGCGCCTGCGGACTCGCGACTCTGGTTACCAACTCGTCGCAAGGATTGATCGCCACTCCAGTGCCCATGTTCCTGGTCGAGGACGAAGCTGAGTATGGCGTGCTCTATGGCCATATCGCCAAGGCCAATCCGCAATGGAAGGATTGCGGCCCGGAAGATGCGCTGGCAATCTTTCAGGGCGCCAATGCCTACATCTCACCCTCGTGGTATCCGAGCAAGGCGGAGAACGGCCGCGTTGTCCCTACGTGGAACTATCTTGCAGTTCACGTCTATGGACCGCTGGAGTTCTATCAGGAACCCGAACGGCTCCTGCAGATGGTGACCCAGCTCACCTCGCTCCACGAGGCAGGGAGACCTGAGAGCTGGGCGGTGACGGATGCCCCTCCCGAGTTTGTCCAGGCGCAGTTGCGAGGGATCGTCGGCTTTCGCATTCCCATCCGGCGCATCGATGCCAAGAAAAAGCTCAGCCAAAATCAAACAGCGCCAAACCGGGCTGGAGCGAAGGCTGGGCTTCTGGAAAGTGCCTCCGAAGGCGACCGTGCGATTGGGGCGATGATCGAACCTTAGTGCCGGTCACAGTATGATCGAAATACTGTGAGTGACGAATTCCAAAGGGTCAAGCGACTTCCACCGTATGTCTTCAACATCACCGGGGAGCTGAAAGCCGCGGCGCGGAAGCGCGGCGAAGACATCATCGATTTCGGTATGGGCAATCCGGATGGGGCGACGCCCGCCCACATCGTAGAGAAGCTGATCGAGGCGGCGCGCAAGCAGCAGACGCACCGCTATTCGCTGTCCAAGGGTATTCCCCGGCTGCGCAAGGCAATCTGCAACTGGTACGGAAGCCGTTACGGTGTGGAGCTCGATCCCACGTCCGAAGCGATCGTAACCATCGGCTCCAAGGAAGGCATCGCCCACTTTTGCCTGGCCGTCCTGGACAAAGGCGACACCGTGCTGGTCCCCAATCCCAGCTACCCCATCCACATCTATGGCCCGGTGATCGCCGGCGCCGATGTGCTGAGCATCCCCATCACGGATTCCACCAACGCCTTCCTTGCCCGCGTCGAAGATGTGATCCCGCGCATGACGCCGCGTCCCAAGGTGTTGATCGTCAACTTCCCTGCCAATCCAACCGCCCAGTGCGTCGATCTCGCCTTCTTTGAGAAACTGGTTGCGATCTGCAAAGAACACGGTGTGTGGCTGGTGCATGACCTCGCCTATGCCGACATCGCGTTCGACGGCTACGTGCCGCCCAGCGTGATGCAGGTACCCGGCGCGAAGGACATCGCCGTCGAGTTCTTCACCCTGTCGAAGAGCTACAACATGCCCGGCTGGCGTGTGGGCTTCATGGTTGGCAACGAAAAGCTGGTGGGGGCGCTCTCGCGGATCAAGAGCTATTTCGATTACGGCACGTTCACGCCGATCCAGGTGGCGTCCATCCTCGCCCTGGAAGGCCCACAGGACTGTGTGAAGCAGATCTGCGACACCTACCGTTCGCGCCGCGACGTGCTGGTGAACGGGCTCAACAAGCTCGGCTGGCACGTGGACATGCCGAAAGCCACGATGTTCGCCTGGGCCAAGATTCCGGAGCAGTATCTGCACCTGAAGTCGCTGGAGTTTTCCAAGCTGATGCTGCAACAGGCCAAGGTGGCGGTAAGCCCCGGTATCGGGTTCGGCGAGTACGGCGATGACTTTGTACGGTTCTCGCTGATCGAGAACGAAGAGCGGACACGGCAGGCGCTGCGCGGAATTAAGTCGCTGTTTTAGAGCAGCCCCCCAGCGGCTAAAGCCGGACGCGTTGGTTGCGGTTGGCGGCTGGGCTGAAGTGCGAGCGCGAGAGCTGCTGCAACCCTACGAAAACGAGCGTGGTTTCAAGCGCCAACGGCGCGCCCCATACCAGCCTGGGGCAAAGCCCCAGGTACAGTGCCCTGAAGGGTCTGAGGGCTGAAAGCCCGACCTATCGTGGCGCCCCTATAGGTCGGGCTTTCAGCCCTCGTTTCATCAAATGATCTCTTACCTGGGCCTTCGCCCCAGGCTGGTATAGAACGCGCCTTCAGCGCTACTTTCTTCCGTATATCGAGGATGAAGGAACGTCACCATGATCACAATTTCCTGTGTGAGGTCTGCGGCCTCGAAGGAGCCCTCACGCAGACACTGAAGCCCAGCCCCTTCAACGCTTGCACGGCGTGCACTCGAGCCACGGAACGCGCTTTTCCTATTTCCTACTCGCTACTTCCTATTCCTACTCCCTGCTCTCTTCAGCCTGTCTTGAGCTCCGAAGACTATACTTCGGCGCGGAGATGCCTTCATGCGCCCTGTTCCCGTTCTGATCGCTGCAACTATGACCGTGTGCGTAACATTTGCGCTGGCTCCCCTAACGACATCCGCACAGCAAGCCGCTCCTGCACCGCAGGATGGTCCTTACAAGGTTCTCAAGACGGCCCGAGTAGGCGGGGAGGGTGGATGGGACTACATCTATGCCGACTCGGCTGGCCGCCGGCTCTATATCCCTCGCGGGGCTACGCGTGCGGTACCAGCTACGGATACCGCTGCTGAAGTTGCGGCCATTTCGGCGCGGCTGACGATCTTTGACCTCGACACGCTGAAGCCGGTGGGCGAGATCTCCGGAGTGGGCGGCAATGGGACAGCAGTTGACCCTAAGACCAGTCACGGCTTCACCAGCGATCACCCCAAGGTTTCGATGTTCGACACCAAAACCTTGACGCTGATCAAGAGCATCGATGTCGGCCAGGCGCGGCCGGACGGCATCTACTTCGACCCCTTCAACGAACGTGTCTACGTCTTCAGCCATCCCACCAAGGACGCGACCGTGATCGACGCCAAAGATGGCAACGTGCTGGGTACGGTGGACCTGGGCGGCGTGCCGGAGCAGGGTGTGGGGGATGGCAAGGGCATGCTCTACGTTGTAATGCAGGACGCAGTGGGCGGCGTAACCGCGGTGGATGTGAAGACGATGAAGGCAGTGGCGCACTACAGTTTCATCGACAAAGGCGGATGCAACGGCCTTGCGCTGGATGTGAAGAATCAAATTTTGTTCGCGGCGTGCAGCCGGACGGGCACTCCACCCGCCCCACAGCCCACGATGGTGATCATGAGTGCCAGGGACGGAAAGATTCTCGCCACGCTTCCACTGGCCGGCGGCTCAGACGGAGCCGTCTTCAGCCCCGCAACCATGGAAGCCTTCAGCACGCAGGGCAATGGCACCATGACGATCGTGAGAGAGAAGAGTCCGGCCAGCTTTGAGGTCGAACAGAACCTGCAAACAATGAACGGCGCCCGCACCATCACCCGGGACAGCAAGACCGGGCACCTGTTCACGATGTCTCAGGAACGCGGTCCCGCACCCCCGCCGCCAGCCACACCATCACCGAACGGCCGGCCGCCGCAGGGCGCACCGATTCCCGGGTCGTTCACGATCCTGGAGATAGGCAAGGGGAAGTAAGACGATCGTTGTGTGGTTAAGGCGGCTCGTCGATACACGGGGAATTGCGAGAATGCCCGATGCTCTCAGGAATGAGGCATCGGGCATTCTCGCTTATAACTCCGCGCTTCGATTGCCGGAAATCAGGCGGACGATCCAGGTGAGGATGATGGCGCCTATCACTGCGATCACAATGCTCATGATCAGGCCGTGCTCGCGCACTCCGCCCAGACCGAGGTGCGCGGAGATGAAGCCTCCGATGAGCGCTCCAATCAGGCCGACCACCATGTCCATGAACATTCCGTAGCCGGAGCCCTTCATGATCTTTCCGGTAATGAAGCCCGCGACGATTCCGATGATGATCCAGGCAATGATTCCGTGACCCATACGGGGGTCCTCCTTGTGGATTGGTGAAATGGGGATGCTGCAGTGCGTACAACAGTACACGCGGAAGGGCGAGACGGTGTGGAGAAAGTATTGTCGCTTTTGCCCACGCATCAGCGGGAAGAGTACGTGGAGCTCTGGCGTCCGTCGCCATCGATGCCTCCCCCCAATACTGGGTCCTTCGCCTGCGGCGCTTCATGGAGATCCGCTAGCTGTAGTCGAACAGCGCCATGAAGCCGTAGTCCATGTGCAGTTGCTGGTGACAGTGAAAGAGCGTGGGGCCTGGATTGTTGGCGACGAAATCGACCGCGACCTCCTGATAGCCGCCTACCATCACCACATCCTTCATCAAGCCACTGGTCGCCTGACCGGCGATGCGGGTGACTTCGAAGCTATGGCGATGCAGATGGACCGGATGGATGTCGTCGCTCGCGTTGCGCATCAGCAGCCGGTAACGCCGGCCTTTATGAAGATGGAACATGGCGGGAGGCATCATCTGGTGCGGATCGAACGATGTGCCATTGATGGTCCAGAGATTGAAGCCGTCCGCAGCCGCGTTCTTCTTCTGAAAGAGAAGGGTGAAGGTTTCGTCCGGCACTTCGGCTGGGCCTTCCGGCTTTCCGAAGCGAGCATAGTTCCAGGGAAATGACTGTGGCTTCACCCATTGTGGCTTTCCCACCGCGCCGGCATATTCCACGACGACACCCATCCCGTGGTGGCGGTCGTCGTCCATAAGATCCCCCAGAATCCACACTCCGGGGTGTTCCATTTCGACGACGGCAGAGATGCGTTCCGCCGTTCCAATCCATAGATGGGGAACCCGGACTGGTTTCGGAAGTGAATTGCCATCCATTGCGAGCACGGTGAAGCTATGCCCAGGCAATGCGAGACTGCGAATTTCTCCAGCGCTACCATTCAAGACATGGAAGAGGACACGCTCGCCTCTGCGCACACGGATGGGCTCACCGTGTCCAAGCATCTTGCCATTGATGGTGAAGGATCCATAACCCACCTCGTAACCGTGTGGCTCACCTCGGGCGAGTGAAGCTTTCATCGCACTCTCACCCTGCTCCTTGAGGCTTTGGACCGTTGTACGCGGAGCCAGGAAATCCATATCCATGTCGCCGCCGCGGCTGAAGGTGGGTTCGAACTCTTTCAGGGTGAGGAAGACTTCGCGGTCGTAAAGCCCGGGATTTTCTCGCGGCTCAATGTACACCGGCCCCACAAGACCGCCGTATTGGCCGGCATCCAGATCGGCGCCGGCGCGCACGTGCGTGTGATAGAAGCGCAAACCCGAAGGCCCAGGTGTGAAGGCGATACGGCGCGAACCGTGTGGGGGAATGAAGGGTGTGCCCTCCTCCGCCGAACCATCCACATCCGCGGGAACCGTTTGTCCGTGCCAGTGCAACTGCTCCGGGGTGTCCGTGTCGTTGTGCACGTCCACGACAACCCGCTTCCCTTCCTTCAAACGCAGGAGTGGACCGGGAAACTGGCCGTTATAGGTAGTCAACGAGAGAATGCGTTTGGGTGCTATCTCGATCGGCGTCGTGGCGATTGTCAGCGTATAGTCCGCCGGTTCGCCGGCGACTGGCAGCGGCATTTTCAGCTCTGTCGGCTCCGCCCATGCAAAGGCCGAAGGAAAGAGTACTCCGGTTGCCAGCGAACTTGCGGCGCCGAGAAAGGCTCTCCGGGAACACGGTGTCATGCGAGACTCCTGAATGCCAACAGCAGCAGTCTATCGAAAACCGCCCGATCCCAGCGTGCCTGACCGGATGAACTGGGCCGTCGAGGAGCAACTGTCCTGCCAGCTCTTCGTTGTCAGTTATTCCCTGCTCCGCTATTTCTTCAGCGTCACTTCCATCCTGTTGTCATCCAGATTGCGGTCGATGAGCTTGTTGAAGGGATCGATGCCGGCGAGGGTGGGTTCTTCATTTACGAGGAAGGTGAATGTCTGCTGTGCTCCTGTAATGCGTTCCTTGCGGACACTCAACGGATTTTCTTCGCCCTTCTTGCCCTTGAAGGCACCTACGTCGACCAGGTCGTTGATCGTTGTCGGTGTTTCATTACCGTTGCCATCCGCATAATGCTTTCCACCCTGCACGGTGAGCGTGACGAGGTACTTGCCATCGGCTTGCTTCTGCGCGGTGGCGCTGACAGCCTTGTTGTCGTAGAGGGTGATCTTCTCGAAGCTGTCATCGATGAAGTACTGAAGGTCGGGCGGCGTCTGGGCGCGAAGAGCGGCTTCCATCAGGCGCGTGTCAGGGTACGGGCCTGACTGCGCGTCCGAAGCGTTGGCATAGCGGTACTGCATCAGGAAGTTATGCAGTGCGAGATTTACCTTGTCCTCGCCGATGTAGTCGGAGAGCGCGTAGAAGACCAGGCTTCCCTTCTGGTACCAGACATAGGCCTCACGCTGTACCTGGCCCAAAGGCGGTTCTTTGCGGGTCTCACCGGCGCGCCCGCGGAGGTAGCCGTCGAGTTCATGGGACAGGAACTTGCGCATCTGGGCATCGCCGTAGCGGTGCTGCATGACGCGCAGCGCGGAATATTCGGCGAGCGACTCGGACATCATGTTGGAGCCGGCAACGCGGCCGCCGATCAACTGGTGCGCCCACCATTGATGCGCAAGCTCGTGTGCGGTCACGAAGAAGGTGAAGTCGATGTCCTTCTTCGGGTTCGCCACACGCGACAGGAAGAAGGTTTCCGTGAACGGCGAGGTGTTGGGGAAAGACTGGGCAAAATTGCGATAGCGCGGGTATTCCAGGATGCGGAACTGGCTGTACTGGAAGGGACTGTAGTTGGCCTGGTAGTAATCCAGGCCGGAACGTACGCCGTCCAGCATGTCATCCACATCCCAGGGATGGTGCTGATCGTAGTAGACCTCGAGGTTGATGCCCTTGTAGTTCTCCTTCTTCACCTGATATCGGCCGGAAACGAAGGAGAAGAAGTCGAGGATGGGCGTGGTTCCCATGTCGTAGGAGAAGTAGTGGCGGCCGTCGGCGTGCCAGTCCTTCACCAGGTAGCCGGGCGAGAGCGCGATCTGATCTTCGGGCGTGCTGACGGTGGCCTTGTAGCTGATCCAGTCAGAGAACGGCGTGAACAAATTGGTGACGCTTCCATACGCATCGCCACGTGCGGGAAGGTCTTCCAGCTCAGGAAGTTTCTCTTCCCGGCGGCGGCGCGGGTCATCGAGTTCCACGTCGGTGCTGTAACCGATGGTCGGGAAATAGTCGGAGTCAAAGAACATGCCGTTGTAGGCCAGCTCGGGGCGCTCCCCGCCGTCGCGGAAGCCCCGCGACTGGTAGCCGACTTTGAAGTTCATGTTGAGCTTCTCGCCCGGCTGCAGCGGCGTGTCGAGCTGGAAGATGGAAAACAGGTCGCGGAACGAGCTGGAAACCTTGTGGAATGGGCGGTCGAACTCAATGTCGGAGACTGACTGCTTCTGAGCCGTGATGTAGATCTGCGAGATCGGTGCGGCTGTCTTGTTCTGCAGAACGAAGTGGCCGGTGCCAGAGAAAGAACGGTGGGCGGGGTCAAGGTCGATATTGGTATCGACGGCGATCACCTTGGGAATGGGCGACTTCTCGTACTTCTTGAACTGCTTCTCGTAGTCGGCCTGGAAGTTGCGGAGCTGCTTGCTCGTATAGAAGGGATTCAGGACGTGGCTGTTGTAGAAGTACCAGGCCCCGCTGCCGGCGGCCACCAACGTAAACAGCGCAATGGCGGGAGCAAGAGCAGGAAGACGACGCTTCCCCACCTTCCAACGCGCGGAGAAGCTGTCTTCCGCTCCGCGCCTCGCAAAGGCAATGGAAATGACTCCGAGAACGGCAAAGATTGCGGTCCAGTAGACAAGTGCCCACAGAGCAGCCTGCACAAAATGACCGTACGCGTCCATATCGGAATAAGTCACATCGGGCACTCTTCCTGGCAACAGCAATGTGCTTTCCAGGCCGAAGCGGAAGAGCACGCCCCGGGAAAGGAAAACAGCAATGACGATGGCGTGGCCGATGAACTTATTGGAAACCATCGTCTGCACGAAGAAAGCGATCAACATGTAGCCGACGAGTCGCGGGAACGTAATCAGGAACAGTTCCTGAAAGTACTGCGGGAAGTCGTAATGGTAGAACCCTGCGCTAGTCTGCATCAGGACGCCGCAGGCCATCGCCACGCACAGGAGAAGTATTTCAACAACGCCGACTGCAAGGAACTTCGATATCCAGTCGGTGGATTCGCGCATGGGCAGAGCGTCGTGGATGCCTGCGAAGCGGGTATCCCGTTCTTTCCACACGAGCTCGCCCGCATAAAGCCCCGCAATGATAATTAGAAAAAGCAGTGCATTGTTTTCAACCGCTTCCAGCATGAGAAACGTGACAGGGTAAACATTCTGCTCCTGAGCATGACCCGCAAAATAACCGTTGACACAACTGAAAACGGCAAGCAGAACGGCGATCGCCCAGAACGGGATTTCATGCAGGATGTTGTGGATATGGAGCCGCGTCAGCGAAACAAGCTGCCTCCACCGCAACGTCGCGCCGAACACCTGATGAACATTGCGGAGTCCGCTCGATACGAGCGAACGCTTTGGCCGGACTTCTTGTGAGTCATTTTCCTTTGCCTTCGCTGCACGCTTGCCCTGCGCTCGAGCGGTTAGAGATTCGGCGGAGAGCGGAAAGAAACGATAGGTGATCAGCAGCGCGAGGGCGCCGACTGCAATCCATAGCAGGCGGTTATAAAGGAAGACCCCTTCATTGACATGCGCAGACCAGGAGAAAAGCTGTGTGTTCTTTTCAGCAACGGTCCAATAACGGGAAACCGCATCGATCAACTGCAGACCAATGGGATCGAGGATGCCGGACCAGAAATGTTCAAGTGACTGGGTCGCAGAAAAAACGGCAAGCAGGACCAGGTACAGCAGGAAAAAAGCGACGCCCTGCAGGTAAACGATAAAGATCTTGCGCGAAAGCGCTGCCACCAGAAAGAAGAGAGCGCCGACGAAAAATATCTGGACGCATGTAATGGAAAGAAAGCTTTGCAGGTACCACCAGAAGTGACCGTGCACGATGCGGGTGTGGTCGGCCCACGGAGCGAACGTTCCGAAAAATTCACCGAACATCATGCCCGAGAAAGCCAAAACACACGCAACGAAAGAACCCAGCCATCGCCCTCCAAGATAGGCGATCTTGGTGATGGGCTTGGTAAAGACGAGTTGGAAGGTGTCACGTTGAAAGTCACGCAGAATCGATGGGCCAAATATGCCGGCCATCACGATGATCCCGAAGAACGTGAAAAACGTGTAGAGGGTGGCGGTCGAGTATGGACCGTTTAGGAGTTGCTTGCCGTTTCCCGTAGAGATAAAGTCTTCCGCAGCGATGGCAAAAAAGCTGAGCAGGAACCAGAGCGTGAAGTAGACATAGGTCGACAAGCTCTTGAGGCGGAATTTCAATTCGAAAAGAAAGAACTCCAGGAAAAGCGTCATCGAGGATCCCTTTGTTGTTCGCGAGCTTCTTGAGTGTGCAGGTCGTGGGTCGGCCGAAATGCCGTGCTTAGGCGGCTGCGGGAACAGGCTGACCCTGCTTCTGGAGCTCGAGGAAGTAGACGTCCTCTAGGCCAGAGTCGATGGGTACAAACCCCACGCCCGGAGAGCCATTGGAGTACACACGCACCTCGTGCTTGCCACTGATCAAATGGGTAGAGATCAGGGTGAGCTGTTGTTCGATCTCCAGCAATTCAGCGTCGGTATCGACAACCTTGCTCCAGATGCGGCCTTCCAGCGCCGCCAGCGCTTCCGTAGGCGATCCTGCGAGCAGCACCTCGCCGGACGCGATGATGGCCATCTGCGAACAAAGCTCGCGCACATCTTCCACGATGTGCGTGGACAGGATGACCGTGACGTCGCGGCCAATGGTGGCCAGCAGGTTAAGGAAGCGATTGCGTTCCGCCGGGTCGAGGCCGGCGGTGGGCTCATCGACAATGATCAGGCGTGGATTGCCGAGCAGCGCCTGTGCAATCCCGAAGCGCTGCTTCATACCACCGGAGTAGGTGCTGAGCGCCTTCTTCCGCGCATCCCACAAATTGGTCTGCTGCAGCAGTGCTTCCACGGCTTCCTTGCGCTCGCCGGTCGAAAGAATGCCTTTCATCACCGCGAGGTGATTCAGCATGTCCACCGCCGACATCTTGGGATAAACCCCGAACTCCTGCGGCAGGTAGCCGAGCGTGCGGCGGACTGCGTCCTTGTCCTTGAGGACATTGATCTCATCCAGAAAAATGGTGCCGGAGTCCGGCTCCTGCAAGGTGGCAATAGTGCGCATCAGCGAACTCTTGCCCGCACCGTTGGGGCCGAGCAGACCGAACATGTTGTTGCCGATGGTAAGCGACACATTCTTCAGTGCCTGCACACCGTTCGGATACCTTTTGGAAAGACCAGCGACCGTTAGCGACATAGGACCTGCAGGAATGGAATTAAATGCGTACCGATAAGGTAGCAGGCAATACGTCACGGCCGGCCCTGAAGTTCCCCCGGTCTTCGCGGTTTGACTGCCAGTCCGGATCGCAATCCGCGGAAGGAACGCCCTGGAGGACATGTACGGGCGCGCGAAGCCCTGACAGCACCACCGTGACGCTCGAGATCTGGCCGCCCATGGGAGAGCACGGACACATCGCCTGGAGAAAATACCGCACCGCCAACATGCCGCGGAGAGGTTTGATCCTTGGATTTCCGATGCGAGATTCGCGGAAACCTCGGCTACACCAAAGCTGTTGCAATCCCGTGAAAGGCCCTTCCCTCAGGCGTCAACTCGCTGTTGTATGCTGGGGCCATGGGCGGCTCGACGGGAAGTTTAGGGGCGGCGGTCAAGACTGCGGATGACAACGCAACAGTCCTTGACGACCGTCTGGACTCGGAAGACCATGCAGCGTTCCTGTGGATGCGTGCGCATCAGCTTCGCGGCTACGCGCACCATTCCGTGGCCATCGGGACGGAAGTTCTTCCGGCGGGCTGGGCCGCGCAAAAGAAGAAGTTCATCAACAAAGACACCGCGCTGACCTACCTGCAGCATTTCGCGAAGAGTCATTCCGCGATGGTGTCCATCCAGGCGCTCGCCAAGGAACTGGGGCCGGGTGGTAAGGCGCAGATGACGGATATCGAAGAGCTCACGATTCTGGCTAATGCGCTGGCTACCGACCGCGCCTGGCTGATCGAATTGCCCAAGCGCGACCTGAAGAGCCGCTTTATCTCCAAGACTTCGCCGGCAGCCTTTGCGCCGCTGAACCCAAAGTTCGGCACCAAGGTCGATTTCGACTTCATCGCTTCGCTGGAAGGCAATCAGTGGCTGCGCGGCTATGTGCCCATGAGAAAGAACGTCGTGGTCGGCAAGAGCGGCATGACGGTGGCATCCGGCTTCGACCTTGGCCAGTGGAGCACCACCGAACTGGCGGGCTTCGGCTTTCCGCAAGCGCTGCTGAATAAGATCACGCCCTTCGCTTCCCCACACCGCTTCAAAGGCAAGACGAAAAAGCAGGTGGCGGCGGAAGTCGTCAAACTGGGGCCGGTCCCTGAGCTGACCAAGAACGAAGCCGATCTCTGTGACGGAGCGGTATTCAGCAAGATCCTCGGTGAAGCCATCAATGCCTGGAATACCGATGCCGATCACGGTGTTCCCAAGTTCGTCGCCTTGCCGGGAGGTTGGCAGACGGTATGGCTGTCGCGGTTCTATCAGGAAGGCTCCAACCCGCGCAGTTCGGATGCGATTGCGTTCCGCGACGCGGCGACTTCGGGCAAATGGCAAGACGCCATCGCGAAGCTGAAGGCCTACAAGGAGTACACTTCGCGGGCAAATCAGGAGGCGGCACTGCTCGTCAGGGAAGTGCCTCCGGCTGTTGGCCCTCCTGCAAAGCCGGCGGCGCCCAAATGAAGACCATTCTCCGCTTCGCTGCGATTGGCTGCCTGCTGCTCTCCGCGATCTCCGCAGCGGCGCTTGACTGTGCGCGCGCAGCCACGCCCATTGAGAAGACGATCTGCCGTGAGCCCGATCTTGCGAAATCGGATACCGAGCTGAACCAGCTCTACAGCACCCTGCGTCCCGAGGTTTCGACGAAGGCTCGTCCCGAATTATTGGCCCAGCAACGCGCATGGCTGGCTGAGCGCAACCGCGAGTGCGCTACCGGCGAAGCAGCCTGCCTGCGCAAGCAGTATGCGGTTCGCCTCGATCAACTGCGTGCACTGAACGCCACCGCGGAGTCGCTCGGAGAGCCGCTCAACGATGTCACACCCATTGTTGTGAAGGGCACATGGATGGCAGCCGGGATCCAGGATCCCACAGGCAAAACGGATGATGCCGTGCTGCGAACCTCGTTGAGCAGCGCCAACCTGCCTGCGGTGGGTGGAAGCGTAAACGCCTCGGCGGGCAAGTTCTGCGTTCCTCCGCAGCCCTGCGATGACATGGGATGGATCCGGAGACCGCTATCCGGAGCAGATGCAGGGAGAGCCATCGGGCGCTACCTGGGGCTGAGTCCAACGACCCCCGTCCTGATCGGCAGCTCCGGTGCAACGCGTTCGTATTACCTGCTTGTTCCGCGCAGCGACGGCTCGTTGTGGGCGGTCTTCACCATGTGTGGACCCAATGGAACCGATTGTCGCAAAGCAGCAGAACGGTGGACACCGGCGAGCGCGGATGCAGGGTTCTGGCCGAAGTAGGGTCTAGGGTCTAGGGTCTAGGGTCTAGGGTCTAGGTAATTCGATGCGGGCACCAGCAGCTCTTGTCTTTGCATTTGTTTTTCTTTCTGTCATCCCTGGAGGGGATCTGCTGTTGCTTTCTAGACCCTACCCCTGAACCCTTTGCCTCACCCTGTTCCCTGTTAACTGTTCGCTGTTAACTGCCTTTATCAATCTCCTCGCAGGGCTTCATTCGGACCGACGGAGGCTGCCCTGCCGGCTGGAATGATCGCTGCCAGCGCCACCGCCAGGCCCAGCGCGCCGATGACCAGCACTGCCGACACCGGATCGACGGTGCTGGTGTCGAACAGCAGACCACTGATAAGACGGGCGCCAGCAAGCGACAATCCTATGCCCACCACAATCCCTGCGCCCGCAAATACTCCTGCCTGGCGGAGGATAAGCCCCACCACATTGATGCGCGTTGCTCCCACGGCCATCCTCACGCCGATCTCACGGGTGCGCTGCACCACGGAGTAGGCGAGGACACCATAGACTCCTATCGCGGCTAACGCCAACGCCACGAAGGAGAAGATGCCCAGCAGCGTGGCTGTCATCTGCTGCCTCGCGGTGGAGTCGGCAAGCAGCGCATCGACGTTCTCCACGTGATACAGCGGCTGATTGGGATCCAGGTCATGCATCACCCTGCGCACGGCGGGCGCAATGCTGGTGGGATCGGCAGTCGTTCGAACCAGAAGCACTTCGTGAAGGCCGTAACCGGGAAGATACATTTCCGGCTCGGCCGGAGACTCGCCGCCGAGGTCATGCGCGTTGGCGACCACACCGATGACGGGAATCTTCGCCGGCTGCGGGCTCAGAACGCCGATCAGGATATTCGCTCCCAGAGGGTTCTTCCCCGCCAGATAACGGTCGGCGAAGGCCCGGTTCACAATAAATGCCCCGGTTGTGCTGTCGACATCTTTCTGCTCGAAGACCCGGCCTTCCTGCACGGCTAGTCCCAGCGTGCGAAAGAAGTCAGGGCTGACGGAACGAACCTGGGCCGCGGGAAATGTACCTGGAGCGGAAGGCGGTGCGCCCTCGATCAGGAATCGCGTCATGACCAGCGACGGCTTCAGCGGCACCACATTGGTTGTGCCGGCAGCGGCGACGCCGGGAGTCTGCCCGACTGCATCGAGCAGGCGTTGGAAGAAGTGATTCGCTTCAGGACTTCCCGCCTGGTACTTGGGTTGCGGCAAGGTGACTTCCGCACTGAAGAGATGATCGGTACGAAAGCCCAGATCCACCGAAAGCAGCTTTTGAAAGCTGCGAATCACCAGCGTGCTGAGAAACAACACCACCACCGCAACCGCGATCTCTCCGGAGACCAGAATGGCACGGCTTCTGCCGTGGCCGCCCGTACTGCCGCGGTCGCCGGGACGAAGAAGCTCAGCCAGGCTCAAGGACTTCTTCAAAACCGGCAGCAGTCCAAACAGCACTGCTGTCAGCGTGCATACCGTCAGCGTGAACAGCAGGACGGGAATGCTGAGCCCGATCGATTGAATCATCGCGGGGTCCAGCGTGGCACTGTGCGCAAGCGCCACACGCAGCAGCGGCAGCGCACCGGCCGCAAACGCGACACCCAGACCCGCGCCCATCAGGCAAAGGACAAGAGTCTGCGCGAGAAACTGCGAGAACAGTTGCATGCGGTCCGCGCCCAGCGCCTGGCGCACCGCGACTTCGCGTTGCGAGGCTGTCGCTCGCACCATCAGCAGGTTGGCGACGTTCGCGCAAGCAATCAGCAGGATCAGTGTCACCGCGCCCATCAGGCTGAGAATCGCCGGGCGAAGGCGGCCCACCAGTTGTTCGCGCAATGGCGTGAGCCGGGCGGTAATGTTTTTGTTCGTTGCCGGATACGCGGCAGCCAGACGTGCAGCGATCGTCTGCAGGTCGGCGTTAGCCTCGGGCATACTCACGCCCGCGCGGAGCCTTCCCATTACGCGTACCGAATGCCATACCCGCGAAGCACGCGTTGGAGCGTCCAGCAGAGACATGGGAAGCCACACTTCACCCTCAGCCGGATACGCCGCACCCGCCGGCAATACGCCCGCCACGGTAAAGCTGGCGCCGTTGATGTCGACGTTCTTCCCAACGATGCCGGGATCCGCCCCAAAGTAGCGCTGCCACGCGGCAGCGCTCAGGACGACAACGTGATCCTTGCCGGGAGCGTCATCCGCGGTATCGATCACCCGGCCCATCGCCGCGGAAATACCGAGCAGGCTGAAGAAATTGCCGGAGGCAAGCACGCGATGTACCTGCTCGGAGTGTCCGTTCATCACCAGCGAAACCGTATCGGGGTTGATGGTGGAATAAGCCGCAAGCTCCGTGAAGCTGCGCTGCTGGGCTGCCCAATCTTTGTAATCGGGAAAGGTCGCTTCGATTCCGTTAGGAATCCGCGGATGGATCTCCGTCAACGACACGATGCGGCCGGCGTCCCGGAACGGAAGCGACTGCACCAGCAGACCGTAGACGCAGCTGAAGATAGCGGCGGTCGCTCCCACACCCAACGCCAGCGTCAAGACCGCGGCAACAGTGAACCCTGGCGACTTGCGCAGACTGCGCACCGCATAACGAAGATCACGGAGAAACCTTTGCATGGGGTCCCACCTTATCGAAGGAAAAGGGCCGGGCAGAAGAACTTGTGACGAATCCTACGAAATATAGCACCAGCAAAGCGAGGGATTAGGGGTTAGGGTCCAGGGTTTAGCAAGCAAACGTCGTCGATGGCTGGTGGGAAATCGGAATTTGATGCAGGGTAGAACGTATGGGGACCGAGATGACTGGAGATGTTTCAACGGCTGACCGCAGTGAGATACGTAAGGTGCTCGAAGCCTGGGCGGAGACAACGCGCGAGGGCGAGCTGGACCGGGTGCTGATCAACCATGACAGCGATGCTCTGATCTACGACGTTCTGCCTCCCATGAAGTATGAAGGGACGGAGGCTTACCGTCGCAGCTGGGGTGAGTGGCAGCCTGAAACTGAAGGCGAAGGCCAGTTCGAATTGCAGGATCTGGAGATCACGGCAAACGCGAGTCTCGGATTCGCCCATGGCTTCATTCAGTGTGGTGGAAAGACTCCCGCTGGGGTTGAATTCTCGGATACGGTTCGCGCCACCTTCTGCCTGCGAAAGCTGGAGGACCAATGGAAGGTCGTCCATCAACACATTTCCAAACCATTCACGAGGAAATAGGCCTGACGATGGTGAAGCCACAGATGCTCTAGCATCAATCTGTGCAAACTCTGGGAAAACTTCTTCTCTGTCTGCCGTTGCTCACGGCGGTCATGCAAGCGCAAACGCTGACCATTACCCACGCTCGAGTCATCGACACGATCAACGGTAAGGTCCAGCCGGATATGACCGTTGTGGTGGACGGCAACAGGATCACGAGCGTCGCGCGCTCAGGCAGTGTCAAGCCGAAGCATGGCGAAGTGGTCGACGCACACGGGAAGTATCTGATCCCCGGGCTGTGGGACATGCACACGCACGTCTTCTTCGGCAGCACGGCGGTTGATGGCACGGACCTCATCCTGCCGCTGTTTCTCGCCAACGGCATTACCGGCATCCGGGACATGGGCAGCACGCTGGATCCCGTGCTGCAAGCGCGCGACGATATCGCCGCGCACCGCCTCTTCGGTCCCCGCATGGTTGTTTCCGGGCCAATGCTGGATGGCCCGGCTACCCAGTACAAGGCTGGCATCCCCATCCACACGCAGGAAGAAGGACGCCACGCCGTGGACATGCTGAAAGGGCGTGGCGTCGACTTCATCAAGGTGCAGTCAGGGATTCCGCGCGAGGCGTATTTCGCGATCGCCGATGAAGCGAAGAAGGATCGCATCGAATTCGAAGGTCATGTTCCTGACAGCATCCGCGCCTCCGAAGCGGTGGCCAGCGGACAACGCACCTTCGAACACCTGATTGGGATCTTCGAGGCCAGTTCTCCCGACGAGACGAAATACCTGACGCTCAAAGACAAAAAGGTGGGGATGTTTCTGGATACCTACGATCCTCATCTTGAAGATGGAATCGTACGGCTGTTAGCTGAACACCATGTGTGGCAGTGTCCTACGCTCTTCTGGGAGCGCGGGCAGTGGCTGGTGGACGATATCGACTACTCCGCCGATCCGGACCTTGCCTATGCCGGGCACACCTGGGTAACCAAAACCTGGCCAGGGTATCGCAAGGGGATTCTTCAGACGCTCGATACCGATCCACTGCCGGTACGCAAAGCATTCGTCGCGCATGAACTGGAGATCGTTCGCAAACTCCACAAGGCGGGCGTTCCATTTCTGGCGGGCACGGATACGCCGGCTGGCGTGGACCTGATCCCCGGTGTGAGCCTGCACCTTGAGCTGCAGCGTTTTGTGGCTGCTGGCTTCACGCCTTTTGAAGCGTTGCAGACTGCCACCATCAATCCGGCGAAATACTTCAATAAGCTCGCGGACTTCGGAACAGTTCAACCCGGCAAGGTGGCTGATCTTGTGTTGCTTGATGCGAATCCATTGGATGACATTGCGAACACCCGAAAGATCACCGCGGTTGTTGCGGACGGACGTTATATCTCACCGACAGACCTTGCCAAACTTCAGGTAAAGCTGAAGGAGATCGCGGCGGCGAAGTAGACGTTGTGTCGGTTCCGAACTCACTCAAGCATTCGTGCAGGCCCACTCATCGCAATGAAGCCGCGATGAATGGGGCACCCCCGTTGACGCCTCGCCTAAGACCTAGGACCTCTAAACCCTAGACCCTAAACCCTTGCTCCCCTACTCTTCCCGCATTAGCTTCGATGGATCCACGGAGAGAGCTCGCCGCGCTGGAATCGCGGCGGCTACCAAGCCAAGCAATGCCATGGTCAACACCGCGCCGCCCACGATGGCGGGATCGCCGGGGTTGGCCTGATAGACAATGCGCGCGAGCAAACGGCTGGCAAAGATGCCTGTCAGCAGCCCCACGGACGATCCAGCAACCAGCAAGACAATCGGACGGCCCACTGCGGCCGACATCACCTGCATCCTGCGTGCACCGAGCGCTACGCGGATGCCGAGCTCTTTCATCCGCCGGCTCACGCTGTAGGCCGCCATGCCGAAGATGCCAGTCACCGCCAGCATCGCGGCCAGCAGCCCCATCACGCCAAGCGCTACAGTCGCAGCCCGCGCCGGAAAGAGTTCACCGTTCAGCGTGCCCTCCCAGGTCTGCACGGAGATCAACGCATTCGCATCGACGCTGCTCAACGCATGCTGCAGCACTGCTCCCTCTTCATTCGGGGGAAGCTGCGATCGCACGACCAGGATCGTTGCGCCGTCGTCGCTCTGTGTCATGGGGATATAGGCGACCGCCTGAGGAGGCTCCTGCAAATCGTGATATTTGCCGTCCTGCACGATGCCGACAACTTCCGTCAGTTTGCCGCGCAGAATAAAGTGCTGCCCGATGGCCGCGGTTCGAGGCCAGAGCTTCTGCGCGAACGTGGCATTCACGACAGCTACATTGGGTGTCGCTGATGTGTCATGCCAATCGACATCGCGGCCACTCAGCAGCCGCGTGCCGGCGGCTGCGAAAAAGCCCGGCGACATGGAAAAGACATAGGGAGCAAGCTCCGAGTTCTTGAGCCTGAAGTCGGTGGTGCCCGGCGCATAGACGGGAACACCACGCATTCCGCCGGTCATGGGCGTGCGGCTGACGATAGCGGCCGCCGTCACACCGGGAACATTACGCGCGGCGTCTAACATTGCCTTCCTCTTCGCGAGCGCTGCATCGGCGGTCATGCTTTCCAGGCTGAAATCCACCTCGGCAAGCATCGCGCCCTGCGGCTGGAAGCCCAAGGGGGCATGCAGGGTTCGCTCCAGGCCTCGGGCCGCCACCATCGCGGCTGTGACCAGCAGCGTGCAGATTGCAATTTGTGCACCCAGCAACACGTCACGCAACGCGAAGCGTCCGAGATGCACCGACTCCACCCCGCTCTTCATCATCTGCATCGGGCTGCTGCGGAGCGCCTGCCGCGCGGGGATCAGGCCAGACAGCAACGCACTGACCAGCGTCAGACCGGCGCCTGCCAGGTAAACCCTCGCATCGACTCGCAGATCGAGATGACCCCACGCCGTCAGGCTGTTCAACAACCTCAGAAGCACCTGAGCACCCACCATCCCGGCGGCTCCGCCGAGAAGGGCAAGCAGAAAAGCCTCCGTGAATAACTGCCTGACCAGACGCCGGCGGCTCGATCCGAGGGCAACACGTAGTGCCAGTTCCCTGCTGCGGTCCGCGGCACGCGCGGCAAACAGGCTGGCCAGATTGGCGCACGCGGCGGCCAGCACCAGCAGTGCCAGCACGGTCACGCTGAGGAGGAAGCCGCGGATGACATCGCCTTCATCCCCGATCAGGCCGGGATGGATCAAGCGCAGCCCCTGCCCATCGTCGGTGGACGGATATTCCCTGGCTAGCTCTGCAGAGATTCTGTTGAGGTCTGCCGTTGCCTGCTCGGGGGTGACTCCCGGCTTGAGACGGCCGATCACCGTGACGGAAACGGACGCGCGGTTGCGCAGATAGTCCGCTCCGGTGAGCTGCGCTTCGTTCATCATGGGCAGCCAGTAGTCCGGCAGCGCAAACCGCTCCGTGCCGTGAAATTGCGCAGGCGCCACACCCATCACGGTTACCGGCTGTTGATTGAGTTCAATGGTGGTCCCAACAATATTGGGGTCGGCGCCAAACGTGTTGCGCCATAAAGGGTCGCTCAAAACCACGTAGGCCGCCGAGCCGGCGCCGTGCTCTTCGGTCTCGTGGAAGAAGCTTCCCAGTTGCGGCTGTACGCCCAGCACATCGAAGTAGTTGCCGGTCACTTCCATGCCCTGCAGCATGCTCCTCGTGTTGCGCCAGTTCAAGCGCGCGGAGGAATAGGCATTGATCCCGATCAGACCGCTGAAGGTCGTGTTGCGGCGGCGATAGTCTTCGAGCGCAGGATAGGACGTTGTCAGCAGGCGTCCGCTCATCCAGGGTTTGTGGCGAATCTGATAGAGGTTCTGGGGCTGATTCACTTCCAGTGGATGCAGCAGGATCGAATTCACCACTCCGAAAACAACCACGTTAGCGCCGATGCCCAGCATCAATGTGATCACGGCCACAGCCGTGAACGAGCGCGACTTGCGCAGCACGCGCAACGCGTAACGAATATCCAGCCACAGGTTTTCGAGCAGAGGCAGGCTTGCTTCGGCGTGATAGCTCTCGCGCACCGCCTCTACCGTACCCAGCTTCAGACGCGCGCGGCGGCGAGCCTCACCGGGAGCCATGCCGGCGCGGACATTGTCTTCCGTCTCCGCCGCAAGGTGCGTTTCCAGTTCTTCCCGCAGGCGTGCCTCGTCGCTACCGCCGCTTACCAGATTGATCATGCGGGTGAAGAGCCTGCGTACAGCGCTCATGCCAGGTCCTCGGCTTTCACGGTGAGAAAGCGGGTCATGATGGAGGCCGTCTGCTCCCACTCACGCTTTTCGCCTTCCAGCACCTTACGCCCCGCGCGGGTGAGCTTGTAGAAGCGAGCGCGACGGTTATTCTCCGAAGGTCCCCACTCCGATTCGATGGCGCCTTCCTGCTCCAGACGCAGCAGGACCGGATATAGCGTCCCCTGGTTCACAGCCAGAAGGCCACCGCTGATCTGTTCGATGCGCCGTGCAATGCCGTAGCCATGCAGCGTTCCCAGTACATCCAGTGTCTTCAGCAGCATCAATGCCAGGGTTCCCTGCTGCACATCCTTCTTTCGCTTCATGCAACCGCCTTCATATTGCTTACCAACAGGAGGATGCCATATCTCCGTTGGGAAAGCAACAGGTAGCGCATGACCGCAGGGCGGGCGTTGTTGGTGGAATGGGCACCAATTCGCGTGAAGTCGAATTGGGGCAAGAACCGGAAGGGCCCAGCTTCAACTGGGCCGTGTACGGCGGGTGGGGCCGCCGTCTCCTTGCTGCCGCAGGCTGGAGTGAAGCCCGCAGGGCGCAGCGACTAAATTGTTTTTCACGAGTGTCGAACGTGCCGTCAAGGCAACCCTTCACCGACCACCCACACACATAGACTTCCCGTCATCCCTACGATCGTTCAGCATCCGGGAAGGCAATTCCGTCGCTACGCCCTGCGGGCTCTGCTCCAGCCTGCGGCAGCGTGGAAGGCGCTTTTGCACCAGCTTCGTGCGGCCCAGTTGAAACTGGGCCCTTCCGGTTCTTGCCCGCCAATCTGATTGCATATTAGATACAAAAGCCGGGGTCGAACTCCAGCGATCATTCTTCTCAAACAGAGAAAGTGTTGCTCCTGTACAAGGACATGTTGGAGACAGCAAGAGCCAGCCTCAGAGCTCAATTCGAAGACCTTTGATAGCTTCAAGGCCCTCACTCTTCCCGTAATGCGTCCACCGGGTTAACGGAAGCAGCGCGACGCGCGGGGACGAAGCATGCAACCGCCGCTACACCGATCAACAGCGCAATCACGCCGGCGTAGGTTACGGGATCGATCTGCGGAACGCCGTAGAGCATGGCAACAATCGCATGGCCTGCTGCGACCGCTCCCAACATTCCGATGACTACACCTACAGCAAGCAGCGTCATTCCCTGGCGCAGCACAAGCGAGAGGATGTTGGTGCGCGACGCGCCCAGCGCCGTGCGCACGCCAATCTCGCGTGTCCGCTCCGTCACGCTGCCGGCAAGCACACCATAGATGCCGGTGGCTGCGAGCACCAGACCCACCAACGCAAACGCTTCAAACAGCAGCAGCACGAAACGCCGCTGCGCTTCCGACTCCAGAAGCAGATTGTCCATGGTGGCGACTCGTATCACCGGCTGGTCCTTGTCCACCGACCAGATCGCGCTCCGAACGGCGGGCGCTAACGCCGCTGCATCGCCGCGGGTGCGAACTACCAGCGACAACGCGTTGTCTACCCAGGCCCATTGCGAGGTTGGAAGATAAAACTCGTCCTGGTCGCGAACAGCCAGGGATTCCTGCTTCACATCGCCGACCACACCCACGACGGTCGCCCAGGGCCGCTCGGCGTGTCCTGCGTCCAGACCCACGCGAACACGCTGGCCAATGGGGTCCTTGCTGCCGAACTTGCGTTTGGCGAATGATTCATTCAGGAGCACAGCCACCGGCGCCCCGGCAATGTCGCGATCATTCAGCAGCCGTCCGCGACTAAGGGCGATGTGCATGCTCTCCACATATCCAGGCGTCACCGCATAGCGAAACGCGCCATCCGGTCCGCCGTCGCCGTCCTGTTCAAATTCCACGCCGTATACATCGCGGTCCGCGCTGAGCGGCAACTGGCTGGTAAAGCCGGCGGAGACGACTCCCGGGACCTGACGGACTGCATCCAGGGCAGAGGTGTAGAAACGCTGCCGAACAGCATCGTCCGTGAAGCGGCGTCCCGACTCCTGTACCTGCATGGTGACCACATTCGCGCTGTCGAAACCGGGATCGATGGCAAAGAGATGCCGCATGCTGCGCAACAACAAGCCTGCGCTGACCAGCAGCACAACCGTGCAACCGACCTCCGCAATCACCAGGGCGCTGCGTGTCCATTGATGCCCGCCGGCGGTACGCCGCGAACCGTGTTGCATGCCGGCCTGCAGGCTGTCGCGGCGAGCGTTCCAGGCAGGAATCAGACCCACAACAATACCGATCAGCGTTGTGATGCCAAAGGCAAATGCAAACACCGCGCCATCGAAATGGATGGCATGAATACGCGGCAGTTCGGGCGGGCTCAAAGCCACAATCGCCTGACTGCCGAACATCGCCAGCACAAGCCCGAGTGCTCCACCAAAGCTCGCAAGCAGCAGGCTTTCCGTAAGCAGTTGCCGAATCAGACGCTTCGGTGAAGCTCCCAGCGCCGCCCGCACCGCCAGTTCACCGCGGCGCTGCACACCGCGCGCCAGCAGCAGGTTGGTGACGTTCACGCACGAGATCAGCAGCACCAGCGCTACGGCTCCAAGCACTGCCAGCAGCGCAGGTTTGACGCTCTGGGTCAGATCGCTTTGCAGCGAATTCACCAGCATGCCCTTCGGCGGACCGCCCGCGCTGTTAAAGCCTTTGGCGTATCGCTGGGTAAGAGGTTGCAGGATGGTTTCAAGTTCGCCGCGCGCCTGCTGCGGGCTAACGCCCGGTTGCAGGCGGCCGGCCATGCGCAGATGGTGGCCCCACTCTCTGCCGTCCAGAGGTAGCGAGGGGTCGTACTGCAGCGGAGCCCAAAGCTCGGCGGCGGGAGACAACACGTTTTCAAACCCGCCAGGCATCACGCCCAACACCGTGAACATCGTGTCATTGAGCCGTACCTGATGGCCCACAATGGAGCTGTCGCCGCCAAAGCGCCGCCGCCACAAGCCATCGCTGAGGATTACAACGTTGGGGCCGCGGGAGACATCATCCGCCGGCTGAAAATCTCGGCCCAACGCAGGCGCGACACCCAGAACACGAAAATAGCCTGAGCTTACGCGCTGTCCTTCAAACCGCTCGGGCTGGTCGGCGCTGGTCATGGTCGGTTGCCACACCCTCATCACGGCCATCGCCTGGAACGATCGACTCTGCTCGGATAACCCGTGAAAGGTTGCGAAGGTGACGGCGCGCGGGTCACCATTCGTCATCTCCCAGATCGCCATCACGCGGCCAGCCTGTGGATACGGCAGCGGCTGAAACAGGATGGGATTCACCGCACTGAAGATCGCTGTGCTCGCGCCGATGCCCAGCGCCAGGATCAGGATGGAGGTTGCCACAAAGCCCGGCGATCTCCGCATCTGCCGCAAGGCGTAGCGCAGGTCGGCCCAGACGCTCTCCAGACTCAGCGCGGCGTCGGCGGCAGTGGCGCCTTCCTTCACCACAACTGGATTGCCGAAACGAACACGCGCATCGCGTCGAGCGTCCTCCGGCGACATGCCGGAAGCGAGGTTGTCCTCGGTGCGCATCTCGAGATGTGCACGGAGTTCGGCGTCGATCTCCGACTCCACCTGGGAGCGCGAGAACAAATTGGCGATGCGGTGGACGATCGACATGAGGTTCTCCCTTTTTATGCGTAGCTCAGCATGGCGCGAATGCCCTGCACCAGTTGCTCGAAGCTCTTCTCGGCTTCCAGCAGTTGCTTGCGGCCAACAGCGGTCAGCTTGTAGTACTTCGCTTTGCGCTTGGTCTCGGTCAGCGCCCACTCCGAACGGATCCATCCGCTCTGTTCCATGCGATGGAGCGCTGGATACAGCGAACCCTCTTCCACACGCAGCATCTCGTTCGAGGCTCGCTGAATGTGCAGGACAATCCCGTAGCCATGCAACTCGCCCATCTGGGAGAGAGTTTTCAGAACCAGCAGATCGAGCGTTCCCTGAAGATCGTTCTTTGCCATAACGCATTACCCCTAGACAGCTCAGTGTTGAGCCGATGCTATGCCTAGAGGTTTAGGGGTGTCAAGGGGGTAGATGTTAGATATTAGAGGCCGATCGGTTCCTAGATGTCGAAGAGGCGTGCCGGATACCGGTGGCCGAGACCCGAAGCCCGCTCGGATTCTCCTTCGCTCAAAAGCTCGGGGAAATTTCGAGGCAGCTTATTTCTTGAATTCTTTCCAACGTTTGACAACGTCGCCCTGCTGCCAGTTCTGAAGAACTTCCAAAGCATTCAACGTTACGATCTCAAATCCGCCGATTGCAGGGATCGGTCTGTTGGCCTGGTCTCGTTTGTAGATCTCGAGCTTAACTTTCTCGAGCGGAACCTTACAGATGAACTTGAGGGTGCGAAGCAGCGTGATGATGTGCGCAGAATCGGGCCTGTAGTGGCCGCTTCGATCGGAAATACCCACGAGAACGCCATCGGTAACCATCAACTCACCCGCGCACTTCACCGGACCTCCAGAGAGAAAGGATGAGTGGTGCAAACGCGAAGGAATGTGCGTGCCGATATAGAAATGGGCATTTCGATCCATCACAAAGATCTCCCACTTCATACCAGTTGAGTAGCGTTCACCTTTGGGGTTCAGGAGCGTGCCGCCATCAAATCTCAATTCACATAACGCGGCCTCCTGGGCGCTCATGTACTTCATGTTGCCGAGATTGGCATACTTCCCAGCTGCCTGCTGGCCGTCAGCCCAGTCGAACAGTGAGCCGGCCTTCTCTCTGTCCCAATCCTGTTGGGGACTCATGCCGTCCTGCTGCCCCCAGCCGCGATGCTTGGGATCGTAGACTTCCCGCATAAATCCAATGCTTCCGGGATCGTTACTCAGCAGCAGCAAAGGAGGCCCTGAAACACGCGGCCGGCCCACCGGATTCCCGACGAAACCACGCATGCGCCGCCAGCGATCCGGAGCACCGGCAATCGCCCGTATCTCGGCTTCAACAGCGATCTTGACCATCAGGGCGTCGTAGTTGATCCCCTGCTTTGTGAGGATTGTCTTACCACCATCGGCCAGTTTAAGAGCCGCCGCTATAAGCTTCTGCTGCGGTTCGCCGATAGCAGGAAATGCCAGGGCCTTGAGGATCGATTCCAAAATCTTCAAACGAGCTTCCGCCTTGGCTTCCCGTTGCACACTCAGCGAGCAATACTCCTGGGCAAGTGACTTCAACTGCTGAGATTGATTCTGAAATAGAGCAGTGAACTTTGCGCTTCGATTGGGAGAGAACGTGGGTAAAGCGGCTGCGGCCATGTCGAGTACCTCTCTGCGTCGGCACTATCTTACTCCACGCAAATTGCTTCCGATTTTCAAAGAGGAGCAGAGGCGAGGAAGTAGAAAATTGGAAGTAGGAAACAGACAGAAGCCACAGTATTCGGCCGCGCAAGGGGCCCCGTAGCGACTGTTAGCTGTTCACTGCTAACTGCCCTCCCAACATTTCCTCGAACATGTAGTGCACGAAGTCCTTCAGTGGCGTGTCGCTGCGATCTGCCTGAGATCGAATCAAGGCTCCTTCCCAGCAATTGAGAACGAAACCGGCCAAAGCGTCGGGCCGCGTCGATTTGGGCAGATCACCCTTGTCAACGGCTTCGCGCAGGACGACGGCCACGATCTCCTGCCACTGCGCAAAGCCGAGACTCACTCCCTTTTGCAGCACTGGACTTGCGCCAGCGGCTTCCAGGCTGAGGCTTCCAATCAGGCAGCCCTGAATCGGCGCTGCCTGCCCGGCGAGCGGAATCAGCTCTTCGAAGTATCGGCGCAGGCGTTTCAACGGGGCCAGGCGGGTGTTACCGAGCACCCTGCCGGCGTGTGCTCCGGCACCCGAGACGTAGCGCTCGAGCACCGCGGCCGTAAACTCCTCTTTACTGCTGAAGTGGTGATAGAACGAGCCCTTGGGCACAACCGCGGCATTCAGGATCTCCTGCAAGCCCGTAGCGCCGTAGCCATGCTTCCTGATCAGTTGGAGACCGATGTCGATCAGGTGATCGCGCGTGGAAGTTGCCGCGTTCTTCCTGGCGGGTGTTGTGCTTGCGGCGATTTGTGTTTTGGCCGGCATGATGCGGCTCGCTTTCTGGAGAAAGAACGCGCGGCCTCCACGCAAACTGTGGGGAGGCCAACGCTTTCCATCGTAACGGTTTGAACTGCTGGGACTTCTTCTTACTGACGGGCTCCAACACCGTAGCGCTCAGCCGGGGTCTTCCGCGAGAGGTTGGGAGCAAGCGCGAGGCGCGCCTTCTCGTAAGCCTCGAAGTCCGCGTTGTCGGGCAGTGCGGGAATGGTCGCGAACTCGCCCTGATCCAGGCCGGCGAGTGAAGCGTCGACCATGTCCTCGGTGGTCATAACCCACTCGGCCGGAAGGCTGTGGATGGGCACGCCGGCCTTATCCCACAGAGGCGTCGCGGTAGCGCCGGGCAGAACTACCTGTACGGTGACGCCCTTGCCTGCGAGTTCGTTCTTGAGCGAGGTGCTGAAGTTCTGCACATAGGCCTTGGTGCCGCTGTAGGTACCGTTCAGCAGTTCAGGCGCCAGCGCAACCACCGAGCCGATATTGATGATGATGCCGTTTCCGCGCGCGACAAATGGGGTAGCCGCGGCAATAGCGAGACGGGTCAGGGCCGTGACGTTGAGTTGGATCATCTGGTCGAGGTAGTTCGGGTCGGACTCAAGCAGCTTGCCGGCGGCAGCGATGCCGGCGTTGTTCACCAGAGCGGTGATCGAGTTGTCAGTTGCGAGACGGTCGGCGACCTTCTGCACGTCGGCGGGGACGGTGAGATCGGCCTGCAGCGTCTCGACCTTGCGGCCGGTGGCAGTCTGGATCTGTTTTGCGACATCGTTGAGCTTGTCCTGGCTGCGTGCGACGAGGATCAGGTCGTAACCGCGCTTGGCGAGACGGTCGGCGTAAACGGCGCCGATTCCTGTTGATGCGCCGGTGACAACGGCAGTGCCTTTGCTGGAAGATGTGGACATGGTGGACTCCTTTTCGAATGGCGCCCTCGGGGCGGCACATGTATAGGAGTAGACCAGTCGGTCTAGAGATTCAGGAAATGCGGGAATATTTTTGAGAGCGGTTCGCCGGCTCGGAATTCGTGTCGGAGTGACCGCCGAGTCGTCGCTTTAATCGCTGCACAGTAGCCACCACACTCAACATTGGGTCATCCTGAGCAATCTGACTCGCTTTCAGCGAGTTACGGATGAAATGACCGGGCACCTGAGTAGCCCGGTCATGAGGAGCCAGCGGCGAAGGATCCCAGTATTGCGGGATGTCAGCATGTGACTCCCTTCAAGGAACACCACGAAGCTCACGCGTCGGCTGCTTCCCCGCCACCGGCAAAATACCGGGATCCTTCCCCTTCGACTTTGCTCAGGGTCAGGATGACCCTCGCTAAAGAGCGGTGGACTACTTTCGGGCGGAGCTGACGAACCTATGTGACCCCGCCTGCTCCCTGGCGGCTGTTAAGCTTTTCCCTGGAGTCTCCATGGAACCCACACCAACAGATCTGGCGGCAATGTCCCTTCGCACCCTGTTCGCGGAGGCAGCCTCAGCCGAGACCGCGGCGGCGGGCGGGTGTGTCTCCGCGGTAAGCGGCTATCTGGGCGTTTCCGTGCTGCTCAAGTGCGTTCGCATCTCGGCGCGCAAACGCCCGCAGGAAACCTCCTATGCAGAGAGCGAAGAGCGGCTGCTGAAATTTGCCGATCAACTGCTTGCCTGCGCCCAGGCAGATGCCGACTCGTTCGCAGGCTATAAGAGCGCGATTGGTTTGCCGAAGTCGACTCCGGAAGAAGCCCTCGACCGGAAGCAAGAGATTCGCCATGCAGTTGCCACGATGACAACCGCGGCACTCGACATTCTCGATGCCGGAAACCGGATTCTGGAGTTCGCCCACCGTATGCGGGACAGCCTCACCGCTCCCGTTTTGGCCGATGCGCTGGGTGGTGTCGAACTGATCTCCGCGATGAACGCAACCGCGCAGTGGAACGCCAAAGCCAATCTCGGCGCGCTGTCCGGCGAGGAATCGCTTCAACATCGCTTCGCGGAGGCAAGAACAAGGCATGACGCGCTGCTTGCCGAGTGCAGAAGTCCAGGAAGTAGGAAGTAGCCAAGACGCCCGCCGCCAACAATTCCTGTTGCGATTCGTGACCTCTATTCTCGCCTCCTGCTGCTCCCTACTTCCTATTTCCTACTCGCTACTACCTGCTTCTTCCTACTTCCTGCGTCCTCTTGCTCCCAATGAAAACGGCCTTCTGGAATCTATTCGGGACCACAGTACTAACGGAAATGCTCCAGAGCATGACGAACAGGGCCGCTTCTCATACGAGAGGCGGCCCCGCGCCGTGCAACGCAGATCAAAGCCTTCAACTGCTCTAATCGTCGAGAACTTCCTGCTCGGTGCCGGTGTGGTTCATGTTCTCCAAAAACTTGAGGGCGGACATCTGCTGTATGGAGGAATGGCCCTGGAGTTTCCCTGCGCCCGTGGTGACGTGAATCTCCGTTTTGGAAAGGTCGACTCCTTCCTCGCTGAACAACGTCAGTAGCCGGTGCAGATGTTCGCGTTTCGGCTTATAGTGGCCGCTTGAAGTGCTGATATAGGTGAGCTTGCCCTGTTTGATCGTTAGCATGCCCGCGCAAAGCACCGCTTTCCCCGCGTTGTAGCTG
>DASYEV010000229.1:0-4776 GCA_036498835.1 Acidobacteriaceae bacterium | reverse complement strand
TCCTCTTCCACCGTGGGGTGCGCAAGAGATACGTGTCCCTGCATACCAACCGTTGTGATCGGTACTCCCTCCGCCTTAAGCTTCCGCACAAGCGCCAACGCTCCGCGCCGCTTCGCCTCGTTCTCCAACGAATAGTCGTTGTACACGAGCTGGGCCTCCGGATCGGCTTCATGCGCATACTGAAAAGCTTTCGCTATATAGTCATCGCCGATGATCGTCAGCCAAAGCGATTGGCGCAGTCTGCCATCGTCGTTGAGTACTTCATTGACAACGTCCCAACTCTGAATTCGGCCCCGGTAACGTCCCACGACAGTATGAATGTGATCGCGCATGCGCCGGAGCAATGTCTCCCGGTCCACCAGATTGCCACTACCGTCATGAAAAACCCATGCCGGAGTCTGACTGTGCCAGACGAGCGTGTGCCCCACGACGAACATGTGATGTTTCTGGCCGAAGGCGACATAGCGATCGGAAAGAGAGAACGAATATTCATCCGGCTTCGGATGGATACTTTGCCACTTCAAGGCGTTTTCCGGCGAGATCGAATCGAATTGCGCATCGACAATCGCTTCGGCCGCTTTATCCTGCCCCAGGATCTCGGAATGGTTCAGGGCAACGCCTATCTCCGGACTGCGGCCGATCGCATCCTTAAGAGAAATCCGGGAAATTGTTGAGGGAGCCAGTGGCGCGGGAGAAACTGAAGGCGCCCAGGAACATAGGGCCGCGGCGCACAGTGCTCCAGCAACCACTCGACTGAACATCTAAAGCGCTCCTTTCGACATCTTCGACCAAATCGCAGGATGACAGACGGCTAAACTTTTCCGTATAGGTGATAAGTCCAGTGAAAACGTTTTCGCGCGTTTTGGCAAGCTGCATTTCTCGCTAATTCGAGGCGCCTACAACTCAAAACAAGTGCCCGATAGCTACGCGTGCAGAATGCGTTTTCCGGCGTCGCGGCATGAGGGGGAAGCGGTTCGATCTAACTCTTCGACCCTTTGACTCGCCTGGAAGGCAAGGCCTGCCGCTGCAACGGCGTGTTCAGATCCGCGAGCGCCCCGTTCGGAATCGCGGTACTCCTGCGAACGATCAATTGGGTCGGAATCTCATACCGTTCCGGAGCACTTTGAACATTTCCTTTGGCGTGGGCTCGGAGCGCCGAAAATGCGCTCACCGCAAGAGTTTTGCAGGACATCTGGATGGTAGTGAGCGGTGGAATCGTGTAACGGGCGATGTGCACGTCATCGAACCCGATCACCGAAACATCCTCGGGCACTCTCAGGCCGTTGTCGGCCGCCGCATGCAAGACGCCGATGGCCGTCATATCGTTCGAGCACATCACCGCGGTCGGGGGCATTGGTAGCCGCAGCAGCTCTTCCATTGCTTTCGTCCCACCTTCCAGGGTATGGGTACCCCGGACAATATATTCGGGAGGAGTCTTCAAGCCAATTTGCCTGGTTCCTTCGATAAACGCGTTCTCACGAAGCACGGCCGACTGCAGCGTCCGCGGCCCGGCGATGAACGCGATGCGCCTGTGGCCCAAAACCGCCAGGTGCTGGATCGCTTGTTCGATGCCGAAACGATAATCCACGCTTAAGGCAGCCATGCCAGGTGCGTTCGGTGCGACATCGATAAACACCAGTGGCACATCGCGCGACGCGAGTCGATCAAGGACGCTTGCCTCAACACCAAACGTCATGACGGCGACGCCCTCGACATTTCTCTGCAGCATCCGATCGATCACACCCTCGATCAGCCTGGGATCATGAGATGTGGAGCCGATCATGATCTCGTAACCATTCGCCACGGCGATTTCTTCAAAGGATTGAATAAGCTCGGGAAAGAAGGGGTTGGTGATATCTGAAATCATTACCCCAAGCATGTGAGAGCGGCCGGACACCAAGGCTCGCGCCTGCGTGTTCGGCTGATAGCCGAGGGACTTCGCGGCTTCCCGGACGCGCCGCGCGGTCAGCGTTTCGACCTTATTGTTCCCATTGATCGTTCTGGAAACAGTTGCGATGGAAACGCCGGCTTTTGCGGCCACGGCGCGAATATCTGCCCGTTTCTCTCCTGGACGCTTGCTCTTTGACTTTTTTTGTCTCGGCATGGGTGAGTGTATGTTACGGATTCCTCGGATAAATCCATGAAACGGCAGCGATCGAAATCATACCGGACTAAACTGGAGTCAGCCACGAAAACGTTCTCGTACCTCTCTGTCACCTGCGCTTGCCGTTCGCAGGGCGACGATTTTCGAGGTTTCCTTATGAACCGTAACCATGCCGCGCATCCCTTTCCAAATAGTCAATCCTCCCAGGTTCCCTCGTATATGCCCATTTCCCTACCACAGCCGAATTATGTAACTCCCGTAAGACCTCGCAGGCGGCGGCCAGCTGCCGCGAGTCTCATAACAGCCGGTGTCCTCACATGGACGCTCGTCACAACAAGGACCGGCATCGCCCAAAACCGCGAAACGCCCAGCCACTACACCAATCCAATCCTGTGGGACGATCTGGCGGATATCGACATCCTTCGTGTCGGCGACACGTATTACTATTCCGCGTCCAACATGCATTACTCTCCGGGCGCCCCGATCCTTCGTTCTTACGACCTCACGCACTGGGAGTACATCGGACATTCTCTTCCGGTCCTCGACTTTTCTCCCAAGTACAGCCTCCAGGGTGGGCAAGCCTATGTGAAAGGTTCGTGGGCGTCCTTCCTTGGATATCGGCCGCATGAGAAGGCGTTTTACTGGGGCGGCTGTATTGAGTTCAGGCACACTCCTATCTACTCGGCGCCCGCTGCAGAAGGCCCATGGAAGAAAAAAGCCGAACTCGACAAGTGCTATTACGACGCCGGCCTGCTGGTCGATGATGACGACACGATGTTCGTCGCTTACGGAGGCGGAACTCTGCACGTCGCGCAGTTGTCACCGGATGGTACGCGCGAGGTGAAGAATGAGGCCGTGTTCACCGCTCCCAAAGAGATTGGCTATCTTGAGGGCTCGCGCTTCTATAAGTACCGCGGCAACTACTACATCTTTACAACCCACCCGGCAAATGCCGAATATGTGTTGCGCTCTACCCACGGTCCTTTCGGCCCTTACGAGGTACGCCCACTGCTGGACCGTGCGAGCATTCCCATCCCAGGTGCCGGCGTCCCGCATCAGGGCGGCATTGTGCAGACCGCCGCCGGAGCCTGGTATTACATGGCGTTCATCGATGCTTTTCCCGGCGGCAGGGTGCCGGTAATGGCGCCGCTGCAATGGACGGAAGATGGCTGGCCCACGCTGAACCTTGCTGACAATACATGGCAACTGAGCTATCCCGCGCCGTTGATCGCTGCGAAGCACCCCAGCACGCCCTCCCCACGAACCTCGTATCGCTTCACCGGGCCTACGCTTGAGCCGGAGTGGGAGTGGAACCACAATCCCGACAACTCGAAATGGTCGCTAAGCCACGGCCTGATATTGAGCACCGCTACTGTCACCGATGATCTATACGGCGCACGCAACACGCTTACCCACCGCATTCCGGGGCCGATGTCGGCGGCGACCGTCCACCTCGATTTCAGCAGGATGAAAGATGGCGATTGCGCAGGCCTCGTGATGCTGCGAGATCTCTCGGCATGGATTGGTGTTGTGAAAGAACATGGCGCCTATCGCCTGGTACGGATGAACAACCTCACCATGGACAAAAACCACGACACGCTCAGCAAGGGAACACAAGTTGCGAGCCTGCCGCTGAACGGTTCGGCGATCTGGTTACGGGTCAATGCGGATATCCACCCCGGACCAGGCCGCACCGCGCTATTTTCGTACAGCAACGATGGCAAGGCCTACAACAACTTTGGCGATCCGTTTGTCATGACCGACGACTGGCATTTTTTCATGGGTTATCGCTTTGGCATCTTCAACTATGCGACCGGCTCACTCGGCGGCAGCGTCTCTATCTCCTCCTTCGATATATCTCAACCATGAAGGTCTGCGTTCCCTTCTTCAATTGGGCGCTTCCCGGTGACAACTGACACGTGCTCTGGGTTCTAGAGCAGACCCGGTAATACCGTGGTCTTCCAACAGCGGAGAATGCCGTTTTCATTGGGAGAAAACGGCTTCAGCACCCTCTCTCCACCCAGTCGAGCAAGGAGCGCTCGCTGGGAACCCCGGCTCTCCACCCCAGTCGAGCAAAGAGCGCTCGCTGGGGACCCCGGCTTTTCGGTCTACACCATTACCGGAACGGCTCTATCCCCTGAAAAAGAACAACGTGTGCGGCGTCTCCGAAGAGAAGCCGCGCACGTTGGGAGTAACTTATTTCTTCAGGTTGTCTACCGTCAGGGTGATGGTCTGGGTGTGAACCACGCTTCCGGAAGTGGCGGTCAAGGTGAACGTGGTGTTGTGAGTTCCCCCTGTGAGCGATGTCTCGCTGCAACCGCTCATCATGGAAGCTCCGGCGAAGCCGAGCAGCAGAAGCATCACAGCCGCCAGCCGCTTGCGCTTGCGCAGGCCGCAGAAACCCACAGCCATGGCGAGTACGATTCCGGGCACTCTGAACGGCGATGAATCGCGCTGCTGCAGCGAAGCACTTTCGTTGATGTTAACGATCATGGTGCCGTACACGGTGCTGGTGTCTTTGATCGCCAGCGTGGTGGTTTGATTGCCGAGGGCGTCAAGGAAGCTGCACGCATCACCGCTAGACAGTCCCGAACAGCTCATGGAGACTGTACCCGTGAACCCGAACAATGGAGTGATCGTGATCGTGCTGGAGCCTCCCAGTCCGTTAGGAA
>DASYEV010000228.1:0-5327 GCA_036498835.1 Acidobacteriaceae bacterium | reverse complement strand
GTTGATGTGACCGCGAAGCAGGGACGGTATGCTGGGGAGGAATGCCCATCGATCCCATCGCCCTGACCAAAGAACTGGTCGACATCGAATCCACCACCTACCACGAAGCGCCGGCGGGAGAGTTCCTCGCGGCGTACCTTGTGGAGCAGGGCTGGGCGATCGAACGGCAGGAAGTGCCGCAGCCTGACCCAGCGCGGACTCCTGGCGGTGGCACGGGGCCGCGCTTCAATGTGGTTGCGACCATGGCAGGTGTGACGCCGGACATCGTGTTTTCCACCCACATGGACACAGTGCCGCCCTTCCTGGGACCGTGCCGCGAAGACGATACCCATCTGTACGGCCGTGGTGTGTGTGATGCCAAGGGCATCATGGCCGCACAGATTGCAGCCGCAGAGCAACTGCGCGCGGAAGGCATCAAGGTCGGCATGCTGTTTGTGGTTGGCGAGGAGCGCGACTCGGCAGGCGCGAAGGTTGCGAACGACAATCCCCGCGGATCGAAGTTCCTGATCAATGGCGAGCCGACAGACAACCGCCTGGCGCTGGCAAGCAAAGGCTGCCTGCGCGTGGAGATGTTTGCCCACGGCAAGATGGGGCACTCGGCGTATCCGGAGTTGGGCGAATCTGCGATCGACAAGCTGCTGACAGCGTTGCACGATGTGCAGGCACTGCAACTGCCAGTGGTGGAAGGGATCGGCGACACCACGCTGAATGTAGGTCTCATCTCCGGCGGTCGCGCTCCCAATGTCATTGCGGATAAAGCCGAAGCGCACATCCTGGTGCGCCTGGTAGGACCTTCGAGCGAGATTCGCGAAGCGATTCAGCGCTGCTGCGCTGGGCGGTGCGAGGTTGAGTTCTCGCTGGAGCTGCCGTTCGTGCAGATGCGGCCGATGGAAGGCTTCGACACCATGGTGGCCAAGTTCACCACCGATATTCCCAGTCTCGACACCTGGGGCGAGCCATTCCTTTTGGGACCTGGAAGCATTCACGTCGCGCATACGCCGGACGAGACGATTGCCAAGGCGGAGATTCTTGAAGCCGTCGAGCTGTATACGAAGCTCGCCCGTCAACTGGCGGGAACACTCGCTTGATGCGCCTGTGGGGAACGGCTCAGATCGTTGCGGTTTCCGTGATGGTGTTCGCGAACTACTTCACCATTCCCAGCGGAAATACACAACAGGCACACTTCGATACCATCATCGTCCTGGGCACGCCGACGAAGGACGATGGCACGCCTTCCGCGGAACTGCGGGAACGCGTGCTCGAAGGTGTGAGTGAATACAAAGCCGGTGTGGCGCACGTGATGGTGATGACCGGCGCTGCGGCTCACAACAAGTTCGTGGAAGCGCACGCGATGAAGGTGCTGGCAGTTTCCGAAGGCGTACCAGCAGACGCGGTGATCGAAGAAGGCCAAGCCAAGGACACGATCCAGAACATCTATTTCAGCCACGCGATCATGGAGGCTCATGGCTGGAAGTCGGCGGAAGTGGTCAGTTCGCCTTCCCACCTGCCGCGGACCGCTTTGATTCTCAGCCACTATGACTTCACGTGGCGAACCCATGCGGCTCGCTGGCCTGCCGAATATGACGCCGAGCACATCGCGCGTCTGTATCGCGGCGAAGCCAAAGGCTGCTGGACTTTGACGCACAAGGGCTTTCCTCACAACCAGTGGCTGCCGGGGAGCTGAGACAGCGATGAAGCGTTTTCTGTTGATTTCGATTCTGGTGCTGATCGTGCTGTCAGGTGTCTGCGTGATTGGTTACGCGACCGTGCCGATGGGCAACATGCCCGAGGGTCCATATGATGCGATCCTGGTTCTGGGTGTACCGGCTAAGCGTGATGGCACAGTCTCCGAGCCAGAGCTTGTGCGGGTCAGGGAAGCGGTCGGCGAATACCGGCTTGGCCGTGCTCCCAGGATCCTGTTTAGCGGCGGACCGGCCTTCAACAGCACAGTCGAAGCGCACGCGATGGCGGAGGCCGCCTTCGAGATGGGCGTGCCGCGGGCAAACCTGGTCGAAGAAGGTGAGTCGTTGGATACGCTGGAGAATATTGAGAACAGCCAGAGGATTCTGGATGCACACGGATGGAAGCGCGTGGAAGTCATCAGCACCGTGCCGCATCTTCACCGCACGGCCGTGTTACTCGAACATACCCATCTGCAGTGGCGTGGTCATGCCTGCCATACAGGTGAGACGGGGTTGCGGAAGGCCGGCATCCTGACGGAAGAAATCGTCGCAACAACAATGTTGCGAGTGTTCGGCCTGCGCGTGATTCCGGCGATGCATGAGGTGGCGAAAGCGCAGCATGCAGTGGGACGCAAGCTGCACATGATGTGAAGCTATGACCCGCGTGGAAAAACGAGGACCAGGCGCCCATCCTTTCACAGGTCTATCGTGGTATCGCGTGCAAAGCATGCGATCGCTTTTCGCTTCATCAATGGCCACGTTGGAGCAGTTTCGGTAATACTGTGGTCTTCCCGAACGGTGGAGAATGCCGTTTTCATTGGGAGAAAACGACTTCAGCACCCTCTCTTCGGTCTACACCATTACCGAAACTGCTCTAGCCGGAGCATCCCGACCCCACCCGGGTTCGTGGTTGATGCAGAGCGTTAGTGAACCGGGTTGCTGTTGAGCATGCCGAAAACCTGGTCGAAGTTGCCGTTCTTCTCCGCATGGCGCAGCGGCTTCACACGCTCCACCAGAATCTCGCCGTTTTCCGGCACAGGCCCGCTGAGCAGCGTGATGACCTCGGCAATATAGTCGGCCAGAGGCATGGCGCGTGGGTCCGAGGCCTGCTGCGAACCCATGAGCTCCGTCTGCACATAGGGTGGCGCCAGCTCCAGCACTTCCACCGAAGTTTCGCGCAGTTGATAGCGGAGGGATTGCGACCACGAATGCATCGCCGCCTTGGTGGCGCAGTAGGTGGGCGTGATGGTCAGCGGAAGGAAGGCGAGGCCCGAGGTTACGTTGATCACCGTGGAGCTGGGCTGTGCCTGAAGCTGCGGCAACAACGCCGCAACCAGACGAAGAGGGCCAAGCAGGTTGGTGGTGATGATGGATTCCGCTGCGGCGAGATCCGCCTCAAGCAGATTTTCGGTCTTCATGATGCCCGCATTGTTGATCAATACATTGAGTGCAGGGAAGCGCTGTTTCACTTCTTCGGCAAAGGCCGTAATCGCGGCAGGGCTTTCGATGTCGATTGTCAGTGACTCCATGCCTGGGTTTGCGGAGGTCGTGTCATCAAGGACGGACTGGCGGCGTCCCGCAATGATGACCTTGTTGCCAAGCTTCTGCAGTGCTTCCGCGAGTCCGCGGCCGATACCGGAACCGCCGCCGGTGATGAGAATGGTGTTTCCTGTTGGGTTCATCGTCGTTCTCCTGTTTGCCAAGATAGATGCTGAAAGTCTTGGCTCGATCCCGCGAATTTATATGGCGTACATTTTGAGTGTGAGAACCCTCGCAAATCCGAAGGCTGATTGGGTTCCTATGACTTTGGAACAACTTGAGTCGATCTACGGTACGCCGGAGTTTGAGGAAGAGTACCGCCGCCAGATGCGGGCGGTAGCTGTACATGACCGTAACAGCAGGAACAATACGCCCCTTGAGCCAGACTGGGGTTGGCTGGACCGTATCTGGAAGTGAAGCGCGACCGTGTTTCGCTCAATTCGCTCTTGAGCTTGCTGGAACATCCCGATCCCACCCTTTGCAAAAGCGCAAAGGATGGGCCACCCGGGGTCGAGGCTGATACACCCACGGACGGCTTTTCCTCAAAGGTGGGCAGTAACCAAGTCGTAAACTAGCCCTATGGCTGCTGAGTTTACGCATCTTCATCTGCACACCGATTACTCCCTGTTGGACGGCGCCTGCGACGTCGACAAGCTGGCCAAGCATCTCGAGAAAATCGGGCAGACATCGGCGGCAATCACCGACCACGGCAACATCTTCGGCGCGGTGCACTTCTTCGATGCGATGAAGAAGAAAAACCTGAAGCCGATTCTGGGTTGTGAGCTTTACATCTGCAAGAACGAGGACCATCGCGCCGCTCCAGAGGGCGACAAATACAACCACCTCCTGGTGCTGGCCGAAAACGAGGCCGGATACCGTAACCTTGTCCGCTTGACCTCGGAAGCTGCGCTGCACGGTTTCTACCGCAAACCGCGCGTCAGCAAGAAGTTCCTTGCCCAGCATGCGGAGGGGTTGATCGGGTTCTCCGGCTGCCTGGCCGGCGAAGTCTCGCAGCACATCATGGGCGGCGATTACGAGAAGGCCAAAGCGTCCTGCGGCGAGTTCCAGGACATGTTCGGGAAGGGTAATTTCTTCCTGGAAATCCAAGACCATGGGCTCGAACCTGACAAGGCCGTCACCGAAGCGATGTTCAAGCTGGAACGCGACCTGGATATCCCCCTGATCGCGACCAACGATTCGCACTACATCGCCGATGACGATGCGCGTTCGCACGAAGTGCTGCTGTGCGTGCAGACCGCCGACAGCATGAACAACCCCAAGCGCTTCCGCTTTGACACCCAGGAGTTCTACATCAAGACGGCCGAAGAGATGATGCGGCTGTTTCCGAACAATCCTGAAGTGTGTACCCGGACCATGCAGTTTCCGGAGCGCTGCAACCTCGAGCTCACCAAAGTCAAGAATCCGTTTCCCAAATTCGACTGCCCGGATGGGATGGACCTGGACGCCTACTTCGAACAGGTATGCCGTGCCGGCTGGCGGCATCGCCGCGAAACGGCAATCGCGCACCTCGAAGAACGAGGCATCCTGCGCAAGTCCATCACGGACTATGAAGAGCGCCTGACCCGCGAGATCGAATGCATCAAGGCCATGAAGTTTCCGGGCTACTTCATGATCGTGTGGGATTTTATCCGCTACGCCAAGCAGAAAAACATCCCTGTGGGTCCGGGCCGTGGTTCGGCTGCCGGATCGCTGGTGGCCTACGTGATGGAGATCACGGACATCGATCCGCTGCAGAACGATCTGCTGTTCGAGCGCTTCCTGAACCCGGAACGTATTTCGATGCCCGATATCGACATCGACTTTTGCATGAACCGCCGCGGGGAAGTGATCGAGTACGTGCGTCAGAAGTACGGCCACGACCAGGTCGCTCAGATCATCACCTTCAACACCATGGCAGCCAAGGCTGCCATCAAGGATGTCGGGCGCGCCATGGAGATGCCCTATGGCGAAGTGGACCGCATCGCCAAGCTGGTGCCCACGACCATCGGCATCACCATCGAGCAGGCGATGCAGGATTCGCCTCCGCTGGCGCAGGCTTATGAAGGCGATCCCAAGATCAAGGAACTGATCGACACAGCTCTCAAG
>DASYEV010000227.1:0-28700 GCA_036498835.1 Acidobacteriaceae bacterium | reverse complement strand
GGTGATGGATTCGCCCATCTGGGGCATGACTACGTCAGTCGGCATTGCAACAGTCCTCGAGTGCTGAAATTCAGCGCAATTGTGGATTATACGGCGGTAAGGCTGCTGTTCGCGCGCCGTGTGCGGTTAGCGGAATCGGTTGGGCCGTCCGGTAAAGTCAGCTTTCGGACGGCGCGAGCATGGTTCAAGCCAACGGAATGGCAAGAAGCTCTTCCAGGGAGTTGACGGCGAGGATCTGACGGTTGAAGACGCGCCCGAAGTTGCGGGCCGCAGCGCCCGTGGCTTGGGCCAGTGTCGGTGGTGGGGTTTGCGGCGACTCCAGCTCGAGCGAGGTGACGCCGCGATCGGTGATGCCGCAGGGAACGATCCAGTTGAAGTCGCGCAGATCGGTGGTGACGTTGAGTGCAAAGCCGTGGGAGGTGACCGCCTGGGAGACGTGGACGCCTATGGCGGCGATTTTTTTCTCGGGAATGCTGCCGCCCGCATAGGTCCAAACGCCGGTGCGTTTGCAGATGCGCTGGGCGGGAACACCGAAGTCCTTGCAGGTCAGGATCAGGGCCTCTTCCATCAGGCGGACGAAGTCCACCGGACCGAGATGCGGGCCTTTCTTGCCGGGTAGGTCTCCGCGCAGATCGAAGATGGGATAACCCACAAGCTGGCCGGGGCCGTGATAGGTGACGTCGCCGCCGCGGTTGACCTCATGGATTTCAACGCCTTTTTGCGCCAGCAGTTCATCGCTGGCGAGGATGTTGGCGCGGGTAGAGTTGCGGCCCAGGGTTAGAACCGGCGGATGTTCCAGCAGGATCAGCGTGTCGCCAATAGCCTGCGCTTTACGCGCGGCGACGATCTCGGCCTGAAGGCGAAGGCCTTCCGCATAGGAGGTGCGGCCGAGTTGGAGAAGGTGAATGTACATGTATCAGTCGTACTTTAGATGATCGTCCAAAGCGACCCGTTCCATTTGAGCGCGAGCTTGTCGGTGTTGCGGAAGGGCCGCGGGTCGTAGCTGGGCAGGAAGGAGCGCATGCGTTCGGCCGGCGCCAGATGCGGAAGCTCGATCGCCATGCGCACCGCCTGCATGAAGTAGCCGTGGCTGAAGGCGTAGATCAGGGCGTCAGGAGGAAATTGCTTCAGCAGTTCTAACGCCACAACGGCGCGGCCGTGCAGAGAACTGAAACTCTCTGCTCCAGGACCGTCGATGTATTCAGGGTCGCAAACTTCCCATTGGCGGATTTCCTCCGTGCGTTTTCCCTCGCGATCATTGGAACTCCAGCGTTCTGAATGAAGATTGCAAAACTCGAAGATTGGAAGGAATTCGACCGGAACCCCGGGAAAACGGGCGAGGGTAGGTTCGGCAGTTTCGCGAGTGCGTAGAAACGGTGAGCTGACAATATGGGTGGGCGTTTCGGTCCAGCTCACTGCCAGCGTCTGGGCCTGTAGCCGGCCCTTTTCAGTAAGTGGGATCAGCTCGAAGTTATCGCAGGGTATTCCGGCGTTGGCCGCGCTTTCCGCGTGGCGGGCGAAGATGACTCGCAACGTCTACTCTTTCTTTTGGCTCCCTTACAGATGGAGGTCGGATAGGGAAGCGTGATCGTCGGGGCGGCGGCCTGAGGGCCAGTGATAGAGCCGCTCGGATTCCTGGATGGGAAGATCGTTGATGCTGGCATGACGTTCGCGCATCAGGCCGTTTTCATCGAACTCCCAGTTTTCGTTGCCGTAGGAGCGGAACGACTGGCCGGAGTCGTCATGCCACTCGTAGGCGAAGCGCACGGCGATGCGGTTGCCGTCGAACGCCCACAGCTCCTTGATGAGCCGATAGTCCAGCTCGCGATCCCATTTGCGGGTGAGGAACGCGACGATGGCCTCACGCCCGTTGACGAACTCGGCACGGTTACGCCAACGGCTGTCGACGGTGTAGGCAAGCGAAACCTTCTGCGGGTCGCGCGTGTTCCAGGCGTCTTCTGCCTTGCGAACCTTTTCGATTGCGGTTTCACGGGTGAAGGGCGGGAAGGGCGGACGCTGTTCGGGCATAAGCTTCCTTGCAAACAACTCCGGCTTGCCTCGTGGAGGCAAGCCGGCTATTGGACCTAGACGTTGATGGGCATCCCCTCGACGGCGGCGAAGCCGTCCAGCAGAGCCTCATACAGTGTGGGGTGAGCGTGGATGGTGAACATCATCTCTTCCACTGTGGCTTCGAGCTCGATGGCGGTCACGCACTCGCTGATGAGCTCGGTAGCCTGTGGGCCGATGATGTGTACGCCCAGAATCTCGCCATATTTCGCGTCGCTGACAACCTTCACGAAGCCGTCGTGCGAATCGAGGATGGTGGCCTTGGAGTTGCCGACGAACGGGAACTTGCCGACCTTGACCTGGTAACCCTTTTCCTTGGCTTGCGCTTCCGTGAGTCCGACCGACCCGATCTGCGGGTCGCAGTACGTGCAGCCCGGGACACGATCCTTGCGGACAGGACGGGCATACTTGCCGGCGAGCTTGGAAGCAACGACGATGCCGGCCATGGCGCCGACGTGGGCGAGCTGCGGCAGACCGGCAACGATGTCGCCGATCGCATAGACGCCGGGCTCGGTGGTTTCCATCCACTCGTTGACCGGGATGAAGCTGCGGTCGAGCTGGATGTTGGTCTTGTCGATGCCTACGTCCGCGGTGCGCGGCCCGCGGCCAACGGCGACCAGGACCTTTTCCGCTTCCTTGACCTGCGGTTTGCCATCGGCATCGGTGAAGCTGACCTTGACGCCGCCTTTGGTCTTTTCGATCTTCTCGACCTTGCAGGAGGTGTTCACATCGATGCCGCGCTTCTTGTAGGAGCGCGTGAGTTCTTTGGAGACGTCTTCGTCTTCCACGGGCACGATACGAGGCAGCGCTTCGATGATGCTTACCTGTGCGCCGAAGCTGTTGAAGACTGAAGCGAATTCAACGCCGACAGCGCCGGAACCGATGACGATCAACGACTTCGGCATCTTGGGCAGGGCGAGGATTTCGATGTTGGTGAGGATGGTGTCGTCGGCTTTGTAGCCGGGCAGCATGCGAGCGTCCGAGCCGGTGGCGATGACGACCTTCTTGGCCCGCACCTTGGTGGCGGTTTGGAGATCCGCCCCCTGGCCTTTGCCCTTGTCTTCGGCAGTTACATCGACCGTGAGCACGCCGTTCTGGGCCGGGCCGGTCAGGCGGCCATGACCGCGCACCACGGCGATCTTGTTCTTCTTCATCAGGAAGTCGAGACCCTTGGTGTGCTTGGTGATGATGCCGTTCTTGCGCTTGAGCAGGTTTTCCCAATTGAGCTGCGGTGTGCTCACGCCATCGATGCCGTAGCCTTCGGCGTGCTTCAGGTGGTCCCATACTTCGGCCGAAAACAGCAGGGCCTTGGTCGGGATGCAGCCCCAGTGCAGGCAGGTACCACCCAGCAGGTCTGTCTTTTCGATGAGGGCGACTTTGAGCCCGAGTTGCGCGCCGCGAATGGCGCAGGTATAGCCGGCGGGACCGCCGCCGATCACTGCAAGGTCGTAAATCGTGTCTGCCACGGGTGTATGTGCTCCGTTCTCAAGCTGTTGGTCGCTGGTTGGGGTTCAAAAATGCGGACAACCTAGTTTACGCCGTAAGGGCGAGCGCCCAACAGTATCCGATGCGTGGGTGCGGTAAACGATGCAGGATGGGAGGTTTGGCAGCCGCTTCAGGAACTATCATGAGCATCACGAGGCTTATAGCGTGGCCACCGCACCAGTTATTTCGGTCAGTGAATACCTACGCAGTGCATACCATCCGGACGTCGAATATATTGACGGCCGGCTGAGGGAGCGTAATGTAGGGCTTCAACCGCACTCTGCCCTTCAGGCGATCATCGGCCATATCTTTAGTAAGCGCAGGCGGGACTGGGATATTCGCGTCCTGATTGGGCAGCGTGTGCAGGTGACGGAAACACGTTTTCGCATTCCAGACATCTGTGCCTTGCGACGTGCCGACCCGAAGGATCGCATTGTCTCCTGGGCTCCGCTGCTGTGTATTGAAGTGCTCTCTGAAGAAGACCGCCTCAATGATCTGCAGACCAAGGTAGATGAGTTTGTTGGGCTAGGCGTGGAACATATCTGGGTCATCGATCCGTGGAAGCGGATTGCGTATTACGCTTCATCGAACGGATTCGAACGGCCGGCCGATGGCAGGCTCAGAATCACAGGTACGCCTATCGAGATTCTGCTGGCGGACGTGTTTGCGGAACTCGACGAGGATTAGGAAGCCTGTCGAGGCGTGCTCTTATCGAAGCGCTCGCCTGCGCGCCGTCCTGGTTATGCTGTTGTCTTTGAGGCGTAGAAGCAAGCTTTAGCTTGCTGTCCAAGCGACCACCCAGAATCGCGCTTTAGCGCTGGGTTCTTTACCTCAACTCTCGAGCGCCTCCTAGCGGCGGGAACGAGGTTAGGAAATAGGTCGTAAGCTTTGCGGTGCATAGCTCATCCCTGGATAGCATCCCAAAGAGCCCAGCGCTAAAGCGCAGGTTTTGGGCTGCTTGGACAGCAAGCTAAAGCTTGCTTCTACTCCTCAAAGGCAAAGGCAAAGGCAACGCGCATCCGCAACCAACAACCGCAAGATAAGAGCTACGGCTGCGAAGCGGCACTCTCAAGTTGAGGGTTAGCCCCATTCGGCGTTGTCGCCGACCGAGTCCTACAGCGCCTTCGCCGCATCCTTCGCAAAATACGTCACGATGAAATCTGCCCCGGCCCTGCGGATGCTGAGGAGGCTTTCGAGCATGGCGCGTTCAGGTTCGAGCCAGCCGCGCTGGAAGGCCGCATGCAGCATGGAGTATTCCCCTGACACCTGGTACGCGCCCATGGGCAGATCGAAGCGCTCGCGCGCGTCGCGGATGATGTCGAGGTAGGGCATGGCCGGTTTCATCAACAGCATGTCGGCGCCTTCCTCGATGTCCTGGACGATTTCGCGCATGGCTTCGCGGCGGTTGGCGCCGTCCATCTGGTAGGTGCGGCGATCGCCAAACTGGGGAGCGGAATCCGCGGCTTCACGGAATGGGCCGTAGAAGGCAGACGCAAACTTGCTCGCGTAGCTGAGGATCGGCGTGTTCTCTTTGCCGGTTGCGTCAAGCGACTGGCGGATGGCCGCCACACGGCCGTCCATCATGTCGCTGGGGGCGACGACGTCGGCGCCGGCTTCGGCGAGCGAGACGGCAGCCTTTGCCAGCAACGCAACGCTGGAGTCGTTCTCGACGTGAAAGTGGTCGCCATCACGCGCAACGACACCGCAATGTCCGTGCGAGGTGTACTCGCAGAGACAGACGTCGGCGATGGAGAGCAGGGAGGCGGTGGCGGAGCTGGCCTTGAGTGCCCGGATGCCGCGCTGCACGATGCCATCGGTGGCAAAGGCGCCCGAGCCGTGCTCGTCTTTCACATCGGGAATGCCGAAGAGCAGCAGACCGCCGATGCCCAGTGCGGCGCACTGCTCGGCTTCTTTCACAGCTTCATCGATGGAGAGATTGAAGACGCCGGGCATCGAGCTCACTTCGCGGCGCACACCTTCGCCTTCGCACAAAAACAGCGGGTAGATCAGCGCACCGGGGTGCAGGCGGGTTTCGCGAACCAGCGAGCGCATGGCTGGGGTGGAACGAAGGCGGCGCAGGCGTGTGGCAGGAAAGCTCATCGGCTTTCGATTGTACGTCGCGAGCATCCCACGACGTATAGACAGGGCACGCACACGAAGGCCGCGAGGAACGGCGTTCCTCGCGGCCAAATGGGGTGAAAGGCTTCTTCAGAACGTGGGTGTCACAGGCGAGGGAGGCGGAGGCGGTGGCGGTGCCGCGGACACCGGAGGCATGGGTGTCGTCATGGCCGCATACTCCAGTCCACTGGCAGCGGGTGCAAGCACCCAGAGCGTGTAAATGCCAACCAGCGTGCCGGCGACGGGATGTACCAGAGCGAAGACCGCACTCACGATCGCCATCACGCGGCCCCACGACTGGCGGTTCATCAAGCCATAGGCGGCGATCAGGCTCAGAGCCAGAGTGAGCAGTGTGGAGCCGAATGCGAACGGCCAGATGCCCACACCATTGAAAGGGAACTCATGGTGACTGCCAAGGAATGCGTGCAGGAATGAGAATGCGAAAAGGCGCTTCAGTAGGTAGTAGAGCGCATAGACCAGCCAGATGATTCCAAGCCCATGGACATGCCGAGCCACACGGCTGTAATACATCGGCGGATAGAAAGCCGTTGCCTGCGGATAAGGTTGCGGCGGCGCGGGAGGCATAACATGCGCGCCACAGCGTGAACAGAAGTGCGCGTCCGGTGTGAGTTGGTTGTTGCAGGCTGGGCAGATCACTTGATTTCTCCTGGGCCTTGCGTGGGCTCGTGATGAGAACTACGTGAATTTGGATGCGATTGTTCCATGGGCCGTTCTGCACATCGTGTGTTGCATGGGAGCCGTTGTAAGGAACATCCACCGTATCCTAGAACGATGGAAGTCGTCTCCCGGGTCCCGTCACCGTTGTCCGAATATGCCGCCGCTCCGCTGCAGTGGGCAGCCTTGCGTGATCGCGTGGCAGCCGGAGCGCGCTCGGCACTGGGCCGCGAACGAATTATCGCCCTGACGCCAAGTGCGGACAAGGCCTGGATCACCGTGCAGCAACAGCGCACCGCGGAAATGCGGCGGTTGGTTGGCAGCGGTGGAGGCTTCGAGTTTCGCGGCATTTTTGACCCCGCCGAACTTCTGGACAAAGCGCGGATCGAAGGCTCGGCTTTGGAGCCGGAGGAACTGCTCAACGCGCTGGAGTTGGCGGAGCGGGTAGAAGCATGGCGGCGAGTGATCGCGGAACCGCCCGATGCCATGCGCGGGCAGTGGCCTGCCATGGAAGAGCTCTCGGCTGGCCTTCTGGACCATGACCTCGGCAACCTGCTGCGTTTTCTGCGCGGCAAAATTGAAGCCGATGGCAGTCTGAGCGACGATGCGTCCCCTGATTTGCGGCGCATTCGCCGGGCTATGGAGCGTCAGCATCGCGCGATTGAAGAAAGCCTGCGCCGCGCGCTGCAGAAGCTTTCCGAAGGCGGCAGCACCCAGGACGACCTGATCACGGTGCGCGGCGAGCGGTTTGTGATTCCCGTGAAAGTGGAGTTCAAGCGGCGTGTCGGCGGTGTGGTGCACGGATCGAGTTCCAGCGGACAAACCGTGTTCGTCGAGCCCATGGAAACCATCGAGCAGAACAACGAGATGGTGCGTCTGCTGGATGAAGAGCAGGCGGAGATTCACCGCATCCTGGTCGCGATGACACGGGCTGTCGCCGGGCAGGCCGACGCCTTGTTGCTGGGCTCCGATGTTTTGGCCGAAGCCGATGCTCACCAAGCGGTTGCGAAGTTTGCGGAAAACCTCGGCTGTGTGCAGCCTGAGTTCGACTGCGAGAGTTCAGCGAGTTCCGGTTGTCAGTTGGAGTTGGCGTCAGCTCGCCATCCCTTGCTGGAACTGCGTCTGCGCGGCGAAGGCGGCAGCATCGTTCCGCTGACCATCGCCTTGCCCGAGGGCAAGTGCCAGATGATCGTGAGCGGTCCCAATACCGGCGGCAAGACGGTTGCGCTCAAGACCACCGGCCTGTTGGCACTGATGGCACAGGCTGGAATGCCGGTCCCGGCGGAACGTGCTCGGCTTCCGTTGTTTCAGGCGATCTATGCCGACATTGGCGATGCGCAGTCGATCGAGCAGAACCTTTCTACCTTCTCCGCGCACGTGGTCAACGTCAACCGCATTGCGCGGATTGCGGATGGGCAGTCCCTGGTGCTCCTGGACGAGCTCGGTTCCGCGACCGATCCCGAAGAAGGCGCGGCCCTCGCCGTGGCGGTTGCGGAGCACTTTCTCGAGCGGCGCGCCTGGACCATCATCACCACGCACCTGACTTCGCTGAAGGTCTATGCAGCCAAGCACGAAGGGGTTCTGAACGCGGCGGTTGGTTTCGATGAAGAGCGGCTGGCGCCCACCTACGATCTGCGCTTGGGTGTGCCGGGAGCTTCTGCGGGTTTGAATATTGCGGCGCGGCTGGGGCTGGATGCGGCCATCGTCGCCAATGCTCGCGCACAGATGAGTACGCAGCAGGCAGACATTGGTCGGTTTCTCGATGAACTCCACGCACAGATTACTGCTGCCAACACCGAGCGGGAGCAACTGGCGGAGACTGAGCGCAAACTGGCCAATGAACGCCAACGCTTGCAAATGGAAGGCCGTGCGGAGCAGAAGGCGCGAACACGCGAGCTGGAAACAAAGCTTGAAACGCTGATCAAGGATTTTGAAGCGCAACTACGTGACACGGTGAAGGCGATCGACGACAAGACCGTGGCCCAGAAGATCGCACGCGATTCAGCACTACGTATCGCGCGGCTGCGGCGGGAATTTTCCGAGCAGTTCCAGTCGACGGTAGTCGCGCATACGGCTGGCGCGGACAAGGACGACTCCGGGAAAACCGCCGACCGCAAGCGCGAGCCCAGGCAAGGCGATCTGGTGCGGTTGAAGTCGCTGGGCCGCGAAGGCCGCATTACGCGCGTGCTGGATGACGGCTTTGAAGTCACCGTCGGCGCGATGAAGATGCGTGTGCCCGCGAAGGACATCGCAGAGGTTGTTGCGGGAGCGGTCGAGCCGCCATTGCCACGGCGGGGCGGTGTCACCGTATCCAGCGGCCTGGATGATGACGACTCGATGAGTACCGAGATCAACGTGATCGGCAAGACCGCGGATGAGGCGGAGTCGGAAGTGGAGCGTTTTGTGGAGCGTGCGTTTCTGGCGGGGTTGCCACGCATTCGCGTGGTCCACGGCGTGGGTATGGGCATCCTGCGGCGCACGTTGCGCGACTTTCTGCGCAAGCATCCCCATGTGACCTCGGTCACGGAGCCGCCGTATAACGAAGGCGGGCAGGGCGCGACGATTGTGGAACTGCGGCAATAGGGCTGGAAGTCTTTTTTTGCCTTTGCTTTTGCTCTTCTTGTTGTCATCCCCGAAGGGGATGACAACAAGAAGAGCAAAAGCAAAGACAAAAGCTGGATTTTTGGCCGAACTCGAGTGTTTTAGAAACCCTATCGTCCAGATCGGCCGCGGTCCGTGTTGGCAGCCTTCGCTCGCTCGATCCCGGCGGTGCGGGTGGCTTCAAAGTACACGCCGCAGGCGCTGATTACGATCCTGTTGGAGTTGACCAGCAGCACGGAGTCTCCGGGAACTTCGGTGGTTGCACCGGTGATATCCATGTCCTCATGCTGCATGTTCACTTCCAGGACGCTGCCGGTCCGGATGCCGAGCTGGGCAAAGCTTGCGCCCCTGTCGGCTCCGCCGTTTTCCTTGCGGAACTGCGCCGCGCTCAGGTTGCGGGTAGTGATGTCGGCGAGAGGCACTTCGCCGTCTTTCCAACGCATCGCGCTTTCGCGATAGACCAGCGTGGTTCCAATCAGCGTTCGGGCCTGGTCCGCGGTCCAGCAGGTGGTGTTGGTGGTCGGCAGAATGCGCGTAATGCGCCAGCTTCCCGCCAGCGAAGCAGGCAACGGCTCGGCGGAAGTCGCCGCGGTTAGACTGAGAGCCAGAACAGCAAACCCCACCAGTTTCCAAAACGGACCCTTCAACACTGCTCCTCCTCCCTTTCCCGCACACGTCTGCTTGACCAACATCTAGGTATTAAATTTCTGAGATGCGAACGCCCCGGCCGAATGTTGGCTACGCACAGCCGTGGGCGACTTGCCCGAAGGTGGTATTCCCTTGAAAATACCAGAGTGGATGTCCAGCGATTGCGCACCGAAACCCGCGGCGAGCACGAATCGGTAGAAGCTCTCCTCCCGTTGATGAGCCCGGATCTGACCCGCGAGCTCTATGGAAACGTCCTGCGCTGCATGCACGGGGTGGTGCACGCGTGGGAAACATGGGCCGCGGCGCATGTTCCGGAAAGACTGGCGGGGCTGGTCCGCAAACGCCGGCGTGACGCACTTCTTTATGCCGACCTGCTCGTTCTGGGTGAGAAGGAGGGAATCGAAACGCTGGTTCCCCCGCCGCCGTTTACCGCCGCGTTTCCGGACCCAACCCTGCACGGCGATGCTTTCGAAGCGGGTTTCCTGGGCGCTATGTATGTCATGGAAGGCTCGCGGCTGGGTGGGCAACACATCGCCAGGTATGTGGAGGACAAGCTGGGATTGGCTCCCGGCGTGGGCGACGCGTACTTTCGCGGGTTCGGTGCGGGCACGGGCGTGATGTGGAGCGAATTCAAAGCGCTGTTGGCGGGTGTGCCGGATGAGTACACAGCGGAAGTTATTTCTGCGGCCAAAGCCATGTTCCACTACTTTGCGGACGGTATCCGTCCCTGCGCGTCCAGAGAGACGGCATAGATTCCGGGCTCGTTTCACACGATTTTCGTCTTCCCGGGCTCTTGTCCAAGCCAAAATGAAGAACTGCGCCTGGAATCGCAATACAGCCGCAGCGTCCTTCTGCGGCATCCACCATAGACAGGGCGACAGGCCCGTGAAGGAGCGAAGGACCCTTGTCGAACGCGGACGAGCAGATCCAGGAGTCGCCATGCGCCGAGGAGCCCATCCGGATTCCCGGCAGCATTCAACAGCACGGGTTCTTCCTGTTGATCGACCGCGACTTCGAGCGTGTGCTCGTCGCCAGCGAGAACGCGGAGCGCTACCTTCGCCTTCCCATCAAACTGATCCTGGGCGCGAATGTGGAAACCCTGTTGGCGCGCGAAATGCTGACGGCCATCCGCTTGCAGAAAATCACCTGTGACGCCGATCCGGAAGGCCTGATCAACTACCTCGGCAGCTTCCGGCTCCATGACGAGGTATTCAGCATCGTGACCCATTGCCTGGGAAAAGACCATGTCCTGGAGTTCGAACGGCAGGAGCAGGCGGTCGGCCCGGAGATGATGAACGCGGTCATCACGAATTTCGTTTCCAAGCTTGGCCGGGTGCACGACGAGGGTGAACTCTGCACTGCCCTGGCGCAGCAGATGGCCGAACTGACGGGTTTTGACCGGATTCTGCTGTACAGCTTCGACTCGGAAGGCGCCGGTACGGTTGTTGCTGAAGTGAACAACGGACGCCTGCCTAGGTATCTGCACCTGCGGTTTCCCGCCACGGATATTCCCCAACAGGCTCGCGATCTTTACCTGCTGAACACGGTTCGCATCATTCCGGACGCGGACTACACACCGTCACCCCTGATCGGGACGGAGGGCGTGTCGGGGAAGACTCTCGATCTTTCGCGTTCTATTCTGCGCAGCGTTTCGCCTATTCACCTGCAATACATGCGCAACATGGAGACGTTGTCGTCCATGTCGGTTTCGATCGTGAGTGAAGGGCGTTTGTGGGGGTTGATCAGCGCGCATCACGCTGAGCCCAAGGTAGTGCCGTTCCTGGTGCGGAGCGCCTGCGACATGCTGACGCGCATGGCCAGTACGCAGCTCACAGCCTTCCGCACTGCGGGACGTTTGCAGCAGACGCTGCATTTCCATGCCGTGCAGCGCGGTGTGCTGACCGAACTCGCTGCGGAACAGAACTACCTGGAAGGTTTGGAGCAGCAGTTGCCGGCGTTACGGGAAATAACCAACGCGGCAGGCGTGGCGTTGCTGGCAAATGGGCACTTCGCCAGGCATGGCTGTCTGCCTGACGAGCAGTCGCTGCAAAAGATTGTGGAGTGGCTGGAGACGATGCCGGATTTCGACTTGTTCCACACCGGCCATCTGTCGGCGCACCTTCCCTGGACCGACGCGATTCGCGAGGACGCGAGCGGTTTGATTGCGGTGCGTATTTCCTCGGTCCTGAAGCGCTACCTGCTGTGGTTCCGTCCCGAAGTCATCAGGACGGTGCGCTGGGCGGGTGAGCCGGAAAAGTCCATGGATCAGGCAGGACAGCTGCATCCTCGCTCGTCGTTCGCGGAATGGAAAGAGATTGTGCGCGGCCGCAGTGAGCCATGGACGGCCGTGGAGATCGAGTCAGCAAGCGACTTCCGCTCCGCGCTGACCGCTATCGGCCTGCGCCGCGCGGAAGAAGCGATCGAGCTGGGTGAAGCCCGCTTCCAGCAGCTTACGCAGGCGCTGCCCGCCAAGATTTTTACTGCCGATGATGAAGGGCGCATTACCTATGTGAACGACCGCTGGATCCAGCAGGGCCTGCATCGCGATGGTTGCTGGTTTGAGGAGCCCGAGATCGCTCCCGAAGACGCCAGGCGCTGCGCCGAGTTATGGCGTGGTGTGGTGGGACGCGGAGAACAGTTTGAAACCGAGCTGCGCCTGCACCCCAGGCACGACGGGCCTCCGCGTTGGAACCTGGTTCGCGTGATTCCGTTTCAGCGTATGGGCGGCCGGCGTGCTGGCTGGATCGGTACGTTCATCGATCTCACCGAGAGCAAGGAGCGCGAGCTTGCGCTGCGCATGACGGAAAAGCTTGCGCTCACCGGACGTATGACCAGCGTGATCGCGCACGAGATCAATAACCCGCTGGAAGCAATCACCAACTTGATGTATCTGCTGCGCAGCGAGCTACGCGGCGAAGGCCCCGCAGGCGGCTACATTGCGATGGTGGAAAGTGAGCTGGAGCGCATCTCGGGCATTACCAAGCAGACGCTGCGCTGGAACCGCGAGACGTCCGACCTGCAGGAATCATTCTTCGCAGGTTTCATGGTGGACGACGTTTTGCGGCTGTTTGCGGGCAAGGTTCGCAACCGTCAGATCGCCATGAAGATCGAAGGCCCTCGCGAGCTGGAGCTCAAGGGCGTGATCGGACAGGTGCGGCAGGTGCTGGCCAACCTGATCTCGAATGCGATCGACGCTTCGCCGCTGGGCGGGAAGGTGGTCGTCAAGGTTCTGGAAGCGCCGAACGAAGGCGGGTTTGCCGTCCGTGACAACGGTCCCGGAATTCCTGAGGCTCTGCGCACCCAGTTGTTTCAACCGTTTTTCAGCACGAAGGGTGATTTAGGAAACGGCCTGGGCCTCTACATCTCGAAAGAAATCGTCGAACGTCATGGTGGCCGCATCGAGGTGGATTCGAACCATGAAAAGGGCACGACCATGACGGTCTGGCTGCCGCGCATGGATGGGACGGGCACCGGGCACGTGTTCCGCGCCTAGACCAGTAAACCCAAAGGCCCATCCAACAACCATCAAGGTTTTGGCGGTTCCACAGGCGGTGTCGACGTAATGCCTTCCGTTGTGGAACGCGGCGGTTGCAATCGCCGTTGTTTTTTCCCTCCGCCCATGGCGACAGCCGCTTCGCAACCATAGCTTCTGTCTTGCAGTTGTCGCTGCCTTTGCCTTTCGTCGTTGTTTTTGCCTTTGAGGCGTAGAAGCAAGCTTTAGCTTGCTGTCTCCGGCCTGCCGCAGGTCTGCGCTTTAGCGCCGGGTTCTTTGGTTGGAATGTTGGATGAAGCCGACGAAGGCTCTTTGTGTTTTATCGATGTGACCTCTGCAGGAACGCATCGCGCAATATCCGTTTCATCCGCATCGCAAAGGGATTTGTTGATCCCGGTCCAGAGGGCGGGGTAAAGAGCCCAGCGCTAAAGCGCGATCTATCCGTGCGCCTGGACAGCAAGCTAAAGCTTGCTTCTACGCCTCAAAGGCAAAGGCAAAGGCAAAGGCGAAGGCAAACGCAAACGCAGAGACGCGGTCACATCTCCAAACACATTCACGGCAGAAAACGCACAAGCGCTATTCCGTGACCATCAGGGTTTGGGTGGTTCGGCAGGCGGCGGTGTTTCTTTAATGCCTTCGGCCCAATAGGATTCGCGGTGACGGATCTTTGCGTCGGGGTATTTGGTCACGGTGACCCGCAGATCATGCAGGCCGGGCTGGGCCATCATGCTGCCTTCCGTGTCCGCTGGGAAATGAGGCACGAAACTCAGCACGTAGTAGTTGTTGACGTGGTTCGCAAGCGTCAGCAGTTCGCGGTCGAAACCCTTGCCGGTAGCGAAGTTCATGTACTCGCCGCCGGACATGCGGGCGAGCGTCTTGGGTGCGTTGGTCCGCAGGGACTGGATGATGGTGTAAATCAGCGCTGCAGGGTTCAGCAGGCTTGACTGGCGCTCATACTTCAGCGCCCCCACCTGCTCATCGCGAAACGGGGAAAAGGTCAGGGCATCGACCACGATGTTGCTGCGCGCGAGTTGCTCAACGACGTGTTCGGCTTTGACCTCGCTTCCATGGTCACGGGTCTCGCTTACCAGCAGCACGACGCGGCGTCCTTTGGCCTTATGCGCTTCGAGCACCTGGCCGGCGTATTCCACGGCGTCGTAGATGGTGTTGCCGCCATCTTCGCAGGGAGCCAGTTGATTCAGGGCAGCAGTGCGGCGATTGGGGTCAGTTTCGAACTTGGAAAGCAGGTCTTCCCCGGTGCCGAACTGAATGACGGCAACCTCGGCGGGCGCTCCGCCGATAATCGCGTCCACCATGGTGCTGAGACCGCGCATTTTTTGCGCTTCCGCCCAGGCTTCGCGGGAGCACTGCACGGCGACCACGATGGACAGTGGCTGAACTGTGCCGGATTCATCCAGGCGTGGGCGCTGACGAATGCCGTTGTCTTCGATCACGAAGTCGTCCGCAGTAAGCCCGTAGATGGGTGCTCCTTTTCCGGTCTGGACGGCGGTGGGTACGAACACCAGCTGGGACTGCACGGTGAGCCTGGTGGTCTGGGAATTCTGTGCGGCATCCTGCGGTTGAGGTTCCTGCTTCGGCTCTTGTGCGGACGCGGAGATGATCGTGCCGGCGAAAAGGAAGAGGCAGACGGCAGCAATGTGCCGGTAAGCGGACACCTTTCGGAGCGCGGCGGGAGGGCGAGGCATACGGCGAGTGTAGACCGGACGTCCGGAGAATTCTGAGCCGCCCGGGAATGCTGGAGAAACCCGAAAATCCGGGCTGTCGAGGAAATTCGGAGAAATCGGGGATGCCGGGGGGTGCTCCATTCAGGCTTAGACTGCGCCGTTCGCTGCTCGATAGTTACCATTCGCTGCAAACCTGTGCGTGTCTTGTGGCGAGCTTCATTAGGCTAAAGAGTGCCGGGACAGGGACTTCGGGATAGAGGGCCACGGGCTCCACCGAACCACCGACGGCACGTTTCGGGCCCGCGCTTGCACGATAGGCTTGAAAGATCGACTTTTTGCCGCAACGGTGCGGCCCATACGCAGGAGACCAAGACATGGCAAAGATGACCAAGCTCGTTGAAAAAGCTGTAGTGCTGGGGGCACGCGGCGGTTGGGCAGTGTTCGAAAAGTTCAACTCCTTCAGCCCCAACAAGAGCTTCACGCCCAAGTGGTCCGACAAGCCGCTGCTCAAGAGTTACCAGAAAGAAAAGCCGCCCCTCGGTTGGCCCCGCACCACCGATTCGCTTTGTCCCAAGTGCATCCCCGAGATTCGCCAGCAGATCATCGACGGCAAGCTCCCGCACGAGATCCTTCTGAATGAGAAGGTTGGCGAGATCAAGGCGCAGATCATCGAGCGCGACGGCCAGATCCTGATGGTGAAGGACTGCCCGGTTCACGGCCACTTCGAGGACCTGATGTCCATCGATCCGCCGATGATGAAGCACCTGGAAGACGTCTTCCCGGGCCGCGACATCCGCGCCCACAATGACGAGAAGCTGCACAACCACGGCACCTCGACCGTCACCCACGGCCGCGGCTCGGTGCTGACCATCGATCTCACCAACCGCTGCAACATGATGTGCGATCCCTGCTTCATGGACGCCAACCAGGTCGGCTTCGTGCACGAGCTGACGTGGGATGAGATCAAGACCATGCTCGACAACGCGATCACCATCAAGCCGCGTCGTCAGATGAGCGTGCAGTTCTCAGGCGGCGAGCCCACACTTTCGCCGTACTTCCTCGACGCTGTTGCCTACGCCCGCAAGGTTGGTTACAACTCTGTGCAGGCTGCGACCAACGGCATCGAGTTTGCGAAGTCGAAGGAGTTTGCGAAGGCTTCGGCGGAAGCCGGTCTGCGCTACGCCTACCTGCAGTTCGACGGTATCGGCAACGCGGCAAACTCGCACCGCAAGGTTGGCAACGCGTTCGATGTGAAGCTCCAGGCCATTCACAACCTGCATGAAGCCGGTGTGGACATCGTTCCGGTGACGACCATCGTGAACGGCATCAACAACGAGCAGGTTGGCCGCATCATCCAGTTCGCGCTCGACAACCCCAAGAAGATCAACTTCCTCTCGTTCCAGCCGGTGAGCTTCACGGGCCGCGACGAAGCGGTTTCCGATGAGCGCCGCCAGGCGCAACGCTACACGCTGTCGCATCTCGCGCATGACATCCGCGACCAAACGGGTCTGGGCGAGTCCACCCGCGACTGGTTCCCCATCAGCTTCATGTCCACGTTCAGCGACTGGGCCGATCTGGTTCACGGACCGGAGCACGAGTGGGGCCAGCTTAGCTGCGGCTGCCACCCGAACTGCGGTATCGGCATGGCGTTGATGATCGACAAGGAAACCAAGGAAGCTGTGCCGGTCACGGCGTTCCTCAAGGCCGATCAGCTCGCCAAGGACATTGCCAAGGTCAACGACGCGTCCCGCGGCAAGGTGCTCACGGTCATCGGCGCGGCGCTTGCGCTGATCCGCAACTATGAACCCAAGAAGGCCCCTACCCACTTCAGCATCTTCTCGCTGCTGGAGAAGTTCGATAAGTGCTTTGGCGCAACCGGCCGCAACTACGGCAAGGTCACCGCCGACCGCACCATCGAAGATATCGAGAAGCGCCGCAAGGATCGCTGGAACTTCCTCTTTATCGCCGGCATGTGGTTCCAGGACCTTTTCAACTACGACTTCCGCCGCACCGAGCAGTGCATCATTCCGTACGCGACGCAGGAAGGCGAAATCAGCTTCTGCGCGTACAACACGGGCATCGGCTGGCGCAACATCATCGAGAAGATGCACATGACGTCCACGCTCACCAAGTGGTATGAGGAGCATGGCCGCCACGAAATCTTCGCAGGCGGTAAGAAGGTGGGTCTCGAGAAGCAGGACAAGTATGATCTCGTCCTGAATCAGGAGCACATCGACGCTGCAGCCAACGACACGTTCGAAAAGTCCGGCATCGCCAAGAACGCGCGCGAAGAAAAGATCCGCGCCCGCGACGCAAAGCTGAAGCAGGATGCCGAGAACGCCCGCATGGCCAAGCTCTACCGCAAGGAAATCCTCAAGGAGCAGGAGCAGCCCGGTTTCATCGCCCTCGGCGAGATCAAGGCTGCGGCTCCGGTCAAGGCGAAGGAAGAAGACCTCGTCGCCGGCGACTAATCGCTTTCACGAATCACAAAGGCCGCCCGAAAGGGCGGTCTTTGCGTTTGCACAGTGCATCGTCATCAACGCAAAAGTTCGAGCGCTGAAGGCGCGTTCTATACCAGCATAGGGCGAAGCCCTATGTACCCCGCCGTTGTAGAAGCCAAGGGCTGAAGGCCCGCCCTATGCCTTTGTGGCGGGATATAGGTGGGGCTTTCAGCCCTCAATCTTCCATCGCCACTGAACCTGCGATCCATGTGTCCTTGAGCGACCTCGCTTCAATCCTTGCTCTGCTTGCTTTGTCATCCCCGCAGGGAATCTGCTTCTCCTCTGCACCACCGCAACCCTGTCATCTCGACCGAAGCGGCACAGCCTCACCGTGACGCGCAGCGGAGAGATCTGCTTCTGTGCTCCTGCCCATGTCGCCGGTCAACCACTGCACCGTCGCCCCTCCTCATGCTCGGGCAGGGGCAACAGCGGGTCTCTCCATTACGCTTCGCTCCGGTCGAGATGACAGAGTTGTGGGGGAGCATTGCGCAGGAACTTCTTATCCTTTTGACCACCCACCCGGTGTCACACCCACTCGTTGCCGAAAGGCCCTCACAAAGTTCGTGGGTGAACTGAAACCTGTCTGCAGAGCAATGTCCTGCACGGAGAATGTCCCATTTCGCAGCAGGGACTTGGCCAGGCTGATGCGTTGGTCGAGCAGGTATTGGTACGGCGTCTGACCGGAGGTTTCGCGGAACATCCTGGCGAAATGAAAGGGGCTCAGGCCGATTTCGGCTGAAATCTCCTCGAGATTCACATCGCGATGGAGGTTGGCGGTGATGAACTCCATGGCGCGCCGCAGTTGCGGCATGGGGAGTTGGCCCTTGCGCGTGATCGCCGGAGGCGGTGTTTCTGCAAAGCGGCGCAGCAGCGTGGAAGCGAGGCTCATGCCCACCAGGTCGGCATAGAGTTTGCCAAGCGGCCAGTCATCCTCGGCCTGCTTGCCCATCTCGGTGACAAGGTTGGCTGTTGCCGGGTCATCCAGTGCCCAGCGGTTGCGGAAGGAGACATCGCCATTCGTGCCGAGTTCCAGCGCCGTTCGCTGGAGCAACTCCGGCTTCATCGAGAGAATCAGGCGCTCGGAGTTGCCATGCCAATGGAGGCGGTCGCGGGTGCCGGGAGCCAACAGGATCATGGAGCCGGACCGCGTTCGCTCGATGCGGTTTCCACCTTCCGACCACCATTCGAAATCTTCCTGGCCGCGGACCTGGAGATGCAGACAGAGCTCGCTATGTTCGTGCTCAGGAATTTCGATCCCGCCCACGCTGTGCCGCTCCAGAAGCACATCGCGCCAGGGCTGGATGATCCTTCGGGGACTCCGGACTTCGTGGGAGCCCGGTATCAGCGGCACCACGTCTCGTCCGCGGAGGACGGAAATCCGGTTTGGGATGGCTTCTGACAATCGCAAATTCCCTTGGTTCAGAGTAGTCCAGCGAGATCACCGCAAAATTTGCATAGACCTGAAACCGGCCCGCGCGAAGCTTGAAGTCAGAGGGAACGACCGATGCGTAAACTAACCGATCTTGTCAGCGAAGGTTTTATCTGGAGCGTAGGGATCACACGGCCGCGTGCCGGCCAGGAACGGTTTGCCGCGATCTACATTACGGCGATCCTTGCCTTGTCGATCGTCGGTGCGGGCGGCGCCTTCCTGTTCCTGAAGAGCCATCTTTTCTAAGAAACCGCCGCCGTAAACGCCCGCTATTTCAACGGCCAGTTCTTGCGGTCGATGTTGAAGATGTCGCGGGTGGTGGTGTAACCTCCGCCCCCATGCATGCGCGCGATCAATCGAAGCTGTGCCGGGTCGATGTGCAGGCGCTCGACGTCTTCAAAAGCGTCCGTGCGCACATGAACGTAGACGACGCGCCCCAGGCAGATGGTGCTTGTTCCGCCGGGCGTGATGGTCTCAAACAGCTTGCACTCCATCGCCACGGGCGAGTCCGCGATCCGCGGAACGTCAATGACGGAAGATGGAGCCAGCTCCAGTCCGGCGAGCTTCGTTTCATCCACGCCGCGCGGCGCGTTGGTAGCGGTGATGTTCATGGCTTCCGCAAGCTCTTCGGGAACCATGTTCACGACGAATTCTCCACGCGCGACGATGTTGGCGAGTGAGTCCTTTTCCGTGCGGTCGGAAGTGCCGGAAAAGCAGATTGCGACCAGGGGCGGGTCAGCGGAAACGATGTTGAAGAACGAAAACGGCGCCGCGTTTACACTACCGTCCACATCGCGCGAAACCACCCAGGCGATAGGCCGCGGCAGGATGACGGAGGCCAGCAGCTTGTAGCTGTCACTCTTGGAAAGCGCGGCGAGATCGAAGTGCGAAAAGGTGTCAGGGGCGGCCATACAAGTTTTGATAATACGCGGGAAATTTCTTCGTTTTGCTTAAGGGCACGGGTTCAGCCGTGCCGTTTCAAGCGGCGAGGGAGAGTGCTTCAGCACCTGAGGTCACCGTTCCATTCAAGGCAAGCCCTCTCCTTCAGCCTGCACATCTGAGGGTGCTTCGGGCACGGTGACCTCAGCGGCTGAAGCAGTGAGTCAAAAGCCAACCTTCGGCACGGCTGAAAGCCGTGCCCTTAAGCAAAACGAAAAGGCTACGCCAGCGCGTACTTCGGGCGCTGCGGCCGGGACAGTTTGGCATTCGCCTTCGCGTCATTCATGAAGCGTTCGGCCTGCGGGTCCCAGTGCAGGTGCCGGCCTTCGCTGTGCATCGCGATGTGGTGCAGCAGGCAGGTGGAACAGGCGCGATGACCAAGCTCGACGGGCGAGATGGGCGTCTGGCGGGTCTTGATGCAGTCCAGCCAGTTCCGGTGCTGTTCCTTGCTGTAGTAAAGATGCACCTCGTCGGGGCCGATTTCAGAATCGAGAATTCTGGGATCGCTGGCGTCCAGCCCGGTCTGCTTCAGGCGCGGGTTTGCAGGCTGGCCGGTGGACGGGTCGCTGGCGGTCACGTTCTCAGTACGCGCGACGAACAGCCATCCCCTGGTTCCGTAGAACTTGATGCCGTTCGGGAAATCGCCGGAGATGTCCATGGTCATGCCGTTGGCGTAGCGCGCATGGGTGAGGAATTTGCCGTGCACGTCCCACAGCCCGTGAGTGGGAAATTCGGCTGTGCCCCAGATATCGACCGGTCCGGTGTATTCGGTGTTCATAGCCCAGTGGGCGCTGTCGACATGATGTGCGCCCCAGCCGGTGATCATGCCGGCGCCGAATTGTTCCATGCGCAGCCAGCCGGGACGATCAAAGCCGCTTTGGGGCATCACGCGATCGATGGTGTAGGGAACTTCCGGTGTCGACCCAAGCCACGGATCGTAGTTGAAGCCTGCCGGCACAGGCATAGGTTTGGGATTGCCGCCGGCCGGGTCGCCGGGAAGACCGATCTCCACGTGTGTGACGTCGCCAATGCGGCCATTGCGTACCAGTTCCGCGGCGCGGCGGAACTGCGTGGTAGAACGCTGCTGCGAGCCAACCTGAAGAATGCGTCCCGAAGCCTGAACAGCGTTGGAAAGATAGCGGCCTTCGCTGATGGTGAGCGATGCGGGCTTTTGCAGGTAGACATCTTTGCCCGCGCGCACCGCGGCCACTGCCAGACGGGCGTGCTGATGGTCGGGTGTGCTGATCACGACCGCATCGATGTCTTTGTTGGCCAGCAGTTCGTGGAAGTCGTGGTAACCAGTGACTCCGTCGTAAGGCTTGCCTGTCTTCTTCGCATAGACGCCGTTGACGAGATCGATGCCTTGTTTCACGCGGCCCGCATCCAGGTCGCAGACCGCCATGATGCGGGCATCGTCATACTGCCAGATTCCCGGCATATCGTGTCCGCGCGAAATCCGGCCAACGCCGATGGCGCCAACGTTGATGCGCTTGGACGGCGCCATCTGCCCAAGAACGGACGACGGCACGATGGTGGGAAATCCGGCTACGGCAGCCGTTGCGGCGGTCGTCTTCAGAAAGCTGCGGCGTGAGATGCGAGTCATGACGACTCCTTCCAACGACTCGGAAACTAGCCTTCGACCTTGACGTGCAGGGCCTTGAGCTGCGCGTGGATCACGAGTTCGGCGGCGAGCAGGCACTGTTCCTGATCCTGCGCGGTATGGGTGCGGTGGGCGATGTCGGAAATGAACTGCGGACCGAAGGGCAGCGGAACCTGGTTGCAGTCGAGATAGCGCGTGCCCTTGGCATCGGCCAGGAAAAGGTGGTTGCCACCTTTCATGCCCGCGATGTCGACATACTTGCGGAGCTCCATGTAGCCATCGGTACCCAGGATGAAGAGGCGTCCATCGCCCCAGGTGCCCAGGCCCGCGGGTGTGAACCAATCAAGCCGCACATAGCCGAAGCCTTTGTCGCCGTGCAGCATCATGTCGCCGAAATCCTGGAAGAGAGGATGGTCCGGATGGCGTACGTTCGAGACCTGCGAAGCCACGACTTCGGCCTTCGTGCAGCCCGTGTAATACAGGAACTGGTCGACCTGATGCGAACCGATGTCCGTAAGGATGCCGCCGTACTTGACCGGCTCCCAGAACCAGTCAGGACGTCCAGTGCCTCCGCCTGCGTCACCTGCGCGCTGAATGACCTGGTGTGGAGCGATGTTGATGGTCTGGATGACTTTGCCGATTGCGCCCTGGTGGACCAGTTCGCCGGCTTTTACAGCGGCCTTCACTTCCAGGCGCTCGCTGTACATGATGCCGAAGATGCGTTTGGTGGCGGCGATCGTCTTCCGCACCTCAGCAAGCTGTTCGAGCGTGGTGATGCCCGGTTTGTCGGAAAGCACATCCTTGCCGTGCTGCATGGCGCGGATGCCGATGGGCGCACGCTCGTTCGGGACCTGCGAAGTGAGGACGAGTTGGATCGAAGGGTCGGTAACAATTTCTTCGATGGAGGCGGCTCGTTTGGTTCCGGGATAGCGCTTGATGAAGGCATCGCCACGCTCCGGCTCGGAGGCATAGACACTGACCAATTCGCCCCCGCCGCGCTTCATGGAATCGACCATGCCGTAGATGTGGTCGTGGCTCATGCCGGCCACGGCGAAGCGTACCGGCTTGTCGGGCTTCGCGATCGCCGGCATGTTGAAGGTCGCCACTTCATGCGAGACCTGCACGCCCTGTGCCGCGGCGGATACCATGGGTGTCATCGCCAGCCCCGAAACGCCTACCGCCTGAAGAAACGCGCGCCGATCCATAGATTGCATTGAGATGGTTTCGCTCCCGAAAGAATACGTCGCGAGAAGATTAAGGCATTTCTCCCGCATGTGTACAGGAGGATCAGGGAAAGAGCTTTACCTGAGATCGGTGCCGCAAACCCCGGTGGGGTGCTCCCGCCCATGCGTGGGCAGGAGCGGTCGCATGCTTACGCACGCGATACCCCACCCTTTGCAAAATGCGCAAAGGATGGGCCACCCGGGTTTCGACAGGTTTATGGCCACGGCAATCCGAATAGCTTTTGACTGTCCGATGGCAGCTTCGTAAACTTCGTGGCATGAAATGGCATGGCGGAATCTCGTTTTTCCTGATGGGAGCCATGGCGCTGGGAGCGGCGGCACAGGCTCCCGCTCGCCCGGCAATCACAGGCATTGCCTTTATGCGCCTCTATACAACCGACTCAGCCGCGGCTCAGAAGTTCTACGGCCCGACGATGGGTTTTGAGCGCCGGGAGGTTGACGGCACGTGGGTATATCCCGTGAACCACTCGCAGTGGATTGAAGTGTTGCCCAACACGCCTCCACCGACGCCTAACGGGCGTATGGCTGCCATTGCGTTTACTACAGTCGATGCGGCCGGGTTGGAACGCTATCTGAACGCCAAGGGTGTCGCGACCACACAGCCTCTTCACGATGGCGAATTTGGCGTGCGCGATCCGGAAGGCAATCTCGTCATCTTCGTGCAGCACAATGCGAAGGCTGGCGTAGTCAGGATGGTTGCGGAGGCGAAACCCTCGCCGGATGCGACCAGTCGTCGCATCATCCACGTCGGCTTCATCGTGCATGATCCGGCGAAAGAGGATCCCTTCTGGCGAGAGATTCTGGGTTTCCGGCCGTATTGGCATGGCACCATGCATGCCGGCCGCACCGACTGGGTCAGCCAGCAGGTTCCCGATGGAACGGATTGGCTGGAATACATGCTGCACATCAACGATCCGCCCAGCCTGCATGACTCCGGCATGCAGGATCACTTCTCATTGGGCGTCGAACGCATGCAGACAGTGCTGGCTGCGCTGCAGCGCAACGGCTGCGAAGGCAAGCAGTGCACCGCGATCCAGGCGGGTGCGGATGGCAAAATCCAGCTCAATCTCTTTGACCCCGATCAGACCAGGGTGGAATACATGGAATTCACGCCGGCCATGAAGCCGTGCTGCTCCGAGTTCACCGGCAAACACCCCGGCCCCAACGACGACAAATGACGCCGCACAACCTGTGAGGGAACAGCATGCCTAAGAAAGCCGCCTCGGAATCGGAATACCTTCCGGCAGTGGATGTGTACATCAACAAGGCCAGGCCGTTTGCGCAGCCTATTCTGACCCACCTGCGTGAAGTAATTCACAAAGCGGTTCCAGATGTGGAAGAGGCCATCAAATGGTCGATGCCGTTCTTCATGTACCAGGGCATCATCCTGGCCAACATCGCGGCGTTCAAAGAGCACTGCAGTCTCGGCATCTGGAAGGAAAACGTCCAGCCGCTGATGAAAGCCGGCGTGGAAGCGCGCGGCGAAGGCATGGGCAGCTTCGGCAAGATGCGTTCGATCGAGGACATGCCGAAAGACAAGGACCTTAAGAAAGTCCTGATTGAAGCCGCCGGGAAGATCGCGCGCGGTGAGCGCACCAAGAACTGGGAAGGCCGCGCGAAAAAGGGACGTCCGGAAGCGGAAGTTCCAGAAGCGCTGGCTGCGGCTCTCAAGAAAAACAAGACTGCTTCGAAAAACTTTGAAGCTATGAGTCCGAGCTGCAGGCGCGAGTATTGCGAATGGATCTCGGATGCCAAGCGGGACGAGACTCGTGACAAACGCGTCGTCACGGCTGTGGAATGGATCGGCGAAGGCAAGGCGAGGAACTGGAAGTACGAGAACTGCTAGGGTTTTGGGTACGATGATCCCCGCCGTCAGGGTTTGTCCCCCTCGCAAACCATCGATACCGTGGGTGCCCCATTCATCGCGGCACCATCGCGATGAGTGGGCCAACCTGCGATGTCTGTGGCGGTGGCTGCCGATGCCACAATCCTGCGGTCAGTGGACGGTTGTGGCTACGTACAACATGGGCAGGAGCAGTCGCGCCTCGGCGCGACCGGCCCATTCATGAGCGGTAGAGCCGCTCATGAATGGGGCACCCGACTCTACATATCCGACTCCACGTATCCCAATCCAGCCCATCGTCACACTGTGGAGAGTAAACTTCCCTGATGGCGACACGTCGGCCTGTCGCGCTCGCAAACGAGATCCCTGCGGAAATTTCAACCAGAGTTTCTCCGGAGGAAGTGCCCGCGCGACCGCTTGAGCCGGAGACATTTCGCACGCAGCTTGGCACGTGGTATCACGACCACGCACGCCGCCTTCCCTGGCGGGGTCAGCATGATCCTTACGCCGTCTGGCTTTCGGAGATTATGCTGCAGCAAACCCGCGTCGCAACGGTGATCGACCGCTACCAGGCCTTCCTGGAAAAATTTCCCACGCTGGAGTCGTTGGCGGAAGCCGATGAAGCCGAGGTGCTCGCGCTTTGGAGCGGCCTGGGCTACTACCGCCGCGCCCGGCTGTTGCACCGTGCCGCTCAATTCGTCATGCGCGAGCTTCGAGGAAAGCTGCCCCGCAAATCGCAAAGCCTGCGTACGCTGCCCGGCGTTGGCGACTACACCGCGGCTGCAATCGCGAGCATCGCATTCGGCGAAAGCGTGGCGGTTGTGGATGGCAACGTGGAACGCGTGGTGCTGCGCCTGCTTGGGGCGGATGACGATGGCACCGCGACCTCACGCAACCTTGTGCGCGATACCGCGAAAAACCTGGTGCCTCCGGCTTCTATCGGACGCTCGCGGTCGAATCCCCCTGGAAACCACAACCAGGCCATGATGGAGCTCGGTGCAACCATCTGCCTGCCGCGCCAGCCGCTTTGCCTGCAGTGCCCGGTGCTGGACTTCTGCCGCACCCGCGGCGAACACGGCACGCCCAAGCGTAAGCCGCAGAAGAGCCATGTGGTCGCTCACCTGTTAGCGTTGCGCAAGAACGGCGTTTCCACCGAAGTTTTATTGGAACGCCGGGCAGCAGAGGCATCCCTGATGCCACGCATGCTGGAACTGCCCCCACTGCCGCTTGACGCGGTGGAAGGCCGTGAGCCGGTCCTGCGTCTCCGCCACGCCATCACCAATACCAACTACTACGTGCAGATTTTCACCGAAGGTGTGACCGGCACATCGCAACCAGTCGCCGAGGATGACATTTTTGAAGAGGACAGTGAGGAATCTTCGATTGTGGACCTCGACAAGTATGGGGTGGAGGAAGCGCCCTTTGTCGGTGATGCAGCCGACACGCTGGGCAAGCATCCTCTGATGCATGCGGTTCCCGCCACCGAAGCCGATCTTCGCTGGATGCCGACCATGCGGCTGAACGAGCTTCCACTCACGGGGCTGGCGCGCAAGGTCCTGCAGCGACTTGGTCTGATGCGTCTTCCCACTGTGCGCCTGCGTTAGCGATGAGCCGCTACGACTAAAGCATTTCCCATGAAGGTTTACCGGGGGCCAACGATGTTGAAGTCGTTTTTCCGAAGGAAACCACCCTTTCAGCCGCTTGGGAGGGCACGGCATGATGGGAAACGCTCCAGGTTCGAGCAAATCGGAGTGCCGAAGGCCGACCCGATAGACCAGCGGCAGGTTATAGGTCGGGCTTTCAGCCCTCTATCCTCATCCGCTGTATTCGTGGGGCGTTGCCCCACGCTGGTATAGAGCGCGCCGTTGGCGCTCAGGGCGAACGTCCTCAAAGCGCCCATTTTTTCAGAACAAGATACGCCGCTCCATGCACTGTGCTGGCGAAACTGTCCTACGAGCAAGCACGCAGATATACTGCGATTTCCGGAGGAACGTTCCAAAATGCTGAAACAAGAGTGGATGGTTGCGGCTTTACTCGCATCAGTGGGCATGTGTGCAAGCGCGATGGCCCAGGGAACGCCTATCGCAAAAGCTGAAGCGAGCATCAGTGCCGACCGTATTCGCGAACAGGTAAAGTTCGTTTCCGACGACATGTTTGAAGGCCGCTATCCCGGCCTGCGTGGCGGCGAACTGGCCGCAAAATATATTGCGTCTCAGTTTGCGATGTATGGCCTGCAGCCTGGTGGCGACAATGGCACGTTCCTCCAGCAGGTGAACTTCGTGGGCATGACGGCTGTGCCTGCGGAAACTTCGTTCAGGCTGGAACCGGCAAGCGGTTCGGCCGTCACGCTGAAGTTCGGCGACGACTTCACGGTTTCGAACCAGACGCTGACCGCGAAAACCATGCTGGATGCGCCCATCGTGTTCGTTGGCTACGGTGTCACCGCCCCGGAGTTCAATTGGAATGACTTCGCGGGCGTCGACGTCAAAGGCAAGGTCATTCTCTGCATCGTGGGCGATCCGCCTTCAGATGATCCGAAGTTTTTCGGCGGCAAGGCGCTGACCTACTACGGCCGCTGGACCTACAAGTTTGAGCAGGCCGCCCGCATGGGCGCGGTAGGTGCGCTCATCATCCATCGCACCGATCTCGCCAGCTATGGCTGGAACGTGGTGCAGAACTCCAATTCGGGTGAGAAGACGTTTTTGCGCGACGATGCGAATCCTCGTCTGAAGGCCGCAAGCTGGATTCAGCTTGACGTGGCGCGCAAGCTGTTCGCGATGAGCGGTCTGGATCTCGACAAGGAGTTCGAGGCCGCAGGCAAGCGCGGCTTCAAGGCCGTTGATCTGCCGGTCAAGTTGAACGCAACGGTGACCAGCACGGTGCGGCCGTTCCAGAGCCCGAATGTGGTGGGCGTGCTTCGCGGGCCGAGCGCGCCCGACCAGGCAGTGATGTACACCGCCCACTACGACCATCTGGGCTTCAAGGCCGGTATGGCCGGCGACAACATCTACAACGGCGCGGCCGATAACGGCACTGGCACCGGCATGCTGCTGGAACTCGCGCGCACATGGTCCCGCGCGGTACATGATGGCGGGCTCAAGCTGCCGCATTCAGTCATCTTCGGCTCCGTGACCGCGGAAGAGCAGGGTTTGCTGGGATCGGAGTATCTCGGCCAGCACCCACCGGTGCCGGCCTCACAGATCGCGCTGGATATCAATTACGACATGCTGCTGCCCATCGGCGTGCAGAAGGAGATCAACGTCAACGGAGCGCAGCGTACGACCTTCTACCCCGAGGTGGAGGCAACGGCGAAGCGCTTTGGCCTGGCCATCGTTCCGGATCCTCGTCCTGAAGCCGGCAGCTACTACCGTTCCGACCACTTCAGCCTTTCGCGTGTAGGTATCCCGGCATTCAGTGTGGATGCGGGCACGCTGTATGAAGGCCATGATCGCGCATGGGGTGTCGCCCAGGAAAAGGACTTCAACGAGAACCATTATCACAACTTCAGCGACAACTTCGATCCTCACTGGGACTTCACCGGCGACGCGAGGCTGGCGCGTTTTGGCATGGATCTAGGCTGGCAGGTGCTTCAGTTGCCCCATACGGTGGAATGGAAACCGGGCGATGAGTTTGAAGCAGCTCGCAAAAAGAGCGAAGGCCGCTAGCAGATGCGAAGAGCCCTCATAGCCTGCCTGCTTCTTGCGGCAGGCAGTCCTGCGGTCAGTGCATCACGGGTCTCCGTAACGCTGGTTAAAACGGATGTGGACCACGGGACGATGGTTTTCACGGTCAGGAATGGCGGAAGCCACTCCGTGACCGTGTGTCTTTCCAACCAACTCACCATGTCGTTGCCGCCCGCCGATCATCTGCAACTGGCGCCGCTTTACTGGGAGCAGGCTGTGCACGGCCACTGGAGCACGTTGATCGGAAGCGATGTCTCCTTCGGCATCCTGGATGAGATCGCGCCAAAACAAAGCGAAACGTTTACTGTCGCTATGCCGAATCACGGAAAGTATCGGGCTGTGCTGGACTACTCCGACGATCTGAAGATCGTGCGCGACTGCAGCGTGCTGTACAACGGCGCCTACAACAAGGTGCGGTCACAGCCGGTGGATGTTGAGCAGGACCGCAGGCAGCCTAACCCGCCGCCGCGTCCGGAGTTGATTCCACGGCACCCGTGATCAGGCAACACTTTTTATGAAGGATCATCCTTCATTCGCTTCGCTCTTTCAGGATGACCCTCGTAAAGGCATGCGACCCAACCTACGACCGAGGATATCCGCGGCGTTCCCACAGGCCGCTCCAGTTCTCCGCCACGACGATGCTGTTGCCCGGATTGCGCGGGTCGTAGCGTACCTGGAGGGGCTGGTCC
>DASYEV010000226.1:0-32479 GCA_036498835.1 Acidobacteriaceae bacterium | reverse complement strand
AAAGATCGGCGTAAACATCGCGGTCGGGATGCCCATCACGTGATACGCCACTGCGGAGAACCAGTCGAGGTTGGGAAACATCTTCTTCAGGTCCCACATCACCGTTTCCAAACGCTCGGCTACGTCGTACATAGCCAGATCGCCTGCGGATTGCGAAAGCTGGCGTGCGATGCCCTTGATCACGACATTGCGGGGATCGCTGACCGTGTACACCGGATGCCCAAAGCCGATGATGACTTCCTTACGCTCCACGCGGGTGCGAATGTCTTTCTCTGCTTCGTCCGGGGAAGCGTAGCGCTGCTGAATCTCCAGTGCCACTTCATTGGCGCCGCCATGCTTTGGGCCTTTCAGCGCGCCGATCGCTCCCGCAATCGCCGAGAACATATCCGAACCTGTACCTGCGATGACACGCGCTGTAAACGTGCTCGCATTGAACTCGTGTTCCGCATACAGGATCAGCGAAACGTGCATCGCATGCACCCATTCATCGCTGGCCGGCGTGCCATGCAGCAGATGCAGGAAGTGTCCGCCGATCGAGTCGTCGTCCGTCTCCACCTCGATACGCTTTCCGCTGTTCGCGAAATGGTGCCAGTAAAGCAGCATCGAACCCAGCGAAGCCATCAGGCGGTCGGCGATGTGCAGTGCGCCTTCCGGAGTGTGGGGTTGTGTTTCCGGCTCCAGGGTCGCCAGCATGGAAACGCCAACACGCAGGACGTCCATGGGATGCGCATGTGCGGGCACCTGCTCGAGAGCAGTCTTGACGCCAGCCGGCAATCCACGCATACCGCGCAGGCGCTGTTTGTACGCTTCGAGCTGTGCACGTGTGGGCAGCGCGCCGTAAAGCAGAAGGTAGGCCACTTCTTCGAATTCGCATTTCGCGGCTAGCTCAAGAATGTCATAGCCGCGATAGTGCAGATCGTTGCCGTTGCGGCCCACGGTGCACAGTGCGGTATTGCCCGCGGGCACTCCGGAAAGCGCGACGGATTTCTTGGGTTTGAATGCGGGGGGTGCGGTTGCAGTGCCTGCCATGAGTTCGGTTCTCCGCTTATTTGTTCTCTTTTGCAAACAACTCGTCGAGCTTGCCTTCGTAGGCATAGTAGCCCAGGAAATCGTAGAGCTCGGCGCGCGTCTGCATGGTGCCCAGAACATTGCGCTGCGTGCCGTCGCGGCGGATGCCCTCATACACGCGCAGCGCCGCGGCATTCATCGCGCGGAACGCGGAGAGCGGATAGAGCGCCAGGGAAATGTCTGCATCACGCAACTCTTCAATCGTCCACAGCGGCGTCGAGCCAAACTCTGTGATGTTTGCCAGTACGGGCACTCCGGTACGTGCCGCAAACGCTTTGTATTGCGAAAGCTCTGTGACCGCCTCGGGAAACACCATGTCAGCGCCCGCCTCGACACAAGCGGCAGCGCGGTCGAGAGCGGCGTCCAGGCCTTCGTTTGCCAGCGCATCTGTGCGCGCCATGATGACAAAGCCTGAATCCGTGCGTGCATCCACCGCGGCCTTGATGCGATCCACCATCTCTTCGCGTGAAACGATAGCCTTGCCCGGCCGGTGGCCGCAGCGCTTGGCCTGCACCTGGTCTTCGATGTGGCAACCCGCAGCGCCGGCCTTCACCAGCGAGCGGATGCTGCGTGCAATGTTGAATGCGCCACCGAACCCGGTGTCGACGTCGACCAGCAAAGGCAGAGCACAGACGTCGGTAATACGGCGCACATCGACCAGCACGTCTTCCAGCGCGCTGATGCCCAGGTCGGGAACGCCGAGTGATCCTGCCGCAACGCCTCCGCCGGAAAGGTAGATCGCGCGGTAGCCGACACGCTCCGCCATGCGTGCGTGATACGCATTGATAGCACCGACGACCTGCAACGGTTTTTCTTCGAGGATGGCGGAACGCAGCTTGCTGCCCGGGGACGGATTCTTCATTTCAGTGCTCATGCTTATGGGCGCTTGCGCGCGACAAAACATCCTAGCAAATTCCCTCAAGGTCTATCGTGAGAGAAAGTGCTGAAGCCATTTTCCCCCAATGAAAATGGCACTCTCAGATTTCGAATATTTCGAAGTATGAGGGAATTTGCTCTAGCAGCTTCCTATGTGCGATGTTGTTACTTTCCCGCCGCGTGTGCTGGACACATGCAAGCGTGCACTGCCGCGCCGCTGGTTTCCACCATCGAGCATGAATAGGCTGGCCAAAGTTGGTGCAGGCCCAGCGCGTATAAACCGCTGTCGCCGGGGTAGAACCGTTTCGCGTAAGTCCTAGCCAACTCGCTGTCGCCGGTTCTGTCGGCTACCAGTTTGCTGGTCAGTCTCTTAACCGAGGTCGCTGAAAAATCGGGCTGACCATAGGCGCGCGAATAGCGATACGTCTCGCTCCATGTACTCAGGTCCGGCATGTGGGCGACAAACACGCCGTAATCCTTCAGCCAGGACGACGAAGGATCAACCCGCGCCACCAGGAATGCCGGATTGTTGCCATTGACCGGCGAGATCGCGGGTACCAGCTTTGCAGGAACGATGCCCCCCGACTTGTTGCGCAATAGCTTGATCTCATCCATGTGCGTGTGCCCGAAAATTGCGAGCCTCACCACGTCGGCATAGTCCGTCAGGATATCGGCTAGCGCATCGGTGCTGAGAAACGATGTCGGCGCCGTTACATCACAGAGATGGTCGGGCTGCAGGATCATCTTGTGGAAGTTGGCATACACATCGATACCGGGAGGAATGTGAGCCATGACCCAGGCGTGTTGACCATGTTTGCGAGCATCGTCCAACTGCGCGCGCAGCCACGTGAGCTGTGTGGCCGCGGCTTTCGTCGTATCGCCGGTTTCGCTGCAGGTCTTGTACCACTTCGATTCGAAGAGATTCTGCACAACGATCAGGCGTGTCTTACTCATCGGCGCGGGCAGCGCCACGTTGTAATCACCTTCGTCGACGAATTGCTGTAGCAGGGCATCACGGTTCGGGCCTTCAGGAAGATCGGCGGAGAAGCTTTTCGCTGTGTTGCGGAGGAAGTCGCTGCCGGGGTCGTCTTCGTAATCCTTGCAGCCGGAATCGTTGTTACCCAGCGCAATGTACACCGGTACGCCCGGAAACGCATTGTGGAGTTGCATGGCGAGGAACGTTACAGTCTTGCTCGCAAAATCGCTGAGGTCCTTCGCTGTCCCGGAAGGCAACAGCGTGTGCAGGCGGCAGTCGAACTGGTGTGTCAACAGGTCGCCGCTGACCGTGACGAACAGCGGCTTCGGCTGCTGGGCATGGGCGGCATGCAGGCTGCTTGCGATTACGCTCCATGAACTGTCGGGGGCGCGCGCTCCACAGGCTTTCTGCAGCGACGCGAAATCGTTTGCCTGTGTCGCTGAGGCCGGCGAACCCAGGATTTGCTCCCATTGCTCGACCGGGGCGGTGCGCAGAACCTGAAATTTGGCGGGATCCCGATAGGGGTCAAAGTGCAGATCGCTCAGCATCACCACGTTGACGGCCGGCTGCAGCTTTGCATTGGTGTGAGTAGCCGAACGTGGTGTTGCGTTTTTCGTCGGTGCGGAGGTTTGTGCGCTCAGGAGTGAAAAAGCAGCGAGTGTGATCGCCAAACCAAACGGCAGCGTCCATCGTGGCATATGTCCGGAAAATCCTTTCAGGGAGACGCCGCGGCGGAGTCCATCGCGTAAAACGCTATCGAATCCAAGTTTACTCAACCCGACGACGGGGCGCAGAGAACACGAACCAACAAGCTCATGCGCGCATGAAGCTGCTTTAATGGCTGCATGATGCGGGTTCCCTGGAACGACCTTCGCGAGGCTGTAGAACGCGCTCTTCTGCGCCTCGGTCTTCAGCCCCAACGGGCACAACTCGCCGCGCGGCTGATCGCGGAAACCGACCGCGACGGTGTGCGCACGCACGGTATCGCTCGCCTGCCTCGCTTTGCGGAGATGGTGCGTCTTGGACACATCCATCCAGACGCCGAACCCGAGCGCATTGCCGGCTTCGGTGCGCTGGAGCGTTGGACGGGTCATCGTGGCCCTGGGAATCTTGCCGCAACCACATGTATGACGAGGGCAATGGAACTCGCTCGCGAGCATGGCATCGGCGCCGTTGCGCTTGCGGATACTACGCACTGGCAGCGCGGAGGCACTTATGGCTGGCAGGCTGCCGACGCCGGGATTGCAGCCATGTGCTGGACGAACACGCTGCCCAACCTTCCGCCGTGGGGAGCGTCGTCGCCTGCGCTGGGCAACAATCCGCTCATCGTAGCTGTGCCAAGGAGTGACGGCTCCATCGTCCTCGATATCGCGATGTCGCAATTTTCGTATGGCACGCTTGCGGCCTATCGCGAACGCGGGGTTGAGCTGCCCGTGCCCGGAGGCTGGGATGAAGCGGGTGAGCTTACACGCGATCCGGGCGCGATTGAGCGTTCGCAACGAGCGCTCCCCATTGGTTTCTGGAAGGGCTCGGGGCTGTCGTTCGTCCTGGACGTGCTTGCGGCGATGCTTTCCGGTGGGCGAGCCGCGCACGAAATCCCCGCCGATGCCTTGCAGGAAGTTGGCCAGTCGCAGGTGTTTCTCGCGGTAGCGCCCACGGCGCTCAGCACGATGCAAGAGTTGGAAGGGATTGCGGATGGCGCGATTGCCGCCCTGCATGCCGCAACGCCGCTTGTGCCCGGCGAACCGGCACGCTATCCAGGAGAAGGCACAATCCGCGTGCGCGAAGAAAGCATGCGCCTCGGGGTGCTGGTGAACGAAGCGCAGTGGGAAGCAGTGCAACTACTGTGTCGTTAGCCGGCCATGTGTGATTCCGAGAGAACTTTGCTCTTGAACAATCAACACGTGGGTGCCCCATTCATCGCAGCTTCATCGCGATGAGTGGGCCAAGCGAAGAGGCACGTAGTTGCGATGACCTTCGTCTTCCCGCTTCGTTCGCACAACATCACGCCCGCACGAACATGGGCAGGAGCAGTCGCGCCTTCGCGCGACCGGCCCACTCATGAGCGATACAGCTGCTCATGAATGGGGCACCCGCACCCATGTCGCCTTCAGAGCCGCTTCAAAACTACATATTCGTCTGGCCGGCGCGCATGCTTTCGTTGAAGCTGGGCTTGATGAAATTCAGCGCATCCTGCACTTCGGTCCTGTGCTTCTCTTCGGTCGCGCGAAGCGCGTCGGTGCAGGAGGCCCAGTCACCATCGGCGCTCAGCTCCAGCATGCCTTCCTTGACGAGCCTGGCAGCTTCCGACTTGAGTTCCGCGACCGTGGTGTCCAGGTACTGCGCATCGCGAGGATCCGCGATCCAGACCGGCATGTTTGCGCCCAGCATGGCGCTGAGCCAGAAAACCTTGGCGGCCAGGAAGTCGTGGCGCTGCTTCTCGTTGGTGTCGTTGAAGATGAACTTTCCTTGCTTCGTCGAGTAGTAGCGGGTGGTTACCGGCACCGGCTGACGGTTGCCGCTCTTGACCAGTTCGAGCTGTCCCTGGTCCATCGTCTTGCGCACAGCGTTGTAGATAAAGCCTTCCGCGAACGGCTGTTCCAGCGCAGGGACGATCTCGGCGAAGGTCAGCGTCATACTGGCCGAAATTTTGGCGTGCAGAATGCTCTCGCCGCCTTCCTCCAGGCGAATCTCGCCGTGGACGATCTGCGTGTCGGCCCCTGAGGTTGAACCATGGAAGGGCCATGCGAATTTCCCAAAGCTCAAGGGCAGGCCAAGCATGGTCAGGAAAACGTCAGGGCGGGGATTGCGCAGGCGAATCGCTGTCTCCTGCAGGAAGGAGGCAAGGCCAGCGGCGAACCTGGATTCGCTCGCGTCAAAGCCTTCGCTCAGTTCCAGAGGATGGTTCTTGCTCGGATCGGAGGCCAGAGACAGCACGTAGCGGACGGTGGGGTTGCCGGAGAAATCGGTTCCGGGTTCAGCAGAAGTCAGGGTCAGGCCAGCGGCCTGGGCAGCGGTTTCAAGTGCGGCTGCGGACACAGTGGTAGTCGGGGTCATGGTCTTCCTTCAGAGATGAATCTCGCTCCCCTATTTTATCGGTTTGGGAGCCGCGGCAGGTTGCAGACTGCGTTCAAAGAACGCCGCGGCCGCTTCATAGGCCGCAAGCCAGTCGCGATGGAGCAGGAAACCATGCAGTTCGTCGGGAAAGATAAGCTCTTCCACGTGGACACCGCGTGCTCGCAGAGCATCGGCCAGCATCGGGGTCTGGCGATAGGCAACGTCCGGGTCGTTGTCGCCGTGGATCAGCAGGACCGGCGAGCGCCAGTGGCCGATATCCGCTATCGGCGAACTTGCGCGCGCGCGTGCCGCAATCGCATCCTGTTCCGCGTTCGTGCCGCGCAGCCAGTCGGCGTGGTTATCCTCCAGCACCCAGTCGTGGACACCGTGGAAGTCCACTCCGGCCGCAAACAGGTCGGAATTCCGCGCGAGAGCCAACGCGGTGAGATAGCCGCCATAACTGCCGCCCCACACGCCGATGCGTGCCGGATCGACATCTGCGCGCGACCGCAGATAGGCCGCCGCTCCTAGAACATCCTGATATTCCGTAGCGCCATCAGCCCCTGCATGCTCACATTCGCGGAAGTCCGTGCCGTAACCGATGCCGCAGCGGTAGTTCACGCTCAGCACGATGAACCCGCGTGATGCCAGGTATTGGTTCATCGCGTACGCGTTGGAGTAGTAGTCCATGTCGGGATAGCCGAGCAGCATTTGCCTGTGCGGGCCGCCATGGAAGAACAGAATGGCTGGATGCCTGCCGGCCGTGAGGTCCTTGCGCAGGAACAACTGCCCGTGAAGCTGCAGGAGTTTATCTCCGGAAGGAAACAGAACCTGCTGGGGCGCTAGCAGAGCCGTCGCTGGATACATCTGTGGAGGATCGTGGTGGAGATTGATCTTCCCATTTCCCAGAACCTCGGGATGCATGGGGACGCGCTCGTCCGACCCCAACCACGCAATGGTCTTCCCGTCGGCTGCGATAGTTGGATGGACGGCGATCCCGTCCTGGTCCTTGAGAAGGGCTTCCGTCTTCCAGGCGCCATCTTTCCATTCCGCTCTCCACAGGCTTTGCCGGTCGACGTCTTCAACGTGCCCTCGGGACTGGTTGGAAGCGAACACGAGGCTGGTCCCGTCGGGACTTCCCACAGCATCCCTAACCTCAAACTTGCCCGAACTTGTTACAGGTGTCACCGCTCCGGGCACCTTGGTATTCAAGGCATACAGATGGACCATGCCCTCCAACTCGGCATAAAAAGCAACCTGTTCATGCGCCATCCAGAACAACTTGGGTTCACCAACGGCGACATGAGGAAACGCACTGCCGGGCCGGTTGGCCTGAGGAGAGTATCCCGTCCGCACCACGGCATTCGCCAAGTCCAGAATCTGAATGGACCAGGGGTTTGCCGAGACTCGATTGGCTGCGAACTCGGGCGTATCTGTGAACGGCGTGCGCAGCCAGGCGAGCTGCTTTCCGTCGAGCGAAAACGCCGGAGCCGAGTCGTTGCCGGTGGAAGGGGCCGGAAACCGCAGTGTGCGAGCCTTCAGGTCAAACACGCCGATGTAGCTGTGATCGTGATCGCGGCGGCTGACAAGCGCCAGTAGGAACCCGTCGGGCGAAAGAGCAAGCTGCGAATCGGAGCCGCGATCGAAGACAAGCTGGCGTGGCGCATCCGGGCTGTCTTTCGCGGTGGAGACGGTTGCCGCCGCATCGGTTGTCCATATCTGGCCGCCACGCAGGAACAGCAGGCTGTGTCCGTCGCGAAGAAACAGGGGCGCGCGTCCTTCGCCAATCAGTTTTGGCTGCGATTGCCCATCCGCCGCGACAACGAATATCTGCACGGGTGGAGGCGGCTGCAGTTCGGCCGGGTTCGCAGGCCTTCCATTGGCGCCGGTCTCCGCACCGCTCACATAGGCGATGGTTGCCCCATCCGGAGACCACGCCAGGCTGCTGACATCCTGGGCATCATCCTCCGTGGAGTGGGTGATGGGGTGGGCCGCTTCGTTGGCACCGCCTACCCAGAGGTTGTGCCGGCCCTCGCTGTTTTCTACCCAGGCGAACCGCACACCTGCCGGCGCCGCGGTCAGCGACGTAGCGTAGGGTGCGCTCAGAATTTCCTGCAAAGTAAAAGCCTTCTGCGCGCTTCCACAGGCGCCAAGCAAAATCAGCGAAGCGCCAACCGCGCTGGTCGAAAAAAACCGTGACATGGGCGAAGGATAGCAGCGTCAGGTCCGTGCTCCGCCAGCATGGCATCCTAGAAAGCAAAAGCAAGTCTCCTGAAGGTTTAGCTGCAGGCGAAACTGCTTGAGTCGTTTTCTCCAGAGGAAAACGACCTCCTCCATTGCCTATCGGAACCACAGCATCAGGAGACTTGCTCGAATGCAGACAGCCAGGAATCACCCCGAACCAAGCGTTTCCCATTCGCATATTCAGGATCACGTTGACCTGATCGCCAAACACGAGCAGGAGTTCCTCGCGAATCGTACGCCTGCAGAGCGGCTCGGCGACGCTGTCGCAAGCTTCGTAGGCAGCCTGACCTTCGTGATCGCACACGCCTGCGTGTTTGCTTTCTGGATTCTCGCCAACGGGCTACGGTTGCCGCACATTCCACGCTTCGATCCGCCGCCGTTTTCCCTGCTCGGGACGCTGGTAGGGCTTGAGGCGATCCTGTTGGTCAGCTTCATCCTGATGCGTCAGCAGCGGGCAGGGCGCCGTTCCGAAGAACGCGACCACCTGATGCTGCAGGTGCTGCTCTTGAGCGAAAAGGAAATTACGACGCTCCTGCGCCTGGAGCGCCAGATTGCCGACAAGGTTGGTCTTGAAGAGGAAGCCAACACCCGTGAAGTGCGCGACTTCTCCAAGACCATGTCCATTGAGCGCATCGCGAAGACGATCAAAGAGACTCTTCCCGGCGAATAGACCGGAAAATTTCCCTCGGACGGAATCTCGCTGCCCGCCGCCATGCGTCGGCTTCCAATTGGCTCATAGGCGGGATGCCGGTGTTTTCGTCGCGGATGAGTGCGGACAAAGTCAGTGGCCGCACCCTTGCCGCAAAAAGAAAGCGGGTACCGAACCTGCGAACGTTCGCGGACCTGCCCGGATCGTTCAAACGGGCGGAAGTCCGCAGGTTCTTATCTTCGACTGCGGGATTGGAACTCGGCATCCTCAGGCCCATCAGTTGGATAGGAGGCATCAACAGGGGGCCTGCGGAAAAGGCTGGTATCTTGCCATGGGTGAATCTCATCGGGTGGCCTTTCAAGTTCCAGCATTGAAATCACTGGGTACATGGAGTGGCCTGATATCGCTTTTCGTTGTTACTTCCACGTCACAAAACGCGATAAATCCTCGTTTTGATATCACCTGCGAGTGCATTCTCAATACTTGGTAACGGCACTTAAGCAGCAGTCTCCGCTTTCAACCTTTCGGCCGTGTCGTGCGCGATCAGCGCATCCACGGTCGGCTGCAGCATGCCTTCCATCACCATGGCGAGTTGGTGGTTGGTTAAACCGATGCGATGGTCGGTGAGCCGGTTCTGCGGAAAATTGTAGGTGCGAATCTTCTCCGAGCGGTCCCCGGAGCCTACCTGGCTCTTCCGCTGCGCCGCCTGCAGTTGGTGTTGCCGCTCCATTTCCACTTCGTAGAGTCGTGAACGGAGCACGCGCATGGCTTTTTCACGGTTCTTGATCTGCGACTTTTCGTCCTGGCAGCTCACCACGGTGTTGGTGGGCAGGTGCGTAATGCGTATGGCCGAGTAGGTGGTGTTCACACTCTGACCGCCAGGCCCCGAAGAGCAGAATGTATCGACGCGAAGATCCTTGTTTTCAATCTTGACGTCTACTTCTTCAGCTTCCGGCAGAACTGCGACGGTGATGGCGGAGGTATGCACTCTGCCCTGGGTTTCGGTAGCGGGAACACGCTGCACGCGGTGAACGCCGCTTTCGAACTTCATCTGCGAATACACCTTGTCGCCTTCGAAGATTGCCGTGACTTCCTTCAGGCCGCCTACGTCGCTGGGCGACTCGGACAGAACTTCAACTTTCCAGCGGTGCTGCTCGGCAAAGCGCAGGTACATGCGAAAGACTTCCGCGGCAAAGAGAGAGGCCTCATCGCCGCCCGTACCGGCGCGAACTTCGATCACGATATTTTTGTCGTCGTTCGGATCTTTCGGCAGCAGCAGAACCTTCAAATCATCTTCCACGGCCGGCAACTTTGGCTCGAGCTCCGCCAACTCTTCCTGGGCCATGGCGCGCAGGTCGGGGTCGCTTTCGCCCAGCATCGCCTTGGCATCGGCAATTGCGTCACGCAACTTGCGGTAGTCGCGGAACTTATCCACGATCGGTTCCAGGTCGCGGTGCTGTTTGGCGACAGCTTGGAACTTCTTCTGGTCGCTCAGCAGCGAGGGGTCGCCAAGCTGGCGGCCAAGATCTTCGTAACGGGTTTCAATCTGATCAAGCTTGTCGAACATGGCGCTCCTCCTGCGGCTGGGCAGGGCATTTCAAAAGGTCGTTTGGTCAGGAAGGGGATGGGCGCAGCTAGGCAAAGTCGTGGCGGGCAGCCACGCGGGAGGAGATCACCGGATTTGCCAACGCTCTATGCATCCCTGTCTTAGATGGTATCGCGCTGGTCGGAGATTCCGCCACAGCATTTCCCACGAACGTGTACCAGGGCCGCGGCTGTCGTCTGAGGTGAAAAGACACAACCTATTGCGGATTATGCGGATCGACGACGCCTGGATCGTGGATGGTCACGGTCGCCTGAAACAGACGGCAGTTCGTGTACGAGGCGTCAAACGTGCGTGCCCATCCGTGATTGGCGAGTTCGGAGTACAGGTGCACCGGGAGACGATAGGTCTTTCCATTGAGCTCGACGGAACTGTAGTCGACTGCCGAGAACGTCGCCATGTTGTGGCGGAGGGAGTCCTTCAGCGAGCGCCGAGTCTCGGTATGAACCGCATTGCTGTCGCTGTCCAGAGTGGCAAATCCGCGGGTGCTCTCGGGTGAGTCGCAGGAAGCGTCTACGGGTTCTGCTTTGAAGTCGATGCGTCCCGCCCGCAGGGTGTAGCGGTAACAGCGCTGCTGATCCGCGGCAAAGAAGATGGGTACGCCGCGGCTCAGGCCGCCCTGGATATACAGAGGAGCCCCGAGACCCGTGTTTCCGGTTACGGGCGCCCCCATGTACTCGGTGGTTGTGAAGGTTTCCTGCAAACTTCCGTCGGGTTCCCGCACCACGTGGATATTGGCCCGGAATTCGACACGCACTTTGACCTTGTTCTTCTGTTTCTCCGTGCTCACCACGTTCTCCACACAGGTGAAGTTGGGCACGGACTTACGATAGTCCGCAGAGCTTTGCGCCAGATTGCGGAGCGTCGAAGGCAGGTCGGCGGACTGTCCCCACACCGCGCCGCAGCCGATGGCGAGAGCACCGGGCAAAAGCCAATGGCAAACCTCGGCGAGTGGCTTCATCGTCTCTCTAGGGTATCTGGTTGTGTCCGGGGAGATATGCATGGCCTTGTTCCACGAAGTTGCGAGAGTGGCGGAAGCTCTATCGACGGAAGGCAGCCGCCTGAAGAAGCGAGCCGCCATCGCGGAGGCGTTGGGCCGTTTAGCGGGCGACCGCACAGTGCAGGGCATCGCCGATGCCGGACGCTTTTGCCTGTACCTTGCCGGACAGCCCTATCCGGAGGCCGATTCTCGCAAGCTGAACGCCGGCGGCGCACTGCTTTCGCGGGCGGTCAAGGAGGTTTCAGGAGCAGCCGACGCCGCTCTTACCGCCGCGTACCGCCGCCACGGCGATCTGGGCGCCGCAGCGCACGATCTTCTGGTGGCGCCCTATGGCAAGGCTCCGGCTATCTCCACGCTGACGCTCGACGACATTTCACGGGCGTTCGACGAAATGGCCGCTGCCCGGTCTACGGCCGCCCGCTTTGCCGCCGTGGAAAGCCTGCTGCGCCGGGCGACCGCACTCGACGCCAAATACCTGCTCAAGCTCATGCTTGGCGACATGCGAATCGGGGTGAAGCAAAGCCTGGTGGAAGAGGCGATTGCTGAATCCGCAGGGGCGGATGTCGCCGCGGTGCGTCACGCCGTGATGCTGGAAGCCGATCTGGCCAAGTCCGTACAGCGGGCGTTCGAGGGGACGCTGGGGGACGCACGTATGACGCTCTTCCATCCGCTTGGCTTCATGCTGGCCTCGCCCGTGGAAACGCCCGAAGAAGCCGTCGAGAGGTTTACCGAAAAACCAAAGAAGGCTGCAGTCTCCAAACCGAAGAAGTCGCGGAGCAAAAAGGCCAATGCTAAGGACGTGCTGCCCGTGGATGCTGCCGAGGAAGGTCTGGCGGAAGACATCGAGGCGGAAGCGGCGGGAGATGGGCCTACGCCATCCGAGAGCGGGGCTCCTGCAGGCGTCCACGCCTTGCTGGAAGACAAGTATGACGGCATGCGCGCCCAGGTGCATTGTGGCGACCCGGCACAGTCTGGCCGTGTCGCGATCTACTCGCGCAACCGTGAGGACATTACGGAAAGCTTTCCGGAACTGCAGGAGGCGTTTCGCGATGTCACCGAGCCGCTTATCCTGGACGGCGAAATTCTTGGCTGGGATATTGCCGCTGATAAGGCGCTGCCGTTCGCGGTCATGGGACAGCGCATCGGCCGCAAGCGGGTGGACAATGAGATGCGCAAGGCGATCCCCGTGCTCTTCATGACCTTCGATCTGCTCTTCGAAGGCGGGGAACTCCTTCTCCCCAAGCCGTTGAGCGAACGCCGAATCCGTCTGGAAGCGGTTGTCGAACGCCTTCGGCCCCTCACGGTGGCTCCCGTGGAGTTGCTGCCGGGAGATGGTCCCCATGCGCCCCAGACCGGGCTGTTCGCGGCTTTCGCAAAGGCGGATGGCAGCACCAGCCCGCCGGTTCAGCGGCTCCGGATTTCTCCGGTCAGCCATGCCGAAAGTGCCGAAGCCATCGACCGCGCCTACCGTGACGCCCGGGGGCGGGCCAACGAGGGCGTGATGCTCAAAGCGGCCGGCTCCGCCTATCTGCCGGGCCGGCGAGGGCTCGCCTGGCTCAAGCTGAAACGTGAATTGGCCACACTGGATGTCGTGATTACGGGTGCTGAGTTTGGCCATGGCAAGCGCGCCGGAGTGCTGAGCGATTACACCTTCGCCATCCGCGGACCGGAAGATGAGCTCCTGAACGTCGGCAAAGCCTACTCCGGGCTTACCGACGCTGAAATTGCCGAGATGACTGAGTGGCTGAAAGCCCACACCCTGGAGGACCACGGCCATTTCCGCACGGTTGAACCGCTACGCATCCTGGAGGTGGCGTTCAACAATGTCATGCGCTCCACCCGCCACGCGAGCGGTTTTGCGCTACGCTTTCCCCGCATTCTGCGCATCCGGGATGACAAGCCCCTGGAAGAGATCGACACTTTGGATCGGGTGGAAGAAATCTACCAGTCCCAGCCCGACCGGCCGGAAGAATAGGGTCTTGACGAGGGTTTAGGGGTTAGGGTCTAGGGTTTAGCGATCAAAGCTATCCTTCTAGACCCTAGACCCTAGACCCTAGACCCTAGACCCTAAACCCTCACTCCAATGTGGTATTCGCATACAAAAGCGTTACAAGCCTGGAAAGACTCGCTGCACGACCCTGGGTTAGAATGGATGTAGGAAATGGCGATTGGCAAAGTTCATTTAGACCCTGCCATTGGCTTTCCGGAAACACAGACAGCTCCAGATCCTTCCCCACGGAGATTTTCTTGATCCTGCGTTTATCCTCTGCACCTCGGGCCATGTTTCTCAGCATTTCCACAAAGTTCGCTCTGGCGGCTGCGGCATTCCTTTGTCTCGCCGCGCCAGTTCGCAGCTCGGCTTCAACCTCGGCTCTGCCGGGAGTGGCGTCGATGGGCACGAACGCCTCCCTCCACCTCACCGGCCAGCGCTACGAACTCAAGCTCCACCATCTGCACACCGGCGAAAATCTTGATGTGGTGTACCGCGTTGGTAACACCTACATTCCGGCGGCGCTGGAGAAGCTTAACCACTTCCTCCGCGACCACCGCACCCAGGATGTCAGCCACTACGATCCGCGTGAATTTGACCTGCTCCACACGCTGATGGCCAAGCTTGGAAAAGCCAAGGGCGAAATCGACGTGGTCTGCGGTTACCGCACTCCGTGGAGCAATGAGTATCTGCGCACCCGTAGCGAAAACACCGGCGTCGCCAAAAACTCGGAGCATACCCAGGCGAAAGCCATCGACATCCGTGTCCCGGGCGTCACCACCCGCAAGCTCCGTCTGATGGCTCTGAGCCTCCACGGCGGTGGCGTGGGCTATTACCCGGTAAGCAAGTTCGTCCACGTAGACGTGGGTCCGGTAAGACAGTGGACCTTTTCCGGAAGAGACGAATAGGGAAGAGAACAGAGATTAGAGAACAGAGATCAGAAGAACAAAGTCGAGAGGCTCCGCAATTGCGGAGCCTCTTTGCTTGATCACGCATTTGATCTCTAATCTCTGTTCTCTGATCTCTCGTTCGCCCAGCTCTCTACTAGTCCAGCCGCACAATGTAAGGCAGCGCCTGCGGATCGGGCTGACCGATCCAGTCGGCGATCTCGTTGGCTTGGGATTTCGCGTGCTGGGCGGGGTCGATGCGTACCCAGAAGCCGGTGGCTCCCGCGAACTCGATCACCTTCGCGCTGCGGTAGCGTTCCAGCAGAGCGTTCTTCAAATCCATTGCGTCGTCTTCGGTCTTGAACGCGCCGGTCTGCACACACCATCTGCCTGCGGGATCGGCGCTGAGATGGTTGTAGGCCTCCACCTTCACCTTGCCGATTCCCATACGGTACAGTCCTACTGCTTTCGCGGCGTTGATGGACAGGTCGATCACGCGGCCCGGAGCAAACGGCCCTCGATCGGTGATGCGCACCAGGATCTGCTGTCCAGTCGTGAGGTTGGTCACACGTGCGGTTGAACCCAGTGGCAGCGTTTTGTGGGCCGCCGTCATGCCCATTCCATCGTAGGCCGAGCCGTCCGCCGCCTTGCGGCCGCGATACGGCCCATACCAACTGGCAATTCCTGTTTCGGCGAAGGTTGGCGATCCGCTGACATCGTCAAAGAAGCCGGGAGGCGCGGCCGCCAGTTCATCGTCGACGTCGGCTGGCAGGATCGGCGCCGCGGATGCGATCACTGGCGGCGGTGCGGGCTCGCGCGCGGTGTTGCTCCTGGCGGGATTGGGGATGGGCGCAGGTGGAGGCGGAGGCTGGTAGGCTACGGTCGGCTGATGATGGCAACCGCCCAACGTAAGTATCCCAAAGGCGATCAACAGTGCGCTTCCGCAGCGTACCGATGTGATCTCGCGCAGCACTTAGCTTCCCGCCGGACCGCCTGCTTTGGGCGGCTGATTGTCGTCCATGTGCTGGGCGAGTTTCTGCAGTTGTTCCGCCGCCGCACGCAAGGCCGATGAGCCATGTTTGCGCACGTCCGGTACCACTTCGGTATCGATGTAGTTCACGACGCGGCGCAGATCCTGTTCGATCTGCGTGCAGGCTTCCTGCAGGCGTTGTTCCCAGGGCTTCTCTGGTGGATTATTTGGATTCTGCGGATTCTGTCCGTTCACTCGGCCACCTCAAAATAGCGCATGGGGAGTGCGCCTGCGGGCAGTGCTTCCCCGATGATGAGTTGACGATGGGCGTTCGTCAATGCTTAATCGCCGTTCCCGTGTCGAGGTGGTAACGGAATCGGAACCTGCGCGATTCACAGAAAAGCAACAAAAGACAACACCTGCGTGGTGAAATGCGTCTTTTAGGAATGCTCTTCGCAAACGCAGAAGACGGCAGCTTCGCGCGCCTTGTGGCTGCAAGAAAAGGTTGAACGACAAGTGAAAACATCGATTCGCAAAAGCTTCTGCTTTGCTTCAGGCATTGTCCTTCTTTTGGCCGGTTCCGCAGGACGCAATGCCCTTGCGCAAGGTCAATCCGCAGGGGATTTCGAGGTCAAGACTCTCGTTGCGCAGAGCGCATCTGGCGAGATTCCCGATACTCCGGCGCCCGCAGTCCCAGACGCGACTGCCGACGTTCCGGCATCTTCCAGCAGCAACTCTGCTGTGGCCGGTCTTCCGGAAGCTCCGCAGCCTGTTCTCGGGAATGCGTCGCCGTTTTCTTCCTACCAGGCTGTCGCCGGTGGCACGGCATCGCGCTTTTCCACCAGCATTGAAGCCGGCATGACGGCACAGAAGCTCTCTGCCGGCGATAAGTTTCTTCTGGGTTTCCGTGCCATGGCATCACCGTACGGCTTGGCAGGCACAGTGATCGGGGCTGGCTACACACACCTGATCAACGGTGAGCCGAACTACGGTACCGATCGCGGCGCATTCGGTGAGCGCGTGGGTGCCGGCGTACTTCGCTCGGCGTCGCAGGACTTCTTCACCATTTCCGTGCTGTCGCCCGTTCTGCACGAGGATCCGCGCTACTACGTGCAGGGACCACAACGGCCCTTTATCCATCGCGTTCTGTATGCGGTTACCCGGCCCATCATTGGCCGTACGGACGGTGGACGCACGACGGTCAATGCGTCGATGCTGATTGGCTATGCCGGAGCAGCCGCGCTTACCACCCAGTACTATCCGCCGGCGAATCACAATTTCCACGATGTCGCTGCGACCTACGGCACTTCATTGGGCGGCTCGGCGATTGGTTTTGTTGTGGACGAGTTCGCCGACCAGTTGCTGCGAGCCATTCACTTGAGGAAGTAGCGTTGGGGTGGACCTCATCACCGAAATGATGCAGAAGCTTCCTGGCGGGACCGGGGTATAAGACATCAGGCGAGGCTGCTGTGCAGTAGGCCAGGCAGTCTCCGTAAGGATGCAAGCCGGAGAGGGCATGGAACGCCTTCTCCCAGGAAAAGCGGCTCCTCCAATCTAAGAAGGCCAGCGTATCCGCGAAACTGCTCTAATTCGGAAGGCACGGGCTCAGTTGTTGCCAATGGGCTGCGCAATGGCATTTCTCTTCGCGGCACATCCAGGCCTCGCACAAACTCTTCCACTTCCCGATGCACCCAGCGCCATTCTCGGTCTCGATGTCTCGTTGGTGGCGCAGGACGCGAAGGCGCCGCAAATGCCGCCACCCAAACCGATTCCACCCTGTGACAACGTCAACCAGGTCAATGTCTTTCTCAAGCCGTCGGAACGGCCCGTCGTAGGCGAAAAGCACGGCCAGCCCTGCATTCAGACGGACCCCGTGCAGCCTATCGTCAGCGCCAAAAACCTGCCTCCGCTGACATGGCAGCAGAAAGGTCAACTGGCGGGGCGTGACATCATCGATCCCTTCAACCTGTTCACGATTGCGGCATATTCGAGCATCGTGGTTGGCATCAACTCGCACACAGCCTACGGCCCAGGCTTGAAAGGCGCCGGCATGCTCACCGGTTACAGCCTGCTGGAAGATGCGCAGGGCGAATTCTTCGGTACCTTCGCGATCCCGAGCCTGGTCCATGAAGACCCGCGCTACTACCGCATGCCGGGCCGCCCCATTGGAAAACGCATTCTCCACGCGCTCAGTCACACCGTGGTCACGCGACGTGACGATGGTTCGGCAATGCCGAACTACGCCACGCTGCTTACTTATCCCATCAGCGCGGAGCTCAGCAACCTGTATGTTCCTGGTGTGGCCGACAGTGGCCCCTCGACAGCGAAGCGCATCGCTCTCGGGTTTGCGACCGACCCTGCGGGTTCGCTGGTTGCGGAGTTTTTACCTGACATCGCGAAGCGCATCCACATCCGCGTCATCTTCGTGCAGCAGATTCTGCAGCAGGTCGCGGACGGCGCACCCAACGTGCAATAGACCTAAGCGTCCGCGGCGCAAATCTGCAAGCCTCGCACAACTCCTATACTGACTGGGATGACTCGTATCGTGACTCGCTCTCGCGCGCTGCACCAGCGTGCGGAAAAACTTCTCCCTGGTGGAGTGGATTCGCCTGTGCGCGCATTCCGCGCTGTGGGCGGCGAACCGCCGTTCGTGGCCAGCGCCGAAGGCGCGTATCTCACGGATGCCGATGGCAACCGCTACATCGATCTCTTTGGATCCTGGGGACCGATGCTGCTTGGTCATGCGTTTCCCCCTATCGTCGAAGCCATTCGCGAGGCAGCGGGGCATAGCGCGTCGTTTGGCGCCAGCACCGCGGCGGAAGGTGACCTCGCCGAACTGGTGCGCGCATGTTTCCCCTCGATCGAGAAGCTGCGCTTTGTGTCTTCGGGTACGGAAGCCTGCATGTCCGCCATCCGGCTCGCGCGCGGTTTTACCGGACGCCCTTTTATCATCAAGTTCGAAGGCTGTTATCACGGCCATGCCGATGCCTTGCTGGTGAAGGCGGGCAGCGGTATCGCGACGTTTGGAATTCCCGGTTCGGCAGGTGTGCCGCCAGAGACGGTGATGCACACACTCGCGCTGCCTTACAACGATCTCGCGGCGGTAGAAGCCGCATTCCAGGCACACCCAGGCCTCATCGCCTGCGTCATCCTTGAGCCTGTAGTCGGCAACGCCGGCACCATCCCACCGGCTCCCGGTTATCTTGCGGGTCTGCGTGCCCTGACGGAGCGTCATGGCGCGCTGTTGATCCTGGATGAAGTCATGACAGGCTTCCGGCTTGCGCCCGGTGGCGCACAGGAACGTTTCGCGGATGAGCTAGGCGGAGCTCCGGATCTCACCACGCTGGGCAAGATTGTTGGCGGTGGTTTGCCCGTGGGTGCATTCGGCGGCCGCGCGGACGTCATGGATTTTCTGGCCCCACTGGGACCCGTGTACCAGGCGGGAACGCTGAGCGGAAATCCTCTGGCGATGGCGGCGGGCATCGCTACGCTGCGATACATCCTCGATCACAAGGACGAAATTTATCCAAAGATCGAGCGCACGACCGCAGCCATTGCTGAAGGCGTGGCACGCCTGGCTGCGGAGCAGGGAATAGGCCTGACCACCAACTGTGTCGGCAGCATGTTCACCTGGTTCTTTACCCCGCACGCCGTGACGGATTTCGCATCTGCCAGCACCTCGGACACAGCCTTCTTCGCGCACTTCCATCGCGCCATGCTGGACCGCGGCGTGTGGTTGCCACCGAGCCAATACGAAGCCGCCTTCGTTTCGACGGCGCATGGCGACCGTGAAGTAGAAGCGATCCTCGCCGCTGCGAAAGAAGCGTTGCACGAAGCCAGCAAATAGCGCATATAGCTAGGTGCCCCGTCTCCGGTAAGCCACACAACTCGGGTGGCCCATCCTTTACGGTTTCATCGTAAAGGGTGGGGTATCGCGCGAAGCGCGACCGCTCCCGCCCATGTCACCGGACAACCACCATACGGTAGGTCCGGCCTTTCAGGCCGGACATTGAAGCCGACCATAAATCCCGGCTTCAGCCGCCGAGGGCGTGCTCCCGCCCGAGCATGGGCAGGAGCAGCAGCAGATCCCCTGCGGGGAGGACAAAAAGAAAAGCAATAACAATCCAGTGGCAACGCCTGGCGGCCCGGTCTTCGCAATCGTTTCATCGTCGCTCCCACTACGGCGGCTTACTGCATGGTTACGACAGCATCCGCACTTGCGAGCCGGTCCGTCGGCTCCACAAACACGCGCCAGCCGCGGCAATACACATACCACGCCAGCCATGCGATCGAGGTCCATACGTACGCGCCGGTAGGCAGGCTGATCTTCATCATCAGCATGACAAAGGGTATGAGGCTGAGGAGCAACAACACAGCAGCCGCATGCTTGCGAGGGCTCGCCCAAACCAGCGCCAGCATCAACGCCGGCAGTAGAACCACTTCATCCGTCATCCACACATAGGGGCAGGTCGCTAGACACACCAGCAGCAAGGGAGCCGTGTGCACGCTCCAGTCCCACACGCGGCGATTGCGCACGTAAAACCAGGCCGCCCAGATCAGCGCGAACGCTGCTGGAATCAGCTCAATCCATACCTTGTCCTTGTTGAGGGCATAGCGCAGCATGAAGGCCGGCGTCGTGAGGAAGGCATTGTTGATAGCTTCCGCGTGCAGCATGGCAAGATAGTGCGGCCACACCTGCGGATCGAAGGCCATCGCAATGGCGGTAGCGATGCCTGTGGTGAGCACCGCCCCTGTCATCAGCCGCCAACGGCGATGCAGCAGGCAGTCGATCAGCAGCAGAGGCCACAGCAGAAAGAACACATGAGGCTTGCCTGTCATCAGCCACAGGGCAGCTCCGGCGAGCAGCGGGCGGCTGCGGAAAAACGTAAGAAAGGTCGAGAGGCCAAGCAAAAGGAAGCACGAAGTCTGCCCGGTGATCAGGCAAATCAGGAACGGTGTGAAGGCAAAGGCAAGTCCCTGAAAGCGTGGCGGAACGCGCTGCTGCTTCAGGAAGATCACAAGACAGCCGAACGCGATGCCGACCCAGAGGATCAGCCCCACGCGCGGGCTCAACCACCCCAGAGGCAAGGCAAGAAGCAGTGAGGGAGGTGGATTGCGCATCACGAGGGGACGACGAGCGGTGTACCCCTGCGTCTGTTCCAGCGCCAGGACATGGGCGACCGAATAGGGGTCGGAATGCTGGGAGAGCAGCTTCCCCGCGCTCCAATAGGAAAGGTAGTCTTTAGTTTCCGGCCGGCCCGCAATGGTCAGCAGCGCGATCACAAGCGCGAACAGGGCGCCAACGATTTCCCAGTTCCCGCGCCGCTCCATTTACGCTCTTCGCTCCTCGGCAGACAGAGGCTTGGGTTCCATCCAAACCTTGCCTGCGATGGCCAGCACCACCAGCATTGCGGCGCATAGCGCGAACACGCTGCGTACGCTGATGTGGTCGGCAAGAATACCGCTTAGTACCAGGCCCAGAATCTGTGCGGTGAAGACGAGTGACATCACGGTGGAGCCCACACGGCCCAGCATGGACTGAGGTGTCTCCTCCTGAATCATCGTTTGCGAGGGCACGATGATGCCTCCGACCGCGAAACCGATGATCAACAGCCCAACCACTGCGGCAGCGATATGGGGAATGCCCGCCATGATGCTTGTGCCCACGGCGATGCCTATCAGCCCGGTGTAGACCAGCACGTTATTGGAAACGCGCTTGGCCGCCATGGTGAGCACGTTGATGCCGGCCATCAAGCCAACGCCGATCATGGCGCTGGTTATACCGAACGTCTTGGTGGAAGCGTGCAGGATGTCGCGCACATAGACAGCGATCAGCGGTCCAAAGCATCCCAGCACGAACATGGCGGCTGCCATGGCAACAATCACGAAGAACAACCCGGCATGGTGCACGATGAAGCTTGTGCCTTGCTTCATGTCGTCCAACACTTTAGCCAGACCCGTCTTTTCTTTTTTCTCGGGATCAAGGATTACCGCGCTCTTCGGAGTGGACTTCAAAGCGACCGAAACAATGAACAAACCGGAAGCGACGAAACTGACCGCGTCGATAATGAAGCAGCTAATCGCGGTGAACCTCACAAGCAACAGCGAAGCCAACGGCGCACCAATGATGCGCATGATGAACATGACTTGCTGCATCAGCGCCTGTGCGGAGCGCATGCCGTGCAGCGGCACCGCAGAGCGAACGGCAATGCCCTGGGCCGGAGTGAACACGCTGGATACCACGCTGATCGCGGCCAGCACAGCATAGAATCCCCAGACGTTGTGGACCAGGATCAACAGCAGGCAAAGTCCCGCGCGGATGAAGTCGCTTGAAACCATGGTCGGTTTCAGTGGCCAGCGGTCGACAAAGACGCCGCTGATAATGCCCAGCACAGCGATGGGCAGCATGTACGCAATCTGCACGCCGGTGATCTGCTGCGGCGTAGCGTGCATCGTGAACGTCATGATGGTCATGACGGCGAACAGGGCTACAAAATCGCCGAAGCTTGAAACGACTTGCGCGTACCAGAGCCTGCGCATCGGGGCGATACGCAGCACGGCCGCCAGGCTCAACGGATCGGGGGCGACGGGCGCCGGAAGGGGCAGGCCGTCAGGTGTCTCCGCCGGAACGGATTGGGATTCGGCGCTCAACGGGATGGTCTCCTCAAAAGGGGGCTTCGTGTAGAGACGCGGCAGTGAGACAAAAATTGCAAAAGGGCGCGATCAAAGTCTGAACAATGCCAGATTCTGAACAACGCCCGAAATGCGATCCAGAGGATCTGAAGCAGTGGCGTTTTGCCTAATCGAGGAGTTCGACCAGAACCACCTGCTCATCCTCATCGATCTCGCGCAGTTTGACCTCGATGATTTCGCGGCGCGAAGTCGGGACGATACGGCCGACATAGCGGGCTTCAATGGGCAGTTCGCGATGACCGCGGTCGATCAGCACCAGCAGCTGCACGCTCTTGGGCCGTCCATGATCGAACAGCGCATCCAGCGCCGCACGGATGGTGCGGCCTGTGTACAGCACGTCGTCCATCAGGATGATGTCGCGTCCTTCGATGTTGAGGCCGAGTTCGCCTTTCTCCACGACCGGGCGCACGTCGCGGGTAGACAGGTCATCGCGGTAGAAACTGATGTCGAGTACGCCGGTTTCGACCGGCTGCTTTTCAATGGTGCCGATCAGCGTCGCGATGCGCTGGGCCAACGGCACACCGCGCCGTTTGATGCCGACCAGGCCGAGATTGCTGCTGCCGTTGTTGCGCTCCACGATTTCGTGGGCCAGCCGCACGAGCGTGCGCTCGATCTCCGATGCGGACATCAGTCTGCCCTTTTCACGCAGCCGGGGTTTGGACGTGGTCTCGGACGGGCTTGGGGACGCAGATGGCAACGATTCGCTCATGATGAGCCTGATGATATAGCAGCCTGAGGTGGAGCGGCGCTCCAATGACCTTCCCCCAACCTGTCATCTCTCCGCTACGCGGCTACGCCGCTTCGGTCGAGATGACAGAGTTTGGGTGAAATAAAAGAAACCTGTGAACAGTTTGTTCGTTCATCCCAACCGCAACTCGTCGAAAGCGTCCTGCTGCTTCAGGAAGATTGCTGCGCCCGCACTCGCCCACGCATAGCTCCGGCAAACGCCCCGCCTGCCGCCGACAGCACCAGCAGGATGAACGTGCCAAATCCGAAGGAAGCGAGGTACATGCCGGCCCTGAACTCAGGGATATTTATCCACCGGACAACCTGGTCGGCCGCGACGGGGTCGGATTGTGCGGCCATCATCTGGGCTCTCATTTCCGGAAGCCTTGCGGCCAGATCCGCGTCGAAGCTGCCCATGCTGTGCAGCAGGAAGCGCAGAATCGCAAGCTTCAGAGAAGCGGCCACGGCGAGCCCCAGAACGATCAGCGCTCCGCAAGCCATGCCCACACGCGCCCCCATTCGCGCGCTGAAGATGGTTTCGCGATGGCGGGAGGCATACAGCGCCAGCACAATGCCGGGGGCCAGGGGAGCCCAGAGCAGGATCCACGGAGAAAACAGGGTTGTGATCACGGCCATCGTGGCGGCGACGATCGCAGATAGCTGGATGGCGTTCTTCCACACCACGCCGCCAGGTGCATGCGCAACCGTGCGGGCCTGCGTGCTCGCACCGGCTTCCCGTGCGTCCTGCGCCTGGCGCAGTTGCTCGGCTTGCTCCAGTAATTCTTCGGAAAGGGTGACCTGCGGCGCGCCGCAGTGCCAGCAAAAGACCAGTGCGCCTTCTGTCTCGGTATGCAGCGTGGACCCGCAACGATGGCAGCGGTGTTCACTCACTCCATTGAAGCTACGCGAGGCGCACCGCCGCGGCAACCTGATTCATCCACAGCACCGGTCTTACTCGCTCTGCTGATCGCTGTGGCTGTGAATTTGCGTAGGCAGGTTCAGCATGACCAGGCCGATCTTGGTGCCGCCATCGCGGGTCTCCACCGACACAATATGCTGGTGCTGCGGCGAACCTGCTCGCAACTCCAGATCGCTGCCGTTGTTCGCTGTCGCGCTGACGTGCACGTGGTTTCCTTCTTCGCAGGTGAGGCCTTCGGATGTGCGGTCCGGCTTGCCCACCGTGGAATGCCCACGGCATTCCACGATGTCGCCGTAGTGAGCCATGTCTTTACGGTAGAAGGCGATGACCTTGTCTTCGTTATCGGAGGTCTGGTAGCTGGCGGCTTTCACTCCCAGGCGGAAGTTGCCGAAACTCATGTTGACATCGGCCGCGTCGTTCTTATCCTTATCGTCCTTGACAGGAGTTGCGCCCGGGTAAACGGCCAGGCCAATGGCGCTGCTGTCCACATTGTCATTGGTTTTCACCGACATGGAGCCGAAGGGCGTGCCGATGTCTACGTTATCGTTCTTGCCGTTCTTGTGGTTGGTGACGTGGCAGCCGGCGAGCGTAGCTGCGGCAGACGCGGAAATAAGCGTGAGGGCAAACAATCGGGCGAAACGGTTGGGCATGGGAACCTCGGCGGTATTCACGCCCTCGGAAGAATTGGAGGGCGGCTTTGCAGCGATACCGAACAGAATACGCGCCCTCCAACCCGCCGGTTCCACAGAAGGCTGGTATATCAGGCTTTCGGGCGTGGCATGTGCTCGAGAAGTACCCTCCCGTTCACCCGGTTTTCGATGGGCGGCGCATCAGGCGGGAGACCTCCCGCGAGCCTTTCCACGTGAGAAAATAACAGCAGGCCCATGCTGATTACGCCCGCACAACTCGCCGACGAGCCTCTCCTGCTGAACGAGTCCATTCCGGCCGGATCGATCGATTATGCCCCGGATATCCAGCAGATCGGCCCGTTGTCTCTGGAGGGCCGCGCGGAACTGATTGTGGAGCATCGCGGACCCAGGGAATTTGTCGACGATATTCGCTTGCGGGCTCGCTTCGCGGGCAAATTTGAGATGCTGTGCGCGCGCTGCCTCGACCCTGTCCAGCAGGAACTGGCGGGCGATTTCGACCTCATTTTCCGTCCCACCGGGGTAGACGCCGAAACCGGCGAACACGCGATCAGCGAAGATGAGACCGAAATCGGTTATTATGAAGAAAGCGGCCTGCTGCTGGAGGACGCCGTGCGTGAACAGGTGCTTCTTGCCCTGCCCGGACGGACGCTCTGCCAGGAGGACTGCAAAGGCTTGTGCCCGCATTGCGGCGCCAATCGCAACTCCGCCCCGTGCGCCTGCGAGGAGCGTCCTTCCGATCCGCGCTGGAACGCGCTGGCCGGGCTTGGCGCTCCCAAAGCCTGAGCGACCGCACCAGTTTGCATCAAAATTTCCGGTCCGGTTTTTCGTGATGTTTGCGGCCCACCGAGCCAATGTGTTGAGAGGTTCTTCCCATGCCTAATCCGAAACGGCGCCACTCCAAGCAGCGTACCGCGAAGCGTCGCAGCCACGACTTTCTGACCCCCACCGGCGTTTCCAACTGCCCCAACTGCGGCGAGCGCAAGCTGCCTCACCGCGCCTGCAAGAAGTGCGGCGAGTACAAGGGCCGTGCTGTGCTGGCTGGCAAAGACGCCGAGTAACACTGCATTTTCCCTGAGGTCGTAGTCTGGCTCTGATGCCAATCGACATCGTTCTCGATGCAATGGGTTCCGATAAGGCCCCCGAGCCTGAAATTCGAGGGGCCATTCTGGCTGCACGCCAGTTGGGCGTCCGCGTCCACCTGGTCGGGCCGGAGGATTTGCTGCGCCCGAAACTGCGCGAGTGCCTCAGAGCGTACCCCTCCAGCAAACGCCCGTCGGTATTCATCGTCCAGGCCAGTGAATGGATCAGCATGGAGGACAAGGCCGCCCAGGCCGTCCGCGCCAAGCGTGACTCTTCCATGCGTATCGGCCTGAAGATGGTGCGCGAAGGCCGCGCCGCGGGCTTTGTCACCGCCGGCAACACCGGCGCTGCCATGGCCACCGCGAAAATGGTTCTTGGATCGCTCGCCGGTGTCGACCGCCCAGCTCTTGCAACCGTGCTGCCGACGACTGTGGGACGCCCCTGCGTTCTGTTGGACGTGGGCGCCAACGTCGATTCTCACCCGGAAAATCTCGTACAGTTCGCCACCATGGGCGTTATGTACGCCAAAAACGTGCTCGGCGTCGCAAACCCGCGCGTAGGTCTGCTCTCGATTGGCGAAGAAGACTCCAAGGGCAATTCACTCACCCGCGACACGCTGCCGCTCATGCGCGAACTTCCCTACCATGTTCTTGGGAACGTGGAAGGCCGCGACCTCTATAACGGCAACGTCGATGTCGTGGTTTGCGACGGTTTCGTGGGTAACGTGGCGCTCAAAACGACGGAAGGTGTCGTGAAGCTCATGACCTCCGTCCTGCGTCAGAGCCTGAAATCCACTATTAGTTCGCAGGTGGGCGCCTTGCTCAGTCAGAAGGCATTCAAAGGTTTCAAGAAGACACTGGATTACACGGAATACGGCGGCGCTCCGTTGCTGGGCGTGCGTGGAGCCTGCGTGATCGGTCACGGGTCGTCGAATGACCGCGCGATCTACAACGGCATCCGCGTGACGGCAGAGTACGCGCAGGCCAACGTGAACTCTGACATTGAAGCGGCGCTTGCCGCAAAGCCCTGACCTGCTCGCCGCCAAACCCTGACCTTCGTTTCAGCAGTCGCATTCGTTCAGGAGAGAATTTCAACAGGGAAGGCGGATGTGTTCAGGTCTTCCATCCCTCCGGGCTCGTCTATCTAATGCATTTCCCATGAAGGTGTACCCCGGGGCAAAGATGTTGAAGTCGTTTTCCCCCAAAGAAAACGACCTTTTCAGCCGCTTCGGGAGGGCACGGCATCATGGGAAATGCTCTAGCCACATGACAGGAACAGGACATGGCCGTGAACAAAGAACTCGACCCACCCCCCGCCGTCACACGCGACAAGGCAGCCTTTGAGCTTTTGAGAGTCTGGGTGGCTGAACAGGGCCAGCATGTCAGCCTGCGGCCCGGCACATGGGAAGACCCGTTCGCCTGGGGCATTGTGCTTGCGGATCTTGCGCGCCACATCGTCAACGCCGAATCCATTCAGCGGAAAAATCTCGACAAGGAAGCTTTCTTCGAGCGCATGCTCGAAGGTTTCCACGCGGAGATTGAATCGCCCACGGACGAAGCCGAAGGCGAGATGACACAGTAATCCTGGGGCCTTCGTGAGGGTTACATCACAAAGGCCACGCGCTCGAGTTCAGCCTGGATATGCTCCACCGTGGTGCCGGGACCTTCAATGCGCGATACCACCCCCCGCGCTTCGTGACTTGAAATGCCATAGCCGCGTCCGGTCAGGAACGTGGCTACAATTTCCGCGGCCTGAAAAGAATCCACGCCGGACTGCAGCAGTTCGCTGCGCAAAGCGATGAGATCGCTGGCACTGAACTTTTCAACTCCGTGAGCGATGTCCTGCGGCTCGTCCATGGAATGCGGTCTCCTCTGCGCGCGAGCGTCCACGCGTCCTAAGTTAGAAACCGTTCGTACAGCAGGGGTTGTCGGGGGGCCTGCCACTTTCGTGGATGGTGTTTCCTGTATCGAACTATCGCAGGGTACGATGAACTTATGCACAGTGTCGATCTGAAGCCCCGCCTTCTGGATGGCGTGGCCATTGCCGCGGAAATCAAGGCAGAAGTTGCAGGCGAAGTTGCAAACGCGAAGGCCGCCGGCTATACGCCGGGCCTGGCCGTCGTGTTGGTGGGCGAGGTTCCGGCTTCGCAGATTTATGTCCGGAGCAAGGTCAAAACATGTGGCGAGCTCGGCATTTATTCCGAGATGCAGACGCCGCCTGAATCGGTCACCACCGATGAATTGCTGGAACTGATTGAGTCGCTCAACGCACGCGATGAAATTGACGGCATCCTGGTCCAGCTTCCTTTGCCGAAGCATATCGACACCGAACGCCTTCTGGAGGCAGTCGCGCCGGCAAAAGATGTGGACGGTTTTCATCCCATCAATGCCGGGCGTTTGCTCAGTGGCGCGCCACGCGAAAAGGTTCTTGCTCCCTGCACGCCTGCGGGTATTGTGGAAATTCTCCATCGCAGTGGAACGCCTGTCGCCGGTCAGAATGCCGTGGTCATCGGCCGCTCCAACATCGTCGGCAAACCCGTTGCCGCCATGCTCATCAACGAGTCGGCAACGGTTACGGTGTGCCACTCGAAGACCCACGATCTCCCGGCGATCACGCGTCAGGCCGATATCCTGGTAGCCGCTATCGGCCGTCCAGGCTTTGTCACACGCGACATGGTCCGTCCCGGCGCGACGTTGATCGATGTCGGGATCAATCGCATCACCGGCGAAGCCGAGCTGGAGCGCTTCTTCCCACCGGATCACCCGGACCATGCCTCACGCAAGGCCGGGTTCGCCAAGCGTGGCTCAACCGTGATTGGCGACATTGAGCCCGCGGCCTTTGCTCTATCCGGCGCCTATACGCCTGTACCTGGCGGTGTTGGCGCGCTTACTATTGCCATGCTTATGTCAAATACTGTGAAAGCCGCGCGATTGCGCCGGGGGATTCGCTGATGCTTCGAGTAGGACTTACCGGTGATCTGGGAAGCGGAAAATCAACTGTTGCGCGCATGCTGGGACTTCGCGGCGCTGTCGTTTTCTCCTCGGACGAAATGGGCCGCGAGCTCATGAAGCCAGGCAACAAGGTGTACGACGACATCGCCGGGCGCTTCGGCAAAAGTGTCATTACCGCGGACGGCTCCCTGAGCCGCAACGAGCTTTCCAAGCTCGCCTTCGCCCAGGGCCGCGTGGAAGAGCTCAACGAGATCGTTCACCCCGCGGTGATCGCCGAGCAGCAGCGGCGCATTGAAGCGCTGGCCAAGACCCAGCCGCATGCGATCACCGTGGTCGAATCCGCGCTGATCTTCGTGACCAAGGAAGGCGAAGGCGACAAGCCCTGGCGCAAACGATTCGACCGGATCGTACTGGTCACGGCACCCGAAACCTTGAAGATCGCGCGCTTCATTCAACGCATCGCCGCCGGCCGGGAAATGGATATGGGCGAACGGGCCGCACTCGAAGTGGACGCCCGCAACCGTCTTGCCCTGCAAAGCACCAGCGAGCGTTATGCAGGTGAATGCACGGTTCTCCGCAATGACAGTTTCATGGCCGACCTCGAACGGCGCGTCGAAGAGTTGTGGCAGGAGCTGAAGGCCGAAGAGGCCAAAGCGGCGCCGCCGACAGCGTAGTCGGACACCCTGACCAGCGTTCTGAAGCGACAAACCTCAACATGGGTCATCCTGAGCAATCTGACTCGCTTTCAGCGAGTTACGGATGAAATGACCGGGCACCTGAGTAGCCCGGTCATGAGGAGCCGGAGGCGAAGGACCCCCGTATTTGTGCTGCCACGAATGCCGGTGGTGTCCCCGCGGCAGACCTCGGCATCACCGGCAAAATATGGCCATCCTTCGCTCCGCTCGAGGGCGACTTCAGGGGCCGCCTTGGTGGAATTGACCGAAACTGCCTAAAATCGGCATACGCGCGTCTGCGCGTTAAGGTCTGTTCCTATGAAGCTTCGCCCTGTTCTTTTGGTCCTTTTGATCCTGGGTGGTTTTTACTACCTCACTACACGCCTGATGCCGGCGGGCGCCATGGCTGGTCTGTTTCATCCGGGCCACCCCGACGGGACAACGACGGCCTCCATCAACGGTCCGCTCGGGAACTTTGAACTCACCAAGGCCGATGCCGCGCCCGCCTTCGATGCGGAAGAACAACAGAACATCGCCGTCTACAAACGTGCGATTCCTTTCGTGGTGAACATCACCAGCACCGAAGTGGCGTATGACTTTTTCTACCGGCCTATCCCGCAGCAGGGACTTGGTTCGGGCTTCATTCTGGACAAGCAGGGTCACATTTTGACCAATTTCCATGTCATCGATGGCGCGCAGCTTGTCGAGGTGACGCTGTCCAACAAGAAGAAGTACAAGGCGCAACTGGTCGGCTCCGACCGCATTCATGACATTGCCTTGCTGCAGATCAGCGATGCCCCTGACCTGACGCCGGCGACCCTGGCGGATTCCAACGCGTTGATGGTCGGCCAGAAGGTCTACGCGGTCGGCAATCCGTTCGGGTTTTCAGGAACCATGACCCGCGGCATCATCTCCGCGTTGCGCTCGGTGCAACTGCCCAACGGCAATAAGATCGACAACGCAATCCAGACCGACGCTTCGGTGAACCCCGGCAATTCGGGTGGTCCGCTGCTCAATTCCCGGGGTGACGTCATCGGCATCACCACCATGATCGCGTCCAATCCCAATGGCGGCGCTGAACAGTCCGCCGGTATCGGTTTCGCGATTCCCATCGCGACAGCAAAGGCCGTTCTGGACGATTTCGCGAAGTATGGCCGCGTGCGCCGACCTTCGCTTGACGTAGTGACGCTGCCCATCGGTCCGGACATTGCGGAGCAGATCGGCTTGCCCGCCGACTACGGTATCCTGGTCGAACGTGTACTGCCTGGGGGCGCAGCGGAGAAGGCGGGTCTTCGTGGCGGCAGCCAGCGCGCTTACATGGGCAATATGCCCGTAATGCTCGGTGGCGACCTGATCGTTGGTGTCGACGGCGAAAAGATCACCACCCCGCAGGATCTCTCCAATGCGCTGAACAGCCATCATGCGGGAGACACGGTCACACTCACGGTATTCCGAGGCCGCCGCAGCATCGACGTAAAGGTCACGCTGTCGGACGCCAAGCAAAGCACAACCGATACCTCGGTGTAAGCGCTTCGGAGCTGATGAAAAAGGAACGGCCCGGATTTCTCCGGGCCGTTCCTTGTTGCTGGTGTTGGTTTAGAAGAACAGCTTCGCCGAGAACTGAGCCTGGCGGGCTGAGTAGAGGCCGTTGTTGGTTCCCGAAGCAACTCCGAATGCGGAGAGGCCTGTACCCGTGAAGGGAACGATGCAACCTTGCTGCGTGGAACCCGTTGGCGCGGCGATGACGCCGCACTTCTCCGTACTCGAGGTGGCGAGCGGCGCCAGGAAGGTCGAGTAGGATCCGTTCACGCTGGTGATGATTTTGTGGTTGAGGAGATTGAAAGCATCGGCAGAGAACTGCAGATAAATCTTCTCGTAGATGGGGAAATTGCGGGACAGGCGGAAGTCGAAATCGTTGAAGCCCGGTCCAACAATGCTGTTACGGCCGATTTGTGGCGGACGGCCTGTGGTAGCTCCGCCCGAACCGGAGCTGATGGCGCCGCCGTAGATGCCGCCGTCGTCTCCATAGCTGGTGGGGCTGGTTGAACCGGAGAAGACCGTCCCGGTCATACCCAGGAAGATGGGCTGACCAGCCGAAGCGATATCTGCACCCGAGAAGATAAAGTCGTCCAGGATGTGCTTCGCGATCTTGTTGCTCTCAAACAGGTGCGGCTGATAGACAAAGCTGATCGTGAAGCGATTGCGGATATCGATATCCGACGGACCGTTTTCACCACGGATGTTGTTGGGGTCGAGCGGCGCGTCGCCGCCGTAGAAGGTGCCGTTGTTGCCCTGTACCTGGCCGGTATCGGTCGCGCGCGACCACGTATAGTTCGCGATGACTTCAAGTCCGTTGGTAAAGGGCCGGCGAACGGTTGCGGCCAGTGAGTTGTACCAGGTATTGGCGACGCTGAAGCCCGTGTTGTACGTCGCCAGCGACGTATTGCGGCGATCCGAAGGGAGATAAACCGGAACCGTGAGTACGCTGGTGACGTTGTTGTTGGCATCCTGAACGGCGTAGGTCTTTCTGCCGTGGGGTGTCTGGCCGATGAGGTTGGCATCCACGAACACTGGCAGACGCATACCGCGTGTGCCGACGTAGCCCACGGAAAGGCTCATCTTGCCGGGGAGCGCCTGCTCGATGGAAAGGTCCGCTTCATGCGCATAGGGGGGAGCGAAGTTGGGGTCCAGGCCATGGAAACTCTGCGTACCGATGACCGAGGGGCCGTTGACGGTAGGTGCTGCACCGCCGGTCGGGAAAAGCGAACCTGAAAGCGACGGTCCGGTAGGCTGGAACGGCACGTTGGGGAACCGCAGCGTGTTGGTGGAACTAGGCACCGTCGGGCACAAGGATGTCGGGGTTCCAGTGACCGCGCCGCAGCCGTTGTAGTTGTAATTGATCTGGACCACACCGTTTTCTACCCGCATGGCGTAGTACGTGCTGCCCTGATTGAGCGCGGAGAAGATACCGTAACCGCCACGTACAACCGTGCCGGTGTAGGGTGACCAGCTAAAACCAAAGCGCGGCTGAATGCGGCTGGTGTTCTTGATCGTGCTGCTGTAATAGGTCGAAAGAGGCGCGAAGTTGTTGTTGACCAGACCGGGCGCAGGGGTGATCTGGATGTCATACCGCAAACCGGCGGTCAGTGTGAAATTCGGCGTGATCTTCCACGTATCTTCCGCGAAGCCGTCGAACATCTTCATCCAGAAGTCGTCCTTGCCTTGCTGTCCGGCGGCGGTGTTGACGACGTCGACCGTCTGGACAAAACTGGTGTAGTGATATCCGGCGTAAGGATCGGTATCGCCCGCCTGTCCTGCGAATGCGTCTTGAATGTAGCTTTGGAAGTTCGTAAGCGTGTTGGCGCCGCTGTAGTTGTAGATACCGCCGCCCTGAAAGAGGTTGATCATCACCTCGTGAACGATGTTGACGTCACCGCCAAACTTCATCGTGTGATGGCCCTTGGTG
>DASYEV010000225.1:0-3120 GCA_036498835.1 Acidobacteriaceae bacterium | reverse complement strand
CTCTGAGACGATGCAATCCAGGAAGCCATTCCTGATCGGATTGCGCCGAAGATTGCCATTGCGCAGCCCAATCCAAAAGCTCGTGGTATTTGGGCGGAACTTCGGAGCGGTCCGGATGCCATTTCTGATGCCGGTCGGGATGGACTTCATCGGAAGTACGCAACAGACGAACTCTGTTATCGGAATCGCGGAAAACCATGCGATAGCGTCCGCCGACCTTGCCCGGCGGAACATTACCCGCGGCATGTTCATAGGCATGCTGACGCAGGCTTCGCTGATCGGACCGGCTTCCGCCAAGGCCCTCTGAAGCTGCGCGGGACATGATTTCAGCGATCGTAAACGACTCCCGCTCCGGATTCTCGCGATGCAACAAAGCGAGAATCAGATAGAGTTCATCTGCAACCTTCACGTGCTCCTTTGCATATGTTGCAGGCATCCCAATGACCCTCCTCGAATTTGTAACCATTTATACCATTTGTGCGGATGTTGTACATTTCGGATATGAAGGTTCACACCGAATACCTGACGTTCAACACATCCGAACGCTATGAGATGGTGCACATCACGCCGCAGATCGAGGCCATTGTGCGTAAATCCGGCGTGGACGACGGCTTATGCTTCGTTTCGCCGATGCATATCACCGCAGCGATCTATGTGAATGACAACGAAGACGGCTTGATCGAGGACATCGGTGTCTGGCTACAGAAGCTTGCGCCGCGTGGGCCGGACTACAAGCATCATCAGACCGGCGAAGACAATGGGGACGCGCACCTGAAATCGCTCCTGCTGCATCACGAGACGACTCTGCCGGTAACGCGCGGGCGTCTGGACCTGGGGCCATGGCAGCGAATCTTCTATGCGGAGTTCGATGGGCAGCGGCCGAAGCGGGCCATCGTCAAGGTGATGGGCAAGGGCACGGACGAATAGGAATGCATTACTGCGTGGTGAGCAGTTCTTCTTCCAGGCGCTGCTTTTCGAAGAGATCGGTATAGTAGCCGCCGCGTGCCAGCAGGTCTTCATGGGTGCCAAGCTCGGCGATGCGTCCATCGATGAGCACCGCGATACGGTCTGCGGTGCGGGCCGTGGAGACGCGATGCGCGATAAGGATCGTCGTGCGTCCCTGCATGCTTTCGCGCAGCGAGGTCAGAATCTGCTCTTCCGTGTAGGTGTCCACGCTGGCCAGCGCGTCGTCGAGGATCAGGATGCGGGGATTGCGCAGGATGGCCCGCGCAATGGCGGTGCGCTGCTTCTGGCCTCCCGAGAGTGTCATGCCGCGTTCGCCCACGACGGTGGCGAAGCCGCGCGGGAACTCCTGAATTTCCGAGCCGATGTGCGCTGCATAGGCAGCGGATTCGATGGCTGTCTCGTGCGCTTCCGGCACACCAAACGCGATGTTGTCGGCGATGGTCGTGGAGAAGAGATAGGTTTCCTGTGGCACAAACCCGATGTTGCGACGCAGGGTCGCCAGCGGCCAGCGGCGGATCGGCTCTCCATCGATCAGCACTGTTCCTGCCGGTGCATCCTGCAGCCTTGGGATCAGAGAGACCAGCGTCGATTTTCCCGAACCTGTTGGCCCTACCAGAGCCAGCGATGAGCCTGCGGGGATGTCCAGGGAGATGCCGTGCAGCACCTCCGGTCCGGTGGAGTAGGCAAACGATAAGTTGCGAAACTCGATGTGACCATCCACTTCAGCTGTACTTGCTTCGTCCACTCTCGCGCTCAATTCCAATTCATGGTGAATCGTGATCGACGGGTCCGCCTCGCTGTCGTCAATGGCAGGCTTTTGCTTGAGCAGAGCATCGATACGCACCACGGAGGCCGCACCGCGCTGCACCAGGTTGACCACCCAGCCGATCGCGATCATAGGCCACGTGAGCTGCACCATGTAGACGTTGAAGGACGCGAACTGCCCAATCGTCATGCGGTGGCTGACAACCTCATGGCCGCCGACCAGGACCGTGATCATCAGTGAGACGCCCAGCACGAATTCCAGCGTGGGCCACAACATCGCCATCAACCTCGCGAGACGCAGGCTGCGGCGGATGCTTTCACGGTTCGATTCTTCGAAGGCTGCGATCTGGGCCTCTTCCTGGGCAAAGGCCCGGATCAGGCGAGCGCCTGAGAAGTTCTCCTCTGCCTGTGCCGAAATATCCGAAAACATCGCCTGGATACGTTCAAAGCGGGTGTGAATTTTGGCGCCGAAATACTGCACCAGTACCGAACCGAACGGCAGGGGGACGAAGGCGCACAGCGTCAGCCATGGGCTGGTCCGGATCATGAAGGGCAGAGCAGCGGCGGTGAAGACGATGGTATTCGCGCTATACATAATCGCCGGCCCAAGGAGCTGCCGCACGGCGCTCAGATCGTTGGTGGAGCGCGCCATGATGTCGCCGGTGCGGTGCTGTTGAAAGAAGCTGGGCGGCTGTGTTTCCAGGTGTGCGAACAGATCGTTGCGCAGATCGAATTCGATCTCACGCGAGGCGCCAATGATGATCTGGCGGGTGAGGTAGAGGAACGTGCCTGAAATCACCGCGATGCCAAGCAGCAACAGCGCGTGGTGGTGCACCTTGGCTGGGGTGATGTCGTGGCGCATGTCATCCACGGCTCCGCCGACAATGATCGGCACCATGGCTTTCGCGCAGTTATAGATCAGCAGCGACAGGCCACCCCAGGCGAGGCTCCGCCAGTAACGCTTGAGATAAGGGAAGAGCGGGCTGAGTCTCTTGAGCATCGTACGGATTGGATGAAGAAAAACCGCGGCCGTCACAAAAGGACGGCCGCGGTCCGTTTGGTTAACCGGCCTGCTACTGTTTGGGCGTCGCGGCAGCCGGAGGCGTCTTGGGACTGACCGGCGGGGGCGCGGCGGCGCCTGCGGGTGAGTTTGCCGGTGCAGGCGCGGGTGCTGTTCCAGGAGCCGAAGGCGTTGCGGGCTTCGTTCCGGCCGGCGGCGTGGCTGGGGCAGGTGGCGTTGGCGGTGTGGGCGGCTTGTCGCTTACCGCGACCAGTTCCATGTCGAAGACCAACTCCGCCTTGGCCGGAATTGTCGGCGGACGGCCGTTCTCGCCATAGGCGATCTGATAGGGGATAAACAGACGGCGCTTCCCGCCGATGTGCATGCCT
>DASYEV010000224.1:0-58705 GCA_036498835.1 Acidobacteriaceae bacterium | reverse complement strand
GCAGAAATGTGACGCTATTTACCAGTGCGAAGAGCCAGGAGTTCATCCGGCGGGATAGCGGTCCCGGTGTGTTCCGGCATCATGGTTCGCTCCTGAGCGATGGATACCGGGCACTCAAGAAGTCCGGTCTGTCGAGTCAATTTGATCCAAGGCAGAAGGGTCCGTAAACAGACCGGATCAACCGCTCATTTCTGTTTCACGCAAGCGCACCAGAAAATATTACGCACCGGACAAGTGCAAACACAGGCGTCCCAGCAGGCGACGCCGGAGGAATTCTGTGCCTGAAACACTCATAGGCGAGAGCAGCCAAATTAGTCAGCCGCTACGCTCCGGAGTAAATCGGTTTCACCATATTTCCGGTGGTGCAAACGTTCAACCCGATGGAAGTGTGCGATTTCGGATCTGGGCCCCCGCGGTCTCCATGATGCGACTCGAGATCGATAACGTAGACATCGTGATTCCACTTCGGCCTATGCCAAATGGCTGGCATGAACTGACCACGAATGAAGCATCGATCGGGTCACGCTATCGTTTTGTTTTGCCCGACGGTACCCGCGTCCCCGACCCGGCCTCCCGTTTCCAGCCAGAGGATGTTCATGGACCGAGCGAAGTCATTGACCCGGCAGCCTACCGTTGGAGCGACCTTGATTGGAAAGGGCGAGAGTGGTCAGAAGCGGTTCTGTATGAACTGCACATAGGTGCGTTCACACCTGAAGGAACATTCCGCGCCGCAATCGAGAAGCTGGATCATCTTGTTCATCTTGGGGTGACAGGGATCGAGATCATGCCCATCGCTGACTTTCCCGGTAAGTGGAATTGGGGGTATGACGGCGCATTGCTCTATGCACCGGACTCGAGCTACGGCCGGCCCGAGGATCTGAAAGCGCTTGTGGAGGCTGCGCACGCGCGAGGCTTGATGGTAATTCTGGATGTGGTCTACAACCACTTCGGACCCGAGGGAAACTTTCTCCCCATCTATGCGCCACAAACCCTGACGGATAGGCACAAAACCGGCTGGGGCGATGCCGTCAACTACGACGGCGATGGCAGCGAGGCGGTCCGCGAATTCGTCATCCACAACGCTCTCTACTGGATTGAAGAATTCCATCTGGATGGTCTCCGCCTGGACGCAGTTCACGCGATCAAGGATGACAGCTCAAAACATCTACTCGACGAGCTGTCCGAGCGTGTACGGGGAGCCTTCACAGACCGCAAGGTCCACCTCATTCTGGAGAACGAGGACAACCAGGCCTCTCGTCTTTGCAGAGATGACGCCGGGCGGCCTATACATTACACGGCGCAATGGAATGACGACGTGCACCATGTCCTCCATACAGCGGCCACTCTGGAATCGAACGGATACTACGAGGATTTCAACGGTGACGCCGAAATGCTCGGACGGGCTTTGACCGAGGGGTTTTGTTTTCAGGGACAACGAATGAAATGTACGGGCAAGGAACGTGGAGAGCCTTCCGCTCACTTACCACCGACTGCGTTCGTGGCGTTCATGCAGAACCACGACCAGATAGGAAACCGTGCATTTGGAGAGCGTATTCATGCGATCGCTTCTCCGGAAGCCGTACACGCCATCGCTTCGATCTATCTTCTATTGCCTCAGATTCCGATGCTGTTTATGGGCGAAGAATGGGGAAGCTCACAACCATTTCCGTATTTCTGCGATTTCAAGGGAGATTTGGGCGACAAAATACGCCAGGGACGACGTAAAGAGTTCGCAAACTTTCCGGAATTCAAAGATCCGTACCAACAGGACCGCATTCCCGATCCGCTCTTGGAGGAAACCTTCCTTTCGGCCAAGCTCGACTGGAATCAGGCGACCACAGGCGTCCATGCGGAGTGGGTGAACTGGTACAAGCGCATACTGGCGGTCCGCGCGGACCGAATCGCTCCTGTACTCGACCAAATCGGTGGCTATGCAGGGAGCTTTCACAACATTGGAACTGGCGCAGTAGTGGCATGTTGGTACGTTGACGATGGGCGCGTCCTCGTCCTGGCTGCAAATCTTTCCGACAAAGCGACACGAAATTTTCCGAATCTGGATGGCGATGTCTTCTGGCAGGAGGGACCAGAGCCAGTCGAGCGGACGATGAAGCCGTGGTCCGTACGTTGGTTCTTCACTCGCGAGTGTGGAGAATGAGCGCGCTCCAGGAACTGTGTCTGAAATGCGGCATCCAGGAGGATGCCGTGGATGCGCGGGGTAAGAAGATTGCCGCCTCGGCCGAAACCATCCATGCTCTTCTTGCCGCGATGAGTATTGAGATGCCGCAAACTGGCGCATCGGGCTCATCGACTCCCGATGATACGGAGTTGGCCGAATGGGATCGCGTGCTTCCTTCCGTGGTTGTCGCTTACGCTTCCGTCCGGCCCATTCACGTGCCCATCGTTCTCCCACGCGGCACCGAACAGGTTCATTGGCTGATCAAACTTGAAGACGGTTCGGAGTGCTGCGGTACGGCACAATTCGCAGAGCTAAAGCATTTCCCATGAAGGTGTACCCCAGGGGCAAAGATGTTGAAGTCGTTTTCCCCCAAAGAAAACGACCTTTTCAGCCGCTTCGGGAGGGCACAGCATCATGGGAAATGCTCTAAGCCTTATTTCGGAGTGCCAGCATGGAGGGCGCTGCCTTGAAAAACGCGTTCTGGAAATCAACAAAAAGCTTCCTTTTGGTTATCACAGCCTGACACTCAACCGCGAACCGGCGGTCATGTCATTGATCGTCACGCCCGGTACATGCTGGCTCCCTCCATTGCATGAACACTCCGGAAAAGCGTGGGGCATAGCTGCGCAACTCTACCTGCTCCGCTCGAAGCGCAACTGGGGTATTGGTGATTTCACCGATCTCAAGGACCTCATTGAAATCGCCCGAAGGAACGGTGCCGGCGTTATAGGCCTAAATCCCCTGCACGCCCTGTTCCCCGACAAGCCCGAAGAAGCAAGTCCCTATTCCCCGTCGGATAGGAACTTGCTTAACGTGCTGAACATCGATGTCGAAGCAATCCCGGAGTATGAAAGATCCGGCGAAGCTCAAAGCATTGTGTCTTCGGATGGCTTTCAAGAGGCTCTGGCCAAATGCCGTTCCGCGAGCCACGTGGACTACGAGACTGTAGCCAGGCTCAAACTCCCGATTCTCAGAATCCTCTTTCGCAACTTCGAGCGGGAACAGAATTTGGAACGGCAGCGTGCCCTTCAAATCTTTCATGGGCAACGTACCGCCCTACTCGACCGAGCCTGCTTGTTCCAGGCTTTGCGCGCACAGTTTGCAGAGATCGATGGCGCGTTGTCTGATATCGACCGTTGGCCAGATGACTACAGGACATATCACTCTGTTTCGGTCGCCCAATGGGCCCAGGAACACCCGGAGCTCGTTCGCTTCCAGCTTTGGATGCAGTGGATTGCCGACAGTCAGCTGTGTGCCGCCACGTCAGCTGCGGGGGACATGGCAGTAGGACTGTATCGCGATCTTGCCGTCGGCAGCCATGGGGCGGGAGCTGAACGATGGAGCCATCCGCATTTGTATCCGGAGCGCGTGCACGTTGGAGCGCCGCCCGATATCTGGAATCCAGCCGGACAGGATTGGGGGCTTCCGCCGCTGAACCCACAGCGCCTGCGTGAAGCAGCATATAAACCTTTTATCGAAGTGCTGCAATCGAACATGCGGCATGCCGGGGCATTGCGAATCGATCACGCCATGGCTCTGGAGCGGCTGTATTGGGTCGTGAGCGGCGGTGCAGAGGGCGGGGCGTTCGTGCAGTACCCAACAGACGATCTCATCGGCATCCTCGCTCTCGAAAGCCATCGGAACCGCTGCATCATCATTGGCGAAGATCTTGGGACTGTCCCCAAAGGTTTTCGCGAGCGAATGGCGGAGGCGAATGTGCTCTCGTATCGAGTGCTTTTCTTCGAAAGGGATGAAACCGAATTCCAGAGTCCCAGTGAATATCCTGCTCTCTCCCTCAGCGTCACCAGCAACCACGATCTACCCACCCTTCTCGGCTGGTGGAGAGGTACAGACATAGAGCGGAAGCGCGCGTTGGGACTCTTTCCTACAGCGGACCTTTACGACGAGGCTCAGACTCGGCGAGCGATCGACCGCCTCGCACTCTCAGCACGTTTCCAACGGGAAGGGCTCCTTTCGAGTGAAGCTGCGGATACAGACGAGCTGCGCGATGCCGCACACGCATTTCTCGGAATGACCAAGAGCATGTTGGCGCTCGTGCAATTAGACGACATAACGGAAGAGGCCGAACAGGTGAACATTCCGGGCACAACGAGCGAAGTGCCGAATTGGCGGAGAAAGCACTCTCTCAATATCGAACATCTGGATCGCAACCGGGTCTTCCAGCAGACGGTCCATGCCATGCGCGACCCTCGAGGCACCCTGACGCGTGGGAGCGCAACTCCCTCATAAAGCCGCAGCCAATCACCGAATTCCTGGCTCTGCGCGGCGATGATAGTGGCGAGGACCGGCGGTGTCTCAGTCTGCGGGTGCGAAGACGGCTCCAGCGAGTTCGATTCTCTTGGTCTCCACCAGATCGCCTTGCTCCTCGGCGCGGCGAATGAGTCGGTCGAAGTCCGCATCCCGCAGTCGGGCATCTCTTGCGGAGGCAGCCTGCAGCGCTTTCCAGAGGCACCGCTTGCCACGAATCCCAAGCTCCAACAATTCCATCGATTCAAACAGTGAAAAGTCCACCGAACCTGTATGTCCAAGCTTTAACCGTGCGGCCTTTTCGAGCAGCCATCCTCCGGCCTGCTTGATCACGCTGGGATTCGAAGCGATCTTATTGCTGATGCTGCGTAGCGTTGCGTCGTCCGCCTGGATCTCGGGCAGCAGCGTCCGCGCAAACTCGCGATATTCTTCATGGTCATGCTGCTCCTGCATTGCCTCAAGCAATTGAAGCGCAATCTGGGCTCCACCCAGATGGTCGTTGACGTAGGTTGCAAGCGGCTCTGTCATGAGGTGCCTCAACCACCCTCAGATGCATTTCTCGCAATGAGCCGATGTGCGCCGGCACATTTTCGCCGTCTATTCGCTTACAATCATCTGCATGGCTGCGGATCTGCTGGAGCCTCAACACGCGCCGATGCGCAAGATTGTCCATGTGGACATGGATGCCTTCTACGCTTCCGTCGAGCAGCGCGACGATCCAGCGTTGCGTGGCCGGCCTGTGGTGGTGGCGTGGAAGGGCAAGCGCTCCGTGGTCTGTGCGGCTTCGTATGAAGCGCGGCAGTTTGGCGTTCGCTCCGCCATGCCGGCTATTACAGCGGAGCGCCTATGCCCACAGGCCGTCTTTCTGCCGCCCGACTTCACACGCTACAAAGCTGTATCGCGGGCTGTGCGCGAGATCTTCCAGCGTCATACCGACTTGATCGAGCCCCTGTCTCTCGACGAGGCCTACCTCGATGTCACCGAGAACAAGACAGGTCTGCCAACAGCAACCAAGGTTGCCATCGCCATCCGTCGCGAGATTCGGGAAGAGCTTGCCCTTACCGCGTCGGCAGGTGTGGCGCCCAACAAGTTCCTGGCAAAGATCGCTTCCGACTGGCGCAAGCCGAATGGCCTCTTCGTGATTCAACCCAAGGACTTCGATACGTTTCTGCCTCCGCTGCCGGTAGGCCGCATCCCCGGTGTAGGCAAAGTCACCGAAACCCGCATGAAGGAGATTGGCATTCGGACCGTGGGCGACTTGCGCGCCTTCGAGCCGGGGACACTCGAGATTCACTTCGGGCGTTGGGGCTCTCGGCTGTATGAGCTTGCCCGCGGCATCGATCACAATCCCGTAACCCCTGACCGGCCCACCAAATCCATCTCCGCTGAAGATACTTTCGAAGTGGACATCCCACTCGCGGAGACAGAAGACCTGATCCGGCGTCTCGCCGAAAAGGTCTGGTTAGCCTCTCGCCGCGAAACACGCATCGCGCGAACCGTGGTGCTGAAACTGAAGACCAAAGAATTCAATATCCACACACGCAGCCATACGCCACCAGTACCTCCCGCATCGTGCGAGGAACTGACAACCATCGCACTGGCTTTGCGCGAGCGCGTGGATCTTGGAGCGGGAAGGCTCTTTCGCCTGATTGGTGTTGGGTTGAGCAACTTCGAGGAGATGCAGAGTGCGGAAACGTCTATGGAGTCTTCCCTGTTACGAGAGCCTCAAGAGGCTCCGGAAGACGGTATCGTCGAGCCTTCCTGGATGGATCCGAGATGATCAGGAAACCGTCCTCCACCCATCGCTGGCACAACGCTGCCGCGCTCCTCTGTTGAAAGCCGAACAGGTGCGCAATCTCTTTCGCAGTCACGTCTCGAGAAGCTTCAAAAAGTGCAAGGACCCTTCTCTGCTTCGCGTCCCGATTCCTGAGAAGCTCAGAATAATCGGCGGCGCCTGATACTGCTTCGCGGCTCGCTTGTGCCTGGACCTTTTCAAATGAAGCCGCCATCCCTTCGATGAAGTAAGCGATCCACCCTGAAACATCCGCTTCGGCCCGGCCCAAATGATAGTTATGCGACGGCCCAACGGTGAGGGCCGAGTAATACGACTTCAAATCCCGAGCATAATATTCTTCGAGCGCATAGATCCCTCGTAATCCATATCCACCAAGATGCAGGATGAGGGTCGTCAGAAGCCGCGCCGTACGGCCATTCCCGTCATAGTACGGATGGATCGTTGCGTACTGATAGTGTGTCAATGCTGCGCGCAAGGGTACGGGGAGATCATCCTTCCGGTTGATCCATGTCACCATCTCCGCCATCAGAGCCGGAACAGCTTCAGCCTCGGGTGGCATGTAAACGACCCGATTGCTGCGACTGTCCCGAATCACGTTCTGCGCCGCCCGGTAGGGCGTCGGCTTTCCACGTACTTTGCCCCCGCCCATGACCAGCGCGTGAAGCTTCTGGATCGTCTGTTCCTTTACGTCTGCTTTTGCCCGGACAAGCCGCTCAACCTCATCCAGAGCAGCGTAATATCCCTTCACCTCCCGCTCATCGCGCTCCCGTCCCGCAAAGTGCTGGTTCTCACCAATCACCCTCGCCACTTGCTCCTGGGTCAGCAGATTGCCCTCGATCATGGTCGAGTAGTGCGTGGAATAGAGACGTGCGGTTTCGCGGAGATTGGCCAGAAGACGGGGCGTCATCGGCAAAACCTCGAGAGTTTGCCTGACCGCTTCAATGCGCATCAGGTCACCCGCAACCGCCGGAGAAATCGTGAAAACTGGAAGAAATCCCGCTTTTTTCGCTGCCATAGAGCTCGCCCTCGCCTTGCAATCAGCTGCGGATAAACTGTCTTTATTTTACCGTTATTCTGCCGATAAGATGCCGATAACCTGCTCCCACCACTGCCATTGCAAGCAAGGCAAAACCGGTGTGCGAATACCACTCGAAAGGGTGTGGCGACGTTTGCGGACTTCAATTAACGTGACGGTACGGGGAGACGGGAGACAATGAGTTTCGGAACCGGCGCGTCATTACGATTCAGATATGCCAACCGGCCAGCATGAGTCGTCGAAGAGCGATCTCAATCCAATCTCCAGTCGCCGTTATTTTGAAAGGAAGAAACTCGATGCCCAATAAGAAGAAAGACCTGATCAAGCGCCAGAAGGCCCCACTTTCCACTCCCTCGGACCTCGATGCCAAGGCCGTGCGTGACATTACCGGCGCTCTCAATGCATTGCTCGCGGACGTTTTCTGCCTTTACCTCAAGACCAAGAACTTCCATTGGCACATGAGCGGACCGCACTTCCGCGACTATCACCTGTTGCTGGATGACCATGGCGACCAGATCTTCGCCATGACCGACGACATCGCAGAACGCGTGCGCAAGATCGGTGGGACCACCATCCGTTCCATCGGACACATCGCCCGCCTGCAGCGGTTGGCCGACAACGATGCCGATTACGTGACGCCGCAGGACATGCTCAGTGAGCTTCGCGAAGACGAGAAGGCGCTTGTGCTCAGCATGCGCGCGGTCCATGCCCTATGCGATGACGCCGGCGATGTTGCAACGGCAAGCCTGCTCGAGAACTGGATCGACCAGGGACAGCGGCGGATCTGGTTCCTGTTCGAAGCCACGCGTTCGTAAGAGCACGTCTTAACTACGCCAGCATGGATAAGGCCGCTTTCCTTAGGGGAAACCGGCCTTATCTGAGCTTGGACCTCATAGCAGAAGGAACACCCACCAGGAATTCAAACCATCGCCCTACGAACCCATCTGGAGCGATCTGTCTAAAAATTTCGCAGAAAACCCGGCCAACACTGGTCGATTGGCGCAAGCAGTCGCGAGGCGTACATCAAGGCCGTCTGATCATCATTCCTTTTCAGGACATGACAATTTTTCAGGTTCGAATAAGGATAGACAGGGCTTGCCATCGGGCATACAGTACAGACACTAACGGGGTCCACAATTGCTATCGCGATAGCCGGCAACTCTTACCAGCCGCATCCCTGACCCTTACCAGTGCGGAGAAGCTCCCATGTTGGATAGGACCTTACCGGGCATTCAGAATCTGCAGCATGTCGTGGTTCTCATGATGGAGAACCGTTCCTTCGACCACATGCTGGGAGCACTCCGCGCCCAACATCCGGCGATCGATGGTTTAACTGGCCACGAAACTAATCCCGATAATACCGGTGTACCCATAACCGTTTCTCCTAATGCGGCCTACCAGAGCCAGCTTGATCCCGATCCCGACCATCACTTCCCGGCTGTTGATCTTCAGATATTCGGTGGTGTCACCACGGCTCAGGATCCGAACCGGCAGGCGAACATGCAGGGCTTCGTGAGAAGTTATTTCAACCAGCAACACAATTTGAACCACTCGCACCTGATCCTGAATTACTTCACACCTGACAAACTTCCGGTGCTCACCACTCTTGCGACACAATACGCCGTGTTTAATCGTTGGTTTGCTTCGATCCCAGGCCCCACGCTCTGTAACCGCGCCTTTGCTCACTACGGAACTTCTTTCGGCCAGGTGAGCATGGATGTCTTCTACTGGAACAAGCAGTACAAGAGCATCTATGAGCGTTTGAACGCAGCCGGACACTCTACCCGACTCTATTACTTCGACGAGGCCAGTTCTTCGTTGGAAGTGGTGAACCTGCTGAAAGATCAGCCTTCACTTTTCGGCACGTTTCAGGACTTTTTGGATGCCTGTTCCGGAAACGGGCTGCCGGAATACAGTTTCATCGAACCCAACTATACCGATCACGACGCACCCGACGGGTCGGGCGAATTGATCGCCAGCGACCAGCATCCTGATCACGATATCCGCGCCGGCGAGCAATTCATCGCAACCGTCTACAACGCCATCCGCAACAATCCACAGCTGTGGCCCAACACCGCGATCCTCGTAGTCTACGACGAGCATGGAGGCATTTACGACCACGTGCCGCCACCGGCCTGTAAACCGGATGGCTTTGTTGCCCAACCCTCCGCCACCGGCACACCTGACCCTTTCCACTTCGATCGCCTCGGCGTTCGTGTTCCCGCAATTCTCATTTCGCCATGGGTGGCTGCTGGAAGCGTGATCAATGAGGTCTTCGAGCATGCATCGATACCCGCCACGATGACCGACTACTTGCTGGGGGATTACACAGAGCGGTCCCCCCGTGAAGCCGTGGCGAACACCTTTCTCGGCCACCTCAATCGGCTGACAATGCGCTCTGATGGGGACTGTCCCGTCTTTAAAAACCACTGACAAAGACTGCGACGGAGGGACACATGGAAGTCATCGGCGTACCCGGGCCACCCAAAGAGGCCTTCAATAAAAATCGCCGGATATCCGATCTGATCAGGGCGCAGATCACACACCTGAAACACCTGGAAGACAAGCTTCCTGCGACTGTGCGTTCTAAGTTTCCCCAGCACGCAATCGTCACAGAAAACGATGCCGCCATTTATATCGCCGCGATGACCCGCTGGCTCCGGTCTCAGAACAATGCTCCGACGGGCAACAATCCGGTCAAGCCAGCATCGAGTCCTGCCGGCGTACCCGTCTCCGCCAATTCTGCAAAGCAGCCATCTTCGGCTGCAAAAGCAAAGCTGGCTGCATCTCCTGCAAAGAAAGTCACTCCGGCTCGAGCGAAGCGGCCATCCACCGCATCGAAAGCCAGACCAACGAAATGAGAGCAAGGACTGGCATGAAAACATTGCTGAGGTCGGCTATGTACGGATCGCTTTTCGTATTGGCTTCCTGTGCCGCTGCCGGACAAAGCACGCCTAACCCTCCCGGGATGAACGAGGGCCGACTTCACCGCGACTTCCGAGTAGAGGAGGAAGCACTCGCGGCATGCACCCACTTCAATTTCGGGAGCCTTACCGATTGCGGTCAGACCCTGGTCATCGGGCAGCCGATGCACATCGCGGTGGGCAGCCTTGCCCCCCAGAACGGCTTCGCCGCTGGTCTCGCTTTTGTCGAACACAAGAATTTTGCAAATGAGGTCAGGACGAGCATCGATATCGATGCACTAGCCAGTAGCAATGGCTCATGGCGCGCAGGGACATACATAAAGGCATACCGGCAACCCGGAGGGAACACATATGGCGCTGCGCCGCTGCTCAACTTATATTCCCAAAGCATCTCGCTCAGTCGCGTCGATTTCTATGGCCTCGGCCCGAATACAATACCGCTGGCGCACACCACCTTCGGCTTTAGCGAAAACATAACCGGCGCGAACCTGATTCTGCCAACGAGTCGCGTGTTGTACAAAAAACTCGGCCTTGGTCTTCTCGCCGAAATCAACGGGCGTTTCCCCTCGGTGCGTGCGGGCAGCGATTCGCTTCTACCGTCCATAGGAACACTCTTCACGGAATCAGCGGCGCCAGGCCTGGCGCGGCAGGCCCCTTTTATCCAGGCTTCGGAAGGTATTCGGCTTGTTCCCACTTTCCCCAAGGATCCGGTACGCCTCAACTATCTTGTTCAGTTTCAGCAATTCATCGCTCCTGGCAATAGTGTGTACTCTTTCCGGCGATTCAACGCAGATCTAAGTCACGAGATTCCGATTTATGACTTCTTTCCGGCAAAGCTCAAAAGCGCCTACTACACGAGTCGCGCATCTGTCATTCAATACCAGGGACCAGACGATTGCACTGCGGCAAACGCCGGTCGAAATATCCCGCTTCAGCGGGCGGCCAGCGCCGATGCCAAAGACCGTGACGCTCGGCCGTGCCCGATCATCTCAACCACTCGGCAACTTGAAGGTTCTGTCACGTTGCGCGCCTTCATTTCAGAATCCTTCGCGAATCGTGGCAACTTCGTCCCCTTCTACTTTTCTCCCACAATGGGCGGCTCCGATATCAATGGCACCGCTATGCTTTCCAGCTACCCTGACTATCGCTTTCGCGGTCCCGATTTAATTCTGTTTCGAGGTACGGTAGAACACTCACTGGGCAAACTTCCGTTAGGAACCATTTTCTCTATCGATGAGGGAAAAATCGCCACACGCCGCGACGATGTCAACTTCGACCACCTCCGTCACACCTTCGGTGCGGGCCTCACGATTCATGCTGGGGGACTACCGGTCATCAGCTTGGTCTTTGCATGGGGTGGACATGAAGGCACACATACCACGGCCAATGTCAGCCCAACGCTCCTGGGAGGCTCAAGCCGTCCATCCCTGTTTTAGAAGGGCGTTTCTTTCGGGCTTCACTTCTTGATGGAATCACCGTCATTGGATATTTATCCGCACCACAATTTGCAAGTGCTATGATCCTCGCGAATCAGACAGCAGCATCAGGGCCCTTGCGAAATCAGCAAGCTGAAGATGGGCCTAACGATTGAACCTGCCGTTTCCCTTGTCGAAACAGGGAGGACGCGCAACGGATCGATCTGTCATGTTGCTTCCTGACACTCACGTCAGAAAACTTCCGTTATCTCGCCGACCCCTCCAATCGTGACTGCAGAAAACGGCGTCGTCGCCGCACACTCGTAGCAAAAAGAGAGAAGAGACCATGAATATTCAGGCATATAACGGCGTCAATGCTGCCCAGCACCAGACCAACTTCAACAAGTGGTTCGCGCAGGGCTATCGCATCATTTCCCTGAGCGTGTACGGAGATCCCGGCAACGCTCTCTATGCTGCCGTCTGGGTCCAGCGCTCAGGCCCTGCATGGGAGGCGGTTCACAATGTCAACGCCGCAGGCTACCAGACCTTCTTCAATACCTGGACCGCCAAGGGCTACGCTCCTGTGCTGATCTCCGTGACTGGATCAGGCAGCAATCTTGTCTTCGCCGGAGTCTTCGAGCAAGGCATTTCCGGAGCTTCCGCCGAGTTTGGTATGACCAACGGCAGCGACACGGCAGCGGGCACCTTCCAACACTTCGACAAGCAGGCCAGAAACAACGGCGCGATGCTGCGTTCGGTCTCAATTTACGGCACTCCCTCAGACCGCCGTTTTGCGGCTGTATGGCACCCGAATCCGACTTATGTGAAGTGCCACCTGCACCCTGCCGATCCGTCCGCATCGTTCCAGACGACATTCAACGCGGAAACAGCGCTCCCAGGTTTCAGCCTGGCGGGATACAGGGCGTCGTACATCGCGCTTTCCGCGGACAATACGGTTTGCAGTGTCTACACCGATGATGTCGTCGGCGCATGGTCGGCGAGGGTTGGCATGAGCAGCTCGGAGTACCAGACAGAGTTCAACAAGCAGTTCGCCAATGGCTTCTACCCGACCTGCACGCAGGGCGGCGGCACAACCAGTTCTCCGATCTACGCAGCCATCTTTGCCAAGCAGGACATTCCCTCGGCCCGCCAGATGACGGTAACGGGAAACGCCGTGGCCTCACTCGCCAAAGTCGATCAGATCATGGAAGCTTTCATGAAGACCAACGGTGTCCGTGCCGCACAGGTCGCGATTGGCAAAGGTGGCGTGATGAAGTTTTCGCGCGCCTACACGTGGGCTGAACCGGGCTATCGCATCACACAACCGGCTGACCGTTTTCTGCTCGCAAGCTGCAGCAAGTTATTCCTCGAGGCAGCCGTACAGTCGCTCTATGACTCGACCAACCCGAAGTTGAAGCTCTTGCCAACCGCCAATGTCTATCCGCTGCTCGGCTTCACGCATCCCGCCGATCCCCGCAGCGACACCATCACCATCCAGCAGCTTCTGGATCACACCGGCGGATACGACGATTCATCGGCCGGCTCGAACTTCGACCCCACCTACCACATGCGTGAAATTGCGCTGTCTCTGGGCCTCAACCATCCCGTCGCGAAATTGGATGTGGCGCGCTACATGTACGGCAAGCCGCTCGACTACACGCCGTACAACCTGACCGCGACGTCGGGCTACAAGTACTCCAACTTCGGATTTCTGCTGGCCGCCGCAGTCGTGGAGCATGTCACCAGCCAGACCTACTACAACTATCTGAACGCAACCTTGCTGCACCCCCTGGGCCTCACCGAGGTCAAGCCAATCTCGACGCTGGCTTCGGGCCGCACCAACGATGAAGCCATCGCCGAAGACCAGGGTCTGGGCCTCAGTCCCTTGAACCTGACCTCGCAGCTACAGATCCCCTGCGTCTACGGAGGTGATGGCGAGATCAACGAAGTGGGCGACGCCAACGACGGCATGGGCTCATCTGCCGAGGCCATGGCAACGTTCATCAATCACCATGCCGCCTGGGGCAATGGCCCACGGGCCCAATCCGCCCGCGCCGGCAGTACACCGGGAGCTTCTTCCTGGGCCGAGTCTCGCAGCGACGGCATCGACTGGGCCTACACCCTCAACACCCGGGACTGGCCGCCATCCGCGCCGGCGAAGGTGCTGGACAATCTCGACTCCGCAATCGACACCTTCCTGAATACGGCGACACTGCCGTAGCCGTTTGGTGAGCACAGGCAGCGGGGAAGGATAGCGCAACCATCCTTTCCTGCTGATCTCTGTTCTCTGCCCTTTAGCGCAGTCGCTCCATGTAGTACTCCGGACACGGAGCGAAGCGGAAGTCCAGCTTCAGGTAGAAGGCCTGGACATCGTGGGTGATCAATGCCACACGCTTCAGGTCTTTGACATCCGGATGGTCCAGAACACAGCGTACGAGCCACGCGCCCAGACCCTTGCCCCTGCGATCTTCCGTAATAAACACATCGCAGAGATAGGCGAAGGTGACGCGGTCGCTGATCACTCTCGCTAACCCGATCTGTCGTCCCTCTTCGAACAGGGAAAAGCACAGCGAGTTGTTGAGAGCACGGTCCAGCGACTCGTGCGTCAGATCGTTCCACCAGCGCGCTTGCTCCAGAAATGCGAAGACCGCCCGCGCGTCGAGTACAGAAGGGTCTGTGGAGATGACGAACCCGTCACGTTCACGGTGAAAATAATTACCACCAGCCACAGCACCTCGCAACATTCGGGCTGTTGCCGATACATCCAGCTCCGATGAAGAGCATCATAATGGTTTGCCTTGAAGAGGAAATGCAAAACTGCGTCATGGATGTGGCTAGGATGTTAAATTTTCACATACAACGCCGGCAAGACGACTGATGCCCGATGTCGAAACCGGAACATCTTTCGATCGAACATCTAAAAATCTCGCATCTATACCGACCCAACCGGCGAGCACTCCTTCATCGACGCGTCGAAGCGGAACAGGAGCAGCGTTGCACAGAGGATCATGACCGCTCCCAGCAAAGCCTGTGGCGCCAGCCGCTCGGCAAGAATGCTGTAGGCCAGCACCACGCCAAACAGTGGCGTCAGATAAAGCGATGCGGAGGCGATCACAACATCGACCACTCGCAGCGCACGCAGGAAGAGCACCATCGAAAGCCCATAGACAAACACGGCCAGGTAAACGAGGGCGCCCCATTGTGTGGCCGCCAGCCCGGCCAGACTGGCCAGACAATGGGGCTCAACCGCAAACAAGATGGGCACGCTGAAGATCGTAGTGGCGAGATAACTGAAGAGCAGGATCTCCAGCCCTGAAAAACGCATCAGCAGCCGCTTCGAATAGACGTTGTAGAACGCCGACCCAAGACAACCCAACGCGACCAGAAGGTTCCCCGCAAACTCATGCATGGGAGAGTTCGAAGACGCACGCCCATGCCAGGGCGAAACCAGAAAAATTCCCGCCAGCCCCAGCAGAAGCACGCCGACGCGGAGGACCGAAAGCCTTTCCCGCAGTAACCACACCGCCAGCAGCGCGCCGAAGATCGGGATCAGCAGACTCAGGATGGCTCCGTTCGACGCGGACGACCAGCGGATGCCGAGCGTCATGCCCACCTGCGCAACCAACTGGCCGCAGATGCCGGCGAAAAAGAACTCCATGCGGAACTTCCATGCGGCGCGAAACCTCTGGGCGGCATCTTTCCGCGTCAACAAAAGCCCAAGCCCCACGAGCGTTATGCCATAGAGCGGAAGCAGTGCGGTCGCCAGAGGGCTGAGTTTCCCTGTCAGAAGCTTGACCGCCACGCCTTGCCCGGCCCACAACAAATTCGCGGCCAGCAACGGCAATACTGCCGAAACCAGGCCGGCTCTGCGAAGCACCTGCACTACGGTGTTCCTCGAACCGCATCAAGGTGCACAACGCGAACTCCGAACGCATCGACTCCAGCCGAACTGCCCTCAAAGAGGTGAGGCTGCGTGCCCTGTAGCTCCGGGAAACGGTCCGCAGCGAACTCGCGCACAATGTTTTCGACCGCTCGCCGGTCTCCGCTGCGGCCAAGGATGGCAACCACACCCCCGGCTCCTCCACCCGTCATCTTCGCGCCCGCGAAGCCGGCGTCGAGTGCTCTCGCGACTAGATCATCGCAGGCTGCGGAACCCAGGCCACACTCCGCATAGCCGGCATGGGACTGCAGGAAAAGTTCACCAGCGAGACGCAAAGAGTTCGCGTCGTTCCGCGCACTGTCAAATAAGGCATGCAGCATTTGAACGCGCAGGTTCTCTTCGGTTGCGTACCGAACCGCCGCACGCACCGGATACTCCAGCCCAAGATCGACGCGGGTGAACGGGTCTACGTGCTCGCCCGCACACGCCAGAAACTCGGCGCCCGCGAGCGACTCCGGCAGCATGCGCTCATAGCGTTCACGAAACTCCGATGGCGAAAGATTGGAAAGGTAGCCCTTCCAGCGCACATCGGTCCATCGGGGTATCCTAGAGTCCGAATCCCGCACGACCTCAATCCCGATCTGCCGGCAGATCAACTTGTATCCCATGAAGGCCGCGGCACGCGCCTTCTCATACGCGGCGCCCGTGGTCGAACGCGATTCCATCGAATCGATTCCCCAGATGCGTACGCCCGCAGGTAAAGCAAGAGGAGACAGAACTTCGCAGGGTTGGCAGCGGATAGGAAGCAGGCGATTCTCTTCCCCACACACAATCGCGGCCTGGTCCATGATGCCGCAGGCCGCGCCGGCAACGATGTTCTCCACCCACTGTCCGGCGGTGGCCAAGGCGACGCCCTGCAGACTCACTCCCCACGCAGCCGAAACAGCCTTCAGAGCCGCAACCTCAAGCGCGGCCGAAGAGCTCACACCCTTATTGGGCGGCAGGTCCGACGTGATGAAGAGGTCAATCCCGCCTCGGCCTCCACATCCCAGAAAGCTGATCAGAAAGTGGATCGCGCCCAGGACATAACAGCCCCAGCGCGAACCTGCGCTTTCTTCGCACCGGCGCTGCAGAGAGGCAACATCGCAAAGATCCGTCATGCTGACTTCGAGGCGCGGCTCCCAACCGAATTGCGCCGCACCGGGATTCAGGATGCGTACGGTCGTATCGGGTCGTGGCTGCGCGGCAACCCACACAGCTTCGCGCAGCAGTCCCTGCAACACCATGCCGCCGGTGTAGTCGACGTTTCCGCCCATCACATCGAGCCTGCCGGGAGCCCGCGCCACCCACACCGGCTTTCCAGGAGCGAAGAATTCCTGCACCGCAATAGCGGCTGGAATTTCATCTTCCAGAAGTCCGGCTTCCGGCTGGTTGGCGACCACGGCTGGCATGCTGCCGTCAGGGTATCGAAGAGTTATTTGAGCAGCATTAACGTGGAGTTCATTCTGCGACCTGGACCGAGGTCAAATGGCGCAGCCTGGTGAGATCGCTCGCAGCAACGCCTTTGTCCGTCACAATCAGGTCGCAGTCTTCGATCCCGCAAAGCCGGTACGTCGCTTCCGTTCCAATCTTGCTGCTGTCCACGACCAGCACCTTGCGCTTCCCTGCCTGCAACATCTCATGCTGCGTATCGGGGTCATGGACCATCACGCCGCGCGAGAAAGAAATCGCCGCCGCACCAAAGATCACGGTGTCCGCAAAGATCGAGGTCAGGCTTTTGGCGACGGCATGTCCGATCAGGTCATGGCTGCTCGAACGGTAAACGCCGCCGGTGAGCTCCACGCGAATCCCTTCGGCGGACGTCAGCTCTTCCAGCACCGCCAGCGAAAACGTGAACACCACAACGTTGCGCCGGGCTCTCAGTTCACGGGCCACATACAAGGTGGTCGTTCCCGAATCCAGAACGATCGATTCTCCGTCGCGAATCAGCGCAGACGCTGCCGCGCCGATGCTGCGCTTTGCGCTCGACATCTTTTGCAGACGTTCGAAGAAGCTGCGCTCCGCGCCGCGCCAGTGTTCGATCCGGGCTCCGCCCGGAATGCGGATCACCTGCCCTGCCTCTACCAGCTTCTGCAAATCCCTCCGGATCGTCATCTGCGAAACGTGACACGCCTGGGCAATCTCCTCAATGGAAGCAGAGGTGTTCATTTTTAACATCTGAACAATCGAGTCAAGCCTCGAGAGTTCGGTAATCTCATTCATTCCGAGCCACTTCCAAGAATGGACTGCAAGACAATATGGCTATCTTATGCGAATTTGTCCGCGATAGTGAAAAGAAAGCGGGAAACTTTCCCGGCTGCGTGAAACTTTCTTTGATGTGAAAATTTCTCACAATCTGCACCATAATTTGTCTTTTATTAACAAACACTCGCTACGTTCAATGCATCGCCGCTGTACGCCATGTCTGCTCGCCCTCTATCGAGAGGTCTCGACATTCATGGCGGTCATGGCACGCAAACACCCGACGAAGAACTTTCCATCTCGAGGTATCGAATGCATTGCCTTTCTCCTGCTTCTCTTGCCACTGGCCATCCGCAGTCCGGAAACGCCCCGCAATCTTTTCGTAGCCGCAGTCGAGCGCTCCCTCTGGCCCTTTGCCTGACGCTCCTGCTTCTCCTTCTCGCTTCGGGCCGCGTGCTCCATGCCCAGACCTTTTACGGTTCCATCAGCGGTGTGGTGAAGGATCCCAGCGGAGCCATGCTGCCGGGCGTCACGGTCATTGTGCGCGAATCGGCGTCAACCACCGAATACAAGACCGTCACCAGCAAACAGGGCAGCTACCGTGTCTCGTTCCTCAAGCCGGGAGGCTACATCCTGCGCTTTGAGAAGACCGGCTTCGCTCAGTTCGTCACCGGCGAACTGAACATTGTGCTGAATCAGGAACTGGTCATCGATCAGTCGTTGAAGGTGGGTGCGGCTTCCGAAGTCGTTAACGTCACCGATGCCGCGAACTCCCTGAACGACACCAACGCCCAGATCAGCGGCGAGCTCAGCACCCCGGAGTTGATCGACCTTCCGGAAAGCACCGGCACCAAGGGAGCCAACGAGTTCCTCATCACCAGGACTTTTGCCGGTGCGTCCAGCACCAGCCAGGACTATTCCAACGTCAACAATCTTTCGCTGGGCGGCGGCCGGCCGGTTTCGAACCCCATCATCATTGACGGCCTGCCCAGCAATATGGGCACGGACGGCACCTACGGCCTGATTCCCACACCGGACTCCACCGAAGAACTCCAGGTGCTGACCGCGCCCTTCTCCGCGCAGTACGGACAGAGTGGCGGCGGCGCCATCCTGACCACAACCAAATCCGGCACTGACCGCTTTCACGGCAGCGCCTTTGAAACCTACAACTCGCAGGACCTGGTGGCGCTTGGCTTTTTCACCGCTCCGGGCACGGTCAAGCCGACACAATCCTTCAACTACTTCGGCGGGTCCATAGGCGGTCCCATCTGGATCCCCAAAATTCTCAACGGCCGCCAACGGCACTTGTACTTCTTCACCGACTGGGAAGACACCATCACCAACGCCATCAGTACGCTCAACACGGACGTGCCAACCATGGCGGAGCGCGGTGGAGATTTCTCCGGCCCGTCTCCACAGGGAACGGCCAGCCCTATCATCTATGACCCCAGCACAACTGTCGTAAGCGGCGGCAAGATCACCCGCACGCCGTTCAAGAACAACATCATCCCCCAAGCGCGTCTTGACCAGGTCGGCTTGAACATCCTTTCGTTCTTCCCGCAGCCTAACTGCTCCTACCTGACCTATAACTACTGCGTCACGCCGACCTCGCACAGCACCTATCTCTACAACGCGGATCGCGTGGACTACAACGCCAGCGACTATGACCACTTGTGGGCGAAGTTCTCCCGCGACGGCCCACGCAATTCGCCCACGAACTTCATCCCAAATGTCGCCAACACCTCAGCCTTCAACGGTTGGACCGACGACCACTACGAAATTTCCTGGAGCCATATCTTTTCGACGCATCTCTCCAATGAAGCCCGCGTCGGCTATGTGTCGGAAGAAAACTTCGCCTCGCCACTGCCGGCGGATGCCACCGCGATTGGCCTCAAGGGCGTTCCGCTTACCCAGTTCCCCAGCGTTTCGACCACCGGCTTTGCAAGCTTCGGCGCCGGTTCCTTTGCACGAACAAGGGACGGCCACTACATCCTGAACGATGCCATGGCGCTGCAGATGGGCCGTCACAGCCTGTCCATCGGCGGTGAGTTCATGCGCTACGCCTACAGCCTGTACCAGCCTGGTGTTCTCGCCGGCAGCTACGGCTTCTCCGGAACCTTCACCTCGGCCACCGGCCAGACCGGCTTTGGCATCCCCGATCTGGAGCTCGGATTCCCGGGAAGCGCCGGCATCAGCACCACCAACACTATCTTTCACGAGAACCTGAACTACTTCGCCGGCTACATCCAGGACGACTACCGGCTCTCCAGCAAGCTCACCATCAATCTCGGCCTGCGCTATGAGTTCGACGGCCCTTACTCCGAGAGCCATAACAACATGTACACCTTCAACCCCGGCATCCTCGATGCGACCACCGGCAAACCAGGCGGCATCCAGTTCGCGGGATACAACGGCACACCCCACAACCTGATTGCGAATGTGTACACCGGTATTCTGCCACGCGCCGGCTTCAACTTCCACGCCTTCCATAACACGGTCGTGCGCGGCGGCTACGGCATCTATCAGCTGCCCAGCATCGGTTACGGAACCACCAGCCTCACATCAGCCTCCACGGTCGGTGTGAGTTTTCAGAGCTCCAACCCAGGTGTCACACCTGCCTTCCAGTTGTCGCAGGGTGTTCCCGCTTACGGCCCCAATGTCGGCGCGAACGGCCAGCCTCTGATTCCTTCCAGCCTCACCAGCCCGTCCTTCAGCCCGGTGCAACGCCAACTGAAGGCCGTGCTTCCCTACCTGCAGGAGTGGCAGTTCGGCATCGAGCAGGACTTCGGTCATAACTGGATCCTGGATCTCGACTATGAAGGCAACCACGGTGTGCATCTGCCAACCGTGCTGCCGATCAATCAGATCGCACCTTCCCCGACCTGCTGCTTCGGCTTGACCACCGCGCAGAGCCTTCGTCCCTATCCCCAGTTCCTTACGGTCAGCTATCTCACCAATGGAGCCGCTTCGGCTTACGCCGCTCTGCTCGCGACGCTGAGCCATCGTTGGAGCAACGGCATTTCTGTACGCGCGGCATACACCTGGGCACACAACCTGGATGATGCGGACGGTCCCGCACGCGCGGACGCCGCCCCCATCCAGAACGTGTACAACCTGCACGCGCAGTGGGGAACGGCGATGATCAATATCCCACAGCGCTTTTCTCTCTCCGGCGTCTACGCGCTTCCTGTTGGTTCCGGCGGACGCATCCTCAGCCATACTCCGGTTCTCTCCCAGGTGATCGGTCATTGGAAGACCAGCACCGTGGCGCAGTTCCAGATGGGCTATCCCTACTTCATCACGCAGACCAACCAGTTGGGAATCTTCTCAGGCGCACAATACGCAACCCTGGCGGGAAACCCCAAATTGCCGCGTGGATCCCGCACCGTGCAGCAGTGGTTCAATCCCGCCGCCTTTGCGATCACGCCCGCGGATACGCTGGGCAATGCTCCGCGGGCTGCGCTGTATGGCCCGGGACAGAACGTGTGGGACATCAGCCTGATGCGTGATGTCCCTCTCCATGAGCGTATGAAGCTGACCTTCCGCGTCGACGCGCACAACGCCTTCAATCATCCCCAGTTCTCCGGCCTGAACACCACGCTGAACCCCACCAACATCGCCAACCACACGTTCGGCATGGTGACCGGCGCGCAGGACCCGCGGCAACTGCTGCTCATCGGACGCTTTTCTTTCTAACTCACTCACAACCGCAACCTAAGAAGAGGACGAATACCTTGTTCAAGATTTCAGCAACACTCCTGATCGGTTCCCTGGCATGCGGCATCGCCTTCGCGCAGGCTGCCCCTGCGCCCAACTCCGCGACCCCGGAAACAGCAACCAAACCAATCTTCGTAATCTCCCACCGCGGTGAGCATCTACACCACCCCGAGAACACGATGCCGGCCTTCCAGGCAGCGATCGATGCCCGTGCGGACTATTTCGAGCTCGATGTCCGCACCACCTCCGACGGCAAGTTCGTCATTATGCACGACAGCACGCTGGACCGCACCACCAACGGCACGGGCGAGGTGTACAAACACACCTTCGATGAGGTTCGCGCTCTGGATGCGGGCGCCAAGTTCTCCCCGGACTTCAAGGGCACCAAGGTGCCGACGCTCGAGGAAGCGCTTGACCTCGCCCACGGCAAGATCAACGTTTATGTCGACACCAAGTATGCGGACCCCAAGCAACTGGTCGACACCATCGTCGCCCATGACATGCAGGATCACGTCGTGATCTATGGCAATCCCTTCTTCCTGTATGAAGTCCACAAGATCCGCCCCACCTTGAAGGTGATGCCGGAGGCGCTCAGCCCGGATATCTGCAAGTTCCTCGACCGGGCCATGCAACTGAAGGTCATCGCGTTCGATGCCAACGACTTCAAGGACCCGGTCATCGACGTTGCGAAGCAAGCGCACGCGCAAATCTTCGTCGACCGTCTGGGCGATGCCGATAATCCAGAGACCTGGCAGAAGGCCATCGATCTGGGAGCAGCCGGAATTCAAACCAACCTGCCCGCGGAGCTGGCGACCTATCTGCGCGCCCACAAGCTGGCCACACACTGAGCCATTGAAACACTGAAGCACTTCATCGCTGAGCCCGCCCGGTACCGGTCTTGAACATCAGACCTGTACCGGGAATTTTTGTCTCTGAGCGTGTGCACCATTTACGCCAGGGCACAAACCGGAAGGGCCCGGTTTCAACCGGGCCGTAAGCAAGGCACACAAGTCCTCTTCCTCGCTGCCGCAGGCTGGAGTGAAGCCCGTAGGGCGTAACGACGGAATTGCTGGTCGCGATGCTGGTACGCGCAACATCGATCGGAGAAATCCGCGACTCCACCTACGTCAAAACGAAGGTCCTGCATCACAGCGCCAAAGACACTCTGCCACAACATGCAACTTGCGGCGCGATCGACGTCCGCGAAAGGCAAGTCGGTCGTTACGCCCTACGGGCTTCACTCCGGCCTGCGGCAGCAAGGAAGATCCACATCACGCTCTACGCTTACGGCCCGGTTGAAACCGGGCCCTTCCGGTTCGTGCCTCAACGTCCATCGTGCACGCGTTCAACGTCCAACTTAACCGGCTCGAATCATCTCTCCAGATGCTCATGCTGGCCTTCCACCGCCTCATCGGCACTCCAAGACACCCCTCTTCCGGACGTCATTCGATCGTCAGATCGATTCTCTCAAGTCGCTAAGAATAAGACACTTGCCAACAACCTGACGGTCAAGGACGGTACCTGTCTGCGCGGTTGTCAGTTTTGTTCTCTACAAAGCTCCTGATTCAAATCCGCCTCTGCAGACGAAGCTCAAGCAATCCCCAGCCAATGACATTCCGCCGGTGATTGCCTGACAAGCCAAAGCGATCCGACGAAGGACTTGAGCCACCGGGCGAGCGTTGCCACGGAGCCGTCGGGTGCGCCCCCACTTGCGTCTGCGAAGGGTTCAAGAGTTCAAAAGTTTGACAACCAGGTGAGGAAACCACAATGCGCGCAGTTCCGAGATTGATGAAGGTTGGATTCGAACGCACGATGATGTTCATCGCTGCCGTTCTCCTGGCCAGTATTCCTGTCCATGCACAAGGCACCGCCGTGAACGCCCAATACACGGGATCGGCCGTCCCCCTGGACGGCAATCTGGGTGCGGTATGGAATACGGCAACCGCCTATCCCATTGCCAATGCCTACGGCACCACTAACTACAACGCACCCACGGCTGCGTGTAATGCCCAACCCACGCTGCGCGCACTCTGGGATGGCGCCAAACTCTATGTCATGGTTTCCGTCGCCGACCCCAATGTCGTTGGTGGCAGCACATTCAACGGAGCTGCGGTCGAATTCTGGGTGGACCACTTCAACGACAAGGTCCAGAAGTTCGAAGAAGACGATGGCATGTTTGATATCAGCGCGCCAAATGTCTCCACCGGAGCAGTTGGCGTCTCCGCTAACGGCACCAATGCCGGCGACAACATCTACCCCAACCTCACCGACCGCTATCTGGCCGGTTACAAGTCGGCGCTCCAGAAGGATGGCGGCGGCAACGTCATTGGCTACAACGTTGAGTTCGCCTGGTATATCGGCGACCACGTTTCGGCGATCGGCAATCACGCGTCATTGAACGGGTCGACCATTGGCTTCGACTCAACCGTCTATGTCGCCGACAACGGCACCAGCACCACGCGCACCTGCCGCATGATGCTGTCGCCTTCCACAGCGGACCGCACCACTAACAACAATCAACCCTGGGGCACCATCACGCTGACCGGCTACAACGCGTCCACCTCGGCGCCCATGGCGGTCGACACCTTCCTGCTGAACACCAACATCGGCGCGGCCACCCAGGCAACCTTCGGCAACCTGCTGCCGCCGGTGACCAACAAGGCGACGTGGGCCGCCGCTTCACCGGCCATCTGGACCGACCTCACCGCCCTCAACACTGCGTTGACTGCGGCCAGAACGGCGCAGACCTCCACGACGCAATCCACGATCGACAATGCGACCACGGCACTCGACGCTGCGCTGAAGGGCCTGAAGCGCAATGGCCCTTACCCGAACGGCGGCGGACCTTATCCCGATCCTTACGATCTGCCCAATGTGAACTACCTGAACGACCCGTTCACCTTCATGGACGGCACCAAGGTGAAGTCGCGTGCCGACTGGGATCGCCGCCGCCAGGAAATCAAATCCATCGCCCAATACTATGAGTTCGGCTGGGTTCCACCCGCACCCGCCGTATTGACCGCAACCTCGTCCGGCAGCGGCGTCACCAAGACCATCGCCATGAACATCGTCGCCAACAATGGCAACGTATGGACCAATGCCAATGGCGCGAAGCTCACGCTTCCCACCGGCACCACTGTCAACGGCAAGACCGCCCCCTGGCCGGTGATCGTCAGCATCGATCTGGCGGGCACTCCGGGAACTCCTCCCGCGGCCTATCTCGCTGCCGGCTATGCCGTGCTCGACATCGGCTACACCATGTGGGCGAATGACGGCCCGACACCTTCGGGCGCGATCAACACGCTCTATCCCTTCGACATCAACGCGGGCCATGACTACGGTTCGCTGATGGGCTGGGCCTGGGGCGCCAGCCGTGCCGTCGACGCGGTGCAGTACCTGCTCGGCCACGATGCCACATACACGGTGGTGAACGGAACCGGTCAGACCGTCCCTATGATCGACATGAACAAACTCTCCGTCATCGGCTTTTCGCGTTGCGGAAAAGCGGCGCTCGCGGCCGGCTTCCTGGATGACCGCTTCAAGGTCACAGCTCCCGGCGGTTCCGGCAATGGCGGCGCGGCTCCTTACCGCTACGCCGCGGACAACAACTCTCCCAACGGCCCGAAGAACAGCCCCGGCCACGTCTACTGGTGGAGCAATGGTGCAGGCGCCGGCGGCGAAGCCATGGGTGACCACATTCGCCACAACACCTGGAACGTGAATGAAATGGCGCGTTCCTTCCTCAACGATCAGGATCCCCGAACCGTTCAGCCACGCATGTACCGGCAATACAGTTGGGGCTATGGCACGCGCCTGCCCTTCGACCATCACATGGAAATCGCCGCGATTGCGCCGCGCGCCGTTCTGCTTGACGAAAGCAGCGACGACTACGCGGATGAAGCGGAAGGCGACGCGGTCGGCTGGGAAGGCGCCCTGCCGGTGTTCAAGTACCTGGGTGTGCAGCAGAACCTGGCCCTCGACACCTACATGGAAGTCAACAACCCTGCGTATCACAGCCTGAAGACACCCCAGGCGAGCAACTTCATCTCGTTCCTGGACTTCCAGTTGTACGGCATTCCCCTGCCGACAACGGTCCCAACCGGCGACAACGCGTTTGTGCTTCCCGCCAACGCGGTACCCACCAATGCCAAGCTGTACACCGACTTCTTCCTGACCGGAGCAGCCGATCACACCAGCATCTACGACAAGTACTACGGCGGTCTCTCCACGATGATGCCGTGGCTAACCTCGGTGCCTCACGCCAACCTCTTGACCGGCCTGACCGAAAGCGCGGGCGCGATCAGCCCGGCCTTCTCTTCGGGAACAACCAGCTACTCCTCCGCAGTACCCAGCGCGACAACCTCCACCACGATTACACCCACCGCGGAAGATCCCAACGCAACCATCACCGTCAACGGCACTCCTGTTGCCAGCGGCACGGCTTCCCCGAGCATTCCGCTGACAGCCGGTGCGAACACCATCAACATTGCAGTCACCTCTGTGGACGGCGTCACCCTGACCTACCAGGACATCATTACACCCGGCGGGTACAACACAACCACCGCACTCAGCTCATCCAACCTCAACTCGAATCTCAACGCATCTGTCACGTTCACTGCCATGGTGACGTCCACGACCGGTCCCACCTCCCCAACCGGAACTGTCGCGTTCATGGATGGCGCAAACCTCCTGGGAACGGGAACACTGAGCTCGACCAGCGCCACCGTCTCCAAGGCGACCTACACCACGTCGGCGCTGACCGCTGGTACGCATAGCATCACGGCAACCTACGCAGCCAACGGCGGCTTCAACGCTTCCAACGCAACCGCCATTTCGCAGGTAGTCACCGCGCCTGCGATTCAAACCTCCTACTCGCCTGCGACGCTGAGCATCACCAGCGGTTCGAGCGGCACCAGCACGCTGACCGTCACCCCGGTAGGCGGATTCACAGGAACCGTCAACATCACCTGTGGCACCATCCTGCCGGCTCACATGAGCTGCTCGTTCTCTACCGGAACGCTCACCTTCACGGCGAGTTCAGGTCCGCAAACTTCCACCGTCACCATCGGCACCACCAATACGTCCGCCCTCATCGCTCCCGCGCGGCCAGGCAGCCGTACCACGGGTTCGATGGAGCTGGCTCTGTTGGGCTTCCCTGTCCTGGGCTGGGTTGCGATCAGGATGCGGAAGCAAGGCAAGCGCATTGTTCCGGTGCTTGGCATCCTGATGATCGTCTCTCTGGGAATGCTGGCAGCAGTCACCGGTTGCGGAGGCAATGGCAACAGCGGCAAGACGGTTTCCGGAAGCTACTCCGTTCCGGTCAATGTCACGGTCAATGGCGTCACCACCAACGCGCCGCTGAACGTCACCGTCCAGTAGCCGGATAGCAAGACTTTGCCGGACGCACGACCTCCGGTAAGGTGCGGAGCAAAAGCAGGATCGCAATCGCGATCCTGCCTTTTGCTTCTTCGGAATCGCCCTGAATGTTCAGACCGAATCGTAGTCCAGCTTCATATCCGCGGCGTACGTCAAAGACGGCGGCCAAAACTCGTTGTAAGCCAGCCAAAGTGCCTTCGCGGCGCCTGGGCTCGTCGCCGTGCGAATGGCCAGGATCCATCTGCCAAACGCCAAAAAACTTTCACCTCGATAGCCGCGGGCCACTTCCGCAAAACAGACGATTACCACGAGTTCCATCAGGGTTGGAGACAGGTCGTTGAGAGCTTTGGTTTCAAAGAAGTCCCAGACGTCGTTGGCAGCCGAGACCCCGCCATCATCCTGCCGTGCAGCCCAACCACATATAGCCGCGTACGTACCACCTGCGCTTCCCCTGGTTCGAACATACGTGTCGTATTTCTGAAACCCGGTGCGAACCTTCACTTTGTCCGGTGCGAAAAGGTTAAGGTTTGTGTTGACGGTCTCGATCAATTTTTTGCCGGCATCGTTGTCGGCTTTGATCCATACGTTGGCGTGCCACTCGTTGCCCAGGCTATAGAGATTTTCGTACTCCATTTTCGACATAAGCTTGCTCCTCTGCGTGTTATCAAGCCGACCTGCACGAGAGCGTAACACAGCCTTAAGAAAGAAAATGCAGTTCCGATATCAGTTCAGCATTTCTCTCGTTGTTTGTTCCGACCATGGCTCCCAGACGCCGGGGATCGGGCGAAGAAGACCGCCAACAAGAGACGCCGTCTTTGTTGTTACTATGGCAGGAAATTCGAAGGGAGAGTAAAGCAATGAAACACCTTCGGAGTACCCCGGAGATCTCGGCGTTGCTCCTTTCCTTAGGCTTGGTAACGTTTATTCCAGGCATCCTGAGACTCATCTCAACATGGCGGCAACTGTACTTTCCAGCGGAAGGCTATAGGGAACAGAACATGCTGATGCCGATGGGATGTTTTGCTTTGGGATTCGTGATCATCGGCTTGACCGTCCTTTGGACGGGATATCGGAAAAAGCAACGCTGGGCGTGGTTCGTAATGCTCGTTATCCTGCTATGTTTCGTTTTTCCCGCCAATGTGCTGCCGCTGCTCCTGGACTCCATGCAAAATGGAGGCTTCCGTTTGTCCCTTTGGTTTGACGTCATCAGAAAAGGGGAATGGCTCTACATTCAATTTGCGCTGGAAGTCCTTACCTTTGTCGTGATGATGATCGCTTTGCTCATGCCGATCAGATATTTCTTCGGGAAATTCAACGAGGGAGAAGTCATTCGTTAGAGCGATTCTCCTGATGGTGTGGTTCCGATAAACGACAGAACTTGGAACGACCTTCGTCAAGGTGTTCCCAAAAGCGGGTCTGCGCTTTTCACCAGGAGGGCGTAGCTTCCAGCGCCGATCAAAGCAACGCATCCACACAACACAAAGGCACTTACGAAGCTTTGAGTTCGATCCAGCAGCCATCCCGTTGCGAGTGGAGCGACAGACGCAAGCAGGAAGCTGCCGAAGTTCTGCAGTGAACTGACCGTGGCGACCACCTCGCGCTCGCTGGCTGCCTGCGCATAGCCCCATGCCGATGTTCCCGCAAAATGGATGCAGAACAACGCACAACTAATAAAGGTCAGAGCCGCCGGCAAAGTGTGCATGCGCACCGCCATCAAGGTGCATGCAGCCGAGAGTGTCATCCCGGTGATGATCTGGGACAAGTGGATTCGCCGCAAGACACCTCCCCTTTTCGCCCGCATGTCGGCTAGGAAACCGCTGGTCAACATGCCCACTGAGCCGCCAAGGAATGGAAGAACCGCCAGCCAGCCGCTGGCGGCAATGCTCAGGTGCTGCGCGTTCTGAAGATACGTCGGCAGCCAGCTGATATAAAACCACGCCGTATAGTTGACGCCACCGAAGCCAAGCATCATGCCCCACATCGCTCGCCGTTTGAAGAGCGAACCCCACTCACCACGGAGAGCGCTCATAGGCGGCGCGGCTGCTTGCTTGCCCCTGCCTGCAAGCACCCAGACCATGGCAAGCACAATCCCTAATCCTCCCAGCAGGGCAAACATCACGCGCCATCCAAACTTCAGCATTAATATGGTGAGCAATGCCGGCGCGGTGGCCTGTCCAATAGTCGTAGAGACATTCACCGCACTGATCGCGCGCCCTCGCTGTTCTTCGTCGAAGCGCTCCCTGACCAGCTTTACCGAAGCCGGGAAAAACGGAGCTTCACCCAGTCCAAGCAGAACCCGCAAGGCAATGAAGCTGCGCATACCGAATACTGCGCCCGTCAGCATTTGCGCCGTGGACCAGATGCCAAGTCCGGCGGTCATGATTTTCCAGGAACCAAAACGATCCAGCGCGGGACCAAGCGGCAATTGGGCAAATCCGTACGCCAGGGTGAACGCCGATAACAGGACGCCGAGTCCACGTGCGGACAAATGCATCTCGGAACGAATGGGTGTCGCGGCTATCGACAAGGAAGAGCGGTCGAGAAAATTCACTACCCCAGCCAGAACCAGGAGCAGCAGTGACAGCCATTGTGCTCTGGTGAACCTGTTCGCCACTTCGCTCCTTTGTTCTGCACCACCGTCCTCTTCTCAGGGTCATCCTGAGCCGTAGGCGAAGGCCCCCGTATTGAAAGGGCGGTGCAAGCACTCAATTCGGTTATGCCACAAGCAGAATACTGGGATCCTTCCCCTTCGGCGCTACTCAGGGCCGGGATGACCCAAGTTGAAATGTGTCGATGACTTGGACGCTGGTCGATTATCTATCAGCATGCAAAAACACGGAGGCCGCTTCGAGAGGAAGCGGCGTTCGACTTTGTATGGAGAACCCCAGGCTCAAGCCAGAAACGCAGCTCCCAGCAACTCCGCAGCCAGCTTCACTTCCTCCGCCGTCACGGTATGTGGCCTTCCGGGATGACGATGGGTAGCCACATTTGCACCCATGCCGCGCAGGATCTTCGCTGACTCCTCGACGCGCCTCCAAGGCACATGCGGATCGGGATCACCCGAACTCAATAATGCGGGTGTTCCTGCCAGATTGCCCGGATATTCGGCCTCCAGCTCTTCGCCGATCAAGCCACCCGTGAAGGCGACAATGCCTGCATAGCGCATCGGATTGCGCGCCGCAAATTCCGTCGTCAGACACGCGCCCTGCGAAAACCCGGCAATGGCGATCCTCTCAACCGGAATGCCAGCCTCGTTCGCTAGCCCAACCGCACGGCCCACTGTTTCCAGTGCCGAGGAAAGATTGGGTTCGTTCTGGTCACGAGGAGCCAGAAACGAGTACGGATACCAGGTGTTCCCGGCAGCTTGCGGAGCCAACAGCGCAATGTTCTCCAAGCCCAATGCACTGCCCAGCCCTAAGATGTCTTGTGCCGAGCCGCCGCGCCCGTGGAGCAGAATCAACGCTCCCCGGGCCTGGCTCATTTCCGTGCCGGCGCGAACGATGCGCGCTCCATCATGCGGGCCGCTCATGCCGTCACCTTCGTTGTCTGCGAGCTCTGCCTCAGTTCCAGCGCCGGAAGGCGCCGCTCCGAAAGCTCGCGAGTCTTTTCCATCCACGGCGGTAGACGTAAGGCTTCACCCAGCGCTTCCACGGGTTCATCGATCAGGAAACCCGGAGGGTCGGTGGCCAGCTCAAACAACACACCACCCGGCTCTCGGAAGTAGATGGAGTGGAAGTAGCTGCGGTCGAGCACCGGCGTGACCTGCACATGCTTCGCGATCTCCTCGCGCCATTCGAGTTGCGACTCATCGTCTGCCGCACGGAATGCGATGTGATGCACGCTGCCCGCACCTGCCCGCCCATAGCCGGCCTTGGGGTCGATCAGCAGGTCGATGTGGTTGCCGAGCGCTTTTCCCTCGGCAGCATAACGCTGCCGATTCCCTTCTTTCGCGACCTTGTAAAATCCCATCGCGTTCAACAGGGAGGCTGTGGCAGTGGCCTCGTGTTCCAAAAGCGTGACACCGAAGAAGCCGCGAATTGCATGCTCTTCGGGAACATCCGCATAGCGCGGCGCGTTGGCTTCGCCTGCATCGTCATGTCCAACGATCTCCACCTTCATGCCATCAGGGTCGGCAAATGTCAGCACGATCTCGTCGAAGCGATTGCCGCTGTCATCCACCAACACACCCTGATCTTCCAGGCGCTGCTTCCAATACCCGATGGAGTTCTTCGGCACACTGAATGCGGTGCGGATCGTTTCACCAACACCCACATGTCCGCGCGCCGCACGGGGCCACGGGAAGAAGGTCAGGATGGTTCCGGGGGTTCCGGTATCGTCGCCGAAGTAGAAGTGATACGTGCCGGGATCATCGAAGTTCACGGTGCGCTTCACAAAGCGCAATCCCAGAACGCCGGTATAAAAATCGAGGTTGCGTTGCGGATCGGACGCAATCGCTGTGACATGATGTAGCCCCACAATTGGCTTTGCCATTGGGTGCTCCTTTCCTGCTGCTATATAAGTTCAGATTCAGAAGACTTCCAAAAGTAGCAACGCCGCATAAGCTGGGGCCGCCCGCATCGCGGGCGGCCCCGACGGACAATGCTCGTTAGTAGCCGATGCTGAAACGCTCACCCTTGTGCTTCGGCGTTTCCAGCTCGTCGACCAGTGCGATCGCATAGTCTTCCATCGAAATGCGGCTTTCGCCTTTCTCGTTGGCGATGAGGTTGTTGGTACCCAGGCGGAAGGCGCCGGTACGCTCGCCGGGCTCAAAGAAGCCGGCCGGGCTGAAATAGGTCCAGTCGATATCCGAAGCCTGTAACAACTTCAAAGCCTTGTCGTGTGAAACCGCGATGGCCATGTAGGCTTCCGGGAGATAGCCCGAAGCGATCAACGAAACACCGGGCGCCACTTCCAGCGAACCGGCTCCGCCGACAACAATCAGGCGAACCTTGCCGGCTTTCTTCACCGCGGCAATCTGCCGCTCGGTTACACCCAGCAGGGCGTCCGTGTTGTCCGGGGGAGGAGCATACGCACTGATCACAGCATCCGCGCTGTTAATGATCGACGCAATCGCATCCACCGAGCTGAGGTCGTCCTGAATGGTTTCCACGCCCGCAGGCACGGTGGAGGTATTGCGTGAAACGGCCGTAACCTTGTGGCCGCGCGAGGTGAGTTCCTTCAAAATCCTGCTACCCGATGCGCCCGTGGCGCCGTACAGTACAACGTTCATTGTCTTTCTCCTGGCTTTTTTATCTGCCGCCAGTGAGTAGATGCACGAGAGTGCACATTCGTATCAAAAAAGGTTACGCAATGCCATTTCAACCATTCTTATCCCGGTTACGTGCATCCAATAGCTGCTGATGAACTCAAGATTTTCCACTGCGGTGCATATTTTGACGCTGCTGGCGGCCACGCCGGACGAGCGGGTTACTTCGGAGTTCCTAGCTTCTTCCATAGGAACCAACCCGGTGGTGATCCGCCGCCAGTTGGCGCTGCTGCGCGAGGCCGGCCTGGTTGAATCCAAGGGCGCCAAGGGCGGCGGCTGGCTGCTGGGCCGGAAGCCGTCCGCAATTCGCCTCAGCGAGATTCGCGAAGCGCTTGGCGAAGAAGCCGCACTGCGCATGCACCGTAACGATCCGCATCCTGACTGCCCGGTAGGAGACAATGTTCGTGCGGCCCTTGAGCAAGTTTACTGCGACGCCAATTCAGCCATCAACCAGAGGCTGCGCCGCTGGACGCTCCAGAACATGCTCGAAGAAGCCAACCATCTCACCGCAACCCAGGCAAAGAAACGATGACCACAACCAGAACCAAAGAGAAGCTGCGCTGTTCCTGGGCGCAGAACGATCCGTTGATGCGCGAATACCACGACCAGGAATGGGGTGTGCCCGAGTACGACAGCCGCGCACTGTGGGAGCTGCTGATGCTGGAAGGCTTCCAGGCCGGCCTTTCGTGGATCGTGGTCCTGCGCAAGCGCGAAGCCTTTCAGGCCTCCTTCCACCAGTTCAACCCGAAGAAGGTTGCGAGCATGAAGGAAGACGAGATTCGCCGCCTGCTCGAAGACCCGCGCATCATCCGTTCACGCGCGAAGATCGAAGCCACCATCGCTGCCGCGCGAATCTTCCTGGAGATGGATGCCGCCGGCGAAAGCCTCTCGGATTTCGTGTGGAGCTTCGTCGAGGGCAAGCCCATCCAGAACAGCGGCCCTGTTCCGTCACAGACAGAGCACTCCGCTGCCATGTCGAAGGCGCTCAAGAAGCGCGGCTTCAAGTTCGTGGGTCCCACCATCGTCTACGCCTTCATGCAGGCCGCAGGCATGGTGAACGATCACGCCGAAACCTGTTTCCGGCGGACACCAGTGGAGAAGCTGGGCAAGGTCAAGCGCAAAGCGTAGAGTCTCTGCTTTTCTGGTTGTCATCCCCAAAGGCGATCTGCTGTTCGCCCCAATCACCGCAACTCGGATAAGGGCGCTCTTTGCGCCAATCATTACGCGCCGATCACTGCTTGATCGTAGAGGCACGCTCCGCGATGGCAAGAATGCGCTCCCGCACCGTGTCATACGGGGGCCAGCCCTCGTAGAACTGAATCAGCGCGTGCTGCTCTTTCTTGTAGCCGGGCGAAACCTCCTCGACTGCAAAGGCATCCAGAGAATATCGCCGATCTCCCTTGGCAACGAGCTCAGGGTGAATCTCCTTGAAATAGACCTGATCGCCGTCGTCGCTGTCGAGTTCGAGGCGTACCACCATTCCACCCGAAACATCCAGGATTTCGGAATAGAGATACGTATGGTGAGGCCCCCACGGCCGCAACACATACCAGATGCTGACACTGCCGCCACCCTTCAAGACATGTTTCTCCAGCAGGAAGCCGTCGAGCTTTCCAGCAGACGAGCCGGAAGCTGCCTTGTGAAGTGCGACCAGAGCGCTGACCTCCGCATCGCGGTCGGCGGCGTGGCCTTCTTCCGCGTGCGCCCGGCCCAGAAGCACCCGCGCCAGGCAGTCATGGCCATCATGTTCTTCAATTGGCTTTAGGAGCGATATCGCATAGGTTCGCTCTCCTGCCTCGATCGCAGCTTCTGCCGCCCGCTCCGCGAGTGCGGTCTGCGCAGGAATGTTGGCGGGGACCTGAGCCAACAGAGTACGCAACGCGGCAAGCGCATCCGCATAGTGTCCCGCTATGAATTGATTTTGCGACTCCATGAATGCATCTTTTTGCGCATGCGTCAGTTTTCCCAGCGATCCCGCTGGAGGATCACAACGGGTTGTCAGCTCCGGCAAGCCAGGGCCGGTTTGTGCGGCCAACGGGCTTGTCATCAGCACCGTTGCCAGAAACAAGTGCAAAGCTATGCGCATGTCCTGCTCCTCTATCGCCTGGGCCGCTGCTTCTCTGAGATCGATCGCACCACTGTGTAGCCCTTCTCTTCCGGCGGCGGCGTCCCGGCATTGGCGACCGCGCGATCGATCAAATCGCACACTTGCGGATCGCTCAGTGTCTCCGGCCCTTTCAACCTCAGGAAACGATTCTGCGTCCCGCTGCCCTGGAGTATCCCGTACGGGTCGTCAATATCCGCGCCGTAATAAAAGCTGAGGCCCACACCTTTGGAGTTTGCCGCCAAAGACACAATGCAGTCTGAGCTTCGTTCCCGCGCGCAGTACCCAATGACGAAGAAATTGTAGTTGTCATAGACCAATTCGATCGCGGTTGGGAACCGTTTGCGCAAAGCCTTGCGAATGGCGCGAATCTGCGCCGCCATCGCCGGCTCGAACTTGTCGATGAAGCCTTCGACCTGCGCCGCAACCACCTTTGGATCTATGGTTTTGCCGGATTTTGCTGTCTTGGCCATGGATGCCTCCCGGGCATTTTCTGCGCGCCAGAATGGTAAAATCAAGGTTGTATGCCGCCTACTCACCGCAGAAAAACCGTAACCGTCAACGTTGGCGGCATCCGTGTCGGGTCCGACGCTCCCGTCGTCGTGCAGTCGATGACCAATACCGATACAGCGGACATCGAATCAACCGTCCAGCAGATCGCATCCCTGGCCCGTGCCGGTTCCGAACTTGTTCGTATTACGGTCAACAATGACGATGCGGCCAAGGCTGTTCCGTACATTGTGGAAGGCATCCAGAAGAAGGGATGGACCACGCCTATTGTCGGCGACTTTCACTACAACGGCCACATTCTTCTGAAGAAATATCCTGACTGCGCCCGTGCGCTGTCCAAGTACCGCATCAACCCGGGCAACGTCTCCATCGGCCGCAAAGACGACGACAACTTCCGCACCATGGTGGAAGCCGCCGTTGAATACCAGAAGCCCGTCCGCATCGGCGTGAACTGGGGCTCGCTGGACCAGGCGCTGCTGACGCGCATGATGGATGAAAACTCGAAGTCCGCGGCGCCGCTCGATGCCCGTGACGTCATGATGGAAGCCATGGTCGTTTCCGCCCTGGACAACGCCGCAGCAGCGGAACGCTACGGTCTGCGCCGCGATCAGATCATTCTTTCCGCCAAGGTTTCCGGCGTTCGCGACCTCATCGACGTGTACACCGAGCTCGCCAGCCGCTGCGACTACACCCTGCACCTCGGCCTTACCGAAGCCGGCATGGGCATGAAAGGCATTGTCGCGTCGGCGGCCGGCCTGGCGCCGCTGCTGCTCAACGGCATCGGCGACACCATCCGCGTCTCGCTTACGCCGACACCCGGCGGCGACCGTAGTGAAGAAGTTCGTTGCGCGCAGCAGATTCTGCAGTCGCTTTCGATTCGCAGCTTCATGCCCCAGGTCACAAGCTGCCCGGGCTGCGGCCGCACCACCTCCACGTATTTCCAAGAGCTGGCCGAGCGAATTCAGAATTACCTCGTCGAATCCATGCCCGAGTGGAAGAAGCAGTATCCCGGCGTGGAAGAGCTGAAGCTCGCGGTCATGGGCTGCATCGTCAACGGCCCCGGCGAATCCAAGCACGCCAACATAGGCATCTCGCTGCCGGGCACGTTCGAAGAGCCCAAAGCGCCGGTTTACGTGGATGGCAAGCTGTTCACCACACTCAAAGGCGATCACATCGTCGAAGAGTTCCAGGTGATTCTGGATGAGTACGTGGAGAAGCGCTACGGCCGCGGTGTTCAAGAACTGACTCCAGCATAATCCGACATGGACGCCTTCCGGCCCGAAGTCCCGTCACCCGCAGCCTTCGATCCCGGCACACAGGTGTGGACGCTTTCGCGTTACGCGGATGTGTCCGCGGCGCTGCGTGAGCCCGCGCTCCTTCAGGCCTCCTCCAAATTCGAACCCATCCCCGGCGAGCCCGAAGCCCGCCACAACGAACTCTTCGCCGCGGTGCAGGCCGATCTTGCGCGCATGACTTCGCCCGAGTGGCGCACGGAGATGGAACAGTCGCTGACTGCTCTGCTTGCCAGCCATCGTGGCCAAAGCGTTGAGCTGCTGCGCGACATTCTTCATCCCTGGACCGCCGGGCTGATGCTGCATCTCAGCGGAGCGGCCGGTGAAACCGCGAAAGAACTTTCGCGGCTTTCCAACGCCCTGCTGTTGGGCGCAGTTCCCGATCCGCACATCGCTGCTCTCCCTGACGCCGAGCGCACGCGGTGGAAAGAACAAGCGAAGCTCCAGCAGAAAGACGATGACGTCGCTCTTGATCACCTGCTTGCAGAGCGAGCCATTCTGAGCAAGCCGATGTTTGCAGGCCTCACACAGACGCTGACCAGCTTCCTGGCCAAAGCCTGGGTGGCGCTGATCCAGAATCCTGCGCAGCGCGATCTGCTCGCCATGCAGCCTGAGATAAGCGCTGCGGCCACTGAAGAGCTTCTTCGCTACGCAGGCACCGTGGTTCTGCTGTATCGCAAGGCGGCTGCGGACGTGCGTATCGGTGAGATCGAAATCGCAGAAGGCCAAAGTGTTCTGCTTCGTGTCGGCTCAGCCAACTTCGATCCGGAAAAATTCGAACAGCCCGAACAACTTGATCTCATGCGCCGCTCTACAGGGCACCTTGGTTTCGGTGCAGGACTGCATGGGTGCGTCGGCTCGTTTCTAGTGAGGCTTGCGGGGACGACAGTGTTTCCGATGCTTGCAGCAGCCGAAGTTTCTCTTCTCGACGAAGAAGTGATTTGGCATGCACAGAGCTCGCTGCATTGGCCGGTCTACGTACGCGCACAGATGTAGACTGTCGCCTTTGCCTTTCTGGTTGTCATCCCCGTAGGGATCTGCTGTACCGGCTTCCCCACCAACACCCTCTAACCTGGGTCATCCTGAGCAATCTGACTCGCTTTCAGCGAGTTACGGATGAAATGACCGGGCACCTGAGTAGCCCGGTCATGAGGAGGCGCAGCCGAAGGACCCCCGTATTTGGGATGTGTCCACGGCGACAGCCTTGCATGGAGAGCATACCCTGCCCGAGCAGGAGCAGATCTCTCCGCTACACGCCACGATGAAGCCGTGACGTTCCGGTCGAGATGACAAGGTTGTGGTTGAAGGCCGGGACAGCAGGTCTCTCCGCTCCGCTTCGCTTCGGTCGAGATGACAGATTGGTGGTGTGAAGGCCGGGACAACAGATCCCCTGCGGGGATGACAGAAAGAAAATCAAATGCGTCCCAAACCCGCAGAACGCACGCTCACACAGATGGTTTCACCTTCGCCACTGCATTGGGCTGTTGTGCTTCCTCAACTCACTCAAGGGATAATGCGTCCCGCGCCACACCACACCGCGGCGAATCCAAGCCGCCAGCATGGATCGCAGCAGCGCCCAAACGAATGCCACCGTGCCAATCGGGTATGTCCAGAAATACCTGGTGTTGATCGACGTCATCCTCTGCATGGCGCGATAGGCCATCGCGATGCAGAGCAGCGAGATCAATGAGGGGAGCAACGTCCACCAGCCGAACAACCCCGCCAACGGGGCAAGGAACAACAGCAGAATCCCCACACATGCGCCAAGCAACAGAAGCGGACGGAAGTTCACCGCCGAAAACAGGTTCTTGGTCATGACCTTCACAATGCCGCGCCCGCCAGGGGCCCAATGCACATTCACCATTCCCGGTGCCACGGCCAACCGCTGTGGAAGTCTCGCGGCCTTGATCCGGATGCCCAGTGTAGCGTCTTCAATGATCGACAGGCGCTGCGGTTCGAGGCCTCCAATCTGTTCCAGCGCATCGCGCCGCACCAGGTTGAACGCGCCTACGCCAATCGCATCGCGCTGCGCCGTGGGGTCGGCCACACACCATGGCCGCAGTGCCCAGATACTCATCACCTGAAAGAAGCCGAGCATGGTGCCCTCACCCCAGGACCGTACCGTCAGCGTGGGAGCCACGACCAGGTGCGCCGCCTTCTCGCGTTCGATATAGGCCAAAGCTCGCCGCAGGATCGTCGGCTCGAAGATGACATCGGCATCGGTGAAGAGCAGGAACTGGGCGTGGCTGTGCGTCGCGACAATGTGCATGGCATGTGTCTTTCCGAGCCAGCCTTCGGGCAACTCGGTGATGTGCATGGCATGCACCCGCTTCGGGTAGCGTGCCGCGAACTCATCGATAATGGCGCCTGTCGTGTCGGTTGAGCGGTCGTTCACCACGCAGATCTGCATCCACATGTAATCCTGCACCACCAGGGATTGCAGGGTCGCCGCGATGTGGGCTGCTTCATTGCGCGCGGGCACCACCACCGTCAGCGATGGCATGGAAAGAGGCGAGCGATTGCCCATCATGGTTGCCAGATCGGGAAGTTTGGGCATTCCCCGCACCGCGCCGAAAGCGCGCACACACCACGCACAAGCCAGTCCCCAGGCAGCAACGTCCAACACTGCCCGAACCAGCGCGGCGGTCATGACACGCTCTTCGCTTCCAGGGTGTCATGCAGTGGCGGAGCAAACCTCGCGCCGAAGAAGAAGATGACGGCAGCGATCACCATGGTGATCAGCGTCGCGCCCAATCCGACTCGCAGGTTGGAATGGTCGCTGATTTCACCGATGATCGGCGAAGCGGGCGCATCACCCAGCAGATGAATCATGAGCAGTTGGCCTGCCATGGCAGTTGCGCGCAAGTGTGCGGGGACCGCGTTCAGCGTTGCCGCATTGATAGGTCCGGTACCAAGGAAGATGAAGAAGACAGCCAGGCTGAGAGTAGGCACAATCCAGGCTTTCGGACCGAAGAAGCAAAGCAATGCCGGTGGCACCGTCAACGCGGCGCTCAATGCCGGTACAAGGTACAGCGCTTTCGGAGTCTTCTTCGACCACCGCTGCGCCAGCCAGCCGCCGAAGGCCGTTCCTCCCAATCCTGCGACTACGATGATTGGCCCCATCACTCCGCCGGCTGCAGCCTGGGAATAGCCCGCTTCGCGCTGCAGGAAGGAGGGCATCCACCACGAAATACCACCCAGTGAAAACGTAACGGCAGCATAGCCGAGAATCGAACTGAGATAAGCGCCGTTGGTCGCTAGCGATAACACGCTGGCTTTGTCCGTCTTCGCTTTCTCTCCGGAACCCTCGCCACGCTTCGGCTCTTTCATCATCAGGAGAATGAGCAAACCAACCAGGGCGCCCGGTATCGCCGAAGTAATGAAGCTCATGCGCCAGCCATAATGCGCGCCAACCCAAGCCCCCGCTTCATAGGAGCACGCCGCACCAAACGGCAGCGCCATATTGAAGATGGTCAACACCTTGTTACGCTGAGCTTCGGAGTAATAATCAGCCAGCAGAGCGGGCGCGAATATCCCAAAACTTGCTTCCCCGATGCCCAGCGCAGCATGCCGAAAGTTCAGCGAGGCATAGTCGTGCACACTCGCTGTAAAAAAATTCATCGCGGCAATCGCCAATGCCGCAATCACGATCATCGGTTTACGCGGAAAGCGGTCGCCCAACCAACCGGTCACCGGCGACGAACACATATACGCGATCATGAACCACGTCGTCAGCATGCCGATCTGGTGATCGGAGAGGTGGAACTCTCCCTTCACCTGTTCCTGGACTGCGGGCAGGATGTAGCGGTCCAGATAGTTGACGAAGTTCATCGCCGTCAGCAATACCAGCGCTACCGTCGCGCCGGCAATCGACCCGTGGTTTCCAGGCTTGGTTTTAGTGATCGCCGCCATACTCAGCCGAGCATAGCAGGCGCATGGGTTTAAAGGCTTGCGCGTGCTGGGGCCAACCACTCCGGGTGCCCCATTCATCGCAGCTTTATCGCGATGAGTGGGCCATCGTGCGAAAGCACGACCGCTCCGGCCCTGTCCCAAGCATCGCAGTCCTCAACCAGGCGGAGCTTTGAAAGAGCCAGGTTAACAGCCACAAATCCCTCCAGCGTTAGCCGCCAACGGAATTCTTCTCCGCGGCCAACTTGGCAGCCTGCCCACTCATCGCGCGAAACCATGCGCGATGAATGGGGCACCCGTGGTCGGGGTGGTCAAACAAACAGCGACTCTATCGCCTACCGAGCCGCATGACGGCGTAGATTGATTTCCATGACGTTTCTCGATCGCCGCTCCTTCAGCCGGCTTTCCGCCATGACCGCCGTCGCCGCTTCTCTGCGCATGCGCGCACAGACCGCCACCGGCCAACGTCCACTGCGTTTCGCCGCCGTCGGCCTGGGGACGATTTCCGACATCTTCATGCGCGCCTGCGCCAATTCGCGGAAGGCGAAGATTACCGCGCTGGTGACCGGGCATCCCGCGGAGAAAGGCACGAAATACTCCGCGATGTATAACGTGTCCTCAGGCTCGATCTACACCTATGAGACCTTCGACCACATCCGCGACAACCCGGAGATCGATGCGGTCTACATCGGCCTTCCCAACAGCATGCACTGCGAATACACCGTGCGCGCTGCGGCTGCGGGGAAACATGTGCTCTGCGAAAAACCGATGGCCATTTCCAGCGCGGAGTGCCGCACCATGATCGAGGCCTGCCGCAATGCAGGCGTCAAGCTGATGATCGCCTACCGCGTTCAATACGAGCCCGCATGGACGCAGGTCGTCCAACTGGTGCGTTCCGGCGCGATCGGCCAGGTCGAGTCTTTTCAGGGAGGCTTCTACGGCCAGCAGCCGATGGGCGCATGGCGTCTCAGCCGCAAACTTGGCGGTGGCGGTTCCCTGCTCGACATGGGTATCTACCCTCTCAACGCCATCCGTTACGTGCTGAGCGAAGAGCCGAACGCGTTCAGTGCATTTACCTCCACCCGCGAACAAAGCGGACGCTTCACCGAGGTTGAGCAGAGCATTCAGTGGACGATGAAGTTTCCATCCGGAGTCATCGCATCCTGTGGCTCGTCCTACGGAGCCAATGGACCGGGTTTCTGCACCATCAACGGCAACAAGGGTTTTCTGAAGATGGAACCGGCCTTCAACTACGACGGACTCCATCTCACCGGCCACACCATCAACGGTGACATCGATGTCCCGGTAACTTCCAAAGCGCCGTACCAGTTCACGCTGGAAGCCGACCACTTCGCCGACTGCGTTCACAACAACACCGAGCCGAAGACCCCAGGCGAAGAAGGCCTGAAGGACATGCTCGCCATGGAAGCCATCTACAAAGCAGCGGGCAGGCCTATCGCCTAGGCGCGCCGCTTTGGCAGTAGAGAAACGAGAGAAGAGAGATCAGAGAACGAAGGCGGCTTTTCGCTGATCTCTGTTCTCTGTTCTCTGCCCTTTCTACCGCATCTCTTCGCTACGTGGATAGCGCGCGGTCACCACGGTGGAAATCCCCCCGCGTGGACGGAAGTCGCCCTTGACTTCGCACCAAACCGGGTCGGTCGCCTTGACCACATCGTTCAACACCTGGTTGGCAATGTTCTCCTGGAAGATGCCGAGGTTGCGATAGGTGAACAGGTATTCCTTCAAGCTCTTGAGCTCGAGGCATTTCTCCCGGGGCATGTAGCGGATGGTGAGCACGCCGAAGTCAGGCAGGCCGGTTTTGGGGCACACGCTGGTGAACTCGGGGTCGTCGATCAAAATCTCGTACGCGGAAAACTGGTTACGCCACGTCTCGATCGCCGGAAACTCGAGATCGAGCCCTGCCTTCGCGTGGTCGTCGGTATAGCCGGTGGTATTGTTCGTTGTTGCCATCCTTCTATTTTCTCAAAATCATGCGGCCACCGTTTGTTGACCGCATTCCAGGAGGGCCACGCGTAGAATGATGCCAGTTTCGGATCCCCTTTTTCGAGCGAACCAGGCTCGAGCCCCCAGTTGCTACGCGTCACGGAGACCACGCATGAGCTATTTCGACCAGGCGATTCCTTACCTGAAGAAGGTCCGCCCCAAGGACATTCCCGAGTTCCAGACGAAGTACAGCGCGGCGAAGGCGAAGATTCTCGCCGCAAACCACCTGTTTCGCTTGATGTCGCCGGAGGAAGCCACTGTATGGAACAAAGTCGCGCCTCCAGGTTCGGACGGCATCTCGCCAACCATGATCCCTTTGCTGTTTGCCGGCGGCGGAGGCTACACCTCCAAGTGGTTCACCTTCGATCGGCCTTACCTCTTCAACCGCCAGGAAATCAATGTGCCGGGTGGCCGTGATGGTCAGGGAATGCTTCTCACCATTGCGCTCGGCCACGAGATGAAGAACACCCTGCTCAAGAAGATGCTGCCGGATGTCAGTCTGCAAGGCATTCCCGAAGCACTGAAGAGCGATTCCTGCCGTTGCAAGGTCGAAGGTGGAACTATCACCATCGGCATCTCGATCCCGGTGTTGGAAAAAATCGCCGGCAACATGCAGGTTGAACACCTGGGCGCGCGGCTGGTGCCGATCAACCTCGGTTAGGCAGACCGGCATGGTTCAAGCGCCAACGGCGCGTTCAATACCAGCCTAGGCCGAAGGCCTAGGTATCCGTCCAGCCAAAACACTGAGGGCTGAAGGCCCGACCTATCGTGGTGGCACTATAGGTCGGGCTTTCAGCCCTCAACCTCTCATGGCTACCTGACCCAGGGCTTCTCCACCCCAGTGAGCAAGCTCACTGGGGACCCCGGTTCGCCCTGGGCTGGTATAGAACGCGCCTTCAGCGCTGCTGTTGTTCCAGTTTCCCGCTGCATGGTTCCAGCTTCCTTGGTCACCTTCCAACAGAAAAGGCGCAGCCGAAGCTGCGCCTTTTCTATTCCATTTGCCCCGAAGTTAGTTGCGGCGTCCCAGGGTGGGCCGATCACTACCTGTTCCACTGTTCGGATTGTTCGGGTTGTTGCTATTCGGGTCGTTGTTGCTGCCGGCGGTACGGCGCAGAGTGGGCTTGTTGCCGCCCTTCTTGTCCTGCACGCCGCGCTTGTTCTGGATGCGCGCCAGACGTGCCTTCACCTGGTCGAACTCGGAAGTCGTCACCAGGTAGTCCGGACGAGCCGGCAGGATGGTGGCAATCTCCTCTTCCACGGCGCCGATACGGTCCGGAGTCGCGGGGTGATCGCTGAACGCCTTGGAAAGGGCGCCGGGCTTGTGTTTCTCCAGCGCGTCGAGCTTTTCAAAGATGGAGACCATGCCCTGCGGATCGTAGCCGGCCTTGTACATGTACTGAATGCCGAGGAAGTCGGCCTCAGCTTCAAATTGCCGTGAGAACTTCAGGAAGGTCAGCGGCACCGCGAGCTGCGAAGCTTCATAGATGCCATAGCCCGTCCACGTGCCCTGCGTGAAGATGATCAGCGGAATCTGGCCGATCTGCATGTAGTTCATGCGAGTCATTTCGCGTGCCGCGTGGTGTGCGGCCACGTGCGAGATTTCGTGAGCCATGACACCCGCGAGTTCGTCTTCGGAGTCGCAGGCCAGGATCAGGCCGGAGTTCACGTAGAAGAAGCCGCCCGGAAGAGCCATGGCGTTGATTTCATCCGTGTCCAGCACCTTGATCGTGAAGGGTACCTTGGAATCAGAGTTCTTCACCAGGTTCTGGCCGATACGGTTCACATATTCCACAACCACCGGATCCGTTACCAGGTGGGAGGACTTCTCCACCTCCATCGAATACTGCTTCCCGTTGGAGATTTCCCAGTTGGTCGAGTACCAGTTGCCCAGGCCGCGGCCACCAACATTGCGTTGGCCGACGGCATCCACATCTTCTTCGCTGCCCTTCTTGATGTGGGGGTCCAGCGCCTCACCCGGCGAAGGAATCACGTCCGGTTTGGTCTTGGCGACTTCGGCTGCCTTCTTGTCGTCGCTCTTCGAAACCGGCGTCTTCACACCCGGAACCGGATCTTTGCTTACGGTCGCCGGGGGGGTGTCCTGTGGCGTTGTGGAACTGACCGCGGGCGTCGTCGAGGCCGGCGTCGTAGATGATGGGGCCTGGGGCGCGGGTGTGGACGGAGAGGAAGGCTGCTGCGCAAGAACGGCGGAAGCAGAAAAGACAAGGAGAGCGGCGAAGGCAAGGTTACGCATGGAGGGCTCCAGCTAGCCGTAGGACCCTGCTCTCGGGCGCGGCTGTGCTTGCTATATTAGACGCTTAATTAAAACTTTTGATGCGGTCCCGAGGGCCTACCTGCGGTTCCCGGCACACCGGGGGCGTGTGAGTGGTCCTGAAAACCTTGGTCACCAGGTGTTGTACGAGCTTCCGTCCGAAGCCAGACCCTGCGCACCAGAATGAACATCGTCAATTCCGCCCTGGGTTTCGTAAATCGTAGTCATGTTTTCCGACTGTCCGGTCATCCAGGTATCGCTGCGGTTGGTCATCGGATCGACCGGAACCACCTTCAGATATCCACCCTGAACCAGGTCATCAAGGGACTGGGGAGCCTTCTCCTTGTCCACCGTATAGCTATCGATCGCCTGCCGCAGAACATGCAAGTCTTCCTTGAGGACAGCCTCTCTAGCTCGCTGTAAAGACTGGAGATAGCGGGGTATAGCAAGTGACGCTAACAGGGCGATCACTGCCATCACGATCAGCAGTTCGACCAGCGTGAAGCCGCGCTCCCCGCTCTTCGAGCGTTTTGCACCCCGGGCTTGCTTTGCAGCTACCATGTGCTGTACTTCGTCCCATCCAGAGCTGTGCCATTGCTCTTGGTATGTACATCGAAAACGTTCTGGCCACCGAACGAGTCCGAATCGGCGTCGTCCTGGTTGGATCGCAGGCCCCAATCCGTGTTCCCGGTCATGGGGTCTACCGGGATGGCGCGCAGGAACCGCACCTTCTTATCTTTGATGTCCACGCCATCCACCAGCGTTTGCAGGTCGGGGGGGTAGTTGTTGGAATCGGCCTTGGTCTGGATCAGGGCGAGGTCGGCCGCGTCCTTGTAGGCATCGATAGCGCGGCGCATCTCCCACAGGTCGCGGCGCAACTCCCGCTCCTTGGCCCGCTTCACCTGCAGCGTCAGCAGAGGGACGGCAGCCGATGCCAGGATTGCCAGCATGGTGCACACGATAATCAGCTCAATCAGCGTAACGCCGGATTCGCCGCATCGGCCCGGCCGCTGCAGCGTCTGCCGGACAGGCCGCAACCGTGCGGCCCGCCGGCGTGCGTTCTGCCGGTCTTCGTTGCTGCGGAGCGAGCTGATTGTCGTGTCCATTGCCGGATCCCCTGTGCCGTTACTTCACGTGCACGGTGGCCTGCGTGCCGATCGCGGGCAGACTGTTCTGCCGGCTATCCTTGGCGCCTATCTTCAGCATGGATATGACCGAATCGCCGCCGGAGAGCGCCTTGAAGGTCAGGGTACAAATGGTTCCCTGCCCGTCCACTCCCTTGGCGTTCGGAGGCCGTCCCGCCGAGATGGTCACCGTTCCATTGCCTTCATCACGATGCACGAGCAGCGGTGACTGGTTGTCGCGCACCAGCATTTCACCCGCGTCCACATTCACCAGCGCCAGCACCTTGGGATCGAAGTGCAGTTGCACCGGGACGTTGAACAGGTCATGCGCGTTCGCCGCGGTCAACGCGATCTGGAAGGTCGAGCCCACTGCCTGGGTCGCCGCAGGCGGCACCAGCGCGAGGCTCACCGGGGGCAAAGCCCCTCCGTTGTTGTTAGGCGCCACGGCCGGAGTATTGACCGCAGGAGCAACACCAGTCACAGGCGCAACCCCGGTCACGGGAGCAGGCACAGTCGCGGACGGCGGCAATGGAGGACGAGCGCTGGCCGCTAGCGCACCGATCGCCGCATTCGCCGCACGCGAGGCAGTCACATCTGAAGGCGCCGGTTGGTTGATGACCGTATTGGCCACTGGCACCGAGGCATTGATCAGGCTCGGGTCGCGGCGAACTTCAATGGAGTTCGTGGTGCCCGTCGCAACCTGGCGCGTGTTTTCCGCGGTCAAGAGAGACGAGCGCACGATGTGGGGCACGATCAGGAAGACGATTTCGTCGGTCTGCTGTTCGTGGTTCTGGCTGGAGAAGAAGTATTTCAGAATTGGAATTTCGCCCAGACCGGGTGTTCCATTTGTCGCCTTGGAATCCGACTTGGTCAGAATGCCGGCGATGACGGAAGGCTCCCCATCTTTGACCGTGATGGTTTCCTCAGGCACCCGCTGCGAAATGATCGGCTCCGTTACGCCGGAGATCGTCTGGTCGCCGCTGTGGGTGGAAACTTCAATCTTCATCTTCAGCGTGACCTCGCGGTCATAGTGCACGGTCGGCGTGATGTCGATATTCACACCCACGTCGAGGTACTGGAACTGCGTTTGCACACCCAGCGCGCCGGCTGAGATCGCGGCGCCGGCAGAATACGAGCCTGTTGCCACGGGAATCTTCGAACCGATCTTCAGGGTCGCGTGCTGGCCGTCGGTCGCACGCAGGCGAGGGTTCTGCAGGATGCGCGTATCGGAGTCGGACAGCATTGCGTTCACCTGCCCGCCGGTCAGCGACACGGCAAAGTTGGTGGCGTTGATGTTGCCCAGGGTGTTCAGCGTGATGTTCGTGCTGGTTGTGCCCGTACTGCTGGTTCCGGTGGTGGTGGTGCCGGTCGTCGTCGTCCCGGTTGTGGTGGTGCCGGTCGTGCTGTTGGCGTTGCTCTGCTGGGGTGTCAGGCCAAAGCTGGTGGGCAGCGTGATACCCAGGTTGCGAATCTTGTCACGGCTGACTTCCAGCACCGCCACGTCGACCACAACTTCGGAGCGGGGACGGTCCAGATCGCGGATCAGCTTGCCGGCCAGCGCGAGTTCGTCCGGGGTTGCGCGCAGGACCAGCGCGTTCTGGCTGGGAACCAGGTAGATCTTGATGCTGGGGTCGAGCATATTGCGCAGCGCGATCTGGATTTCATTGGCATCGTTGGGCTGCGAAATGTTGGTCAGGTAAAACGTCTGCAGCGCCAGGTCGTCAACGTCCGTACGCTTAGCGCGCGTATTGGCTGCGACATAGAGCGTGTTCGGGGTGACCGGCTTCCAGAATGTGGTGCTGATGGTGCCAACGATGCGTAAAGCGTCCCAAAGCGAAACGCTCGTCAGATCTACGGGGATACGCTTCGACTGGTACTCGGGATCAAAGATCACGTTCAGCCCGGCAGCTTTGCCGATCGCCTGGTAGATGACCTTGGTGTCTTCCACCATGTGCAGCGTGATGGGGTCGTTGGAAACCGGCTGCAGCTCGACTGGAGAAGCCATGGATGCGATTTCGCGCTGCATCGCCGCCTGTCCAGGCATCTCCTCAATGGCTCCCGGAATTGTGGCGGCAGCAGCGGCGGCCGAGCCTCCCGCGCCGGGAACGGCGCCCGCAGGTGCCGGTTGCTGCGTAATCTGCAGTTCCTGGGTAGCGGCCTGATTGCCGGGATCGATTTCCAGCGCGCGGGTAAACTCTGTGATCGCGCCGCCGGTATCGCCGGACTGGCGCAGCACCCGGCCGCGATCCACGTGCATGGCGGAGGCCTGGAAACGCAGGCGCTCATAGCGTTCTTTGTAGCGAAGGTCGGATGGCTTCTTCAGGTGCGCCTGGCGATAGGCGCTATAGGCGGCATCGTAATCTTCACGCGCCTCCGCATCCTGCCCGCGCTTGTTCCAGGTTCCGGCCGATTGCGCATGAACGGAAAGGCCAGCGCCCGCCAGAACGAAAAAAAGCGACAGCGCGAGTGCGACGCGCATCCAAGCATTGCCGTGCATCGGAGAGTTGCCCAGTTGCAAGGAGTTGTTCAGCCGACCGATCCTACCTGACTGCATGCGTGTGACCCGCTCCACGTGGCCTCGGTCACCGTGCTCTGGAAGCGGGTCAAGATTGCGCGAAGCATGCACAGATTGTGGTGTGCTTCGCGCGTATTTCGCGTCCTGGAGCGGCTGGTCGGGCTGGTTCGATAATACCATTCGTCTCACTTGCTTCTCCGGGCGCGGAATGAGCTGTGGCCTGGGGCGAACACGGGAGTTAGACGCATCTCCGCACGGGTATTCCCACGGAGGATTCCCCCTTGTGCCCCTGCCACCCGGCGGTTTCGCCTCCGAGTCCGGCGCCTGTCTGCTAGCATCTCTATTTCCGGGACCGGTCTATTGCCGTTCCCGAAGCTTGGACGTTTGAATGCCTCGTTCGCTATCCAATCCGACCGTTCCGGCTGCAACAAAAGTTGCGTCCGCGAAACCCAAGGACCGCGACCCCGTCGCCGCGGGCCAGCGCGACGCCGCGTTCAACCGCTCGGCCAGCTTCAATTACTTCCTTTCCGACCGCGTGGAAGCCGGTGTGGCTCTGCGCGGCACTGAAGTGAAAAGCATCCGCGAAGGCAAAGCCAACCTGAAGGACGCCTATGGTCTGCTCAAGGATGGCGAAGCGTTCCTGCTGAACGCGCATATCGGCCCGTTTTCGCATGGCAACGCCATGAACCACGAGTCGCTGCGAACCCGGAAGCTGCTGCTCCATCGCCGAGAGATCGAAAAGCTGGACGCGGCAACCCGGCAAAAGGGTTACACCTTGATACCGGTACGGCTGTATTTCCGCAATGGCCGCGTCAAGTGCGAGCTCGCCCTGGCCAAGGGCAAGCAGGACTGGGACAAGCGCGAAACCGAACGCAAACGCGAAGCCGATAAGGAAGCCAAGGCGGCCATCGCCCGCAGCCAGAGGCGATAGCCTTCCATGCAATGCACCTGCCAGGAACGGCCTCAGGTCCTTCACATCAAGGATGATCAGCCGGAAGTACCGTGGCCTAATCTCAGACGGCTGGCAACCACCAACTGGAAGACCTTGTTTGTTTGCACGCAGTGCGAAATGCTATGGGCAACCGACATCGCAGACAAATATCAGGTCAGGCTGGCCATGAAGGTCGCGACGATTGATGGGTGGGATACAGAGAGTACAGACCTGCGTAAAGAATTCTTGCTCCAGTCACATGGCGGCCTCGGAACGGCTCCCTGTGGATGGATTGGCTGCGAAAACATCCAGGTAAAGGGCAGCGCTTACTGCGTTGATCATCTCTTCGCGACAGGCGCTCGCGACTAGAACTGGTTAACATTCCGGCAGACACTCGCCCTGCAAAACCAAAAGTATTCGCGACGCGGATGTACTCGCTGGAGATTCCCACCTGCGGAAATTTTCACCCCGCGCGTTACCATAAACAGGTGAATACGAAGCTCCTCTTTCAAATCCCTGCCACCTTCAACACTCCCCTTCTCGCAGTCTTCGCCGCTGATACCGCAACCGGGAAAGATGCGACTCCCGCGCCGGCCTTGCTCACCGCATCAGCCGAGCTGAATGCCGCGGCCGCTTCATGGCTGGCTTCCGGAGAGTTTAAAGCGGGAATTGGCGAAACACTGTTGCTGCACTCCCCCGCCGGCTTGCAGGCCGAGCGCCTGCTCATCATCGGTCTGGGCAAAGCCAAGAGCGTGACACTGAACGAGATGCGCAAAGGCGCAGGCATCGCCGTGCGGTTCGCCAAGCCGCGCGGACTCCGCGACGCCGCCATCGCCTTCCCTGACGCCGCCGCATTGGCCGACATAACGCCGTTCCCAGGTAGTCAAGCTGCGCGCGTGCTCGCGGAAGGCGCCATCCTAGCTGAGTTCGATATCGATATCTACCGCAGTGACCGCAAAGACCAGAGCGTCCATTCCTTCACGGTCCTTGCGGTTGAAACCGATGCGGCAGCGCAAGCCGTGCTGCAGGCCGGAGTCGAGGAAGGCATCATCTTCGGCGACTCCCAGAACTTCACGCGCTCGCTCGTCAACGAGCCCGGCAATGTGCTCACACCCACCGAGCTTGGCCGCCGTACCGCGGAGATGGCGAAAGAAGTCGGCCTCGCATGCGAAGTGCATTCCATGGACAAGCTCCGCGAGTTGAAGATGGGCGCCTTCATCGGCGTCACCCAGGGCTCGGAGGAACCGCCTGCCTTGATCGTCATGCGTTACGAGCCGGCGACACCGCCGCCTGCGGACGCACCTGTCATCGGCCTGGTCGGCAAGGGCATCACCTTCGACACGGGCGGTATCTCCATCAAGCCGGCCGACAACATGGACAAAATGAAGTACGATATGGCCGGCGCCGGAGCCATGATCGGAGCCATGCGTGCCATCGCTCTGCTCAAGCCCAGTGTGCGCGTGGTCTGCGTGTGCTGCTCCTGCGAGAACATGCCCGACGGCAAAGCCTTCAAGCCCGGCGACGTGCTTACCGCCATGTCCGGCAAGACGATCGAAATTCTGAACACCGATGCGGAAGGCCGCCTGGTACTGGCTGACGGTCTGCACTACGCGCAGCAACTCGGCGCAACCCGCCTGATCAATGCCGCCACCTTGACCGGGGCCATCGGTGTCGCATTGGGCCAGCTCAACGCCGGGCTGTTCTCGAACGACGACGCGACTGCCGAGCAATTCTTCTCCGGCATCCCGGCCTCGGGCGAAAAATTCTGGCGCATGCCCTGCACCGACGATTACCGCGACCAGATCAAGAGCTCCATCGCCGACATCATGAACACCGGCAACTCCCGTTATGGCGGCTCCATCACTGCAGCGATGTTCCTGAAAGAGTTTGTCGGCGATACGCCATGGATCCATCTCGACATCGCGGGCACCGCGTGGGCCGACGATGTGAAGGCCTGGCAGTCCAAAGGCCCCACCGGCGTAGCCGTCCGCAGTATCACGGAGTGGGTGCGCAGCTACGCGAAGTAAGACAGACAACTGTGTAAAGTAACGGCGATTGCGGGAGTACGGGTGCGAGTCACGTTGCTCTATAACCCGGTTTCCGGCAACAGACCTGAACAGCGACGCGCGATCCTGGAGCGCGTCGCTGTTGCTTTGCGTGCTCGCAATACAGATGTCGAGGTGATCCGCACCGAAGCGCCGGCCTCCGCCGGATCCCAGGCCACAGACGCTTGCGCGCGTGGCGCAGACATAGTCTTCGCCTGCGGTGGTGATGGAACGATCCACGATACGTTGCAAGGCATGGTCTTTCAGCCTCACGCTGCCCTAGGCGTTCTTCCGTTGGGAAGCGCCAACGCACTGGCAAGACATCTTAGGCTCCATCTCGATCCAGTGCGCGCGGCGCTGCAGCAATTGGACCGTACGCCGCGCATCGTTCCCGTTGGACACATCACGTGTCAGACTTCCGACGGACCGCGCGAGCGCTACTTCACCGTGATGGCCGGCGCCGGCCCTGATGGCGCACTGGTTTACAAGATGCTGGCAAGAGGCAAGCAGAGCCTGGGCCGCTCCGCGTACTACCTGCGCGCAGCAAGGCTCTTTCTGGGTTCACGATTCGCCCCCTTCACACTCACCTGCACACCTTCCGGCGCGGAGCGGGTCGCAAGCTTCCGCGCGGCAAGCGCGATGGCCGTTCGCGTGGGCGATCTGGGCGGGCTCTTCAGCCCGTTAGTGAGGGGTGGTTCTCTCGAACATTCGCACATGGTCCTGGCCGCGGCGCTGCCTCCCGCAAGGTTCTCGCTGCCCGCATGGTTCGCTTCAAGCTGGACGCGGCTTGGCCGTTTGAATCCCTATGTGCGTACGCTGCATGTGGACGGCTTTCACTGCGGTACCGATGAATCACAACCAGTACAAGTACAGGCGGATGGCGAGTGGATTGGACAGACGCCGATGACAGTCAAGCTTGTGCCCGGTGCCTTGCGCCTGTTATTGCCGTAGCGACGGCAGCCTGGATACAGCCGTGACTGTTGTCTTTGCTGTTGCCTTTTTTCTGTCATCCCCGCAGGGGATCTGCTGTCTCGGCCTTTCCACCACTACTCTGTCATCTCGACCGGAGCGCAGCGAAGTGGAGAGACCTGCTCTCCCGGCCTCTCCACCACTAAGCAGATCTCTCCGCTACACGTCACGATGAAACCGTAACGCTCCGGTCGAGATGACAGAAGTGTTGTTGTTTGAGCAACAACAAACCACCGACACAATCGCAGAAAAACGCAGTCCTGAAGTTTCGCTCCTAAACCCTGGACCCTAACCCCTAAACCCTCGCTTCACCCTACATCGCGCTCGGCACTTTAATCCCCATCCAACCCAGCACACGCACCATCTCGCGCCGAGCCACCGCTGCCGTTGCCAGCAACAGCGTGCGGCGAGCAGGGTCTTCTTCCGTAAGAATATGGTGGCGATGGTAGAAGTTGTTGAAGCTCTGCGCGAGTGTGAACGCATACTTCGCCAGCATCGCCGGCTCCGCCACGACAATTGCCTGCTCGAGCACAGCTGACAAACGCGAAGCCGTCAGCCACAACTCCCAGATATCCGATTCCGTTGCCAGCAACTCGGTAAGCTCGAGCGATGCGAGATCGTGCAGAGCCACAGACTCCTCCACACCCGCCTTGCGGAAGATGTTGGCTGCACGCACCGCCGCGTACTGCACATACGGCCCGGTTTCGCCATCAAAGGCCAGCGCGTCGTGGAAGTCGAACGCGATGACCGTGTTGCGTGTGAAGCGCAGCATGAAGAAACGCAGCGCACCAACACCAATCGCTTCCGCGATCGATGCCCGCTCCTCCGCAGACAGTTCAGGATGGCGAGTATCCACCTCGGTGCGCGCGGCGGCGATCATGCGATCGATCAGATCGTCGGCCTTCACGCCGAACCCTTTGCGTCCGCTGACTTCGATGAAAGCGCGTCCCTGATCTTCTTCGCTCAACACATAGCCCAACTCCTGCGCGCAGGCTGGAGTCAGTGCCACCATGGCGTAGTTCAAATGCGTGTAGCGCTCGGCCTCGGCAACAAAACCCAGCGCACGCAGAGCTTCGCGCACCTGCGTCTGGGGATCGTCCTGACGCGAGTCGATGACGTTGTAGATCGCGTCGGCATGCCCGAAGCTCGGATGCGGATCCTCGCCTTCCATCGTGGAAATCCAGCACACGTGATCGGGATATTCGCGAAAGCGCGTGTAACCGAAGTCCTTGCCTAAGAGACCGAACTTCCAAAGGTGATACGCGATGTCCTTGCCGACATAAGTGACTGTGCCATTGGAGCGGATGATGATCTTCGCATCTTCATCCACCGCGCCTTCTTCCAGTGGCACGCCGGCGCCCGCACTGATAGCCCGGCGCATGACCCAGCAACCCTTGTTCTTGCCCTGCGTTTCCAGATACAGCACGCCCCTATCGACCATGAGCTGACGGGCCGTTTCCCAGAAGTGAAGGTGGAGAATCTCACTCTCGCGGGGAAGGAAGTCATATTCAATTCCCAGCCGTTCCATGGTCTGCAGATGGCGGCGCAGAACGCCTGTCGCAATCAGCTCAGCGATCTCCGCTGTTTCATTCCCGCCGGCTTCCAGCTTGTGCAGCGTGTCCAGACGCAGCTGTTTGCGTCCAGCCGCCTGTTCGGGATCGGCGGTGTACCACTGCGAGACCTGGGCATAGAGGTCCCAGCAGACGTAGTCCAGCCGCACGTTCGATTCCAGCAACTCGGTCATCCACTGGCGCACATCGGCGAGATTCATCCCTTTGAGCTCGACCACCGCTACCACGATGTCCGCAACCTGCACGCCGGTGTTGTCGATGTAGTTCTGCACACCGGTTTCGAAACCGGGCTTCCAGGCATCGGGCCGCAGCATGCGCGCGAACGTGTCGCCAAGGATCGCATTGCGCAGGTGGCCGACGTGTGCGGCCTTGTTGGGATTGATGCTGGTGTGTTCGACGAGGCGGAAGCCATCTCCACCCACCTGAGCGTGTTCATCCGCCGCGATGCGGCGCACCGTCGAGGCGCGGTCAAGCTTCAGGTTGAGATAGCCCGCTCCCGCGATCTCCACCGACGCTACGCCCGGAATTTCAGCAAGAGCCTTCTGCAGCTCGGCCGCAATCGCCTTCGGCGCTTTCTTCAGGCGCTTCGCAAGCTCGAAGGCAAGTGGCAGCGCCATCTCGCCGAATTCGATGCGCGGAGGCAGCTCAATCGCGATATTGGAGAGCTCAATGTCATAGCGTTCTTTGAGGAGAGCCTGGATACGTGCCTGGGCGGTTTGTAGCAGTGTGCGATACATGGCAGTGTCGGAACCTTGTCTGTACAGTGTGCCGCAGGGCGGCAAGGAATGAGATGGGAGTCAGGGAAGCCTGGCGGGCAGTGTGTCGATCTCTTCGAGCAGCGGCCGCCGGCGGCTAAGTTGCAGGCGGTGGGCCAGGAACATGGAGCCTCCCACCGCGGTAATGGCCAGCAACAGCCAGGCGTGAATCATCAGTCCGAACAACGCGGCCGGCGCGTGGTCCACACCGTGGAGCTTCAATGCGTTCTGGCAAGCCCATTCAAATGGACCAATGCCGCCGGGCGCGCTGGGCACCAGGAAGGCAAAATTGGCCAGCGAGACGGTTTGCATCGGCGCGCCCCAATCGAGCGGGGCGCCGCTGGCAGTGGTCATCCCAATGGTGCGCATGGCGGAGTAATACATCGCACTCTCCGCAAGCCACGCCACGAGGCTCGCCGCCAAAAGCCAGACCATACCCAGCAGCCCGATATCGGCCATGGCCCCCAGCAGCAACACGAGCCAGTGTTCAATCTTGTGGAGCTTGGCGGGCAGGCGTTTGAAAAGCCGCTTCACCTGCCGCGTCAGCGCTCGCGCTCCTGCCACCATCAGCACTACGCCAGCCAGGGAGACAACGAAGGCAATCTCGGCAAACAAGCGGGTATGTGCGTCCACTTCGGCGCCGGTGTGCAGCGTCGCCACCAACAGCAGGACAAGCATCAGCACATCCAGCAGCTTTTCCAGCACCACTGTGCCCAGCACCACGGAAGGCGAAGCATTCACGTCGGGCGCATAGGAAAAAATCCGCATTACGTCGCCCAGGCGGAAGGGCAGTATGTTGTTCGCGGCCAGTGAGGTCATGAACACGCGCGAGCAGGTACCCAGCTTCGCGCCATTCCTGCGCAGCATCAGCCATGCCCGGTAGCAACGCGCTCCATAGCCCAGAACACCAAAGGCCACCAGGCCCGCAATCCACACCGGGGCAACCAGGTGTATCTGGCGAAATGCCGAAGGATCGAAGCCCCGGGTACCGTCACTGTGTTTGTGGATGAATGTCCACCAGATGAACAGGGCGCTGATGATGAATCCCGGCACGATCTTGAGGACACGAAGGCGGCGCTCACGGCTCATGAGCACACCCCGATTCGCCTCGCCGCAACTTCTCTATGCTGTTGGGTTCCTTCGAAAGACACTTGTTCTATTGTAGCGTTGACCTCTTTCGGTTCGGCGCGAAGTGAACTACCCTGACCGGGGCACGCAACGGCGCCGGCGATGGAGCAATTTCGATCGAACGGCACCCCTACCCCGAGATAGAAGAGGCTGTTTTCCCTGGTGCAGGCGGCTTGAGCACCCCGTCTTCCGTCTACCTCATCAGCGGCACAGCGTGAGCACAGCAAGGGATTCTGAAGGGAGCATGACCTCTGATCGCACTGCTTGAAAGGCTCCCGGAAAGAAGGCGGCGCTCTGCCACGGGTGCGGCTCCGCCGCTATGGAACGGCCGTGCCTGGGTGCTCGCCCTGGGCACTCTTACTCCCCTCACCATACTGGTGCACGGCTACCATCCGTTCACCGAAGATGGCGGCTTGTATGCCGCGGGCATCGCCTTCAAACTGGACCCGGCACTTTTTCCCCACACCTCCGCCTTCGTGCGAGCGCCCATGCAATATTCGCTGTTTGCTTCCGTGATGGCGGCATGCGCGCGCGCCACGCACCTGCCGGTCGAATGGCTGCTACTTCTGGCGAATCTGCTGACCATCTTCTTTACACTCTTCGCTGCACGCCAGATCCTGCGCCGTTGCTTTGCTGGCGACGCCGTACAACTGGGAGGTCTCGCGCTGCTGGCAGCCTGGTGGACATTGCCGATTGCGGGCACCTCGCTGATGCTGATGGATCCCTACGTCACAGCACGCAGCTTTTCCACTCCACTATCGTTGCTTGCCATCGCGTTCGCGCTTGAAAGCTGGACCCAGGCCTCCAGTACGAGCCGTCGGCCATGGTTCCGTCACCCTGCATTGTGGTGTGGACTGTGTCTGTGCCTGGCTGCGGGGATGCATCTGCTGATGGCCGCGTACGCAGTGGCGTTTGTTGCCGTGCTGCGCGCCTGCCTATGGCCCGGCAAGACGCATCGGCTTGCGGCTCTCGGGTTGTTGGGCGCCGCTGCGATCGCCGGGGCCGCATGCCTGCAGGCATTCGCACCCCCGGAATCCGCTGCGCTGCAGGCGGCTGCGATCACCCGCTACTACTGGTTCCTCTCCCAATGGCACTGGTATGAGATTGCCGGCCTCCTGGCGCCTCTCGCGATCTTTGCGTGGCTGGCGTGGTGGAGTTGGCCCGGGCGCCGGCGGAAACGCATGCCCGCGGAATCCGGCTCTGGATTTTCTGCGTTGAATGCCCTCTGCACGGCCGCGTTGACTACCGGATTTTTCGCAAGCGCAATTGCGCTCCTGTTCGCACATGAACAGGCCTCAAACCATGCGGTAGCGCGGCTCCAACCCCTGCGCGCCTATCTGCTGATCTACGCCTTGATGGCCGCGCTGTTGGGCGCAATGGCGACGAAGGCGGCATTGCGCGCATCCAGGCGTTGGCCGGACCGTTGGCTGAGTTGGGGGTTCCGTGCGTTGCCCATCGTCCTGTGCGCCGGCGTCGCTGCCTGCATGGCGCTTGCGCAGCGGGAGATGTTCGACTCCTCGGCGCATCTCGAACTTCCATGGAGCGCCGCGCAGAATCCTAACCCGTGGGTACAGGCGTTTCTCTGGATCCGCGGCCAGACGCCACGTGAGGCGCTCTTCGCGGTGGACAGCCGCTATATTTCCGCGACAGCCGAGGATGCGCATACCTTCCGCGCCATCGCCCTGCGCGACGTGCTTCCCGACTATTCCAAGGACGGCGGCGAAGCTGCGATCACCCGCTCGCTGGCTGACTCATGGCATGCCGGTTCCGAAGCGCAACGTGGTCTGAATACTTTGAATGACAAGGAACGCGCCCAGCGCCTGGCTCCATTTGGAGTGGATTGGGTGATCCTGGCGACGGCCACCCAATCCGGCCTTTCCTGTCCTTACAACAACGTGGTCGTCAAGGTCTGCCGGCTCTGACATTCGAAACTTGCAGCATGAGGAACACCGTTCGAGTGGGCGCTGTGAATTTCAACCGGCTGCTGTCGCGGGCCGGGCTTGTGTTCAAAATAAACAGGGCTTCCGGTGATATCACCGGAAGCCCTGTCTCCTGTTGCGTTGTATCAGTTCCCTGCAGGTGTTGCAGATGCCGAGGCCACCGGCGCTGCTCTAAGGACAACGCTCTCCTGATCCTTGGACTCGAGTTGGGTATAGAACTTGCGAAGGTCGGCATAGTCTTTCGGGCCGATAAGGATATCGTTGAAGATAAAGTCACGGCGCACCGTCACACTCTTCGCGTCTTTATCGAAAGTGATGTTGTACATTGCGATCTTATTGAAGCCGAACTTTGTCGGCTCGGGCGTCGCTTCCGTTGTCATGGTGCTGGGCAGATTGACTCGAACCGCATCCTGAATAGTTTCGGGATAGTGGAAATAGACGGCGAGTTCGCGCTTCTCGTGCGGGAATTTCGCTGTCTGTCCGGCAACGAAAAGATCCACAGGCATCACGATTCGCTTACCGGTCGGTGTGCCCAGGTTTCCCTTCACCTCATACGTCACCGCCAACGGGTGATCGTAGTCAGTGAGATTCTTGATTTCCTTGATTTTGACTTCCAAGGTTTTGGGAACAACTTTTTCCAGCATCACCGTCAAACTGTGATCGATGCTTTCCTTATCGCCCTTCAGCGCCTGTTGACGCCAATGGAGCGCCTGGTCACCAGTAAAGGCCACATCAATCTTGCCGGTAAGCTCCTGGTGCTCGTCCATCGTGAGGTTGGCGACTCGCGTGGTCCTGTTGTTGACGTAGGCCTCACCCGGTGTCCCCCCAAACGTGGGACCGTTTTCGCTCTGGCGTAAACCCTGGTCCAGCGTATTCTGCCAGGCGAGGTGGCCATACTCGCAATAGCGCTGGCCCGGATCAAAGTATTGTTCTTTGCCGTCGACATTCACGATAGCGACGGTGTTGTCGAACTGATCGAAATTCTGCCATCCGGGGGTGAAGAGGTCCGACGAACGGTCGGGGACCACCATAGCGTAGGCCTTCATACCGGCTGCGCGCGCCATTCCAATAAACAGGTACGTCAGCTGGGTGGGATTGCCGCGTTTCCGAGCCAACACATCGGAAGCGTTGTTAACCTTGCCAAGGCCCGCAGCCTTATCTTCCGTGCGGTCATGCTCACGGGTATATTCCGTATTTTCGAGTTCCATCACAGCCGCGTAAATCTTACGGAGCTTCTGCTCGTTGGTGGCCGCACCGGCAATGATGCCCTGGGTCGCGGTCGTCAGGTTGCCGTTCGGACCGATAAAGCTGTCCGCGTTCTTGGACCAGTGCTTACCGCTCGCCTTCCAGTAATCCGCGATCGAAGAATACGGAGTGTAGTTGAAGAGCACACGATACGAAAAGCTTCGGATGGGGGGCATGTAATCCTCATCCTGCTTGGGAGGAATGTCCTTGATCGTCAGCTCAAATACCTTCTTCGTCCCTCCGTCCTGGCTGGCGCCGGGAATATCGCGTTTCTGAATAACCACGCCTTGCGGAAGTACC
>DASYEV010000223.1:0-17086 GCA_036498835.1 Acidobacteriaceae bacterium | reverse complement strand
CGTGGGGCTCAAGTGATCCCGTAACGCGCTAAAGAGTCCGTGCCACATCCGAATGCGGAGCTCACGGGTGCATTGGCTAACACGGATCTGAGCGCCAACGGCGCGCTCTATACCAGCATGGGGCGAAGCCCCATGTACAGGAGTGATTGAAGATTTGAGGGCTGAAGGCCCGACCTATATCCCACCACAAACGCATAGGACGGGCTTTCAGCCCTTGATTTCTCAAAAGGCATCTTTCATGGGGCTTCGCCACCCCAGCGAGCGAACTCGCTGGGGACCCCGGTTCGCCCCATGCTGGTATAGAACGCGCCTTCAGCGCTTGGAGACACGCTCCATAGAAACCGTTTCAACCAATCAGCTGCACGCTCTGCCACCGTGGTTACTTTCGTTTCTTCCAACCCTAACTGTCTTCTAATTTTCTGCCGCTACTTACCACGTAGAACGACGCAGAATCGACAGGTATCTCGCGGCCAATCAATAAGGTTTGCTCTCACGTTTGACTTATCCGACAAGCACGTAACACGACGCAAAAAGGTGGTTACTTTGACATGACTTTGTCATGTTTTTGGAGTATTGTTTGCCACACCTGTAGCAAGAACACGGGCCCTCCTCACCAGAGTTCAAGTCGTTCCGTCGCATAAATTCTCGAGCGCCTGGGGTTTCCGCATCCCATGTGCCCGCCTTATTGCGCCTTCTCACGCTCATCGACACGGAGAACAACCATGCCTGCAATTACTGAACTTACCGGCGGCCTCGCTGGAGCCATCGGCTGCGATTTCCGCCAAAGCCTTAACCAACTCGTCTTTGTTGAATTTGGCGGCAAGCTTTCCACTTACAATCTCTTTCCCGCTGCAACCGTCGTGTCTTCCGGAACAACCACGCTCAAAGGAACTTTCCTCTTCGACTTCGATGCCGGTGTTCAATCCGCACCCGGCGCACCTGTAGGCACCACGTGGGACGTCTTCTGGGACCAGGCGACCGCTGTCGCGCGCAGCATGGATCCCGCGGGCACCGCGAAGCTTCTCAATCTGGGCGTTGTTCCCTTCGGCAGCATCACTCCCAGCGCGTTGCAGTCCCTTAGCTATTCCACGGCCAAGATTGTCGGGAACAACGACCCCACCAACAAACTTGTGACCGGCGATGTCTTCGCCGTGCACACCAACGCGGGCAACTATGCCAAAGTGCTTGTCGTCGCCTATGGATATGACATTCAGATCCAATGGGTCACGTACCGCTTCGCTGCTGCGTACAACGTCATCGGCACCGGCTACACCAACCCGGAAGACGTCGAAGTCGCCGCCGACGGCGTGCATGCGTTCGTTCTGGAGGAATCAGGCGACCTGGTCAAAATCGCGCTGGCCACGGCGAACCGCAGCGCCCCCACCACAACCGTAATTGCCAACGGCATCAAGATGCCTCAGCAGATGGCGATCGATGAAGCTCACGGCAACGGCTACGTGGTGGAGTACGATCCTACCGGGCACGGCAACCTCTACCGTTTCGGTCTGGCTCCCCTTTCAGCGAAACATTCCGTGATCGCGACGCTGAATGCCGCAACCGGCCTCGTCATCTCCGACGATCTCCAGTACGCCTACGTCTCCGAACAGAACACCGGGGGCACGACAGGCACGGTCACACGCATTGGACTAGCCGATGGAAGCCGCCATCTCGTCGCTTCCGGATTGATCGCACCCTTCCACCTGACCTGGGCGGATGATGGCGAAAGCGCTCTCCTGGTTGCCGAGCGCGATCCAGCCAACCGCGTCTCCCGCATCGATCTGGCCACCGGCACATCGCACATCATGATCGGCGGTGTGGCCACACGGCCTTCCAGCGTGGCGCTTGCCAACCCCAGCCAGATGCTGGTCTGCTGCGATGCACACCTCCAGTCGGTGGCCCTGGTTCCGTTTGTCACCACTGGACCTCTGTTGATGGGCATTGGCTTTATTCCCTTCGACAAGATCTCGACGGCGACCGGCCTTGCCAACACCACGGTCGACCCAACCTACTTCTATCAGGTCAACAATGTGCCCTTCGGAGGCACGCTGCCCTTGATGGTCAATCATCAGCTCGCCGCCAACGATACCGCCGCGTACTTCAGGGTGCTCGTCTATCACGGCGCCACACTGGAGCTGGTGGATACCGCGCCAGTCACCGATGAGAAATGGAACGGCACACAATACACCGCGGTCACCACAGCGACGACAGTGATCGCCGGCAAGCCCGGCTATCTTCCCGTCCATCCCGTCAGCGACCTGTTCCTCTGGTACAACCCATCGCTGGGGGCGTTCCTTGACTCCACGCAGTTGTCCAACGGCCTGCACAACATCGTTCTGGAGTTCATCACCGCCACAGGCGCGCCCGTAGCCACTACTTCCCCACTCACCATCCTGGTGGACAACAACCACTGCATCGCCGGCATCACGCAGCCAACGCTGAATGGTGTCTCCGCCGACCCCGTCTGCGGCGTTCTGAAGTACACCGGCTTCAACGCGTTGCCGGTCATCATGGCCTACTCCGGTTCACACCCCAACAACTTCGCCAACTACTCCTTCACCCTGATCAAGGGTGTGGCCACGCTCACCCCGCCCAGCACCCACGGTCCGGTCAGCGCTCTCGTTTCTCCAGCGACCGCAACCGCCGCTACGCTGCTGGGCAAATGCACCGTCGCAGGCTTTGCCGAATACATCTACGTCGCCGCCACAGCCAATAACGGCTGGGGCAGCCAAACCCAGTACGATGCATCGGCCGCAATTGCGTTCGTGCTGGCGCCCTAAAACAGTTGCAGGTGTAGCACCCCATTACAAGGAAACGAGGCGAGCCATGAAGAGCTCGCCTCGTTCCGTTTCCTGCCGTGCCGATCAACTCGAAGCGGTGGCAAAGGCGCTCTCGTGCTGCGAGCTGCGCATATCCACCAGACGCCAGTCCACGCGCAGACCGCGCGTCTCGGTTTTGTTCAGATGGTCCAGCGCGCGTTCGCGTGCACGTTCCGGATCTCTCATGCGCAACGCTCGAACCAGCATCTTGTGCTCATTGCTGAGCTGCGGGCCGTAGCTGTCCACCGTGATCACGAGATACGTGTATCGCATCAGCCGGGTGTGAATATTGGTAACAATTTCGATCAACGACTGGTTGCGGCTGGCCATCGCGATGCTGACATGAAAGCGGCGGTTCCACTCCAGTGACGTGTAGTAGCTGCTCTTCTGCATCGACTTGTAGTCGTAGCTGGCCCACAACTCGATCTCTTTGAGATGCTCTTCGGTCGCGCGTTCGGCGGCCAGGGCCGCCGTGCCCGGCTCGACCAGAAGGCGCGTCTCGTGAAGGTCGCGATACTCCTCCATGGTGAGTGGCGTGATGTTGAAGCCGCGAAACGGCACCATCCGCATCAGCGATTCGTCGCACAGCCGCCGGCAGGACTCACGCACCGGCGTGCGGCTGGTTTCGTACCGCGCACACATCTCCACTTCGGAAAGCGGAAGCCCAGGCGCCAGCGTGCAGGTCACAATGTCCTGCTTCAGGGCCTGATAAACACGGGCGCTTTCGGTAATAGGAGAGCCGTTTTTCTTAGGAAGAGGCATGGGGAGAATCGGTTCATGTATATCTGACATCCACGGACTGCGTCAAGACAATGGTCATCCTTGCGGTACCTTGTCACGGCGTACGTCGGGCGATGTGTAATCGAGCACGGTGCGATGCCGCATCACCGGCATCGCAGCTCGTATCTGTTCGGTCCGCGCCGACTCGAGCGAGCCGGTCACCCAGCCGGTTCCATCCGGTGCGCAGCACACGACCTGACCCCACGGATCGACGAGCAGGGAGTGTCCGAACGTATACCGGTTCTGACCCTCTGCATCCAGATGCGATCCCCACATGGCGGCCGCCGCGATCCAGCATTGCGTATCGATGGCGCGGGCACGCAACAGGACCTCCCAGTGATCGCGCCCGGTCTGCAGCGTAAATGCCGACGGCAACACGATAAGTTCCACGCCGGCGCGGCGCAGAGCCAGGAATTGTTCAGGAAAGCGCAGGTCATAACAGATCGCGCAGCCTACAGTCAGGCCATCCATTTCATAGGTCACCAACTCCGAGCCTGCGCCGTACTCATCGCTCTCGCGATAGCCGACGCCATCCAGCGTCTCCGCATCGAAGAGGTGGATCTTGCGATAGCGCGCGATCTCCTCGCCTTGCGGAGAAAAGACCACCGTGGTGTTAAACAGGCGGTCGCCCACGCGCTCATGGATCGATCCGCCGTGCAGCGTCACTCCATACTGCTGCGCCATCTCCCGCATCGCGGTGTAAGCGGGTCCGGCGGCGTCGCCTGCATCCGCGGGCAGAATCTCCGCTTCACGAAGCTTGGTTTCCATATCTCCGCCAATACACGCCCATGTTTCCGGCAGCACCACCAGATGCGGTTGATCTTCCCAGACCGCCCGTTCTACCAGGCTCTGCGCGGCAGCGATGTTCGCTGCCTTCTCCGACCCGCTCTGCATTTGAATCACAGTGATCTTCATCCAACGTTTCCTAACCTGCTACAGGTAGCGATTCCACACGGTACGTGAAGGCGAGCCCGCGGTCCAGGACCGGATCCCACAACTCCACGGAAAATGAATCCGACCAGCGGATGCTGCCATGCACCGGCAGCGTGCCGCAGAACATCATGACATCCGTCGGAACCACGGCGTTCTCCTTGTAGAGCGCCATCAACTCCCAGGGCAGGCGCATCGACGCCACCGGCCCATCCTGGTAGACGTGGCGCTCACCGTTCACTTCAATCCAGGAACGAAGAATGAGCCGGTCCCAGTGATCGCGACATTCCGCCAGTAGCCATGCTTCCCTGGCCAGCGGCTTTGCGCATAGCTGCTTGGAGAGCGTGACACCAATTGCCTCCGCTTTGCGGTCGGTAATGTCGGAGCCAACGGTGACCCAGTCCTGCCCGTCATGCCGGAACACCACGACCTCCGCTTCACCCGTCGCATCAAGCCCGCTCACCTGCACCGTGGCTGCCTGCGTGACCAGTGATGTCGCAACCCGGTAAAAGACGGGTGTTGCCGTTGGTCGAGCGACGCCCAGTGCTGCCAACTCGCGGATGTGTGCCTCAAGCGCCTCCGCATCGCGCCCGACCCACCCGGCAAGAACCAGGTGGCCGGAAGCGAAAGCAAAGTGCCTGAGACCTTCGGCCGTCTGCGCGGAGAAAGCATGTGTGGACGGCGGTGCTGCAGAGTCATTCATATGTTTCCCTTGAGAGCCCTGTTGAATTACGGTTGCCATCAGCGTGGAATAACCGGCAGCAGCAGCGATGAACTGTGCATGTTGTCGTGATACACGGTCTGCGTCGCGACACGCGCATCGGCTTCGGTTTCATCCGCCCGGTTCTTACCGCTGTTCAGATTACGGGCAAAGCGTGGAAAGTTGCTGCTGGTAATGTGCAGCCGGATCTGATGCCCCTTCTTGAAGACATTGCTCGTCTCCCACAAAGGAATCTTCACGGTGTAAACCTTACCCTTTTCCAGAAGCGACGGCTTCTCCTGGGAGTCGCGGAACTTGCCGCGGATCAGGCCTTCCGTAATGATGATCGCTTTGCCGTCTGGATAGACATCGGAAAGCGTCGCGAAGAAATCCGTATCCGGCACATCGGTGGAGAAGCTCAGCTCCACTTCAGGCGCACCGGTCACTTCGGTATCGTTCTCCAGCTTGTCCGACGTGTAGTTCAGCACATCCAGGCGCATCTCGTTCACACGCTGATCCAGCGGGCCTTCCGACATCACACCACGCGGGCCGCCACCGTTCGCATGGCCGCCATACGTAGGCACGGGGTCCAGGGGGTCATAGCGATAGTGATCGGCCGGCTCCGTGCCATCCGCTTCCAGCGAGAGTGTGCCATTGCCCGCGCGGGTGTTGGCAAATCCAGCGCTGTGCAGGAAGTAGCGCGTGGGCTTGGTACGAGCGAGGGGCCACTCGTGCTCATCGCGCCACACGTTGTCGCCCATCACAAAGATGCGGATAGGGGCATCGTTCTCCACCCCGTTGTTCTCGCCCTTCAGGAAATGGTCATACCAGCGCAGTTGCGTTGCCTGCCAGTTCAGATTCAGATCGCCAAAATCCACGTCGCCATATGGACGCTGGGGACGGACACCATGACCCCATGGGCCGATGAGCAGATGCTGGTTCTTACGCGCGAATTCGGTCTTCGAAGACTTGCTCGTGCCTTCATAGTTCAGGAACGTTTCATGCAGCAGCAGGTCGTACCAACCGCTGACATGCAGCTCGGGCACATCGAAGTCCGCGTAGTGCTCGCGCAGGCTCATTGCTTTCCAGAACCCGTCGTTGCCTTCGTGCGAGATAGCGTCCTGCGCGAAGGGAGAAACCACACCGGTCATTGCCTGGGATGTCTTCAGAGGCAGATGGTTCATGACCTCCATCCAGTTCACCGGCTTCAGCTTCTTCTTCTCTGCGAGGGCTTCCTGTTGCGGCGCCCAGCTCACCGTGAGCGCGAGCGCCAGAATGCCGTCCGTGCCCCACACGCTGCCGAAGTTGGACGATTGCGCCGAAACCGGGATCATCGCCTTCACAAAGGGGCTGCGATAGGGCGCCGTTATCACCTGCGTGTAGGCGGGATACGAAGTTCCGAACATACCGATCTTGCCGTTCGACCACTTCTGGTGACCGATCCACTGCTGCGTGTCATAACCGTCCGGCCCTTCGTCGGTGTAGGGATGCCAGGTTCCCGGCGAAGCATACAGGCCGCGTGAATCCTGGGTCACGACCACATAGCCATGCTTGACGAACATCTCCGCCTCGCGCGCACTGTGCGTCTTGTCATACGCCGTGCGGCTCAGCAGAACAGGCCATGGACCGTCGCCTGTCGGATAGTAGATGTCGGTTGCCAGCGCAACGCCGTCATGCATCGGCACCATCACGTTGTGCTCCACGCGAATGGAGGGGTCGGGAGTAAACGCCGGCATCTGCGCATGCGATACCAGAGGCAGCAGCGCCAGCATGCCAAGTACGAGTCTGAGCTTCATGAGTTCGTCCTCCTGAATTCCGTTAAATCATGGGAAATGCTCTAAATTGGCAGCTCACTCACGGCGGAAACCTTGCTGCCTGCTGTTGTGGGTTTGAGCAAAGAGACCACGAACATCAGCACCGCCGATGCCAGAAGGCCTCCATAGATTTCGTGAAAAGAAATGATTCCGGCCCGTTTCGCAAGAAAGCCCGCCACCGCAAAGACCAGGCCGCCCACCGAGCTTGCAATCGCGCCTGCCTTGGTCGCACCCGGCCAGAAGAGCCCGGCAAAAATCGGCACAAACATGGTGGACGCCATGCCGCCCCACGAAATTCCAGCGATCACGCCAATCAGCGGCAGCGAGTGCGTGGAGAGATAGAGCGATCCCAGGGTGACCGCAATCCCAAACACCAGCGTCGCAGTCCGGCTCACACGCAGAAGCTGTGCATCGGTTCTCTCGGGCCGCACCTGTCTGTAGATATCAATGGCGAAATACAGGCCGACGATGTGCAGCAGACCGCTTGCCGACGACTGCACGGCGGACATGATGACGAACAGGATCGGAATGCAGATCCAACCGCCGATCACCGTCTTGAAGAGGTACGGCAACGCGCTGTCGCCAAGCTGCGACGCGGGAATCAGCATGCCCGCGCCTACGCCGCAGATGATGACACACAGCAGCAGCACCATGATCAGGATGGCGCCCAGGCCGATCTGCTTACGCGCAACGTCCGCGCTGCGTGCCGAGTAGAAGCGGTGCAGGTAGTACGACTCCGTCGGAATGCCGAGCCCCCAAACCAGCATCCAGCCAACAAAATCTCCGGGCGAATGTACGTTGCCCGCAAAGAAATGGGAAAGGTTCTCCGGAGGCGCAAACACCGTTCCGTGCGTGCGCACGATGACCATGATGGCTCCAAGGAGAAGCCCCGCACCCAGCACGATGATCTGCAGCAACTGCGTGCGCACCACCGCGGCCAGTCCGCCCAGCATGGTATAGGTCGTGAACACAGTGCCCACAATCGCGATCACCAGCGGCGCGGGAATGCCGGCGAGCGTGTGCAGTGTGATCCCCATCGCCAGCAACTGCACGGTCACCACAATGGAGTACAGAAACAGGATGACGCAGGCCGCATAGATGCGCAGGCCGCGGCTTCCGAAGCGCTGATGGAAGAACTCCGGCACGGTGTTAAGCTCCGCGCGATACAAATGTCCGCCGATAGCCACCAGCAGGATCCAGCCGAGCGCGTAGCCGTAGCAGGAGAACGCGGCCGCCGACCATCCATAACGTGACGCGTATCCGGAAACGCCGATCACCGTAACGCCCGAAACAAAACTGGCCATGAAGGTGCCGGTCGCCACACCCAGTCCCATCCTGCGGCCCGCAACCGCAAAGCTGGAAAGTGAAGTGCGGCGGCTGGCAATCACGCCCACGGTCAGGATGAGCGCCAGATAGAGCAGAAAGGCGGAAAGATACATGACGTTCATACCGTTCCGCCTTTCCTGTGATCGCGGCGGCGAAGCAGGATGCACAGCAGCAACGGGATCCATGAGATCGCCAGTGCCGAAACGAGAATGAAGCGAACAGTCGTTTGCATGTGCCTACTCTACTTCGCGGTTTACGTTGTCCTGGACAGTGCTCCAGAGAGTTCTAGCGCAAACACAGATCTAAGCGCCAACGGCGCGCCCTATACCAGCCTGGGGCGAAGCCCCAGGTAGGTGGCAGAAAAACGACAGAGGGCTGAAGGCCCGACCTATCTTCCCCCAGCCCCAATCGCCACGCGGCCATCCGCACCTGGCTTTGAAGGGGCGGGCTTCAGCCCCGCCGTCAGGTATCCGCAATAACGTCGCGGCTTTAGCCGCTGAGGGAATGTTGAACACGGCTCCGTCACCTTTCTTAGAACGAGAACCGTGCGCCGAACTGCGTCTGGAACGAGTTGGGAATGGTGGAGGTTGAAGCGCCGCCGCCGAGATAGTTCGTCGGCTTATTGAATGTCGCCGAGCCATAGAGCGTGCCATAGCTGGTGCCGAAGTTCGCACGGTTGGTGAGGTTGTAGAGCTCGGCAAACAGGTCGATGCGTTTCTCACCCCACACCGGGAACGATCGCGTCACGCGCGTATTCAGGCTGAACAGAGCATTACCGCGTGCGGCGTTGACTCCCACTTCCGTGCCGCTTCCCGTGGCGCAGTTCCCTACGAAGCAGCGCAGCGATCCGTCGCCGTCAGGGTTCGTAGCGCGGTACTGCTGATAAGGCCGGCCGGTGGCGGCGGTCATGGTCGGAGAAACCTCGAACTTGAACGGCAACTGGAAGACACCCGCAACCGTGACACGGTGGCGCTCATCGTAGGAGGCTGGTCCCCACTCTCCTGCGCAGGCAATGCAGCCACCGGTCGCGCTGGGAATTTCGGGATAGTTTGAAATGCCCTCGCTCGAAGTGTCCGCGCTTCCCGCGAGGCCGTAGGCGCGAGCCAGCGTGTAGTTCACCTGGAAGGTCACACGCGTGTAGCGGCGCTCGAAGTGCACGGCCAGTTCGTCATACTGCGACGTGTTGACCGATGAGATCAGATAGACCGGGCCAAGCAGCGCCGGGTCGCCATACATCGCCTGCAGCGCGGGCGAAAGGATGCGCTTGCCGATGGCCGCGTTCGGAAATCCCGAGATGCCGCACGGCCCCTGGAAGGTTGCCGTGCAGATCGGGTTGATATCCAGGTTGCGCCAGCCGTGCAACCCGTGGATGTGCGTGTAGTCGACCGCCGCCACGGTGCCTTTCCCAAACTCGTGCGAGTAACCAACGTGAGACTGAAGCGCATACGCATCGCGGAGCGCGGGATCGAACCAGTTGCCGGTAACGCCCAGCCCCGCCGGCAGTGTCGCCGAAGCTCCCGGAGAAACCGGCAACGGCGATGCATTGGGACCGTTGTAGACATAGTTCGCAAGCTGACCGACACCCACCGCGGTGTTGGTCGCAGTGGTGGAGTAATACAGCGTCGGCTTCTCAAGCTGTACCTGCTGATAGAAGCTGTTGCCGATGGGCGTGCTGTAGAACATTCCAAAGCCAGCGCGCACCACGTCTTTGCCATCGCCGCGCAGATTCCAGGCGACACCCACGTGCGGTCCGAAGTTGTGCGACGTGTGCGGCAACTGGCCGAATGGGCTGCCCAGCGCCTGCAGGATAAGGTACACGCGGTTCAGCGGCTGAATGCTCGTCTGGCTCATGAAGCGCCAGAAGTCATAGCGCACACCCAGATTTAGCGTGATCCTTGATGTTAGGTTCAGGTCGTCCTGCGCATAGAAGCCCGCCTCGAGCGGATTGACTTCGGCATAGTTCAGGTAGTTGAGCGCACTGGCCGTGATGGAACGCACCGCGCCCGGCGTCGCAAAGCCCTGCGGATACTTCCCGTTGGAGTTGGAGGAGATGACACCCGGATCGTCAAAGAAGGTGATCGCGCCGGGAGAGTTCACCGCGAAGTTGCCGCCGTACAGGAAGTAGTGCGAGAAGTCGAAACCTGCCTTGAACGTGTTGCGCCCGATCTGCTTGGAAAAGTCGTCCTTGATCTGCCCACGCTTGGTCTGGTTCGTAAAGGGCGCGGCTCCTTCCACGCCGGTCGAAACCGATGGGAAGGAAAGCCTCTGCAGGCGGCAGGCCTGCACCGCCGCCTGGTTGGTGGCGAAGGGCGGGTTGTACTTGGTTGTGCCGTCGTCCGCGCAGGCAGCATAGTCGGTGGTGTGGTTGTAGTAGATGTATTGCACCGAGATCTGGTTCAGCGTGGTGGGATTGATGATCCACGTCTCGCCGATGGCGGCGTCCCACATGTGCTGGTTGTTGCGGTCCGCCGTATCGCAGCAGGACAGCAGCGTATGCGCTGTGCCCAGGCCGCTGTTGATCACGTAGCTGCCGTCCGACGAGTAGCGGACGAACGCCGAGTGCTTCTTGTTGATGTTGAAGTTCACCTTGGTCTGAATCAGCAGGCTGCGATAGGGCTGGGAGATCGCCTGGGTAGGAACCGCGCCGATATTCAGCGGAACCAGGTACTGCATCTGGTTGAACACGGTGCTCGAAACAGGCTGGGTGAAGAGCTGCGACGTCCGTTCGACCGAACCCGCATAGAAGATGCGGTCCTTGCGCAGCGGCCCTCCGATCGAGCCGCCATACTGCTCGCGGTTATAAGGGTTCTTCCCCAGTCCGCCGTTGGCGGGATTGGAAAAGTAGTCGGTGGCCGTCAGCGCGTCGGAACGGCCATAGCCGAAGGCCGAACCGTGGACCTTATTGGTGCCTTCCTTGGTGGCAACGATGATGGTGGCCGCGCCGCGGCCGTACTCGGCCGAAAAGTCATGCAGCAGCACTTTGCTTTCCTGAATGCCTTCCAGGCTGTAGTTCATGACGGTGCCGCCGTCTTCGTCTTCGTGGTTGTCCACGCCATCGACCAGCATGTTGAAGTTGCGTCCCGCGGAGCCGCCAAAGGAGACATAGTTGTGCGAGCCGCTCGCCGCAACCTCACGCGCGCCCGGCAGCAGCGTCAGCATGGCGGCGAGGCTGCGGTTCAGCATCGGCAGCTCCTGCACTTCGGCGGACTGCAGCGAAGCCGAGACCTGCGACTGAGAGCTCTCAATCAGGGGCACCGTGCCGGACACGTTGACCTGCTGCGTGTCCCCGGCCACACTCATGCTGAAATCCAGCGTGATGACGGAGCCCGCAACCAGCTTCACGCCGGTACTCTTCGAAGGCGCAAAGCCCGCGGCCGTGACTGTCACGTCATACACGCCATAGTCCAGCGCATTGAGGGTGTACAGGCCGTCATGATTCGACTTCGACGTGCGCACCACACCTGTAGCCGTGTTTTGCGCGACCACTTCCGCGTCAGCCACGGTAGCGCCCGAGGGATCGACAACACGGCCATTGAAGGCGGCAGTAGCCTGCGCGAACACAAGCCCAGGGCAGAGACACAAAAGCAAACCCACAACCAGACGACGCATGTACATGGTTCTTTCTCCTGGGTCAACAGCGATAACGGTGCGGACAAACGCGGTGCGGAATCTCTTCAGGGCGCCTGCGGGCAGCCGTAGAGACACGTCCGCCGTTGCGCCATATTGGGTTCAATGGCACGTTTTGCTTCGGGTCGAATGCACTTGACGGATACTGCCGGGGCCTTTGCTGCTCGACGGATGATGCGTTGGATTTGCTATTTGTACCTGAAAATTTATTTTTCTACAACAGATTTTTATTATTTTGTTTATCTACAAGTAAATCTTCTATTTACGAGCGTCTATGATGCAGGACTAATTGGTAAGACAGCAAAGAAACTCGTCTTGTATACGCGGTGCATACAAATGAGGCAAATGGAAACCTACGCGACTCCGTAATTAAAAGGGCGCAGCCTGCCAACGGTGGAGTCACCGCTAACGCCGTTCCTTTCGCACTGCGGGCTGATTTCTTTTTGTCATACCCACAGGGGATCTGCTGTTCGCTGTGGCCCCAACAAATCAGACGTCTCGACAGGAGCATCACAGTCGAGAGAGACAACCTCTCGCTCTGTGAGTATCCGCAGTCTGTGCCGAACAGGACAGCGCCAACGGCGCGACATATAGCAGCATGGGGTGGAACGGAAGCTCCGGCGAGCGCCCTTTGCACGCCCGCAAGCTGAAACCCATGGTTAGACCAATCAGGTTTCGAGGCAGAAGGCCCGGCAGATGCTCTTGCATATTTCGCAGATGTGTGATCTGCCCGCCCCCAGGTTGGGTCACAGATCGTGCTTCAGTGGATGTCTTTATGTCGGGCCTTCAGCCCTACCTCTATAACGTCTCGTTACATGGGGTTTCAATACCCCAGTGAACAAGGTCACTGGGGATCCCGCCTTCACCCCATGCTGGTATATGTCGCTCCGTTGGCGCTTGATCATGGTTCCGCCCGAGTTGGACTTCGGGAGGCCAGGCCGATGCTTCCCGTTTGATTCAGCACACCAGACTTGAACTCTTTTCCCATCGTCCTAAAAACCACACCGAACGTCCAACCAATAGAGGCATGGGTAATCCATGGTGCGGGAAGACATCGAATTTCCTGCAGCAGAATGCCGTGGCACGTCCGCGCAGAACGATGCCTGCAAGCGGCGGATTTGGCCTTCCGCAAACTCAGGAATTTCTGGACACCCGTCCATCCGCTCATGTACGCTTGCTGGCAGTTTCGTATACGTTGTCGCATACAAAAACAGTCGATCTGCTTTTGTAAGCGCGTACAAAACGCCAATTCCTCCGTCCATTCAAAAGGGAGACACAGCCATGTCCAGCAAGCTCAATCGAGGCAAAATGAAGCGCCCGGCGTCCGTTGAAGGTGTCGACACCCCTTCCAAAGCCGGTATCGACGCTCCTATTAATAGAAGGAACTTTCTCGCTGGCATGGCCGGGACCGCGATGCTTGCGGCCGTTGCTCCTTCGAAGACGCTTGCCCAAACGGCAGGCGGGCCGGTCAACCTGGCCAAGGTGGCCACGGCTTCCAGTCTGTTCGCTTCAGGCGACAGCAAGCTTGCCGCGCTGAATGACGGCGCCATTCCCAAAAGCTCGCGCGATCACCAGAATGGCTCCTACGGCAACTGGCCACATACCGACACCCAGTGGGTGCAGTACGACTGGACCAAGCCGGTCGCGACCAATAAGGTGGATGTTTATTGGTGGATCGACCGCGGCGGCGTAGCGGCGCCCGCCTCGTACCGGATCCTCTACTGGAACGGCAGCGACTTCGTCCCCGTGGCCAATGCCAAGGGCCTGGGCGTTGCCGGCGACACGTTCAACACCACCACCTTCGACGAGGTGCACACCGACAAGCTGCGCCTGGAAATCGTCTCCGACGGCACGCACTCTACCGGCATCCTGGAGTGGCAGGTGCACAGCTCCGGCGCGGTCCCCTCCTTCCCTCCCGTTGTGGATGCGGGCATCGATCGCAGCGTCGTTCTCGGCGGCCAAACCTATCTCGCGGGCAAGGCGGAGTGGCTTGAGCCCAGCCGCGCCAATGTGATGCGCTGGACCAAGGAGACCGGCCCCGGCCACGTGGCCTTCGCCGACGCCACCGTGCCCAGCACCACCGCCACGTTCTCCGCTCCCGGCGAGTATGTTCTGAAGCTCACCGCGGCCGGTGGCCGTGAGCGCGCAGCGTCTACGCTGAACGTTCGCGCGGAAGTTGCGCCGCCCAAAGACCGGCTGGATGTGGTCTACACGAAGAAATATTCCATCGACAGCCCGCTCTGGAACGCCCGCGCCAAAACGCTGATCGTCGACTGGATTCCCCATTGCATCGACCAGTGCGAACGCACGGACCTCACCATTGGACAAGGCGGGCTCGACAACTTCCTCGAAGCAGCCAAGGCTCTTCGCGGCGAACCGCATGCACGCCACAAGGGTTACGTGTTCTCCAACGCCTGGGTCCATCAGACGGTAGAGTCCATGTGCATCGCGCAGATGGTCGATCCGCAGGGCGACGGGGATATCATTGCCGCCCAGGCCAAGATGAAGGCGACGCTGGAGAAGTGGATTCCCATCATCCTGGCAGCGCGCGAGCCCGATGGCTATCTGCAGACGGCCTACACGCTGGCCGACCGCAGCCGCTGGCCGGCACGCTGGTCGCCCGCGCAGCGCGGCAACCATGAAGGTTATGTCTCCGGTTATTTCATCGAGTCCGCCATCAACCACTACACCTTGACCGACGGTCAGGACCTGCGCCTGTACGATGCGGCCAAGAAGCTCGCCGACTGCTGGGTCGCCAACCTCGGCCCCGGCAAGCGTGAGTGGTTCGATGGACACCAGGAGATGGAGCAGGCGCTGGTGCGCTTCGGCCGCTTCGTCAACGATATGGAAGGCAATGGCCGCGGCGACAGCTACATCAAGCTCGCCAAGTTCCTGCTCGACTCACGCCGTGGCGGACAGGAATACGACCAGAGCCATCTGCCCCCCGGCCAGCAGTACGAGGCCGTCGGACACGCGGTGCGCGCCACCTACTTCTACTCGGGCATGGCCGACATCGCCGCCGAAACCGGCGACCGCGATTATCAGAGCGCCGTGGTTTCGCTGTGGGACAACATGGTCAACAAGAAGTTCTACCTGACCGGCGGTATCGGCAGCGGAGAAACTTCGGAAGGCTTCGGTCCCAACTACTCCCTGCGCAACGAAGCCTATTGCGAGTCGTGCTCGAGCTGCGGCTTGGTCTTCTTCCAGTACAAACTCAACCTCGCCTACCACGATGCGCGTTACGCCGATCTGTATGAGCAGACGATGTACAACGCCTTGCTGGGCGGCGTCGACCTGCAGGGCAAGACCTTCGCCTATACCAATCCGCTGGTCAACACCCTGCGCACGGAATGGCACGTCTGCCCCTGCTGCGTCGGCAACATCCCGCGCACACTGCTGATGATGCCCACATGGAGCTACGTCAAGGCCCACGAGGCCGTGTACGTGAACATGTTCGTGGGCAGCCGTATTCACGTCGGCAAAATCGCCGGCACGAACGTCGAGATGGTGCAGAAGACCAACTATCCGTGGAGCGGCAAGGTCGCCATCACCGTCAACCCGGAAGAAGCGAAGACCTTTTCGGTGTATGTGCGCATCCCCAACCGCTCCATCAGCAAGCTCTACACGGAAACACCAGAGGTCAGCGGTGTGAAGAGCTTCGCCGTCAACGGCAAGGCCGTGAAGCCGCGGATCGAAAAGGGCTACGCGGTCGTGACACGCGAGTGGAAGGCCGGCGACCACATCGAGCTCGAGCTTCCGCTGGAACCGCAGCGCGTCAAGGCCGATCCCCGCATCAAGGCGAACGTTGATTCTGTGGCCCTGCGTTATGGACCGCTGGTCTACAACGTGGAAACGGCGGACCAGCACAACATCGAACAAGGGATCGGCGACGCTCCGCTGACGATGGAGTGGAAGCCCGACCTGCTCGGGGGCGTGATGGTGATGCACGGCCAGTGGAAGGACGGTTCGCCCATGCTGGCGGTTCCGAACTACGCGCGCATGAATCGCGTGGAAGCTCACAATGAGCATCCGGCAGGCGATCCTTCCATCAACTACGCACCCGGCGCCACAGCGACTGCCGGCACCACCATCGATGGCAACGCACAAACCCCTGCGATCAACGCCGCGCGGCGCCGCCGGAATATGCCCCCGGTATCCAAGGTCTGGATCAAAAATCAGGTCTGAGCATTTCCCAACGAATTTACCCCTTGAAGCGACACCGCATGGTGTCGCTTCTTTTTCGTTGATGAAGAGGAAGAGTCTCGCGAACATCGAGGAGTAGAAGCAAGCTTTAGAGCATTTCCCATGATACTGTGCCCTCGCGAAGCAATCGAACAGGTCGTTTTCTTTGGGGGAAAACGACTTCAACATCTTCGCCCCGGGGTATACCTTCATGGGAAATGCCATAGTTTGCTGATTGCGTCATGCGCAAATTGCGCTTAAGCGCTGGGTTCTTCGGCACTACGCTGGGATGCACCATGCCGTAGCCTGCGTGGTCAATGCGGTTTGTGGGTGATCAATGACAGTCGAGGAAAGAGCCCAGCGCTAAAGCGCCGCTTCTATGGCTGTGTGGACAGCAAGCTAAAGCTTGCTTCTACTCCTCGAACGACAACGACAGAGACAACAGTAATGACAAAAGCAGGCATCCGCAAAAAACGACGATGATCTCCTGTAAGGAGCGAGTTATTCCTCGCTTCTTCTCTGTCTCCGCGTCGGCCCCGAACTGCTACTCAGGATCATGATCGTGTTGGGATGGTAGGCTTCTCTCGCCTGATACTCGCGGCGGGAGAGCCGGATGAACCTTACAGAACTCAATCACCGCTTTGGCATCGCCGGGGTTGTCCTCTTCGACGAAGACCGCGGCTTCACCCGCCTTCGGGTTACCAGCAAAGCATGCACCGCGACGATCTACCTGCAGGGCGCGCATCTCACGGCGTGGCGACCGGCCGGAACGCAGCCGGTAATCTTTCTCAGCCGGGCCAGCGACTTCACGCCCGGCAAACCCTTGCGCGGGGGCGTGCCCGTGGTGTTTCCGTGGTTCGCCACGGATTCCAAACCTGACCGTATCGACGGGCACCCTGGACCTTCGCATG
>DASYEV010000222.1:0-6569 GCA_036498835.1 Acidobacteriaceae bacterium | reverse complement strand
AACGAGTTGAGTGCCTCGTTCCTTCTCGCTGGCCCTCCATACCCTGAATATGCGGGATACGGCGCGATCAACCTTCGTCTCGACCTCGGGCTCTACCGCCGGATCGATCAACCGCATATCCAGCGCGGCCTTTCGCCCCTCTCCTGTTATCTTCAGCATGTTGTCGACGGCGGGATCAACGCGTTGAGTCCTCAATCTCTCCGCGCGTTCGCTCAGAACCCTTATGAACGCTTTGAGTTCAGGACTGGCGGGAACGGCTTCGATTGCCGGTCTGCCGTTCTCAAGTGCCGGTCGGGGAAGGTTCAGCATATCCGCCGTTTGTACATCTGCAGCGCTACGGAATACCGACAGCAATTCGGGAAGGTTAATGAATTTGGCGAACCGGGTGTGCATCCGGTAACCCGATCCGTCCGGAGCGAGTTCGAGGGATGTCACGGCTTCGGCAAAGTTAGCCGCCCACGAATCGAAATGCTCGACGTTGCGTTCGGCCAGCATCTCCGGCGCCAGATAGCGAAGCATCGTATACATTTCGGCCAAGGTGTTGGAGATCGGCGTGCCGGTCGCGAAAACAACGCCCCGCCCGCCATTCCGCTCCTGGAGATAGCGAATCTTGAGGAACATGTCGAAGGCACGGTTGCTGTCGGAGTTGGGCAGGCCGGCAATACGATTCATCTTCGTTACATAAGCCAGATTCTTGTAGAGGTCGGCTTCGTCTACGAATAGCTGGTCACAGCCCAGTTGTTCAAAGGTTAATCCGGTATCTTTGGATTCGCGATCTGCGCGCTTCTTGAGCCGCACCCCGAGTCGCTTTCTGGCCTTTTCCAATTCCTTCACGATTCGCCGGTTGTCGCCTTGTTCGTCCTTCGCGAGGCCGATGGCATTGTCGACTTCCGCCATCTGCTTTTCGACAAAACGGTTGAAGTACTCATCGGAGACAGGAAGGAATTCAAAGGACCGGTGCGAAACAATGACGGCATCATAGTTGCCGGTGGCGATGCGACCCATCGCCTGTTGGCGATTCCCCGTTGAGAAATGATCTTTTCCAGCGACGAACAACCGTGCCTGCGGGTACAGCTTCAGAAACTCTGCACCCCATTGATCCACCAGGTGGTTTGGCACGACGAACATGGGCTTCTTCGCCAGGTTCAATCGGCGGAGCTCCATGGCGGCCGCGGTCATTGTCCACGTCTTTCCGGTTATGCCGTTATCGGCATAACTGGCATTATGCCGCTTGCCGGATTATGCCGCATCGGATTTGCATCACCCAAGTAAAGTAGGTCCGCCGGCTTTTGTGACGCGGCATAATCCGGTACCCGGTGCCCCTACAATCGGCACGTATGAAAACACCACTTCCGAACTTTGAAACTGTCCGCGGCCTGGACTCCGGACCTTTGTGTCGGCATATCCAGCCGTACATTACACACGTCGATGAGCAGGGGTACAAGCCCAGAACGATCCGGTATCACCTTCAACTCATGGCCAGCTTCAACAGGTGGCTTGGTAGGACGGGTCGCGGGCTTCGCGATCTGAACGAAACGGCCATCGAAGCGTTTCTGCGGCCACTTATCGGCCGCCGCACCTGGCAAGCGGGGGAGCGCCGTGCGTTGCTTCGAATGCTCTGCATCTTGCGGGAGGCTCGTGTCACCCCGCAGGCGAGCGCGGCCCAGCTAACTCCGGCACAAGGTCTGGCAGCACAATATCGTCAGTACCTGGCAAAGGAACGGGGTTGTTCCGATTGGACCATCGAAAACTATAGCCGACATATCGACCGGTTTCTGACTCAGCTGTTCGGCGCGGGCCCAGTGAGATTTGAACGGTTTCGGGCGCAGGATGTTATCGCATTTGTCCAGCAGGAAGCAGGCCGGAACGGCCGCGGATACATCCTGCAGGTGGTTACGGGGTTGAGGTCGTTTTTGCGGTTCCTACGCTATCGCGGCGACATCACCACCGATCTGGCCGCCGCAGTTCCCTCAGTGGCTAATTGGCAAAGAACCGATTTGCCGAAGCACCTCCCCGCTGACGCGGTGCAAGCAGTTCTCGACGGCTGTGATCAGACGACGGCAGTCGGTCGGCGGGACTATGCGATCTTGCTTTTGCTCGCGAGGTTGGGGCTTCGGGGCGGCGAGGTGGTCGCGCTGCAACTGGAGGACATCGATTGGGACAACGGCCAGCTCATCATTCGCTCGAAGAAGGGGACAGGCTGGGCACGCTTGCCGTTGCCCAGTGATGTCGGTAAAGCGATCTCACGCTATCTCCGGATGGACCGCCCTCGCTGTTCCTGCCGAAACGTCTTCGTCCGCATGGTTGCGCCCTATCGGCGTGTCGCGGACTGCTCCGTCATCTCGGGTTTAACCCGGACCGCAATCCAAAGAGCGGGTGTCGAGTCGGCGCGGAAAGGAGCGCATGTTTTTCGCCACAGCCTGGCAACGGCGATGCTCCGGCAAGGAGCGTCCTTGGATGAGATCGGTCAGGTGCTGCGCCACAGAGATGCGGACACCACGGCCATTTATGCAAAGGTCGACCTTGATGCACTACGTCGGCTGGCCGTCGCCTGGCCAGGAGGTGCGCTGTGAGCAAGCTCGGAAACGCTGCGGACGATTACCTCGCACTGCGTCGAGCGCTGGGATTTAAGCTCGGACGCACCGAGACCCGCCTGCGACAGTTCCTCGCTTTCATGGAGAGCAAACGGACCACTCGCATCACCACATCGTTGGCCCTGGAGTTCGCGGCGGAGGCATCGCAGTTAGATACACGAACCAGGGCCAATCGCCTCTCCGTAGTTCGCGGATTCGCCCGCCACCTGGCAGCGACCGATCCGACGATAGAGATTCCGCCATTCGGGTTGTTGCCCAGTGGTTCCAAACGAGCGCACCCCTACTTGTATTCGGAGGAAGAAGTTGGGCGCCTGCTGACAGGCGCTAAAGCATACCCTTCATGGAATCGGTTCCCTGGTTTGAACTGGGGCCGCTTCCAGGCTCAGACCTTTTACTGCCTCTTTGGTCTTCTGGCGGTGACGGGCATGCGTGTGGGCGAAGCACTCAAGCTTGGTCCGGGAGACATCGACTGGAAAGCCGGAGTGCTTACCATCCATCACGCGAAGTTCGGCAAATCGCGTTTGGTGCCTCTGCACCCGACCACAGTGAAAGCACTGAACACCTTCGTGCGCCACCGCGACCGCTTCTTCGCCCAATTGCCCTCGCCGCCCAGGTTGGCGCACCTCTTTGTCAGCAGCCGCGGCACTCCGATACCGGTGACTCAGGTCAATCGGGTCTTCCTGACGATCTCGCGCCAGATTGGCCTCCGAGCGCCGGACGCGCACCGCGGTCCCCGTTTGCACGATCTGCGTCATCGATTTGCCGTCGAGACCTTGCTCCGGTGGTATCGCCAGGGCGAACAGCCCGACCGATTACTTCCGATCCTGGCGACATATCTCGGTCACACGCACGTCAGTGGCACTTATTGGTATCTGAGCAGCACGCCCGAACTGATGCAGACCGCAGGCAAGCGTCTGGAACGCCGTTGGAAAGGTATCCAATGAAATCCCCCGCCAATCTCGCATTGTTGCTCGAAGGCTTCTTTACCCGGCGTCTGATGGCTCAGCGCCGCGCCAGTCCGCATACCATCGGCTCCTACCGGGATACATTCCGCTTGTTGCTGAATTTTGCCGAAAAGCGCCTGAAACGTCCGCCGTCAAAACTTGCGCTGGAGGATATTGCCACGCCCCTGATCACTTCCTTCCTGGACGAACTGGAAAAAGACAGGGCCAACACTGCACGCAGTCGCAACCTTCGGCTGGCAGCGATCCGGTCCTTTTTCCGCTATGCCGCGCTGGAGTCTCCGGAGCATTCGGCCCTGATTCAACGCGTGTTGTCCATTCCCCGAAAACGCCATATACGACCACTCATTGACTTCCTGGTTCGCCCGGAGATCGAGGCGTTGCTGGCGGCCCCTTCACGCCAGACATGGATCGGCCAACGCGACCACGCCTTCCTGTTGCTGGCCGTGCAAACCGGGCTACGTCTGTCCGAACTGACCGGCTTGCGTCAACAAGACGTGGCGCTCGGCACAGGTGCGCATGTCCGTTGTCTGGGCAAAGGGCGGAAAGAGAGGGCCACGCCTTTGACCAAACCCACTGCCCGAGCCGTGTCCGCCTGGATTCAGCGACAGGGCCAGGACCGCACCGCTTTCCTGTTCCCGAATGCGCGTGGTGGACGCCTCAGTGCCGATGCCGCCCAGTCATTGGTTAAGCGACATGTGACCACAGCCCAAAAGGCACTTCCCTCACTTGCCGCAAAGCGAGTGACGCCCCACGTACTGAGACACACCGCTGCGATGGAACTGCTTCAGGCTGGTGTTGACCGCGCACTCATCGCCATTTGGCTGGGTCACGAATCCGTTGAAACCACCCAGATCTATCTGGACGCCAACCTGGCCTTGAAAGAAGAGATCCTTGGTAAAATCCGGCCCGTTCAATCAAGCCCGGGTCGTTACCGTCCTGGGGACCGCCTGCTCAACTTCCTCAAAGGACTGTAATCGCCGACCGACTGGAAGCGGACCGGTCCAGTTTACGGTAAAGACTGTCTATCGGCCACGATCCCACAGGTTCCGCGGCCGGTGTCGGTAAACGCGTGCGACTAGCGTTGTGGGATTGGCTGATCCAGGCTATCCCAGCGGTAGGCGCGGGCAACTCGCTCCACCAACTCGTTGATGATTGGTTCGCTATTCCCGCTCAACATGATCACGACGCCGTATCCTTTGGAACGATGGGCAAGGAGCTGGCTTTTGTATCCCAAACTGCTGCCCCATTTCCTGAAGTACCAACCCTCGCCGCGCTTCAGGATCTCGAAACCCACCGCGTAAGGCCCCACGCCAACCGGTGTCACCATCTCCTGCATCGTCGTCCGGTTCAGGATCCGCGTCGACCTTCCGGCCAGCGTGTTCTGCACTTCGATAGCGAACTTCGCGAGGTCCGTAGGCGTGCTCCAAAGTCCGGCCGCGGCCAGCTGTGGAAACGCGGACCATTGGGTTCCGACCGCTTTACCGCTGTCATCATAATCCCGCGCGGCATGGCGTTCGAGATCCGGGGGAAGCGGCTGTGCAAAGGTACTTTTCGACATGCCGATCGGCCGCAGGATCCACTCATCTGCAATCGTCTCAAACGGCTTGCCAACCGCATCCGTTAAGGCTAACTGCGCCGCCATCACTCCTCCACCTGAATACTGGTACGCCGTGGACGGAGGTCTCACCAGGCGCACCTCCCTGTTATTCGCAGGCGGCTGACCGGAGAGCATTTGAGGAACCGTGGGCAATTTCGCGCCCGGCTCATAGCCATCGAAACCAAAGCCATCGCCCGTTCCGGCGGTGTGGCTCAATAACGCCCGGAGTGTTATCGGCTGCCGCTCTGTATAGGGGCTTTCCGGGAACTTCCAGGATTTCAGGATTGTGTTGACGTCCTGATCGAGCCCGAACACACCATTCTGAATCGCTTTCAGCGTCGCCATCGCGGCCACCGGTTTGCTGATGGACGCCGCCCGGTACAAAGTGTCGTTGGTTGCGGGCGTTCCAGCCCGCGCATCGGCCATGCCCCACGACTTTGCCCAGTGGATCCGGAAGTCATGAATTACCGCCATGCTCAGGCTCGATACGTGATAGAAAGCCAGTAACTGCTCCATCGTGAGAGAGCCCGGGTCGCCCTGACGACTCGCCAGCTGCGAGGACTCGATTCCGCGGATCATGTCGGCCGCATCCTGGGCAAGTCCAATCTCCGGCGTCAACATCAGAGCTGCCACAATTCCGATCAGGTAAGCTTTCATGTCTATGATTACTGACCTTGTGCGAAAAGGTTACCACCCGCCTGGGTCACTTTTCGAAAGCAGCGCTGGGTCACTTCTGGAAAGCGCCTAGAACTGGGGCGGCCTACCCGTGAGTAACGCCGCAGTGTTTACGAACCCCTGCAGGGATGAGTCCATGGCAGGTTCCTCAAAAGTGGGCTTATCGGGAAGTACTGGGGCACTGGTCGTCGGGCGGAGGGGCACGCTGGAGAGTTTGAGTAGTGACACCCGCAGGAAGGCACATTCCGGAACAAAGACTCGTCCGGCTCCTTCGGTGCGGCCAAGCGTTAGTTCAAGTCACAGACCGGGTTATGCCGCGCATGTCAACGGCTGTACCGCGCCAAAGTAATACGACCAGAAATCCTCGCGGCATAATCCGGCAGGCGGCATAATGCCAGCGCCGACGACGTGGGCCAGAAGTGGACTGCCACCCTGGAGGATGCGCCAGACGGCGTTCTTCTGATGTGGCGCGAGATCTTCGCCGCGAAGCGAGGTGCGCACCATTCCGGGCAGTGTGAGGTGGGAGCCGTCGAAATCCCTGAGCCGGATGTTGTTGAACCGGAAGTTGTAGTCCTGCGCCAGCCGTTCGGCTCGTTCGCGACTCTCCCAAACCCAATCGCGAAACCGATCCTTTAATTGCTGTTGTTTCTCTCTGGCCGCAATCGTCTCCTGCTGATTGACGGTTCGTTTGCCTTCGGCGTCCTCGTCGTAGGCAGTCGGCGTGCGCCCATTCAGCGA
>DASYEV010000221.1:0-39819 GCA_036498835.1 Acidobacteriaceae bacterium | reverse complement strand
TTCACTCCCTGTAGCTCCTCACCCCGCCTCACGGCGACGCAATAACAGTTCGTTACAGGCCGGAGAGCGCATGCCTGAAGAGGACTTGCACCTCTCCAACCACGTACACTTTCAGGCGCACTATGTCGCGCCGTTGGCGCTCTGCATCCGTAATGGCTCGTTACATGGGGTTTCACCCCATGCTGGTATATGCCGCGACGTTGGCGCTGTTCTATTCCGCCACCAGCGGTACGGGCCGTATCCTGGATTCGGATATCCGAGCAGTTTTCCCGCATCTTCGACCGTCGCTGCCAAAAATCTTTCGGCTCTTTTCGCACAGAAAGCGATCGCATAGAGTGTTTCCGACTTTGTCGTATTCGCGTCGACTTAAGAAAAATTCCGTTCTCATTCAGGAGAAATGGCTTGAGCATTCTCCTTTCTGTAAACGCCCTCATCGAAACCACTTCAGTCGCACCAAACTCATTCGCGCGTCGTAGTTTCTATTTCGACATCTGGGCGACTTTCAGCGCTTTCACGATCTCGGGCGAACTCATGAACGAACGCCAGACCAACCCTGTAGTCAGGTTCTCCGCCATCAACAAGGTCACCCCGGTTTGATTGGTAGAAAGCTGTTGCGCATACCAATCGTTTTCAGGATTGAAGGCTTCCACGAAGCCATAGCGAAACCACGTCTTTGGGTAGTGGGCCTTCATGTACTGGAGAGTGTGCAGGCTCTGCTCCGGAGTAAAAGGAAGCGATCCCCCAGCGGCAGCCGGTGTAAGTGTTCCGTCGGGCGGCGGATCGCTTGGGAGAGGGCCACCCCAGGTGTTGAAGGAGCCCGATTGTGAGGCTGTTGCCGTCAGACCCCAGAGGTTGACGCCCCAGTGAGGAAATGGGCCAACGCCGTTCACTGCACCTGCACCGAGATCGCTGCTCCACTGCCACTGTGCGAGCGTGGCCTGGATGCTGTTGTCCCAGTAGCTCACGCCGTTGCCTTCAGGAGAATGATCTTTCAGACCGCGCAGATCGAAAAAGATCTGCGGGTACTGTTGAGGAAATAACGCGGGCGACGCTCCAATCCACGTGTAGACGGGGTCGGTTCCATAGTGGTTCACAGGCCCGCGCTTCCATGAATTCCAGTGTTTCAGCGTGAGCGCATGCCGCGGCACAGGAGACCCCATGCCCAGCAAATACACCTGCAATGGGCCTTCCGAATACCGGCCCCATTGTGAGCGGGAAAATCCCTTCTCCGGATCCCATGCCTCATATGCCTTATCGTTCTTGGGATTGATCCATGCATTCCAGTCGACTGCGGCATAGATCCGATCGACGAGCTGGGTAATAGCCGGGTCGTGAAAATACTGGCGGGCGACGAGAGCACCAAGAATGAGCTTGCTGCCATCATCCGTTCCAACGTTGCTCGTCTTGTATCTTGAACCGTCAGGATTCATGTAGTGATACATGAGCCCCATGGTCTCCGGATGCGCTGCTTGCTGACGAGCGACTACCGTCAGTATTTTCGTGATGCGGTCGATGGCTGTCTTGCGATCGATCCACCCATGACTTTCGGCAACGCAGAGCGCAGTCATCTCCAGGCCGGTTCCACCTGCACTCTTGCGCGGGTCAGGGCCTTTCTCCACCGACCAGGTCGTGGGCATCAGGTAGTTGGGAGCTTCTGCCTGATCGAGAAAGAATTGCGCGTCGGTCTTCTCAAGCGTCTTCAGAAATTCGGTGTCGCTCGCCGTCTGCGCAATGGCAAGCGCACTACACATCATCCAGCACGCGAAGGAGGCGCACACCAACAACTTTCGGGTCGTGAGAAATTTCTGCATGCCTTGCTTTCGTGGAATGTTCATCGCCCCTCAACGCTCTTTCATGGAATCGACCGCCGGCTTATGACACCATCGCACTATGGAACAACCTGGAACCGCGACTGCTGCGCAGCATCCGAGCTTCCGCCTACGGACACGGTGTACTCTGCAGGTTCCACAACGCGCTCGCTGTGGGTGTTGATGATGGACAGTTCATCAAAGCCCAACGCAAAGTACACATCTTTCGACTCTCCGGGTTGGAGAGTCACTCGCTGAAAGCCTTCGAGCTCGCGCTCCGGTTGCAGAACGCTTGCTCCGCGGATCCCTACATAAAGCTGCACAACTTCCGTGCCCGCCACTTCGCCGGTATTGCGCACCGTGACCGTGGCCTGCATGGGAGGACGCGCTGTGCCTGTGCCCGGCGACGTCATCAGCGAGGACACCGCGGTTGCATTCTTGTTGAGAGACACCGAGGAATATTGGAACGTGGTGTAACTCAGTCCATGTCCAAAGGGATACAGCGGCGCATTGGGCACGTCGATATAGCGCGAAACGTATTTCTCGGTGCGCTCCGCCGGCGGATGCGAGAGATCCACCTTATTCGCGGGGCGGCCGGTGGGAAGCTCATCCAGATAGAGGGGCTCCTGCCCGACGGCTCGCGGAAAGCTCACGGGCGATTTTCCGCTTGGATTGGTTTCACCGGTAAGGATGGAGGCGAGCGCGGGACCGGCTTCAATCCCTGGAAACCATGCTTCCACAATGGCCGGCACGTGCTTCGAAGCCCAGTCCAGCACCAAAGGACGCCCACTGAAAACAACCAGGACCACGGGCTTCCCGGTTGCAACAATCTCTTCCAGAAGCTGTTCCTGGTTGCCGGGCAGATTCAGGTTGGCTCGTGAAGCAGCTTCCCCAATCATGGTGTCCGCATCTTCACCAAGCGCCATAACCACAAGATCGGCGTTTTGCGCGGCCTGCTTCGCCTGCTGAAATCCGGCGTCGGAGTCGGTAAGGATCTTCGTGCCTTCGGCATACACGAGCTGCCCGCCGGTCTGTCGCATGTGATTGGCAAGCGCCTGACGCAGAGTGACAGCATCGGCCGGCCGGCCCTTGGCGCGCCACGTTCCCAACATCTGAGCGCGAGCGTCAGCAAGGGGCCCAATCAGAGCAATCGTTTTGGTCTGCTTCGCGATAGGCAGCAGCCTGGGCTGGTTTCCCTGAGCCTGATTTTGCAGCAGCACCACAGACTCTTCCGCTGCCTGGCGGGCAAGCGCGCGTTTTGCGTCTGTCGCTTCGTACGCGGGAGCGCTTTCATCGGCGTATGGATGCTCAAACAGTCCCAGAGCAAACTTCACCCGCAGGATACGCCGTACAGCCTGATTCAGCGCTTCCTCGGGAACAACCTTCTTGCGCACCAGCGCGACAAGGTGATCGCTGTAAATGCCGCTCGCCATGTCCATATCGAGACCGGCGGTCACCGCTTCCCGCGCTGCTGCCGTATCGTCCAGCGCGTAGCCGTTCGCCAGCAGTTCGGCAACCGCGTTGAAGTCGCTGCGCACGAAGCCATCAAAACCCCATTCTTTACGCAGGATCTGAGTCAGCGTGTAGGGGTTGGCAGTCTCCGGAACAGAGTTCAACGAATTGAAGGCTGCCATGATAGTGCCTGCACCGGCATCGATCGCCGCCTTATAGGGCGGCAGATAAAACTGGCGCAGCATCGGATCGGACATGTCCACAGCGCTGTAATCGCGTCCAGCGGTTGGCGCGCCGTAAGCGGCGAAATGCTTCACGCATGCCACGATGGATGTTGGATCGCTGAGTGTCTTGCCCTGGTAGCCGCGCACATAGGCTTTGGCCATCGCCGAACCGAGCGAAACGCTTTCTCCCGAACCCTCGGCGATGCGGCCCCAGCGCGCATCCCGCGCGATGTCGACCATCGGAGAGTTCGTCATGTGAATGTTGTCCGCACTCGCCTCCTCCGCGGACATATGCGACAGGTCCGTTACGAGCGTTGGATCAAAGCTTGCCGCGAGGCCAAGAGGGATGGGGTAGATCGTGTTGTAGCCATGGATCACGTCCAGCCCAAAGATCAATGGAATATGCAGACGGCTCTGCTGAACGGCGATGCGCTGAAACTCGTTCGCCCTTTTCCGATTGGAAACATTAATTCCACCCACACGTCCGCCGGCAATCATCGCCGGAATATCCAGCTCCACAGCCACCTTCGTCTGAGGTCCAACGATGCGTCCGCCGGCGGTGAACTGTGACATCTGTCCGACCTTCTCTTCGAGGGTCATCTTGGCCAGAAGATCTTCCACCCTTTTATTCAGAGCCGGATTGAATAGCTGCGGGTTTGGGTGGGACGTTTCATGGCCCGCCTGCGCCTGCATAACGGGTGCGAGCGATCCTACGCCCGCGAAAAGTCCTGCCAGAACGCCGGCTCTCAACCGTCTACGAAATTTTCCTGCCACGATCATGTTTTCTCTTTCGGCCCTTCAGTTGCGGCCTGCGCTATGTTTCTGCATAGGGTGCATCCAGCCGTGCAACTCAATCAATTGGCAGATACAACAGTCAGGGTGAACGGCACCGCATGCGACACGCTGCCCGCCTGTGTGCTGATGGAAACCGAATAAGTCCCGGTCGGTGTTGCGACCGTTGCAGAAGCGTGGGATGAACTGCCACAGCCACTGCATCCCAGGGCAACTCCCAGGCCGCCAAGCAGAACGATTCCCGTCATCACCATCCTACGGATGCCGCTTCTCTTCCCACGGCGTGCGAGCCCGAAAAGCAGCAGGCCCGGGAACATAATCGCAAGCGAGATCATGCTTCGATCCCAGGGCGAGCGAACCGCGGCCGTGGAGCTACCGGCAGTGTTGATTTCCAGAAGCGTGGATCCGCTGCCTGTAACCGTGGACGGTGTAAAGGTGCAGGCCGTGTTTGCCGGAAGCGCTGTGCAACTGAACGCGACGGTTCCTGTAAACGCCTGGTTGCCGGTAACAGTAAAGGTGGCATAAGCGGTTGCCCCCTGCTTGACGGTTGCCGCTGCGGGGTTCGCCGCTACCGTAAAGTCGGGAGCGACAACCGAAACCGCAATCCCGGACGATGTGGATGCCGTGGTATTCGCATTGCCCACATAGGTTGCGGTGATCGACTGCGAGCCTGCCGGCAGAGCCGTGGTCACAAGCGTGGCAACACCGGCATTGAGAGCAGCCGATCCCAGGCTGGTGGTCCCACTGAAGAACGTCACCGAACCCACGGGCGAAGGCGCTCCGCTTACGACCGAAACCACCGTAGCCTTGAGCGTCACGGATGAACCCAGCGAAGGTTGCGTGCTGGACACGCTCAAGGACATCGTCGTTGCGGCCGGAGTGACCGTGTACGTGGGATTGCCGGTCACAGTCAGCGTGTAGTTGGCCGCCGCCGAACCGGAGAGCGTGCCCGCGAGTGCATACTGTCCCACATTCGGCGCCTGAGCAGCGCCTGCAGGAGCAAACGAGACGCTGACGTTCGCAGTATCGGCAGCGAGAACTCCATTCAACGTTCCGGCAATGGGGTTCGGTGGCGTTCCGTAGGGAACGGAAACAGAACTCGCCGTGCCGGTGATGGGAAGTTGCGAAACGGTCAAAGACAAAGAGCTTGTTGTCGTCGATGCGGAGAAGTTGCCGTCGCCGCTATAGCTCGCGGTCAGTGCGTGAGTTCCTGCAACCGGCGTATACGAAGTCGAAGCGCTTCCGGAACTGATCGGCGCTGTACCGACTGCGGTGGCGTTGTCGTAGAACGTTACAGTGCCCGTGGCCTGCGTCCCGCCCAGCGACGAAGGTGAAAGTGCCGCATTCAACGTTACGGTCTGCCCATAGGAAACGGAAGCCGAGCCTGCATTGGCCAGGCTAAGCGTGGGAGCAATGTTTCCTGCAATCGCCTCTGTGAAGACAGCAGGAGTGGCCACACCACTGACCGTTGCGTTGATGGAAAACGTCCCGCGCGTGGCGGATGCGGTTGCATTCGAAACGGAAGCGATGCCATTGCTGCCGGTGACAGCCGTAACGATGTTGCTGGCATTCGCAAACGTAACGCTGGCGCCCGAGGTTGGCGCGGTAAACGTGACCGTGACACCCGCGACAGGATTGCTGCTGTTGTCCGTGACCAGCGCCTGCAGGGCGATGGGAAAGACTCCAAGCGGAGCCACAGCCTGCTGCGATCCGCCAGCCGCCGTAATGCTGGAAGGGCCGGCAACCTTGACACCCGTTCCTGAGAGAGCGATCACCTGCGTGGCGCTCGATACATTCAGAGCGTTGTCCGTCACCGTGAAGCTTGCGTTTTCACCGCCCTGGATGGACGCGGTATAGCGCAGCGAGAGCTGGCATTCCGCTCCAGGCGCCAGCGTGGTGGTGGCCGAGCAGTCGGCAGGCGATCCGGATCCCGCAACCTGCTGATAGGAAGCAGAGCTCGAAGCCAGGGCGCTCATCACCAGCGGCTGGTTTCCAATGTTCTCCAGGTACAGCGTCTGCGGATCGCTTGAGGAACCGACGTTGATCTTGCCGAAGTCCAAAGCGCCTTGCGCAACATTCACATACGCGATGCGGCTGTTTGCCGTATCCGCGATATAGAAGCTGCCGGTTGCATCCACCGCAACGCCGGCAGGTCCCTGCAGCATGGCTGAAAGAGGTGAACCATTATCGCCGGACAATCCCGCTGTACCGGTGCCGGCCACGGCGGCGATCGTGCCATCCGCAGCGCTGATCCTGCGCACAACGTTATTGGCCGAGTCGGCAACATAGACATCCCCCGCGGCATCCAGCGCAACCGCTGTGGGGCTGTTCAAGGCGGCTGCCGTTGCGAGACCGCCATCGCCGCTGTTTCCAGCCGTGCCGCTCCCAGCCACCGTGGTGATGATTCCCGCGTGAACCTCGCGGACAAGGTTGCTGCCTGTATCCGCGATATAAAGATTGCCCGCCGCATCCAGGCCAATGCCCCTGGGGCCATTCAACGTCGCGGTGGTGGCTGCGACATTGTTCCCCGTGCTTCCGGCTGTTCCGGTTCCCGCGAACGTGGAGATCAACCCAGTGGCAGCATTCACGAAACGAATCTTGTGGTTGCCGGTATCCGCGATGTAAAGATCGCCGTCACTGTCGGAGACGACCCCCGCAGGACTACTGACCGCCGCCGAACCTGCGAGGCCACCATCACCACTGCTTCCAGCCGTGCCCGTTCCCACTACCGTGGAAATCGTGCCGGTCTGTGCGCTGACCATGCGGATGCGATGGTTGCCGGTATCGGCAATGTAGAGATTCCCGGCCGCGTCGAGCGAAACACTTGCTGGAGCGTTCAATTGCGCATTGGCTGCCGCTGCGCCATCTCCGGCGAAGCCCGCGACACCTGTACCGGCATACGTCGAGATGGCGCCGGTTGTTTTGCTGACCAGGCGGATCTTGTTGTTCGCGGTGTCCGCGATATAAAGATTGCCGCTCGCGTCCAGGGCCATGTTGCCGGGAAGATTCACACGCGCGCTGGTAGCGGCGCTGCCATCGCCGGTGGAACCGGCAGTACCGCTGCCGGCAACCGTAGCAATGATCCCGGGAAGGAACGACACGGCCGGAGATGTCCCAACACCGTTCACACCGAGAAAGTAGTTGTTCCCTGTGCTATCGGTGAGCGCCACTCGGGACGTGCGCACACCCGGTGCGGTGGGAGAAAACGTCACAGGCAGACTGCAAAGAGCCGCTGCCGCCATGGCGCCCGGGCAGCCGGACGGAGTGCCTGCCACAAAGTCCGCGGGGATGCCTGGATCCAGTTGAAAGGCGCTTGCTGTTCCGCTCGTCCCTGCCTGTGCAATCACTGTTTGCGCGGTACTCGAAGCACCTACAGCCACGGACGGAAAATCGTTCGCCACGAACGCGACGCTGATGGCATTGCTGTTCTGGTTCGAGATGGCGACCAGTTTTCCATTGGGAGAAACCGCCACCGCGCTGTCGCCATTGAGTTGCGCGGCAACTGCCGCACCTCCATTGCCCGCGGTGCCGACGGTTCCAGTTCCCGCAAATTTCGAGATGATGCCCGTCTGGCCATTGACGAACCGCACGGTGTTGCCGCCGGTGTTGGCGATATAAAAATTGCCCGACTGATCGGCGAAGACTCCCACCGGAGCGTTGAGCGTTGCGGACGTTGCGGGTCCACCGTCGCCGGTATCTCCGGTTGCGGCATTGGTTCCCGCTACGGTGGTGATGATGCCGGTTGATGCAGTGATCTTGCGGATCACGTTGTTGGTGTGATCGCAGAGATACAAATTCCCGGCTGGATCCACACTCATGTTGTACGGGCCTGCGAAGGTGGCGAGGATGGCCTGTCCTCCATCGCCTCCGGTTTTGGATTTGCTGCCGCCACCCACACCGGCATACGCCACGGTCAGCCCGGTGGCCGCGGGTATCTCGAGAACGTCGTTGAGACCTGCATTGGCAACGAAGATGTTGCCGGCACGATCGACCTGCACACTGCGCGGAGTCTTCAGCGGTGTGTTCGGGCCGGTGACCCCAACCGTGAAGGCGCCGGAAACACCGTTTCCGACCACCGTGGTGATGATCTGAGTCTGCGCATTCACCATACGGATGCGGCTGTTGCCGGTATCGGCAATGTACATGTTGCCTGCAGGATCGAAGGCCACCTGCTCCGGACCATTCAGAAGCGCCTGCGTCGCAGGGCCCGCGTCACCGCCGAATCCGCCGGTTCCATTTCCCGCGACCGTAGTCATATTGCCGGTCGCCGCATCGACTCTGCGAATGACGTTGTTCTGATTGTCGGCAATATAGAGGTTGCCGTTTGCGTCGTAGGCGATTCCCCACGGCGCATTCAACGTTGCGGAGGTAGCGGCCCCGCCATCGCCCGCATAGCCCGTAACACCAGGCTGCCCGGCAAAGTTCGTGATGACCGGCACGTAAGTTGCAGCGAGAGATTGTGCGGCCGCGCTTTCCGCCATCGAAATCCAGCCGAGTGCCCCGGCCAGGAGCATGCCGGCTGCTGTTACTTTCACTTTGTGCCTGCGTGACATCGTTGTTCCCTCACTGCTTGTTGAATTCGCGCGCTGCCTGGCGTTCTGAGACGGCATGGTTCTCAAGACACAATCGTCAGAAGTAAAGCTTGGCTCCCAGCTGCATCACACGATTGGCGCGCGCCGCGGTGACAGTGCCGTAGTTGGTGTTGTTGAAGGCCACGTTGACCGTCGAGAAATTAACGTGGTTCAACACGTTGTAGGCTTCCGCACGGAATTGAAAACGGCTGTGCTCCGAGATCTTGATATTCCGCGACAGCACCGCGTTCCACACGCCGTAGCCAGGGCCCAGCACACTGTTCGGCTTCTCATTGCCGGGCCGCGGCTGGCCGCTGGGTACCTGCGCAAAGGCAGCCGTGTTGAAGTATTGGCTGAGAGTCTTGGGTCCGCCGTTCGGCTTGTCGATCATGTCCAGCCGTTCCTGCGCATCCGATCCTGCGGCCAGGATTCCCTGCCCTGCGGGATCGTTCGAGCCCTGCGTCACCGTGTCCCAGACGCCGCTCATGATCTGCAGGCTGCCCGACAACTGCCAACCGCCGAGCGTCTTGCCCGCAAACCCTCTCTGGTGGCGATAGAAAGGCAGGTGGTAGATGTACTGCGCGACAAACATGTTCCGCCGGTCGAGTAAGGAAGGTCCCCACTCCGAGCGCAGATCGTAACGGTTCTGTGGAGCTTCGCCCGTAATGTGCAGGCTGTTCGACAGCGACTTCGACCAGGTGTAGCTGACCATCACCATGGACTCCCTGGAAACCCGGTAGCGAAGACTGGCCTGCAACGCGTTGTAGTCCGAGAAGAAGCGTGTACTGGCGTAAGGAATGGGACCGTATCCCTTATAAGGACGAATCTGGTTCAACGTCGCCGTGGAAGTGCCGCTTGTAATCGGGTCGGGAAGACCGGCATTCACGTAGACGCCCGGCAGCGGCTGGTTCAGGTCGTCCTCACCCTGCAGATGCTGGGTGTTGTTGCCTACATACCCGACGTCGATCAGCGCCGCGTGCCCCAGGGACCGCTGCAGGCTGAGGCTCCAGTTCTGCGTGTAAGGCTGTGACCAGTTACTCGCCTGCCCCATCACAATAGGAACGGCATTGTTCGTTGGCGCAGAACTCGACGGATTTCCAAATGGAATCGGCTGCGTGTTCCAAACCGGATTCTGCACGTACGCCGGATTCGCAGCCACTTCACTCTGCGTGGATGCCAGCGGGGATTGGTTATAGAAGATTCCGTAGCCTGCGCGGATGGACATCTTTCCGTTGCCAAAGACATCCCAGGCAAATCCTACGCGTGGTGCGAAGTTCAAGAGTGGCGTTCTGCTCAGCGCCTTGCCGTAAGGCGATTGCCCGGAGCCCTGCACGATTCCATTGAGCGGGTTGTAGGCAGCGTTGGGTGTGACCCCGCCGCATCCTGCAGCGGTGCTGGTTGTGCAGATCGTTCCTGTCGTGCCAATGGCAGGCGCCTGCGCAGGATTGAACGCTTCCGGCGCGAAGCCGCCAAGATGTCCGGCCCGATCGTAGGGCTGGCCATAGATGGAATACCGCAGACCGGCGTTCAACGTCAGTCGCGGCAGAATCTTCCAGTCATCCTGAAGATAGGTCTCAAACAGGCTTTCGGAAGGCTGCGCCAGCGCATCCACGGATGCCTGCGTGAACGACGTTGGATTGCCGATCAGGAAGTTGGTAAAGCCCTGTTCGAATGCGGAAACGGTGTAGGTTGTTCCATTCACCGTGACGTTCGACTTGCCGGCGCTGAACGCAAACTGGCCGGCATTCGTCGTGCCCGTGTTGACGCGCTCGTAGTAGTGCTCGAAATTGACTCCGAAAGAGAGCGTGTGCGACTGAAACTGCCTGGTCGTATTCTCGAACGCCTGCACCGTGTGGTTGCTGTCCTGGTACGGTCCTTGAGGCATCCAGTTGCCGCCGTTGATCGTGAGACCCGGAACCCGGCCCAGCGTCGAGACATACGGCAAGGTGACCTGGATATCCGGAGAGCGGGAGCTCAGCACGGTCCCGTTGGGCGTCGACTTCACCTGGTAGGGCTCAAAGGCGAAGCCCATCTCCAGCACGATCTTGGGTGTCGCCACCCAGGTTCCATGCGCCATCAGGCTCTCACCGAAGGTATTGATATCGGACGACGCCGCACCCGGATAGCAAGTCGCCTGGTAGATTCCGCATGGCGTGGACATGTGGAATGGATCGAAGATGTAGCGGACGAAGGCGCTGAACCGCGGGCCGAATTGATGATCGAGCCGGACGAGTTCCTGTGTTTCGCTGTACGGGCTCTTTTGCTGCAGGTTCAGAGTCTGCAGCGCAGTGGTGCTGTTCGGTGTCGAGATAGCGAGCGCCGGATTGATGACGTCCTTGAGATAACCCTGGGCCACCGGATCGATCGCAGCCACCTGGAAGTTGTAACCGGAGTAAGGCGAGTTATTCACCTGCACTGCGCGTGTCTTGCAGGAGCTGCTCCCGTTGGTGAAGGTATAGGCAACGCACACCGGACTGGCGAAGTACCCGTTTGCCTGGGCGATCTCGGGATAGTTGCCGATGTTATCCAGCGGGTAATTCGTGTTGCGGCGTAACTCCTGCGAGAAGAAGAAGAAGGTCTTCGGCACGCGTATGTGCTTCGAGAACGTTACCGGTCCGCCGATCGAGTACCCGAAGTCGTTGTAGCGCATCGGAGGTTTCGGCTGAGGCGGGTTCGAGAGCTTATTGAAGAACGGTGTCGCATTGAGATATTGACTGCGCCAGAAGTAATACAGATCGCCGTGAAATGCGGAGCCTCCGGCCTTGGTGATCACCAGCACCTGCGCACTTCCGCCGCCGCCATACTGCGCTCCATAGCTGCTGCGCAATACTTTGACCTCTTCAATGGAGTCGACGCTCGGGAACGTCGGCACCTGCGTCATGCCGCCGTGGTTCAGCATGTCGGAACCGTCCATCAGCCAGGTCACCTGGGTGCGGCTGAGACCGTTGATCGAAAGGTTGTGTGGGTTGGACTGCCCTGACGAGCTCATGTTGCCCGGGCTCAGATCGTCCGGGCCGCCATAGGAAACACCGGGCTGCAATGCGATGAGTTGTTCGAAGTTGCGCGAGCTGAGGCCTAGTTCCGTCAGCTCGGTCTTGCTGATGACCGAGGAATTCTCTGAGGTCTCGACATTCGGCGCTTCACTGTTCGCCTCCACGGTGACCTCCGCGGAAACATCGCCCAGCACCAGCTTGAAGTTGACCGCGGGGGCGGCGCCGACATCGACCTTCACGTCCCTGGTCACGGAGGACTTGAAGCCGGGCGAACTCACCGTGACATCGTAGGTGCCCACCTGCAGCAGCGGCACTTTGTAGGCGCCACTGTTCAAGGTCTTCGTCGTACGTACCAGTTGCCTGGTGTCCGCACTGATGATCGTGACGGTCGCACCCGGAATGACAGCTCCGCTCGCGTCCGTCACATTGCCATCGATTTCGCCCGTAATGTTCTGTGCCTTCGCTACACCCGGAGGGAGCGCCAGCCCCATCATCACGAAAAGCAGCAACCACACATTCTGTACAAAATTCTTTCTGCTTTTCATCGTCCCCTCGAATGCAATGCCACTATCCCAACGGTCACTTCGCGAGATACGGCTCAGCCGCGTGGCGAATATGCGGGTATTCATCAATGGCGCGAATACTAAGTTAAATAAGACATCGTTGTCAATCCTATTGAGATCATCTGCGCTGGATTTAAAATTGCTCTTTATCGTACTGATTCTAATGATTTTACTTCGACAATTTGTGGTAACCAATCAACGAACCTCGATGCCTTTCGAGACAAATAAGACACCGATATCATAAGTGTTGAGATTCTGTTTCTCGTGCGGCCTAATGCATTGCAGGTACAGCCTGTTGCAGGCGTTGGCCTACCTGCAGGCCTACCCGCAGAAGCTGCTGCTCAATTTCGGGATCGGAACACCCACCGGCGGCATCCAGGCGGCAGGCCATCGAATTGACACCGGCAGCGTAGGGAGTCGGCCAGCCGCGCAATCCGTGGGCGATGGAACGCAGCGCTGCAATCGTCGAGCCGATCGCCTGCCAGCCGTAGGCTGTGACCACTATGCCGACAGGAAGATCGTTGAGATACGGGCGAGAGTCTTTCGCCGTTTCCTCGATCAGGTCGAGAGCATTCTTCACCAGACCCGACACGCTTCCGTGGTAGCCGGGACTGGCGAGAATGATTCCCGATGCCTGCCGCACCGCCGCGACAAACTCGTGTTCTTCGCTTGTCCGCTCCGTGGATTTGGGTTGGTAGAAAGGAAGACTCGCAAGGAACGGCCCGCCGAACATCCGCGTCCGCGCCCCGGCTAACTCCGCGCCGCGCAGCGCAATCGAGAGCGCCCGCTCTGTCGAGGAACCCTCCACCGTTGTTCCACCAATGCCCACAACGAAAGGCTTTTCCATTTCCAGCATCGTCAACTCCCTCTCTTCCCTTCTTCCGTCCGCTTAGAGTCAAGCCCGCGACAAAGGGCCGTGATCCATCCGCGGCAGGACGTGCCTTGCAAACAGATCGGCTTCGGCAGCGTGCGGATAGCCGGACAGGATGAACGCCTCAATGCCAAGCGAACGATAGTGCTGGAGCTTGGCGAGCACCTGGTCGGGATCGCCCACAATCGCGGCTCCGCATCCGGAGCGCGCACGGCCGACACCGGTCCAAAGGTTGGCTTCCGCATATCCGTCGCAGGCGGCATTCTCACGCAGCGCCGACTGGGCGGCGACGCCCGCCGACTGGCTATCCAGTGATCGCGCTCGGATCTCCGAGCCCTGCACCAGGTCCAGCTTGGAAAGCAGTCGGTCGGCCGCCGCTCGTGCCTCAGCCTCCGTATCGCGCACCACCACATGGGCGCGATATCCAAAGCGCAAAGTACGCCCGTGTTTAGCAGCACGCTCCTTCATGTCGGCGATGATCGCTTCGATTGCTTCGGTCTTGTCCGGCCACATCAGGTAGACGTCGCACCCTTTCGCGGCAGCCTCGCGAGCATCCGGGGAGAGACCGCCGAAATAGAACGGCGGCACTCGGCCTGAGCGCGTGCGAATGCGCGGCGGATCCAGCTTCAACTTCCAGAACTCTCCGTCGAAATCGAGCGGCTCGCCGTCGAGAAGCGTGCGCAGGATTTCGATGGCCTCCGTCGTGCGCCGATACCTGGGAGCGGAAGCCAACGCCTCGCCCGGTACGTCGGAGGAAATAATATTCACCGTCAACCGGCCGCCAAGTATCTGGTCGATGGTGGCAATCTGGCGCGCCAGTTGCGGAGGCGACAGCTCCCCGATCCGCACCGCCAGCAGGAGCTGCATCGTGCGCAGCATCGGCGCAATCGCCGCGCCGAACGCGGTGGTATCGATTCCCAGCGCATAGCCCGACGGCAGCAGGATGTTGTCGAAGCCGCCTGATTCCGCCTGCATCACAATGTCGCGACAGTGAGCCCAGCTTGACTGGAGCTTCGGGTCGGACACACCCAGGAACTCGTAGTCGTCATCGCACAGGGCGGAAAACCAACTGATTTCGCACTCGTTCTGATTCATGGAAGTTTCTCTCCTAAGGAAGTTTCAAAAAGGCGGTACCACTCCGAACGGCTCCACTCGACCTGGAATGCCTGCGGGATGGCGGCGATCCTCACGACGTTTTGCGTACCCACAATCGGAACCGGCTCCGACGGGTGAGCCATGATCCAGCTGTAAGCAGCGGCTGCACGATCGACGCCGGCTTCGCGCGCTTTCGCGTCCAGCAGCGTTGCAACCGCCTTGGAGCGCTCGTCGCTTGGGTTTGCAATGCGGCCTCCGCCAAGAGGCGACCACGCCAGCACCGTCATGCCCATCACGATGGCTTGATCCAGCAGACCGTTCTGCAACGGCGCCGTGTACAGGGGCGAAAGCTCCGGCTGCTGGCTCGAGAGCGGCACAGTAGAGAAGTGGGCCAGCATCGCTGTCTGCGAGGTGGTGAAATTCGATACGCCGATCGCGCGGATCTTGCCGGACTGATACGCGTCGTCGAGCACACGCGCCACTTCCTGCGGATGTGCCAGGATGTCGGGCCGATGGATCTGCCACAGCTCCACACGCTCGGTCCCCAACCGACCCAGCGAACTGTCGATCGCGGAACGCAGATACTCCGCGCTGGAGTCATAGGGCACACCAATGCGAATGCCGCCTTTGGTCGCCAGCACCATACGGCTGCGCAGGCCGGGCGACTCACGAAAGACACGTCCCAGCAAGGTTTCGGCCGCGCCGAAAGGTTCGCCATTGTCCGGCCCATAGATGTCCGCGGTATCGAACAAGGTGATGCCGGCGTCCAGCGCCGTTTCCACCCGCACCCGTCCGGCGTCTACATCCTGACCGCAAAATCGCCACATGCCCCAGGCAATCGGACTGATTTCGATGTCCGTCCCGCCCAGCACTCGCCTTCGCCGGTTAGCTTTCACTTGAGATATCGCTGTCATATCGTCGATTCGTTTCCTTTGATGATTCTTGCTGCTGCTGCGTTGAGTTCCTATGGGTTGGAGGTTTCTGTGTTTACAGAAATCACAGGCACGAAGACCTGGATGAGCGCCGTGGCGACAAGGTAGGAAATGGCGCAGACCCACAAAAGAGGGGCATAGCCGTGTCCGTGATCGAGCGACCAGCCCGCCGTTTCCAGCATGGCCATGCCCGAAAGATTTCCGGCAAACGCCCCGATGCCCACTGCCGTACCCACGATCCTGGGAGCGAACAGGTCGGCGCTCATACCGAAGACGTTGGTGGAATAAGCCTGGTGCGCGAACAGTGCGACTCCCAGGATCAAGGCGGCGACCCATGCGTTCCCCGCCTTCAGCACCAGAGGTGTGGGAAGGATGAGCAGCGCGGGAATCAGGAGCGACATTTTGCGCGCGCGGTTCAGCGGCCAGCCCCGGCGAAGCAGCACCGAAGGCAGCCAGCCTCCGGAAAGCGAACCCAGCGCGGCCAGCGTGTAGGCCAGTGCAACGGGGCCTCCCAGCGCGCTTTGCTCCAGGCCGAAGCGGCGGTGAAAAAGATCGGGAATAAAGAACAGCAGAAACCACCAGACCTCATCGCTGAAACACTTGCCCGCGATGATGGCCCATTGCCGGCGGTCGCGAAGCATCTTCGCCCAGGGCACGCTGGTTCCGTGAACGGCAGCGCCTGAAAGGGCAAGCGCCGGCGGATGCTTCACGACCGTCCAGAGAACGACCCACACCAGACCCAGCCCTCCGGACACCAGGAAGGCGGCTCTCCAGCCAAGCCACGCAGCCAGTGGAAGGATGGCGAGAGGCGCCAGGATCGCTCCGCAGTTGGAAGCCATGTTGCCGACCCCGATCATCATCGAGCGTTCTTCCACCGGGAAATACAACGCGGCGGTCTTCACCTTGGCCGGCGTGCCAACGGCTTCCGCAGCGCCCAGGACAAGGCGCGCCCCAACAAAGCCGGAGACGCTGTACACCAGCCCATGCCACATGCCCGCGAGGCTCCAGACGCCAACGCCCCAGGCAAACCCCCGCCGCAGTCCCACGCGGTCGATGAACCAGCCCGTGCTCAGGAACGCGATCGCCGCCGCGAACTGATAGGCCGCGGCCATGTGGCTGTAGTCCTGGTTCGACCACCCAAACTGCGTCTGCAGCATGGGTTTCAGCAGCGCGATCACCTGGCGGTCAATGTAGTTCAACATGATGGCGGCAAAGACCAGCACAATGATGACGTGGCGCTGTCTGCGTATTCGCCCTTCCGCCAAACTCCACTGATCCGGGTGGACCTGCGTTGAACTCATAAAACCGCCTTCAATAAGATACCGTTGTCATATACGTGTCTGAAGACACGATTGTCAAGCGCCTCGTCAGGTCTTCAGGCTTTGGCGGTGGATTCGCGGGTCACAAGCTCATACGCGATCTTGATGGACTGATTCACGCCCGGCTTGGTAAGAAGCAGGCCTGCCGCTTCTTCCGCCAGCAACCGCACCGGTTGCCGTACCGAGGTCAGTGGAGGCCACACCAGTTGCGCAAAGGCGGCATCATCGAAACCCGCCACGGACAATTGCTTAGGCACCGAGATATTGAGGCGATGCGCGGTGGAAAGTACGCCCGCGGCCATTTCATCGTTGGAAGCGAAGATCGCGGTCGGCGGCTCGCCGCTTTTGAGCAGCTGTTCGGCAGCCTTCGCCCCCGATCCGAACTCGTACGTTCCCTGCTGAATCAGTTCCATTTCCACGCGCTGCCCCGCATCGCCCAGCGCGCGCATGTAGCCGTTCAACCGCTGCTCGGAAACCGCATACGCACGATCGCCAACAATAAATCCGATGCGGCGATGCCCCAGATCCAGAAGGTGGCGGGTCATATCGTAGGCGGCCTGGACGTTGTCGATCTGCACCGATGCCGTCATTTCCGGGAAAATTCCGGGCTGAATACGCACCATCGGCACCTTGCGCCGAGCGAGTTCATTCAGCACGCGGATGTCGTCACAGCCGGGCGGGGTCAGCACAAGACCGTCAGGGTGCACCTGGTCCACCAGGCTCGTCACGTCATCCAGCAACGCCGGCGACGCGCGATCGTACGGCTGCGCGATCACACGGATTCCATCGCGCTGGCAGCGGCTTCGCGTGCCGTAAAGGACTTCGTAGACATACCAGGGATTCGGGTTGTCACAGATCACCGCGATCTGGTGCGAGCGGTGGCCGGCAAGCGCGCGCGCCGCGAAACTCGGCTGGAAACCGAGACGCGACATCGCCGCTTCGACACGTGCCCGGGTCTCCTGGGTGACATATTTTTCGTTGTTAATAACCCGCGATACCGTCTTGATGGAAACTTCGGCCAGCCGCGACACATCCCGGATCGTGGAGCGCGCAACCGCCCGTTGGTCTCTGTCCATAGGACATGATCTTAGCGGCATTACGCCGGCTTTGCCGAATATCTCCTTTCTAGACAGAGCGAAAGCACGAAATCGAGCAAATCATGATATCGTTGTCATGATTTTACCGAACACTCAGTGGGGCGGCCTTATCCGTACCCTGCGACTTCCGCCCGGCTGGCGGGACGGGGATGACCTTCAGCAATTCCGGGCGCAGCGCTGACAACGTCTCCGGCTCCGGCGAATTTTTTTGGGGTTGGAAGTGATCGCGAGAACTGTAGTTCGCAAACGTTATTGGGATCAATATGCCGGAATCACGCTGCAGGACGGTGTGCCCTTCCCTGAGAACCTGTCACCTCCCAGCCTGAAGCAAATCGCCGAAGCAACGTTTCCAACCCGCTGGGGCAGCGCGCTGCTGCGCGGATTCGTCATGCCGTCCGGCGAGGTGGAAGTGATGGGCGTGCTTTTCGGCGACTGGCAGCGTGAGAACGTCCTTCTGCATCTGCATGCCTGCTGCCTGTATGGCGATGTCTTCGGGTCGTGTCTTTGTGCATGCCACGAAACTCTGCATCGCACGATGCAGACCATGCAGCAGGAAGGCGCCGGCATCGTTCTCTATCTGAATGCAAGGGAAAACGGCCTGGGTTCCGCGCTGAAGAGACACGTTCACCGCCTCGACGGAAACGAAGACAGTGCCAACAACTGCGGCACGTTCACGCCTCTGGAGTTCGAAGCGTGTCTGGTGGTTTTAAAACAACTCCAGGTCAGTTCCATCCGTTTCAACGAGTCTTGCTAAACGTGGATCGGCATGGGATTTCGCACCTTACGGGTGATCGAAAGCCGTCTCCGGCTGCGCGGAAAACGCCTCGGGCACGCGCCCATCAGCTCGGGAATGGATGACCGGAACGATGGGTTGATACCCGGCAATCTCGATGCCGAATCCCTGCAGCGCAGGTACGTGCGGACGATGCTTCGTGATAAGGCGAATCCTGCGGATCCCGAGATCCGCAAGGATCTGACTGCCGATTCCAATCTGACGCAGTGTCGGCGAATCCGGCGCTGCTGGACTGCGCGGCCGTGGCTGCGCCGGATCATGAAGACTTGGCTGCGGCGGCGTGCTGTCTTGTGTCTCGCTGCGCTGGGTGTGATGAAGCAGAACGATGGCTCCCCGGCCGGCCTGCGCAATCGCCTGCATCGAGAAGTCCAGGCTCGCGCGGCAGCCGCACGAAATCGCACCAAAGATGTCCCCAGCCACGCAGTGCGCATGCACGCGAACGAGGATCGGTTCCTGCAACTCCTCGAAGCTTGATTCATCGCCCATGACCAGTGCCATGTGCGACTCTTTCCCGTTCACCACGCTTCGGTACGAAATCATGCGAAAGACGCCCAACGCGGTAGGGACCGCCGCTTCAGAAACCCGCTCGATGTTGCGCTCCGTCTGTAGACGAAAGCGAATGAGTTCGGCAACCGTCACCATCTGGAGATCATGCTCATCGCAGAAGTGTTCCAGGTCATCCACCCGCGCCATCCCTCCGTCGTCCCTGAGGATTTCGCAGATCACCGCTGCCGGAGTCAGTCCCGCCAATCTCGCCAGGTCCACGGAGGCTTCCGTATGGCCGGCGCGCACCAGGACACCGCCATTGCGGGCGCGCAACGGGAACATGTGTCCCGGCCGAGCCAGATCTCCCGCCGTAGTTTCCGGGGCAATGGCCACCTGAACGGTACGCGCGCGATCCGCGGCCGAGATCCCCGTCGTAATACCTTCGCGGGCTTCGATACTCTCTGTAAATGCGGTTCCCATCCGCGAGGTATTGTTGTGGGTCATGGGGGCCAGCCGCAGGCGGTCGGCATGGTCTTCCGTAAGCGAAAGACAGATCAGTCCCCGCCCATGCCTGGCCATGAAGTTGATCGTTTCCGCTGTGCAGTACTCGGCGGCGATCGTAATGTCGCCCTCGTTCTCTCGTTCTTCGTCGTCCACAACAACCACCATGCGGCCCGCAGCAAACGATTTCAGCGCTTCCTCCGCGGAGACAAACCGCGATACCCGGGTGAGGCGATCATTCTTCATGGCCGATATGATAACGCTGTCTTATCTGAAAAATCCAGCATTCTCTCGATGACCCTTGATGAGGCGGGGAGACAGCGTCGGCGCTGATCGGGAACATGGAGCCCCGGCCAAGACCTCGTTCCGTCCCATTTTGATACTCCGATTTGTTGTCGCCAGGATGGGTAACTCTATTCCTATCCTTGCGATAGCATGGGACCGCGCGACACGAGAACTGAGCCGCCTGCAATGAACAGCGAATGTCGTTGGATACCTTACCGTACGCCCGAAGACTGGAAAGAAATCGGAGTGAATATGGCTGACCGGCTTCTGGAACACGTCCGTCAATTTGAGACCAGTGGCCAGATCCAGGTGCTTGAGGCTTGCCGCAAACGCCTCCGGCAACGAGACCCTCACTTTACCGCCGTCTTCTTCGGCCATCCACAACGCTGAAGGCTGGAATTGGCGCTCGAATCAATGAACGAAGGCCGCTTCCCTTGCGGGGAAACGGCCTTCTCGATCTACCTTCAAGACCAATTCTCTAGAACTGGATGCGTCCAGAGAATTGGAAGTCTCGCGGGTCGCCGCTGGCGAAGTTCAGTGTGCCGAACGACAAGGCGTTTACGTTGACGCCGATCTGGTTGTTGCCGACGTTGTTGCCGAAGGTGGTGTGGTTGGTGAGATTGGAACCATCGACACCGAAGATAAACTGCATACGTTCGGTGATGGGGAAAGTACGGCGGAGCGCCATGTTGAGGCGGTAGTTGTCCGGTCCACGAAGATTGTAGGGAAACCGCGGCGCGTCGCCGATCATGTAGCTGCCGGAGTTGCAGAACGGCCCCGTCGTGGTGGCGCAGGCCCCGCCGCCAACACCAGCACCTGACGTCGTGTTGCTGATATAGCCGGTCAGGTAGCTGGATGTCGTTGCCCCGAGGTTGGCAGCCGTAATTCCCTGTCCCCACTTGCCATTGACGCGAACATCGCCGTGGAAATTAGGGTTTAGGTCGGGCATACATGTACCCTGCCCGACATTCTGCGTGGCATTGCAGGTAGCAACAATGGGCAGCGGCAAACCGGAACTCAACTGGAAGATCATGGAGGTCTGCCAGCCACTGAACAGAGCGCGGGTGATCATGTGGTCCCCACCCCAGCTTCCTTTACCGTACGAACTGTTGTAGACGCCGAAGATGCTCAGGTTCTGGGGCTGGTCGTTGATGGAGATCGACCGGTCGATGCGGTTCTTGGGATGGAACTGGCCGTCCGCGATGACGTTGGCGGGAATGTCATAGCCGCTGCGCTGTGTACCGGCGTCATCGGTGTTCTGCGAATAGGTGTAGTTGACGTTGAATGTGAGTCCCTTCGAGGCGCGCTGCGCCAACGCGACCTGGAAGGAGTTGTAATTGCCGTTGGCCACGTAGTTGCCCCAGAAGTCGGACGTGCCGGAATATTGTGGCTTCCACGTCAGCATGTGGGCGATGGTGGCATTGGTGTTGACGGCCGCTGCGGCCGTGTAGCCGGCATAGGGTACGGGAAGAGTCAGGCCTGAAGCCGCCTGCGCTGCCGCGATGTTCGCCGTGGTGGCGGGTTTGGTGAGGTTAGCGCCGAGAACCAGGTACTTGGGATCAAGCTGGCCGGCATAGAGACCGCGGATGTTCGAAGCGCCAGAAATGAAATGACTCTGGCTGCCTGCGTAATCCACAGAGATGGTCATGTTCTTCGTGATCTCGCGCTGCATGCCGAAATTGAAGAAGGAGAACTGCGGTGAGCGGCTGCCAACGTAGGGATCGGCATAGTTGATGCCGGTGCCATTGCCACCCGAAGCGCCGGCGCCCGTGACGTAGAAACCGGTGCCCAGGGTCTGCGATGCCGCGGAGACCGGCGACGTGCCGGGAAGCGTGTAATTCGGTCCACCGAACTTCGCATTGGCCTGCGCGAACGCAGGGTTGTTGTTCAGGTAGAAGGCTGGGCCCCCCGTGCTGTCCGTGAGCGAAATAGGCGTGCTGAAGCCCGTCTGTCCCGTTCCAGTTCCGGCGCCTCCGGCGCCGCCGGTGGCGCCGCCATGCGAATACGTGAGGCTATAGCCGCCGCGGAACACCGTCTTGTCATCCACCGCATACGCGAAACCGATGCGCGGCTCGAAGTTCTTCCAGTAGGTATGGACAGGGTTCCGGCACTCGCAGCTCAGGCCAGCGCCGCGGCTGCCTGCGAACTGCAGCATGCCGGCATTGCCGGTAATGGAGTTGGTGAGGTCAGGGTTCAGGAACGACCAGCGGTCAAGCACTTCGTGGAAGGGAGGAATGTAGTCCCAGCGCAGTCCTGCATTGATGGTCAGCTTGGAGGTGAGCTCGAAGTCATCCTGGAAATAAACCGCAGCGGGCTTGTAGCGGCCGCCCACGATGCTGAACGGCTGCTGCGTTGTGCCGGCGCTGGCCACTCCTCCGATCAGGAAACTGGCGTAGGAGTAGCCCGTGTTGGCGGCATACGTCGTGCCGCTCAGGTTTGCGGTTTCGTTGGTACTGAAATTCAACGAAGTCGGAGTGGAGGGGCCGTCCGCCGTATCGGCGTTGTTCTCCAGCCACTGAATCTGTCCTCCGAAGTTCATGGAATGCCGGCCCTTCAGGAGAGCGAGGTTATCCAGGAATTCGTACGTAAGTGAGCGATTGGTGGTGGTGGGAGTGTTGCCGACCCAGCTCGAAGGAGCATTGGTGCCGGCGAACGCAAGGTTGGCGGCATTGTCGGATGCCTGTCCTGGGGGCAGACCCGTGATGCCTGAGGCCGCAAGGCCATATAGACCGGGGTTTGTCGTGCCAGTGATATTGCCCACCGGCGGACCGCCGAAATAGATAAAGGCATAGCGAGCCTGGTTCACCAGATTCGGCGTGATCTGAAATGTATGTTGCAGGTCGGCGATGTTGCCGGTAATCGTGGAAAGGGTTGTGGCGATGTAGGGAACCACCGCTACCCCGGGTGTCCCCGTACTGGTATATGGCACGGCGTGGCGGCGGCCCTGAGTGTAAGCGCCCGAAAGTGTCTGCCGGGGCGAGATCGTGTAGTCCACGCGGGCCGACCACAGCATGTTGTCGAAGCCCGAAGGAACGCCGCTGATGAGATTACCGGTCAGTGCATTCGAAGTAGGCGCGGGCAGAAACTTTGCCATGTACTGCGAGATAGGCGAGATCTGACTAGCCGGGATGATGTTAGTGGCCTTAGTGGTATCCACCTTGCCGGCTGGCACCTGGCCATAAGGATAGCGGCAGGGAGTGCCGTTGTTCGCGGTGCACGCAGCCTGCGTCGTCGGGTCATAGAGGATGTATCCGGGTCCGCTGGGACTGAGCAGCTCACTGAAATCGCCAGTGCGCATCTTCAGCGTGGGCACCGTGCTGGTGCCGGGGTTCGCTCCAAGGCGCGAACGGAAGCGATCCAGCGTTGTGAAGAAGAACAGTTTGTCGTGGCCGTTAATAAGGTGCGGAATGCGAACGGGGCCACCGACCGCGTAGCCGTATTCGATCTGGTGTTCGGGCGCCTTCGGGCCGGGAATGCGCGTGATCACGCCATTCACGAGAACAGGGACGGTATTACCAGGCGAGCCGGGCTTGGTGCTGAAGGTCCAGGCGTCGAAGATGGTGTTACGGATATAGGCAAAGACCGAACCGTGGTACTGATTGGTGCCCGCCTTCAGGTTGTAGTTTTCAAGTCCGGCGCCCTGGTACTGCGCGGAGTAGCCGCTGGTGACCACCTTGATCTGGTCGATGGCTTCCAGGGGAACGATGTTGAACACCGGACGGTTGTCACCCTGCTGGCTGGCGGTGGTGAGCGGGAGACCGTCGACGTAGAGCTCACCGACGCGCTGTCCGGTGCCGGCGATGATGGACGAACGGCCGCCGGGATTCACCTGCGCTCCTGGAAGCAGGTTCGAAAACTGTGTGATATCGCGCTGCTGACCACCGTTGATCAGCAACGGAAGAGCGCTATACATGCTGTTCTCAATGGTGCCGCCAAGACCGGCGCTGGTGGTCTCCAGCAACGGCGGTGCGGCGGTAACCGTGACCGTCTCCGACTGACTGCCGGCGGTGAGCTTGACGTTGAGCCCGAAATTCTCAAGCGCATCGACCACGACGTTTTCCTGCTTGAAGGTGTTGAACCCCGCGCTCTTCACGGTCACGGTATAGGTGCCGGGCAGCAGCGGGTTGATGGTGTAGTTGCCATTCGACGAGGCAACGCGAGTGGTAGTGACTCCGGTGGCGACATTCAGCGCAGTTACTTCGGCATTGGGGATCACGGCGCCGGTTGTGTCACTGACAAGACCTGTGATGCCGCCGCCGCCGCTCTGCGCGCGGGCGGAAGCACTGAACATCAGGGCTACCAGAAGCAGTAAACCAGGGAGAATGCGCGAGACCCGGCTAAAGCAGTTTCGGTAATGGTGTAGACCGTAAAGAGGGTGCTGAAGCCGTTTTCTCCCAATGAAAACGGCACCCTCCACCGTTCGGGAAGACCACAGTATTACCGAAACTGCTCTCAACGATGGTGCGGTAGTACGGCGTGCGCTGGCGTAAGTGAACATGGCAAAACTCCTCGTGCACCCGTCGCTCTTTAGGCTCGATGGCCCGCACCCTCTGCTTCCCTTCCGCAAAGGATTCCTGGCTTACACACCGATGGCGAACTGTTGTGCGGAGAAAGTCTAGACACGGAAGGCCGGGATTGTCAGCAAAAAAATTCCGATAGAAAAATTATTCCCCGTTGAACCGGTTTACAGCCCTCGGGAGGCCCCGGTTGCGATAGAAAGGCATGTGCCGGGATGTCGTTCATCCCGCAGGGCCGCACAGCGGTCTGGAGGCGTTCCTTGATGAAATTAGGCGAATTCCGCGAATTGAGACAGGTCTGCGGTGGGCCCTGGCGCCTGCTTGCTGCAGTGTGCGTCCTGGGGGCTGGGCTCGTCCCGGCATATGGCGCAAAGCCGGTTTCCCCTTGCACCGTGGGAGAAATCCACCTGGATGCTGGCTGGCGCTTCCACCGCGGCGATCTTCCCGGAGCCGAGGAAGCGCGCAGCCCGGATAAGAATTGGGAAACAGTATCGCTGCCGCACGACTGGGCGATCGCCGGACCGTTTTCCGCGGACAATCCCTCGAAAGGCCAGGGCGCGTTTGCGCCGATGGGTGTCGGCTGGTACCGCAAGCACTTCTCCGCCCCGCAGACCGGGTGCGCACGAACGGCAGTCCAATTCGGCGGCGTGATGGCCAACAGCGATGTGTGGATCAACGGACATCTGCTGGGACACAGGCCTAGCGGCTACGCGACGTTTCGCTACGATCTGACGCCATACCTGGACAAGGCACGCGGTGCAGACAACGTGCTCGCGGTGCGAGCCGACAATGCGCAGCAGCCCTCCAGCCGCTTCTACCAGGGCGCGGGGATCTATCGCCACGTGCACCTGCTGCAGTCGGGCGCTCTGCATACTTCGGACTGGAGCACCGCTGTGATGAGCACGGCGGTGACTGCGGCTTCAGCGGACGTAAAGGTACGCACCGAGGTTCGCAATGACGCGGCGGGACTTCGCTCCGTCGCGGTAGCCGTGGAGTTGCGAGACCCTGCGGGCCGCGTCGTCGCACAGCAAAGAACATCTGCGCAACAGGTGCCTGCGGGCGAGGCCCGGCCGTTCGAGATCACACTGCACGTCACCAGACCCAGGCTCTGGGACATCAGCGATCCAGCCCTTTACAAGGCGACCGTAAAACTATTGGATGGCGGCAGCGAGGTAGGCCAGGACGCGGCGATGTTTGGAATTCGCGATGCGCACTTTGAGCCGGCGACAGGCTTCTGGTTGAACGGACGCAACCTGAAGATCAAGGGCGTGGCGCTGCACAGCGATATCGGCGCACTGGGCATGGCGGCGCCGCTGTCACTGTGGGAGCATCGCCTGCGGGCAATGCAGAGCATGGGCGCCAATGCGGTGCGCACCGCGCATAACGAGGTGTCGCCGGAATTTCTCGACCTGTGCGACCGCCTTGGGATGCTGGTGCTGGACGAGTACTTCGACATGTGGACGGTGGCGAAGAACCCCTACGACTACCATCTGTATTTCAAAGACTGGTACCTGCGCGATACGCACGACGGCGTGCTGCGCGATCGCAACCATCCCAGCATCATTGCGTGGAGTGCCGGCAACGAAATTCACGACACGCCGCACCCGGATATCGCAAAGCCGATTCTTGCAGCGCTGGTCGCGGAATATCATCGCGACGACCCATCGCGTCCTGTGACACAGGCCTTGTTCCGCCCGAATGTTTCCCACGACTACGACAATGGGCTGGCCGACTTGCTGGATGTCGTGGGGCAGAACTACCGGCCTAACGAAATCCTCGCGGCTCACGAACAGAAGCCGACGCGCAGCATCCTGGGGACGGAGAACATTCATGACCGGGAAACGTGGCTGGCGGTGCGGGATCATGCCCCCTACTCCGGCATGTTCATCTGGTCGGGCACAGACTACCTGGGCGAGAGCCGGCGCTGGCCTCTGATCGGCGATGCCAGCGGACTCTTCGACCGCACAGACTTCCCCAAACCCGATGCGTTGGAACATGAAGCGTGGTGGGCCTCGCATCCGGTGCTGCATATCGTGCGCAGAGTGGCGGCAGTGCCCAAAGCGCCTACCGACCCAGGCTACGAGCAGGAGCAGTACCGGCCTCGGCCTGTAGTTTTCGCGGACTGGACTCCGGAAAACCACAGCGCTCACACCGAGCGCGTGGAGGCTTACAGCAACTGCGCCCAAGTAACCCTGTCGCTAAACGGCACAGACCTGGGCACCCTGCCGCTGCCTGCCGATGCCGCACCCCGGGTGTGGCAGGTGCCCTTTGCAGCAGGAGTTCTCGAAGCCCATTGCGGCGACACGTCTGGAACCGGGGCGGTGCTGAAAACGGCTGGCGAGCCAGCGGCCGTGGTGCTCACAGTGGAGAACGACGCACTGGGAACGGGTTTCGACCAGGTAGCCTTTGTGCGCGCGACGGTAGTGGATGCGCACGGTACTCCAGTTCCCTCAGCGGCCGTGCCATTGGAGTTCAGCGTGCGCGGGCCAGGAGTAATCCTGGCAACGGACAATGCCGACAACGCCTACACCGGAATCTTTGCCTCTCCACGGCGAGACACGCTCAACGGGCGTGCCATCGTGTTGCTGCGCGCGACGACGGCGGGTGGAAGCGTTCACCTTGAAGCTGTGTCACCGGGTTTGAGAACTGGGTCGCTGGATCTGCGAGCGCACTGAAGCGATGCGTCAAGGCGTGGAGCAAAGAAAGTGTGTGGGCCGTACTCGCAAGCAAACGGAACAACCATAAAGCAACCGCCGAACATTTCTCATTCATTCAAGGGTTTCCACGATAGGCTTTAGTGTGCCTGCGGTGAGCTTGACACCGGCTGAGCCTCTCAGTCAGCGGGATCAGACGATGTAGCCCTAAAATTAGGATGGGATCGACAAGACAAAGGGTAAGGCTGTTAAGCCCCTAAGCGGAGCAACGAATGGTAGAGCAGATTCAAATAATCCCGTCACCCAATCTCCCGATTCAATCGAAAGGTGACTTTTTTGAAGACCTTCTCCGGCTTGTAATGGAGACGCAACGATATCAAGTCACGGAACGTATTAATTTCACCGGCACTGAGATCGACTTGCTTTGCACCCATTTGGATCGCCCAAAGGACACGGCGCTTGTTGAGTGCAAGGCGAGAAACAACATCAATGCAGGCGACTTGAAGAGCTTTAGCTTCGATGTTCTGATCTCTAATCGCGCGCGATACGGCTTCTTCGTCCACACCGCAGAGCTCCAACATCAAGCTGCAGGCGTAATGGCAGAGCTAACGGCGAACGATCGACTCACGTTTTGGGGTCCGTCCAAACTAATCGAGCTTCTTGAACACGGGAACGCAATCTTACCAGCCCCTCCAGAGAATCAATCGCCTCAATATACAGCAACGAAACGAATATTACTCTACGCGTACTACGGACGTTTTTGGATAACAATCCTTTCAAACAAAGTCTTCCCGACCCATTATCGTGTGGCGTCCGCTACCGGTGACCCAATACCAAACGCCAGCTTTCGGCTGATCGCGGAACTAGATGAGGTTAAGAACCTAGATTACCTAGCAGATCAACTCGCTCCAACTTTCCCAACTCGGATATCTGTCGCCCTAGACGCAGTGGCCGAAGTCCAAGAGGCAGACGAATGGGATGATTACCGACCTGTGGGGGCCAAATTCTTTGTGGGCAGAGAGGATGTGAGTCAGAAACTCTATAGCTTCCTCCAGACGCCCAGGGCTAGCCAAGGGACCAGGCGCATCTTCTTTATCGAAAGCAAGTCTGGATGGGGGAAAAGCTCTCTTGTGGCTAATATAAGAGCCCGGAGCCGAAATACAAGGAATAAAGGATGGCTATACGTACTCGGCGTTGATTCTAGAAGCGCAAACACAGGAGCATTTGTCGGCCTAGCATTTGCCAAGCTTGTGAATAACGCCGCTAGATCCGGCTTTATCCCAGAGCATTTTTCAAACGCTAACGTGGCTTCAAGCTATGACATTCTTGCATCTGACGAAGTAGCAAGGCTTCTTGCTTGGCTTCGCACCAATAAGAAAGTTTTAGTTCTGATCTTTGATCAGTTTGAGGACATGTTTCGAAAAGCTGATCTGTTTCCTGCATTCCATAAATTCATGCTCGACACAAATGCTGAACTCGGCAATTTGATCGTTGGGTTCAGCTGGAAATCTGAGATAAATGTTCCAATCGATAATCCGGCATATGGCTTATGGCAACAAACAAGGGACCAGGCCACCGCGTTTGGCTTGGATGAATTTCTAGGGGCTGAAACTGATAAGGTCATCAAACAACTTGAGGAAGCCAGCAAACAACAGCTTCCGGTCGACCTTCGGAGGAAGCTCCGAGAAAGCTCACAGGGCTTTCCTTGGCTGACCAAGCGTCTAGCGATTCATTGCTATCACCAGATCATCCAAGGAACTAGCCCCGAAGAGTTGCTCGATCAGAATTTGAATGTCGACGTACTAATGCGGGAGGACATGGAGAGCCTATCTCCAGATGAAGCACGTGCGCTCAAACACATAGCAAAAAGAGGATATGAAGGCGATCCTTTCGATGTCGCAGAAATAGATGACAAGGTCAGCGGTCAGGACATTCATTCTCTTCTCAATAAAAGACTCATCGTTAGATCTGGCGCCAAATACAACGTCTATTGGGATATTTTCAGAGACTTCCTCGTTGAGGATCGAATTCCAACCATATTGGAAAGTTTTCTTCTTCGTCAGTTTCCTGCGCCCTGTGAGCGCACTCTCGAGTTGCTTCTCCCTCTTAGGAGCGCCACTCTTTCGCAGATTCTCGCAGCATCGCTGGGGCTCACTGAAGGGACGGCCCTTAACCGCCTCAGAGAGCTTCGATACTTGGGTGCAATAACGAAGGAAGGCGATCATTACACAGTTCAGAAGCATCTGACATCGATGGAGGATTTCAAGGCCTCAATGCGCGAGAGATTACAACGTCACGTCGTGATGAGAGCTCTGATGCGCAACGATAAGGATTCGATCTCTCATGAAGACGTTGTGGACGCCCTTATATCGAGTTATAAGGGCTACGGTTTTGGCACCAAGACGTGGAACACGTATGCCAGTTACTTCGTCAGCTGGTGTCGATACGTGGGAGTCGAATTTGGGAGAAAACTGAGACTTCAAGCAAAACGCACCGGCGGTCCAGCAGCGTTCATCCCTCAATGGAGACCAGAGCGCGACTGCGAAACATTCTTTGCCTTCAGGATGAGCTTGGAGATTGATCGCGTGAAGCAGATAGAGAAATCTCTGTACGATTTGCGTTCGCTGGGTTTGATTGAATATGCCGGAAACCGAGCAGTCGTGACACGGACCGGTTTCTCTTTGCTCAAGATGAACGATGAAGCGGTTCGGTTGGAAATTGCACGGTTAGCTGTAGGCTTCCCAAAGCTCGCCAAGGCTCACGAGGCATATAGCCAGAGCGGGGGTGCGGATGAACAATTCGAGGCTAATGTACATCCGGCGCTCGTTTCGATCCCATCCGCTTCTTATCGAAAGGTAGCGCTTTATCTCCTCAAGGCCTGGGGTCGCTTTCTCTCTGATGAACTAGCAACATCCGATCATTGATCTGCGAGATTTGCTCTGTCGATGGGGTGAAACGTCAATAGACGCACCTTGGATTTCTTGCCGGGGCGGGCGCTCGCAACTGGCCAATTGAATCACCGGCCCGCAGGTCAAATGATGTTTTCATTCCGAGATGGGGTGCGCTTGTCGCTCAAAATCCTTCTAATTTGCGGGCCGATGAATCAACGACGACAATCACGGAGTAGAACAATTCACTCCCCAAGGATTTCGCATGCAGACAAGTTTTGAGGCGCTCCAATCAGCCGGCACGGCCGTGATCGCCGACGTATTCGATTCCCTGCAACTGCTGCCGCAGGTTTTGGATAACAACCTGCAACCGGTTGGCGCGGCCACAACATTTGCCGGCCCCGCATACACCATCACCGGCGAGTCCATTCGATTTCAGGGTGGGGATCGCGCCAAACTTGGCGCCATCGATGACATGCCCGCAGGTGTCGTTGCGGTCTGGGCCAGCATGGATGCGAAAGGCGTTTGCTGCTTCGGCGATCTGCTCGCAAGTGCAATGCGTGCACGCGGATGCGCAGGCGCGGTCGTGGATGGCGGCATTCGCGACGTAACGTTTATGGAACAGTGCGGGATGCCGGTAGTGGCTCGCTATCGCACGCCGGCACAAGGGATCGGCAGGTGGCGCGTCACTGCGTCGCAGGTAGACGTCAAAGTGCGCGGAGCACTGGAGGAGTGGATCACCGTAAGGCCCGGCGACATCATTGTGGGCGACGCCGATGGCGTGATCGTGATTCCCGCTCAGTTGCTGGACGACGTTACAGCCAAAGTCATCGAGTGGTCACGCTCTGAAAGCGGAGCGCGCGAAGAAATCATCGGCGGGCTGCCCCTGCTCGCTGCATTGAAAAAATACGGACACCTCTAAACCAAGCTCCGTGATGCTGTGATGTGTCGAATGCCCAGGCCGTCCAACCCGCCGTGGAGCGCGTGTACCACACGGCACGACAACCCAGCGGCCTCGAATTCCGATCACTGCAGTAATGCCTTGGCGGCCACATCGGCGGTGCCGGTGTGGCCTTTGGTTCATCGCACTTCTTCGCGCCAGACCGGATTCGTAAAGCCTCCATCCGCGGCGATGTCCCACACCGCGACACGCGCCCATGTCCATCCCGGCGCTGCAAGCTTCCAGTCGTAGACGTGGTCTTCGAAAGCATGTGTGGACTGCAGATCGACAGTAAAATGATGGGATTCTTTTCCATCCCCCCAAACCACTTCCGCCATCCGCAGCGGGAAGGTTGAGAGTACGTGTGCTTTCACTGCGATGGAATCCCCGCTGCCTGTGACGGTCACGGAAGGAAGCAGCACTTCGCCGGTAGAGATGAAACCTTCGCCTCGAACCGCGGCGCCGATCAGCGAGCCGTAGTGATCGAAGTCAGGCAGCGCCGGCAGCCTGAGGTAGTTGATGTTCATCTGCGAATAGAGCTCATCGGTTGTATGGACCTGGAAGAGGTCATCTTCGCCCAGCAGGCGTTTATGCAGCCCGGCGTTATTCAGGTCGTCGACTGTCTTGAAGGAACGCTCGCCCAACCGTGGCGAAGAAAGGTCTGAAGGCATGGCCTTCCAGCCCACGCCGAAATAACGTGCGTCGCGGAAGTAACTCGTGCTCTCAATCGCGTCCGGGAAGCCGGTTGAGCCTTTGGTTCGCGGATGCGTCTGGTACACGTAGCCATCCTGCTCGGTGACCATCTTCCATACATCCTCCGTCGAGCGCACATGATAGACCTTGCCGTACTTCGCATCCTGGGTGACAAAAGGTTCGTAAGCCTTACGGTTCTGAAACCAGTAGACCGGCCTGGGGAACACGAGCCCCCAATGGCCGCCCAGGTACACGTTGGCCTCTTCCCCGGGAATCAGCAGAAAGCCTTTGCCCGACTGCGCGCGACAGGCGTCATAAAACGCCTTGAGCTCTTCGAGACGCACATCCGTCAGCGCCGCGGGGTGGCCATCGCCGTGAAAGTCGAAGATCATCGCAGAGTCCACACCGGCCTCGTGGAACGCCGGCACGAACGGAGGCTGCCATTGAAAGCTATGAGCGATGGCCTGCACCGTGTAGGCCACGTGCCAGTGCGGCGCGAAAGTGACATAGCCGGGAAGGTGCACGAAGCGGTCGCTGTGCGTAAACGTCAGAACCTTCTCCAGCGCCGCCTGCGGCTCGCCGCTGTCCAGCAGGAGAAAGAGACCCATCTCCTGCTCGGTGTTGGGGGGAGCATTCATCCAAGGATAGATTTTGGTGTTGTCGTCGAACGGCTGCTGAATGCCCATGCCCACCTGGCCACGCCAGGCGCTGTACCAGTTGAAGCCGAGGTTGGTGGAGTAGTCGCGCGCAAACAGGTAACGGTGCGGCGCGGGAAACACAGCAAGGCTGCCTGCGCCGCTCTTCTTGGCCAGCACACGATAACGCACCTCCAGCGTGTGTCGTTCCGAGCCATACGGTGAGGTGATGGTTTGAAGCTTGCCCGATGGGTCGTAGGCAACGATCTTCGATTCCATGTTGTTGCCTGGGCTGCGGTCTTCCTCACTAAGCATGGAGATGCCGGCGTCGTAGAAATAGGCGACGAACGGCTCGGCTGTGCTCGCGACGGCAGCCTGCTGGATCAGCGAGGTGCCGGGATAAAACGTGTAGCGAATGTCACCGGAAAAAGAACCCATGCGCAGCCCGTTGAACGAAACCTCGACGCGGTCGCCGAGGCTGCGCGCCGTAACCTTCGTGGGGTGGAAATCCTGTACGTAGCGCGTGGCGCCGCCGGGATCGTCGGCGGGATCGTCAAAGAAGGCGTCCCATCCTCCTTTGCGTTTGCCGGTCACGCAACGAAAAACCGGATTGGCGCGATGGACCACCACTTTGCTGTCCACGGCGATGGACGTAATAAGCGGAGCTTTGGGATCAAGCGAGAACCTGGCTTCCCAACGTTGACCGGAACCATCCTTCCAAGCGACCGCAAGCGCGTCGGCGGTGCGGTCGACGGCGATAGGGCCGGCCTTGACGCCGGAGATGTCCACCGCGAGGGTGGATTGAGGGTGAGGCTGCGATTGGCCGAACCCACCGGTTGCGCCAATCAATACGGCCAGGACTGCAAGCTTCTTCATTCTGCTTCCTCTCGCGAACCAGACACAGGCTCCATTGTTCTGTTCTTTGTATACCTGCTTGGAGGCTATTCCAGCATCTCTCTGTTGGTCACGCTGACTTCGTACAATCGAGCGATGGCGAACAGGCAGCCCTTCACGGATACCCCGCCCGAACTTCATCCGGTCCTTGACGAACTGCGGCGGCTCGAACCGATCTTCCACTCGCCGGAGTTCGGTCAATCCTGCGCCGACTACGAACGCAGAATGGCTCCCGGTTATTGGGAAGTCGGGGCTTCAGGCAAACGCTACAGCCGTGAGTTCATCCTCGAGAGCCTGTCAGGAAAGCCGCCAGCTTTCGCCTCGGCGCTGGGCTGGGAAAGCTGCGATTACGCCCTCCGCGCGCTTGGTCCGGAGACCTTCCTCCTGACCTACGCCCTGAGCCAGAAAGACCGCATCACCCGCCGGTCCACGGTCTGGCAAAACACCTCCGAAGGCTGGCGCATTCTCTATCACCAGGGAACCGTGGTCACCGAGGCCGCCGATGGAACTTTCCCTGCCAAGTAATACATAACCGGTATTTCTCGCCCCGGTGTATACCTGCAAGGAGATTGTTCAAGCATCTCTCTGTCGGTCACGGAGGTCGCGTTGGATACCCGTCCAAGCCCTGGCTCGCCGCGTTCCAGTTCCATGACAGTTGCGCTGGTGCTCGGGATGCTTGCCCTTCCCGCCGCGCTTACGCTGCATCGTGTCCACGTTCCGGCAGTGGTGGACGTCACCGCGCCGAACCCTTCGCCCTACGGCTACACGGTCAGCCTTCTGTTGTTCATCATCCCGATCCTGGCCATCGTTCTGTGGCTGGTGCCGCGCGATAACGTCAGGATCTCCAAGAAATCGTTCCTGCGCACCATTGCAATCCTGGTTCCGCTGGGCTTCTTTCTCGACTTCTTCTTCGCGCGCCTGTTCCTGAAATTCCCTAACCCGCACGCAACGCTGGGCATTCCCGCACCGGCGCTTGGCGAGGCCGGAGGTTCGCACATCTTTCTCGGCTCGCCGGGCCACGTGATCATCGGCAGCGTGCCGCTGGAAGAGTATGTCTTTTACCTGGCCGGCTTCATCGTCGTGCTGCTGCTCTACATCTGGCTCGACGAGTACTGGCTCGCCGCCTACAACATCCCCGACTGCGCGGCCGAGCGCACTGACTTCCACCGCCTGCTCCAGTTCCACCCGCAGTCCCTGTTTCTCGCCATCGCTTTGATCGCGGGCGGCCTGGTCTACAGACATTTCTTTGCGCATCTGCCGCCGGGCCTTCCCGGCTACTTTCTCTTTCTTGTTCTTGGAGCGTTAGGACCCTCCGCGGCACTCCTGCCTTCCGCCCGGCCTGTCATCAACTGGCGAGCGTTCTCGATGACCGTGTTCGTTCTCCTGCTCACCAGCCTGCTGTGGGAAGCAACGCTGGCGGTGCCCTACGGCTGGTGGGACTACCAGCATGGCGCCATGCTGGGCGTGTTCATTACCGCGTGGAATTTTCTTCCCATTGAAGCCGTGGTCGTCTGGATCGCGGTCACCTATATGACCGTCATCGTGTACGAGATCGTAAAACGCTGGCAGTCGTCCGGGAAGAAGGCGCGTGTGGCGTTCTTTGGCGCGAAGAAGGGTGCTGCCTTGTAAGGCCACGATCTCTTGATTGGGTCATCCTGAAAGAGTGAATGAAACTCGGAAGACTCAAAGGCGGCCGCCTTGGACGCATCCCGCAATACTGGGATTCTTCGCCTTCGGCTCAGAATGCCCCACATTAGAGAATTGTTGTGGAAACCTAAGCGTCAGCAGGGCAACAGCTGATCTCTTACGACGCTTCTCTCACGTCGAGATGACCGACGTGTGGAGTCACCCCACAAATGTCAAAATGGAAATAATATCCGTATTGACATTTATGCACCCGCACGACTAGAGTGCAGTTGCTGCAAACAGCCCTCAACTCATGGCGCCGGAACCGCGTCGCCGATTGTTTTCTGCGGTACCTTCGTTCCCTTTTCTGGATGGCCGTGCGAATGCTGCCCTACATCCCGCCCTTCGGAAGCCGCCGTCACAGCGCATTCCGCCGTGCTTGGCTCCCCCTTGCAGCATCCTGCCTGTTGGCTGCGCCTTGCCTCCATCCCGCAGCCGATGCGCAGACTTCGCTCTCCACGCTGCACTCGACGTTTGCCGCTCCGCCTAACGATGCCCGCCCCATGGTGCGCTGGTGGTGGTTTGGGCCCGCGGTCGTGAAGCCGGAACTCGCGCGCGAACTCGATGCCATGCACAAGGCCGGGATTGGCGGCGTCGAAATTGCCGCGGAATACCCGCTCGCTCTCGACGATCCTCAAAAAGGCCTCGTCAATCTCCGCTACGGTTCGCCCGAGTACGTGGACATGCTGCACTTCGCAGCGGAACACGCCACCGCGCTGGGCATGCGCGTCGATCTGACGCTCGGAAGCGGCTGGCCCTTCGGCGGTCCCGCGATCTCCACCGAACTCGCGGCGGGACGCCTCAAGATCGTCGCGATTCCGTTAGTTCCCTTGCCTTCACCTGCCTCCGCGCTGCCCAAGCTCGCCCCCGGCGACAGCCTGATCGCAGCCTTCGTCGCCCAGGGCATGCCCACCCACTACGAAGCGAAAACGGCACAGCGGTTGAAGCTCGATGCGATGCCGGCGACGCTCGCAGCACCCCAAGGCACGGGCCCACAGGTTGAGCTCTTCTTCATCGCGAGCCACACGCGTCAGCAGGTGAAGCGCGCCGCCAACGGCGGCGAAGGCTTCGTACTGGACCACATGGCGAAGCCCGCCATCGAAACCTATCTCCACAAAACCGGCGATGCCCTGCTGGCCGGCTTTCCCACCAAACCCCCTTACGCCATCTTCTCGGACTCGCTTGAAGTCTATGGCTCCGATTGGACGCCCACGCTGCCCGCCGAGTTCCAGAAACGGCGCGGCTATGATCTGATTGCGCATCTTCCTGAGCTGGCCCTGGGTGGAACGCCTGAAGCCGCCGGGGTGCGCCGCGACTGGGGTCTCACTCTGTCCGAACTGGTGCGTGACAACTACCTCCACATCGTGGCGGACTATGCCAAAGCTCACGGCACACGCTTTCGCTCACAGACCTACGGCGAGCCCGCGGTAACGCTCGCCGATGAAGCCGTGCCGCAGCTTCCTGAAGGCGAAGGCCCGCAGTGGCGCACGTTCTCGTTCACGCGCTGGGCCAGCTCCGCGAACCATGTCTACGGCAACAACGTGACCTCCGCCGAAACCTTCACGTGGCTGCATTCGCCTGCATTCCGCGCCACGCCTCTGGATATGAAGGCCGAAGCCGACCACATGTTCCTGGAAGGCGTGAACCAGATCATCTGCCACGGCTATCCCTACTCCGCACCCGGCATGGCCGAGCCCGGATGGTCGCTTTACGCCGCTGCCGCGCTGAACGATCACAATCCGTGGTGGCCGGTGATGCCCGCCGTCATGACCTACCTGCAACGCGTGAGCTGGGCGCTGCGCCAGGGTACGCCCGCGAACGATGTGGCCATCCTGCTGCCCGAAGCCGATGCACAGGCCGCGTTCACACCCGGCCACGTCACCGTCACCGGCGAAATGCGGCAACTTGTCGCGCCCGAGTTGATGGCCGCAGTGCTCGACAGCGGATACAACACCGACTACATCGACCTCACAGCCGCGGCCGCGCGCGGCATCCACTATCCCGTCGTCGTCGTGCCACCCACCGAGCGCATGCCGCTGGCCGGTGTGAAAGCGCTGCAGGACTACGTTGCGAACGGCGGGAAGCTCATCTTCATCGGCAAGACGCCGACGATGGCAGCCGGCCTCGCCGATGCCGGCGACTCGCATGACGTCGCCACGGAGATCGGCACACTGCTCATCCGCAGCATGCATGTGAGCTCGCCTGCTGAACTGCCCGCCGCACTCGCCCGCGCGGTGCCTCCCGACTTCGCACTCGGCGAAGCACGCGGCAAAGTGGGATTCCTCCATCGCAAACTCGAGAGTGGGGATCTCTACTTCGTCGCCAACACTTCGCCGGAGCCCGTCAAGCTGCCACTGCACATCCGCGCTGCCCACTCACATGCGGAGTGGTGGGATGCTGAGACCGGCAATGTCTCGCAAGCGGATCTTCACTCCCCGCTTGAGCTTGCGCCGTATGGCTCACGTCTTCTGATGGTGTCGAACGAGGCCGCAACCAGCACCGTGCAGCCGCACTTCGCTGCTTCTGCAAAACCCTCCATTCCGCTGAAGGACTGGACACTCGCTTTTCCCGGAAGCGCCGGTTCCAAACCCGCTCCTACCGAAGCGCACGCCGCGAGCACGCTGTGGACCGACAACGCGGCAACGCGCTTCTACTCCGGCGAAGTCCGTTACACCACGGCCTTCACTGCCGCGAAGCTGCAAAGCGGCGAACACCTTATGTTGCGCTTCGCTCCCAGCACACCGCTGCCCGACACGCAAGGCAACAAGGCTGGAATGCGCGCATGGCTGGAGCCGCCCATTCGCGAAGCCGCGCTGGTCTTCGTCAACGGCAAGCAGGTTGGCGCGTTGTGGCATCCGCCCTATGAGCTCGACGTAACCGCCGAGCTCACACCCGGCGTCAACAAGCTCGAACTGCACATCTTCAACACCGCCATCAACGAGCTCGCGGGCCAGCCGCCGCGCGACTACACCGCGCTCAAAGCCAAATACGGCGACCGCTTCCAGATGCAGGACATGGACAACCTCCAGCCGATTCCCTCAGGTATCAAGGGACCGGTAAGCCTGGACTACATGCGGGCAGTCAGTAATCCAGGTAATCCGTTAGACACGAAAGCGGCGCGATGAACTTCCGCACCGGCCTCTCTATCGCCACCACACTTCCACCCGCCCACCACGAACATTCTTTCGCCGATCGAGGATTCTCTTCCATGCGCATCGCTCTCGCTTCCGCAATCACGGCCCTGACAATCACCGCCGCAGTCTGCTCCGCCCAGGTAACCCAGCCCGGAGCCACGCCACCCAAGACATGGGTAGACAAAGACACCGGCCATCGTGTCTTCCGGCTCACCGATGAGCCTGGCTCCTCCGCGTTCTACTTCAACGTCAATGCCTATTCACCGGACGACCGTTACATGATCTACACCGCGCCGGACGGCATCCACACGCTGGAGATGGCGACACGCAAGACACGGCTGCTGGTGCCCAACCCACCGCGGCCCGCGGATGCTCCTGCAGGCGCACCGCGCGGCTTCAGCGGCAATCACGCCATCGTCGTGGGCCACAAGACCAACAGCATCTTCTACACGCACACCGACTCCACGACCCACCTGTCCACGGTTTACAAAGCCAATATGGATACCGGCGAGATCACCAAGCTGGCAACCCTGCCGCCGCGCGCGAGCATTGCCACGGTGAACGCCGATGAGACTCTGGGCGCAGGTGTCTACGACGAAAGTGACGCGACCGCGGCACAGGCCTACGGCCGCAACAATCCCAATCCCGCAACCGGCGCGAATGCCGCTGCCGATCGCGAGCGGGCTCCCCTTGTGCAGCCTGAAAGCAAAGGCGCGATGATGGAACGCCGCCTGGCCGCGCGCATTCCCGTGGTGCTGTTCACGGTGGAACTCAAGACCGGCAAGGTGCATGAACTGCTACACTCCACCGACTGGGTCAATCACCTGCTCTTTTCGCCCATCGACCCCACACTGCTGATGTACTGTCATGAAGGTCCGTGGCAGAAGGTCGACCGCATCTGGACCATCCGCACGGACGGCAGCCACAACACGCTGATGCATGAACGCACCATGCTGATGGAGATCGCCGGACATGAGTTCTGGGGCATCGACGGCGAAACCGTCTGGTATGACTGGCAGCCGCCCAAGGGCGAAGACTTCTTCCTCGCCGGCTACCATCTCGACGCGCAGAGCGACCACAAGCGCGTGGCCTATCACATGGAACGCAATGAGTGGTCCATCCACTTCAACGTCAACAAGGGCGCCACGCTCTTCTGCGGCGATGGCGGCGATCCCGGCCAGGTTGCGAAAGCCAAGGACGGCGAATGGATTTACCTGTTCCATCCGGAGTGGCGCCGCAACGACGGCGGCATCGACAAGCCCGAGTTCTGGAAGCCCGGCATCTTCCACTCTGAGCGCCTGGTGAACATGAAGCACCACAACTACCGCCTCGAACCCAACGTGCGTTTCTCACCGGACAGTAAGCTGGTCCTGTTTACCTCCAACATGTTCGGTCCGAGCTATGTATTCGCCGTAGAGGTCGACAAGGCTGCGCCGGGAGCCACCGATGTGTTCTCTACACCCGAACTGGGACGCGTCTACGGTCCCGACCCCACACCGACCCACTGAGCATCCACATATGCAGACCACGAAAGAAAACATGGTTCGTTATTGCCAACTGATCCGGCTGCGTCCCGAGCACCGGGATGTCTACATCCGCTATCACGCGGAGGTGTGGCCGGGCGTGCTTGCCACCATCGAGCAGTGCAACATCCGTAATTACTCGATCTTTCTCCACGACGAGCTTTTGATCGCGTATCTCGAATATCATGGCAACGACTTCGAAGCCGATATGAAGCGTATGGCCGCGGATCCCGAAACTCAGCGCTGGTGGGCCATCATGGACCCCATGCAGCAGCCTCTGCCTGAAGCCTCGGCCACAAGCCGCTGGCTGCAGGTGCCCGAGGTGTTTCACTTCGACGGCGCACCGCTTCCTGCCCTGGCATCCATCTCCGGAGATACGCAATGACCAAGTTCACACGCCGCCGTTTCGGCAGCACCATGTTGTTTGCAGCGCCGGCAATCGCCGTTGCGCCTGCTTTGCTGGCCCAGGCCCC
>DASYEV010000220.1:0-13149 GCA_036498835.1 Acidobacteriaceae bacterium | reverse complement strand
ACGACATCCTCGACAACATCACGATTACCTGGCTGACGAACACAGCAGTTTCCGGGGCTCGTCTCTATTGGGAGTATTGGGGCAAGGGATATTTCAATGCCAAAGGGGTTTCCATCCCGGTGGCCGTGAGCGTCTTTCCTGATGAGCTCTACCCGGCGCCAAGGAGTTGGGCCGAACAGGCATATCCCAAACTCATGTACTACAACAAGGTCGACAAGGGCGGTCACTTTGCTGCCTGGGAACAGCCGCAGATCTTTTCAGAGGAAGTGCGAGCAGGATTCAGGTCGCTGCGATAGTCGCTGACCCAATGAGCCGGAAGCAAAGTTCACGATGTCAGCTCATCGAGGAAATTTCAGGAGGGCTTCGTTCTTCGAAGCCCTCCTGGCTTCGGAATCACTGCAAAGGGAGAAATACGTTGAGCAAAGCGAATATGTTGCTGATGACCATCGCGTTTTCTACCGTGCTTACAACCATTACCTTCGCCCAACATAATTCAAACGGGGGCAACCGCTCGTCACTCCTCATTGCGATTACGGACGAACCCGCGCCGAAGCTGTTCCTAGAGGCTCCGCTTCCTGAGCCGCTGTCACGCGGTGTGGTGCTTGTTCCGTATCGAGTGGAACATCTCCGCATCTTGCCGCTTCTGGGGACAGCTGCCGCGAACCTATCTCCCCGGGTCGGGCACCTGCACGTAAGCCTCGACGACCTGTCTTGGCAGTGGGCGGATTTCAGTCAGAACACTGAAACGATCGTCGTAGCCGGACTGCCTCCGGGCCAACACAAGCTCATCGTTTCATTGGCAGCCGCAGCGGACCACCACATCTACACCACACAAACCGTGACATTCACAGTGCCCGCTCCGCCATCTTCGCGCTAAGGTTTGGTGACGGAAGTGGAGCAGAGGAATTCGTAGGAATTCCCGTAAGCGCGGACTGCTGCCGATGAAGGGCAAAGCGCCGCGGTGCGGAAGACGGAATCACCCTTGGGATGGCCCTTCCGGTATAGTCAATCCGCTACCAGTTGGTGGTCTTATTGCAGGTTCCGGTTTCAGGAGGGGATGGATGGCACGCAACCTTACCGTGTTGCTGGTCGGAGGCATGTTGATCGCGATTGCCGGTCGTCATGCTCCATGCCAGGCAAGCCCGGTTCATCCCGCAGCCGCATCGCAGGTCACCAACTCTCAGCCGATGCCTGCCTATGAGGTGGCGACGATCAAGCCACCTGAGCCGAACGGCTTCGCGCTCCCTTTACGCGTCTATATTCAAAACGCGTTTGGTATCCCCGGAAACTCTACCGGCTGGGTGATCGGCCCCGACTGGATCAACAGCGCGAAATATGTGATCAAAGGAAAGCCGTCGGAGTCGATGCAGCAGGCGATGCAGGCGATGACCAACGAACAGCGATTTGCGCAACAGCATCTGATGATGCAGTCGCTGCTTGCCGACCGGTTCCACTTCAAGGCGCACTTCGAGACGCGCGAGATGCCCGTGTATGAGTTGATCATCGCGAAAGGCGGTCCGAAGCTCAAGGAGAACCCCGATACCAGCCAGGGTCAAATGGCAGTCGGCGCCTCCATGATTCGAGCGAAGGCCGCTCCGATCAAGCCGCTCCTTAATATGCTCTCCACTGTGCCGGATATCGGTGGACGTGTCGTCATCGATAAGACGGGGCTTTCCGGAACCTACGACTTCCTGCTCAAGTGGACACCGATGCAGGCTGCGGCGCCTTCCGGCGGCGCAAACGGAACCCCGTTGTCGCCCGATGCGGAGACTGTTTCACTATTTACCGCGATTGAAGATCAACTCGGACTCAAGCTGGTCCCGGCCAGGACACAGGGGCAAGTGCTGGTCATCGACCATATCGAGCGGCCTTCAGAGAACTGAATCGATATCGCTCACCAGTAGGTTGCGGCGCGGAGGTCGAATACCGGCATGGCCTCACCCCGGTACTTCACATGGAGCACCAACTGCAGGTTCTTCTGCTCCCAATCGTCCGGCGCATAGCGAAGAACCTGGCGCAGCGCGGCTTCATCGAAAACGATCTGGGCGCCGGAGATGGTGCCCTGCGCTCTCAAGCCGGCGATGCACAAGACCGGTTGTGTCCTGGCCGTCGCTAGCAGGCGGGTGATGATGACGTAGTCGTCGTCCGACCGCATGTCATTCTGGTCCGCGTCTTCCCAGAAACGCGTGGGGCTGTCACGGTCGATGATGCGCGGCGTCTTGTCCGCCATTTGGAACGAGAAACGCAGATTCTGGGTGAGCGCGGCAGTCCAGGGATTGTGGTGCGGCCCACCCAGCAGGATCACGGGGGAGGCCTTCAGGTCATCCGCCGTGAGGTCGGCCGCCACGCTGAGCCGTGGCGTGCGTCCCGCATGCACCAGCATCTCGCGCAGGCGAAACGCCATGGGCGCATCGCCCTTCTTCTTCACCGTTTCGAGAGACAGGTTGTAGGCGTTGGGGTGTGAAAGGCAGATGATCGGCTGGCCCGCAGAGGCCAGAAGCGGCCGCAGAAACCGTCTCGCCGGCGAGTTGGCCCGGACGTAACTGGCTACGGCCACGCTCGCCAACAGAACGGCGGCAACGGCAACCCACGCTTTCCAAGGAATCGCGAGCCTGACCTTGCGTACAAGTGTGGGCGCTGCGAGCAGGGTGGGCTCACTGGCGCTTGCAAATGCCGGGGCGGCTTGTTCCGCGGCTGGAGGAGCCAGTCGCTCGGACACAGCATCGGATTCCGGGTTTTCCAGATACGAGATTCGAGGGAGATAGGAGCCGGCCTGCAGTTCAATGCGCACGCTGCGCTCAGGGTCGGCTGTGCTGTTGTATTGGGTCAACCGTTTACGAAGGTCCACGGCCTTGACGCGAACGATGGCGTCTGCGCCGGTGTCGTAGTCGACGGCTCGTCCGAAGACAGCGACACCGATCGTCCGTTCCTTCAACTCACTGGGTACATCGGCGAATCGAACAATGTGCCGCAGAAATTCCTGCGAGCGCGGGCTGCTACGAAAGAACGGGCTGCTCAGGATGCATTCCAATTCAGCCTGTACAGAGGCGGGCTGCGAGGTTGATACGAGCGCCGGCGTAAAGCTCGTGTCTTTCCTGGCCTCTTCAAGGAAGGGAGCCTCGGCAACAAGCAGCATGGAATCAGGCATGACAGTTCCTTATGGCGGTTGCGCGAAGGCTTGTCACCCGTCGAAGAATTGAAGAAGCCCGCGTCTCGTTCGCGAACAAGACTTCGCGGAAAAGCGGGCTTCGGCACTCTCCTTCGAGTGATGCCTAAGCGAAACTGCCGTTGCGCAGGGAGGCAAGGATATCGGCCCGGTGCAGCCCCGTCAGTGGTTCATGGCTGCGCCTGCGTGATGCTGGCGCGTGTCTGCCTCGATGACCTGATTACACCATCCCATCATTACGCTGCGGTTACTGTTGCCACGGTGTGAAAGCCCGGTAAGACGGGAGGTTACGTGCTTCAAGTGAGAGCGTTTGGCCGCTTTGACTCAAAACGGGGATGGCGCAGTGGCCGCGGAACATTGAAGTGCATGCACGGGCCGCATAACCGTTTGTAACGTTGTTCCGGTATGACTTTGACCATAGAGTCGAAACATGACAACAGACATGCGAGGTGAGCGGATAGCAGACGGCAATGCGTCTTGCGCGTCAGTCGCAACGAAGTTGTCTGCGCGTTCCACCGCACAGGGCTGCGTAGCACCGATCACACGCCGCCGAATGCTGGCGCTTGGCGGTGCAAGTGTCGCCGGATGGATGCTGAACCGGCGCATCCCGTCAGTCCTTGCAGAGTCGAGGCTCAGGCTCCGGCTGGAGATCGCTCCTCTTACGTTGGAAGTCGCTCCCGGTCACGTGATCCGTACGACCGCTTACAACGGTGGAGTCTCCGGGGTGCTGCGCATGCCGGAAGGGCAGCCGGTCGACGTCGAAATCGAAAACCGTCTCTCTACAGAAGAGCTGGTGCACTGGCACGGATTCGCGGTCGATGCCTCCATGGACGGCACAGCCGAAGAGGGAAGCCTCGCCGTCGCCGCAGCGGGCCGGTTGCGCTATACCTTGCCGCCGCAGCGAGCCGGATCCTTCTATGTGCATTCCCACGCCATGGCCTGCGGCAATATGACCGCCGGAATGTATAGCGGTCAGTTCACGTTCGTCTATGTCGAGCCCCGGCACAACCCGGGTCGCTACGACCGTGAAGTATTTCTCTCCACCCATGAGTGGGAGCCCTACATGGTCAATGAGGCCGCCGAGCAGAAGACGCTTGAAGAGATGCACCACCTGCGCATGGACCCGGAGGAAGCCGGAGAAGTTGGCGAAGGCGGTTGGGATATCCGCTATCGCGTGGCATCGGTCAACGGCCGCTCTTTTGGACACGGCGAACCCATACGGGTTCGCCAAGGCGAGCGTGTGCTCTTCCATCTGCTGAACGGCAGTGCCACCGAGAACATCGAGCTGGCTCTGCCCGGCCACACCTTCACGGTGGTTGCGATGGACGGTTTTGCCGTGCCTCACCCGGCGACCGTCGAAACGGTCAGTCTCGGTGTTGGCGAACGCATGGACGTGCTGGTGGAGATGACGGCGCCCGGCGTCTGGGTGCTGGGTTCCACTGACGAGGCCGCGCGCGCCGCCGGTCTCGGCGTGGTCGTCGAGTACGCCGGCGCTAGTGGCGATCCCGTCTGGATCGATCCTTCGGTCAGCGCGGATTGGGATTATGGGCAATTCGCCGGCGAAGGAATCTCCAACCTGCAGGCGGAGGAGATTCCTTTCACGTTGAAGCGCCTCCCGCTCACGGAGAATGGGGCCGAGCGCTGGGCGATGACGGATGTGCGCGGCCGGATTTCGTCAGCTCCCATCCAGCTACAGCGTGGCCGTCCCTATCGCCTGACACTACGCAATGAAAGCGATGAATGGCATCCCATGCACCTCCACCGTCACGCAATGACTCTCGCCCGCTACCGCGGCAAATCCATTGGCGGCCTGAAGAAAGACACCCTGCTCGTGCCGCCGTTCGAAGCCGTGGAGCTTCTGCTGACGCCACAAGCCGCAGGGCCGGCTCTCTTCCACTGCCATAACCAGATGCACATGGACGCGGGTATGCACGCGGTCCTTCAAAGCAACTAGGAAAGTCAATGGACTTTCCGCAGGAACGAAAGGAAACAATGAACCAGCACGTACGAGCCGTCACACTTCTCTTGTTACTCGCCGCACCCTGCGCGACCCACACGTTGCAGGCCCAGGCGAAAGCAGACACACCCGAATCGCCGCGCATCGCGATTTCCGATGAGGTGCTGGGGCACATCCCGTCTCCGTACCGCGAGGAAATGGCCTCGCTGCACTTGAAGGCTTCGGCGGAAGATCAGCAGAAGCTGCTCGCGGCGGCTGCCGTGCAGCCCGATGCTCCACTGGCGATGGCACTGAAAGCGATGTCGGTCAGCCCGCAGGGTTTTGACTTCATGATCCAGGAGCTTGGGCAGGAAACCTCAGCTACCCGCCGTTCGATGATTCTGAAGTTCGGCATTCAGCCGCAGGTTCGCCGCGCGCGCGAAGGCGAACAGCGTGACCGTGTTGGCACGGTGCTGACGAAGCTCGCGCTTGAGGATCCCGATGCTGGCGTGTCGCTGGAGGCTCTCGCCGCGCTGCGCCGCCTGCAGTGGGGACACGTCTCGGAGCTTACGGTTCGGCGTGCGGCGATTGCTCGCAAAGCAAACGACGAAGCCGGCGCCATGCGCTTGCTCAATGAAGGCGACCGGTGGCTGGAGTGGGACGATCAGGTGAATCTGCCAAACTTCATGCGCACCCCGCCGCCGGTATTTTCGGTTGCACCGGAAGGCCGTGCCATCCACGCGCTCGCCTTTGGAGACTTCGGCACCTCGTCACCACAGCAATTGCAGCTTGCCGGCGTCATGCGCCAATACGAAACCAGGAAGCCATTCGACTTCGGCCTTACGCTTGGCGACAACTTTTATCCCATTGGTGTGAACTCGCCTGACGATCCGCAATGGAAAGCCAAATTTGAGGATGTCTACAACCCCCTAGGCATTCAGTTCTACGCGACACTTGGAAACCACGACTACATCCAGGCAGACGGTCCCGCGGCCGAGATCGTCCATGCACAGCGCAGCAAGAGTTGGCGCATGCCGGCCAGCTACTACACCTATACGGCCGGCCCGGTGCAGTTCTTCGCCATCGACACCATCGAGCTTTCGGACTCCGCGCTGCCCAACAAGGAGATCGCCTGGCTCAATGCGGAGCTCGCCAAAAGCAAGGCGAAATGGAAGGTTGTCTACGGTCACTATCAAATCTATTCGGCAACCCGCGGCGATGAGCAGAACCTGATCCAGCGCCTGCTTCCGGTGCTTCGCAATCGCGCGGACGTTTATCTGTGCGGTCACGACCATAACCTTCAGGAGCTGAAGCCGGAAGACGGCGTTCACTTCTTCGTCAGCGGCGGCGGTGGTGCGGGTACCTATGCCTTCCGTCAGCCCAACTATGCGCACAACGACCAGTTCAAGGATATGGACTACGGCTTCACGATCCTGGACGCCACCGATACCGAACTCAAGATGACGTTCATTGGCCTGCAAGGCCAGGAGCTTTACTCGTCAGTCATCCGTAAATAGCTTCCTTCACCCAGTCACGACATCCAGGGCGCGGTCGCCAGAGCTGCCGCGTGCCGGGAAACCCTTGTGTCTTTGTCCACCGTTCTCAACGAACGCCCAACAAACGCTAAAAGGAACGCCATGCCAAGCCAAAGTCCACACAATCGGATGAAACGTCTTTGTCCGGTGACCGTTTTCGCCTCGATGCTGTTGCTTGTTCTGATCTCGCTCGCCGGCACTCCGCTTCATGCGCAGGAGTTCCGCGGGTCCATCACGGGTGTCGTTGCAGACTCCACGGGCGGCGCGCTATCCAACGCGACCGTCACCGTGCAGAACCTGGATACCCAGGCCATCTTCCGCACCCACACCAACGGGCACGGTGCCTACTTCGCGCCGTCACTCGCTCCAGGCCGCTATCGCGTGCACGTGGAAGCGCCCAACTTCAAGAGCTTTGAACAGGTCGGCATTCTTCTTCAGGCCAGCGACAATCCGCAGGTCAACGTCACGCTGCAGATCGGCGATGTCAGCCAGGAAGTTGTGGTCGATGCCGACGCACCTATCGTGGACGCTTCCAACGCCGCTATCAGCCAGGTCATCACGACCAGGGAAGTGGAAGACCTGCCCCAGAACGGTCGCACTCCGGCTGTCCTGGCGCAGTTGGGCGTGGGTGTCACCAGCACCAACCGCCCCGGCACGACACGCCCTTTTGACAACGCCGGCGCGGCGGCCATTGGCATTGCCGGAACACACGATGAAAGCACCGAGATCCTGCTGGACGGCTCGCCCGATACGGACAATCTGTTGAAGCTGGCCTACAGCCCGCCGCAGGACATCGTGCAGTCGGTCGGGGTCAGCGCCTTCCAGGTGGATGCGGCCTACGGCCACTCCGGTGGCGGCGTTTTGAATCAGATCACCAAGGGCGGCACCAACAAGTTCCATGGTTCGCTGTATGACTACGCGCAGTTTGCCGCGCTCAATGCGAATGGCTACTTCGCCGACCGCACACACACACCCAAAGCCAATACCCACTACAACCAGTACGGTCTCTCGCTCGGCGGCCCGGTGTGGATTCCGAAACTCTTCAACGGACACGACAAGCTCTTCTTCGAAGTGGCATGGGAAGGCATCCGCGACTCTCAGCCTGCGAACGGCTTCCTTACCGTACCTACGGACGCGGAGCGTGCGGGCGACTTCTCCTCGCTGCTTGCCCTTGGGCCGCAGTACCAGATCTACGATCCTGCAACGGCGACGGTCGCGGGCGGTGTCGTAACCCGCAAGCCATTCCAGGGCAACATCATTCCTTCCACCCGGATCAACCCCATCGCGGCGCAGTTGATGAAGTTCTATCCCGAGCCCAACGTCACGGCCGGCGCGGATGGCGTGCACAATTTCTTTACCAGCTTCCCCAGCCGTGATCTGTACGACAACCAGTTCGGCCGCGTGGATTTCAACCTCGGCTCACGCGACAAGATGTTCATGGACATTCGCCACAGCCAGCGCACACAGACCACCAACAACTACTTCAACAACATCTCGACGGGCGATCCGCTGGACCGCGTGAACTGGGGCTCGGGCATCGACAACGTCTATGCCCTCAACTCCACGACGCTGATCAATACGCGGGTCAACTGGAACCGCTACATCAACTACGCCATTGCCGGAAGCCAGGGGCTGGACCCCACGGCAATCGGCTTCCCGGGCAGTCTCATTTCCAACACCACGCTGCTGGAATATCCGTCCGTTCAATTCAGTGGTTGCAACTCGGGCAGCTCCACGACCTTCGCCTGCCTCTTCGATCCCAACAATCTCGCGGCTTCCACCTATACCGAGAGCTACCACTTGTTGAACACGGTGACCAAGGTGCTGCACCAGCACCAGTTGAAGATCGGTGTCGATGCCCGCCGGTACCGGATCTCGAACATTTCCTACAACTACTCCGCGGGCAAGTTCACCTTCGGCAACAACTTCACCCAGGCATCCAGCACGGCTGCCGCGGCCCCGCTCGGTCAGGATCTATCGGCTCTCCTGTTGGGCCTGCCGACGTCCGGCGAGTATGACAACAACGTCTTCATCTCCACACACAGCGATTACCTGGCGATCTTCCTGCAGGACGACTGGAAGCTGAGCCGAACCTTGACGTTGAACCTTGGGCTGCGCTTCGATCACGATTTCCCGTTGTACGAGCGGCATAATCGCGCCATCAACGGTTTCGATCCAACCGCGACAACTCCGCTTACCGCTCGCGCGACAGCAGCCTACGATGCCCATCCGATTGCGCAGATTCCTACCAGCCAGTTCAATGTGCTGGGCGGCGTTACCTACGCGAACTCATCCCGTCCGCAGCTTTACGATGCGCCGTCGAAGACGGTGAGCCCACGCGTGGGCTTTGCCTGGAGCCCTGAATCGCTTCACGGCAAGACGGTCGTCGCAGGCGGGTTTTCCATCTTCGTCTTCCCGCTGCTTGATGTAGGCACGTTGAACAGCAGCGGCTTCAGTTCCATTACTCCCTATGTCGCGACTAACGACAATTACGTAACTTCCGCTGCCAGCCTGAACAATCCGTTTCCCAGCGGATTTATCCCGCCAACCGGTGCATCGCTCGGCGCCTCCACCTATCAGGGGCAGGAAATCTACTGGTTCAACAATGACTTCCACAACGCCTACTCCGAACGCTGGTCGGGTTCCGTACAGCAGGCGTTCGGCGCTAACACCTTCATGCAGATTGCGTATATCGGGGCGCATTACATCAAGCTCCCCGTACTCCGCGACCTCAACTTCATTCCCGCCCAGTACCTCAGCACCAAGCCCACGCGCGATGCGAACACCATTGCGTTGCTTACGGGTGCGGTAGCGAATCCATTGGCCAACCTGCTGCCGGGCACGACGCTGAACGGTACTACCGTGGCGAGGGCACAGCTCCTTGTGCCATACCCCCAATACCCGCAGGACCAGGTGCTGGAGCAGAACATCAGCAATGGCGTCAGCAGCTACAACAGCCTGAACGTTCGCATCCAGCATCGTCTTTCCCACGGCTTCTCCATGATGGCCAACTACACTTGGTCCAAGACGCTGGAGCAGGATTCGCTGCTGAACCCCAGCGAAAGCAGCTATGAGAAGCATCTTTCCACGCAGGACTACCCAAACCATCTCGTAGTCTCGTCCACCTACAAGCTTCCTTACGCCTCGATTGGCGGGAATGGTATTACCGGCCATTTGAAGCATGCGCTGCTCGGGGGCTGGGCTGCCAGCGGCACCTATCTGCTGCAGTCGGGGCCACCGCTCGGTTGGGGGAACGTGGTCTATCTCGGCGGCCCGCTTAACCTCAACACTCGCGAAACGAACAAGCCTGCGTTCGACATCAACCAGTTCGACCGCGTCTCCGGGGACCAGCCTACAGGCAATATCCGCACCTTCCACACCACGGACGGCCGCTGGCGTGGCGACAAGACCAACAACCTCGATGCATCGCTCGCCCGCCAGGTCAGCTATCACGACCGCATCACCGGCGAGCTCCGCATCGAGGCTTTCAACCTCTTCAATCATCCGGTCTTCAGCAACCCTAACCTGACGCCCACCAGCTCGTCCTTCGGCCTCATCACCTCGCAGGCCGGGGAAAGCCGCACCATGCAGGTCTCTGCCCACGTCCGCTTCTAGGAACCTCTGAACAACGGTCGTGCTTTGAAGGGCTGGAACTTTCGTGTGTGCGTGAAAGCTGTTGCATGTCTAAGAAAGTTGAAACGGGTACGGCGCCAAGCGCCAAGGGCGCGCCCTATACCAGCCCAGGGCGCAGCCCTGGGTTATCCATTCACCCAACGCACGGAGGGCTGAAGGCCCGATCTATCGTGGCGCCACATAGGTCGGGCCTTCAGCCCTCAGTCTTTTACTGCCACGCTACCTGGGGCTCCGCCCCAGGCTGGTATAGAACGCGCCTTCAGCGCTGCATCGTTTCATCATCCGACGATGATATGCAGCAACTTCGCCAGGCCCATCCAAGTGTCTGGATTTTCTGGTTGTTCGATCCGCCTTTTGTTTGGAGAACGCGTGGCTTTGAATTTTGTGAATCGTAGGCAGGCCCTGAAGTTTGCAGGCCTTGGTATATCCGCAGCGCCGGGTGGGTGGTTCGCAGGTGCAGCGCAAAGCCCGTTACCGGAAGCGCAGCGAGCCACACCTTTCTTCACTCCCGGCCCGCGCCAATCCGGCGAAGCTAGCGACACGAAGCGCTTGCAACGCGCTCTGGATGAGGCACAGACTCGCGGCGGAGGCACTGTCTTCATTCCATCCGGACATTATGTTTCAGGCACGCTGTTGCTGCGCTCGAATGTCTCAGTCTGGCTGGACAACGGCGCGGTGCTTGCCATGAGCCCCGACAACTCCGAGTTTCTGCCTCCTGAAAAACTGCCATACGACCCCGGCGCGAACCAGGCGACCTCGGACTTTCATGTAGCGCTTTTCTCCGGTGACAACGTGGAGCACATTGCCATCTACGGCGAAGGCATCCTCGAATGCGACCGTGGTGTGAAGGGTGGCGGCCCAAAGCCGATTGCCTTGCGGCGCTGCAAGTACGTCAGCCTGCACGGCATCACCTTGCGGAACGCGGCCAACTACAACATCAGCATGTTGGGTTGCGACTTCGTCGACATCGACAACGTGACCATTCTCACCGGGCACGCTGACGGCATCGACCCTGATTGCTGCCGTCACGTGCGTATCAGCAATTGCTATGTCGAATCCGCCGATGACAGCCTCTGCCTTAAAGCCAGTGGCGCACTTGGAGAACGTGGCGCAACAGAATACGTGACGGTTACCAACTGCGTTCTGCGTACCGCCAGTATTCATTTCAAGTGCGGTACGGAAAGCTGTGGCGACTTTCGCCACATCGCCGTGTCCAACTGCATCTTTCAGGGCGGTGCGGGCATGCGCCACGGCAACCCCGGTCTTGCCTTCTACACCGTAGACGAGGGCGCGGTGGAGGACATCGTCGTCTCCAATATCACCATGCAGGATGTGGGCACACCGATTGCCATCATTCGCGGTGACCGGGACCGCTGCGCGGCAGGGAAGGGGCCGGGCCTGCTTCGCGGAATCCGCATCAACAACATCATCGCGACGGGAGCAAAACTGCCCAGCGTGATCGCGGGCCTGCCGGGCTCGCCGGTCGAAGACATCACCTTGAGCCACATCTCCATCCAGGCCGCGGCCGCGCGTGCAGGGAAATCCACCGTGGGCGACATCCCCGAGCAGCCCAAGGCCTATCCGCAACCCACGATGTTTGGTGAGTTGCCGGCATCAGGTCTATTTCTTCGCCATGTCAGTGGCCTGCGCGCGCAGGATGTCCGCTTCTCGCTGCCTGCCGACGAGATGCGCGCAGAGATCGTTGCGGATGATGCCGAGGAACTGCGCTTGTCTCTCGATGGCCAGACGAAGAACCGCGCAGCTCGGCTGTGGCTCAACAACGTAAGCAATAGTCTTGTAGACAGCGTTGAAGTAGTGGCGTCATCGACCGCTGCATATCGCATCAGTGGCATGAAGACCAGCAACATCTATCTCCGCGGGGCAGGTGCGATTGATTGGAGCCGTCATCTCACAGTTGGGGAGGAAGTTCCTACGGGTTCAGTCCACAGGCAAGAGGCAGCCGCATCTATCTCCAGGAAATAGTGAAGGCCGCGGCCTTTGCCTTTCTTTTTGTCATCCCCGCAGGGGATCTGCTGTTTGCTCACATCCCACGGCTCTGTCATCTCGACCGGAGCGCAGCGTAGCGGAGAGATCTGCTTCTGCCCCGCCCATGTCTCAGGCGAAGCACACCCGCGCACAATCGCTTTTCCTTCAGGTCATAAGACAGTGAACTGAAGCGCCTGAAGGCGTGTGCCGGTGAACATCGTGTGCGGCACGGGTGAATCAGTGTCCTTAAGCAAAACGATTCTGTCCGTGTGTGACACTGGCAGACTGGGGAAAGTGTGTGTATGCGTTCCTAAAAGGCGAGCACAGCCTCGCGCAGAGCCTGTTGGCGAACAGGATCTTTCATCCACTCCGAGGACGATAGATCAACTTTCACCCCAAGCAGATCTGTCAAGCGGCTTTCCAGGCTTCCCACTCTCACAAGGGTCATTCTCTGTGATTTGTCGAATTCACCCATCAGGTCGACATCGGATTCGCTTGTCGCTTCGCCTCTTGCCACCGAACCGAACACGCGCAGATGAACGAGACCCGCTTCCTTGAGTTCAGGAGCGTGATGCCGAAGCTTCGAAATGACCAGATCCCTATCCACAGATAGTGTCCTCAACTCCTTCATCTTCGCGCCGTCGCTTCCGGATTTACAAGAGCAAAACTTTCGGGAGTCGCCCATGAACATGTTTAGCGACATCCATACCGACTAACGAGAAGGCCAGCCGGTGCCGGCTGGCCTATCTATTTTGCTAATTTCAAGGATTTGGTGCGGAGGAGGGGACTTGAACCCCTATGCCTTGCGGCGCTAGCACCTCAAGCTAGTGCGTCTGCCAATTTCGCCACCTCCGCTTGCGGCCTGGCCCACGCGGGGTGCGACAGGAGCAGCG
>DASYEV010000219.1:0-30838 GCA_036498835.1 Acidobacteriaceae bacterium | reverse complement strand
ATGTGCGTGGACTCGAACGGCGTGCTGTGGGTGGCCGAAGAAGACTATCTTCCCAAGAGGATCAGCCGCTGGAATGCGAAGACGGGCCGCTTCCTGAATGCCTGGTATGGGCCTACGCAGTATGGCGGCGGTGGCTTCGTTGATCCGAAGGATAAAAGCCGTGCCTACTATCCGTCGATCGGCAATCCGGGAAGCATGGGTCTGCTGGAGTTCAAGGTCGACCTGAAGACCGGCGATTCGAAACTGGCCGCGGTGCGCTACCGCTATCCCGATCCGCTGAATGATGTGATCAGCTACGGCGGCTATCCCACCAAACCGATCTTCTTTCCTACCGACATGATCCCGGTAGGTTCCCACGGCGGCATCGCTCCCGGTGAGACCTTCTACTTTCAAGGGCACCAGTACTTCACCGATTCGTACAACACCTACTGGTACAACCAGTCGACGGTCACCACGTTGTGGGTTCTGGAGAACGGCGTGTGCCGTCCCATCGCCTCGGCCGGGTGGGTAGGCAGCGGCGTGCATCATTGGCCCACGCTCGATGAGCCTGAGATCAAGCGGAAGATACCCGCGGGTCCGGTCAACAACATCTTCTTCACCTGGACAGACCGCAACCATGATCACGCGGTGCAAGCCGATGAAGTCGAGTTCTTCCAGACGAATGGCCATGGGGCTGCGGGAGTTGTCTTCCAGCCGGACCTATCGGTGATCAGCGCCGGCCCGTATCACTTGCCGGTGGCCGAAGTGGATGCGAACGGCGTGCCGCGCTACGATCCGCGCCGGCTGCAGAAGGTTTCATCAACTGCTGCTGAAGGCGATGTGGCGATGAGTCCAGACGGCTGGTTCGTTGCCGACTTCACAGGCTTCAAAGACGGCAAGCAGCGCTGGACGCTGGCGACTCGCGACAGCAAGATACCGCCTGAAGGGCCGGGCGAGATTGAAACTCCGAAACGCATGCTGGGATACCCGGTGAAGAGTGCGCGTGGCGATGCGGGCTACATGGTCGCGCGTTATTCCTACATGGGTGAGATCTATGTGTATTCCGTGGACGGCATCCTGGTGACAACACTGGGTGCGGATACGAGAGTGGCCCCGTTCTGGCCGTATCCCGAACAGAAGTTGGGCATGGCCATTGAGGGCACCAGCTTTGACGCGGAGCACTTCTGGCCGTTCATGTTCGGGCTCGACGATGGCAATGTCTACCTCGCCGTCGGCAAGTGGCACACATCCATTGTGCGTCTGGATGGCTTGGATACCGTCCAGCGCGTCGACCTGGGCAAGGTTGAAGTGACCGCAAAGATGATCGCGGATGCGGCGCCTGCACGAGCCGAAGCCGCTTCCTCGCGCATCATGCGCGACGAGGTTGCCGTGCCGCGCATTCATGCGACCATTGATGGCGATCTCAGTGAATGGCCCGCAAAGGGATGGGCTCCGATCAACGCGAAGAACTCCTTCCAACTGGCCGTGGATGGAGACAAGCTCGTGGTTGCCTACAAGACCGATCAAAAGGAGATGCTGCGTAATTCGGCCACGGAGTTTCCCTTCGCCTTCACGCAGGGCGGCGGTCTGGACCTTATGCTGCGAACAAGCGGCAGCAGCGATGACAGGAGACCGGACGTGGGAGATATGCGTCTCTTTGTCACCAGGCGCAATGGCAATGTGCTGGCTGTGTTGTACCGCCAGAAAGCAGCGGCGGGCGGCAACCGTCAGACATTCGCGTCTCCTGTGGGCGAGGTGACCTTCGATGATGTTCAGGATGTCAGCAAGTATGTTGAGGTGGGCGCCAATGGAGGGAACTATGAGTTCTCCGTCCCACTAAGTGTGCTTGGCTTGAAAGACCCCGTGGGCAAGACGCTGCGCGGCGATGTGGGGTTTGTCCTGAGCGATGGGCTGCGGGCGAGAGCGCGTATCTATTGGCACAACAAATGGGATTCCATGACTGCCGACGTGCCGAGTGAAGCGCGCCTGAATCCGAGTCAGTGGGGCCTCTTCAAGTTCTAGGAGTGAATTCGATGATGTGGTTATCTTGCGTTCAGATAAGGATAAAAGCGCGCGAATCTGGTCGAATCGTCTTGCTTAAGGGCACTGGTTTACCCGTGCCGTAGCCGTCAGCTTCTGGTCTTCGGCTTTAGCCGCTGAGGTACCCTTCTTCATCCTGCGTCGATGATTCGAGGTGAAGGACGCGAAATTGGCGGCATCGAAACGGGTAGCCTCAGGGGCTAAAGCCCAGTCTCTTTCGCTTCTTACGGCACGGCTGAACCCGTGCCCGTAAGCAAAACGAAGAGATGACCGTTTCCCCCTTGCAACTTCACATGTTCATGTAGGTTTTCATTCATGTCAGTGCTCTCGCTGTCGTCGCTCAGGAAGCTTTCCGTTGCCGCGCTGCTGGGTGTTTCCTGCTGCGCGCAAACATTCGCCCAGTCCGTTGTTCAGTCTGTTGCACGGCCCGGTCTCCTCAGAAAAGGGACTACGGTGAAGATCATGCCGGTGGGCGACTCCATCACCGAGGGCAAGTTCGTCACCGGGGGATATCGCAAACCGCTCGATGACCTGCTGAAGGCCGGCGGCTATTCAGTGACGTTTGTAGGCAAGGAAGACAATGGCGAGCCCGCCAACGAGACAGGCTTCTCCACCGGCATGGAGAACCCGAAGCATGAGGGCTACGGAAGCGCCCGGATCGGCATGTTGTTGAATGGCGGCACCACCGAACAGCACACCGCGCTGCCGATCAAGACGTCGATGCTGAACAATGCGCCCGACGTGGTGCTGGTGATGCTCGGCACCAACGACATTCTTGGCATCACGCCAACCGAGACGATGCAGCACACGATGGAGAAACTCGTGAGCAGCATCTTCGAGCAGAACCCGGATGCTGCCGTTGTTTTAGCCAGCGTTCCACCCATCAGGAAGAGCGAAGCACGCGATGCGGATGTAGCCGCGTACAACGCCGTGCTCCCGGGGATCGTGGAGCGTGAAAAGGCTCGCAACCACAAGATCGAGTTCGCGGACATGCATGGCGTCTTCACTCTGCCCACGGATCTGTCCGGTGATCTGGTTCATCCCACGGTGCAGGGCTACGCGAAGATGGCGCGTCTATGGTATTCCGTGCTGACCGGTGAGCAGGCTCCGGCCCAGCCACCGCCGCCGATGGGTTGGAACAGTTGGAACTTCTTCTTTCAGAAAGTGGATGACAAGGCGGTTCGCGCGGCTGCGGATGCGCTGGTGAGCACAGGACTGCGCGATGCCGGCTACATCTACGTCAACATCGACGACAGTTGGGAAGGAACGCGTGATGCGGCGGGAAACATCCGGTCGAACGAAAAGTTTCCCGACATGAAGGCGCTGGCCGACTATGTTCATAGCAAAGGTTTGAAGCTGGGCATTTATTCCTCGCCGGGAGCGCAGACATGCGCGCATTTCGAAGGCAGCCTCGGCCATGAGGAGCAGGACGCGAAGACCTATGCGGCCTGGGGCATCGACTTCCTGAAATACGATCTGTGCAGCTATGGCAAGGTCATGCAGCAGGCGGCGCCCAACGATATTGGAGCGCAGTACAGGATGATGCGCGCAGCCTATCAAACCATGAACGTCGCGCTCAGGAAAGCCGGACGGCCCATCGTCTACAGCCTGTGCCAGTACGGTCTGGACGATGTGTGGACATGGGGGCCTAGCGTCGGCGCCAATTTGTGGCGCACGACCGGCGACATTCATGCGACCTACGAACGCATGGCAGACATCGGATTCCAGCAGGCCGGCCTCTCGCGCTTCGCCGGCGCCGGTCACTGGAACGATCCCGACATGCTGGAGGTGGGCAATGGGAAGATGTCGTTGGAAGAAAACAGGACGCACTTCACCTTGTGGGCGATGCTCGCGGCGCCGCTGATCGCGGGCAACGATCTCGGCCACATGGACGCGCAGACGCTTGCCATTCTCGGTAACCGTGACGTGATCGCCATCGATCAGGATCCCGCGTACGTCCAGGGGGACAGGGCGTTTGCGGAAGGTCCGCTGGAGGTCTGGACGAAACCTCTCGCAAATGGCGGGAAGGCCATTGCGATCTTCAACCGCGGGGATGTTCCGCTGCATGGCGTCGCGCTGGATTCGATTCTCCACAAGCTCGGTTACAAGACCCCGCCACAGCTGCGCGATCTTTGGGGCGCGAAGGATGTCACGGTGAATGGCGAGGGCGGAAGGTTCGATTTGAAGAAGCATGAAGTGCTGCTTCTGCGTGCGGGCTCGTAAGGGTTTTGCTTTGAAGGGGCGGGGCTTCAGTCCCGCCGTTAAGGGCAACAATAGCGACGCGGTTTTAGCCGCTGAGGGACGCCTTCCTGCTCTCCTCACGCACGCCCTCAGGGGCTGAAGCCCATTCAAATTGCCACCCTATGGCGGGGCTGAAGCCCCGCCCCTTCAAAGCGCGTCCTCTTCTACCCAGACATAGACAGGAGGAAAGCAGGTCTCTTCGCTCCGGTCGAGATGACAGATTTGTGGGAGGCGAGAGAAACAACATGGCAACACACGTTTCATCGAAACACTTGATCAAAACCGCTTGAGCGACGAGTATTCCTAAGAAACAAGATCGATGTCTGGAGCTTTCATGAATTCCGTTATCCGCAAGATCGCTGTCGTACCTGCCCTTGTGTTTGCGTGCACTGTCAGCCTGTGGTCCCAGGCTCCTGTCCCGGTAAGTCCTGCCATCGTGCAGCGGGTGGACAAGATGGTGGCCGGCATGTCGCTGGATGACAAGCTCACGTTGATTGGCGGCGAAGACGCCTTCTTCATTCCCGCCATTCCATCCATCGGTCTCAAGAGAATGAAGATGTCCGACGGCCCGGTGGGCGTTCGGACCTTTGGTCCCACCACCGCGTACACCGCCGGTGTGGCACTGGCCGCGAGCTGGGATACTGACCTCGCCGGGCAGGTTGGCGCGGCGCTGGGAGCGGATGCTCGCGCGCGCGGCGTGAACTACCTGCTTGCGCCCGGCGTCAACATCTATCGCTCGCCGGTGAACGGCCGCAACATGGAATACTTCGGCGAAGATCCATACCTTGCAGGCCGCATCGCGGTGGGCTACATCCAGGGCGTGCAGAGCAAGGGTGTATCGGCGACGGTGAAGCATTTCGATGCCAACAACTCGGAGTTCGATCGGCACAACATCAACGCGGTGATTGACGAACGCACCTTGCGCGAGCTCTACCTTCCGGCATTTGAAGCAGCGGTGAAGCAGGGACATGTCGGCGCTGTCATGGACAGCTACAACCTCGTCAACGGCGAGCACTCCACGCAGAACGGCCACCTGAACGTCGACATTCTGCGCAAGGACTGGGGCTTTCAGGGCGTTCTGATGTCGGACTGGGACGCTACCTACGATGGTGTCGCCGCGGCGAACAAGGGTCTCGATCTCGAGATGCCGTATGCCAAGCTGATGACGCCTGCGACCCTGAAGGCCGCACTGAAGGATGGGCGGGTCAAGATCGAGACCATTGATGAGAAGGTGCGCCACATTCTCATCACAGCCGCGCGCTTTGGATGGCTGGACCGCGATCAGACCGACGCTTCCATTCCGCTCTACAACCTCGCGAGCGATCATACGGCTCTGGAAGAAGCTCGCCACAGCATCACGCTGTTGAAGAATGAAGGCAACCTCCTGCCGCTGGATAGCGCAAAGACCAAGGTCCTGGCGATTGTCGGTCCGGAAGCCGCGGCCGCGGTTCCCGGCGGTGGCGGCAGCTCACACGCCACTCCCTTTGAAGCGCAGAGCTTTGTTGCGGCGTTTGCTTCGTATCTGGGGAACCGCACGAAGGTGATGTACGTTCCCGGTATTCCGGCAGTCCGTGATCTCGCCGGTCACACAACGTTTCAGAACATGACGCTGGAAACGAGATCCGGCAGCCGCGATGCGGCGTCTGTCGTGACCCATGATGTGAAACAGATCAATCGCTGGCCACGCGATGGCCGCGTTACCGGCGCGGAGACGAAAACAACCACGTACTACCGCTGGAAAGGGCAGTTCCTTCCGTCCACGACGGGCGAGTATGTCGTTGCCGGAGACTCTGGCGATGGCGATGAATTTCACCTGTCGATCGACGGTCATGAAGTGATGGCGCACAAGCCGTCCCGCGGCAGCAGGCTCAGCAATGAAGGCGTCGTCACGCTCACTGCGCAGCATCCCGCGACCGTGGAGTTTGAGTACGAGACACGTTCTGCCGAACCTCACATCACGCTTGCCATCGCCGCTGAATCCGAGCTGTTGAGCCAGGCGTCGAAGGACATTCTGAAGACTGCCGATGCCGCGCTGGTCACGGTGGGCTTCGATGCCACCACGGAAAGCGAGGGCTTCGATCGCAGCTACACGATGCCGGGGATGCAGAACCAACTGGTGTCCGCGGTCGCCGCGCTGTGCCCTCGAACCATCGTTGCGGTTACCGCTGGAGGCGCGGTGGAAACCAAGCCGTGGCTGGCCGCGGTTCCCAGCCTGCTGCACAACTACTATCCGGGGCAGGAAGGCGCGCGCGCTCTCGCGGAGATTGTCTTCGGAGAACGCTCGCCGGAAGGACATCTCCCGTTCACCTGGGATCGGACGCTGGCCGACAACCCCACGTCGGGTTCGTACTATGAAGAAAATGGTGGGCGCGACTCGCACTACACGGAAGGCCTCAACGTCGGCTACCGCTACTACACCTCGATGAAGAAGCAGCCGCTGTTCCCCTTTGGGTTCGGGCTGTCATACACCAAGTTTTCCTTCGCTCATCCCGTGGTGAAGCGTTTGTCCGGTGAGGATGTTGAAGTCGCATTCGATGTGCGCAACACGGGTACTCGTGAAGGCGCAACGGTGGCACAGGTATATGTCAGCGATCCATCCGCGAAGGTCAAGCGTCCCGTGATCGAGCTGAAGCAGTTTGCGAAGGTGCACCTTCGCCCGGGCGCCGAACAGCATGTTGTGCTGCATCTCGATCGCCGGGCTTTTGAGTACTACGACGTGGAGGGCAAAGGATGGAAGCTGGATCCAGGCGCTTTCACCATCTTCGTCGGCCAGTCATCGGAGGCGCTTGATCTGCGGCAGAACCTGGACATGTTCTAACGCGGCTCCCAAGTTGTACAGCGAAGAGACTGTGTTCGAGCCATTTCAGATGGAAAGGCGTTTTCTACGTTTCGAGAGATTCAACGAGCGCCACAGATCTAAGCGCCAACGGCGCGCTCCATACCAGCATGGGGCGAAGCCCCATGTAGAGGCCAAAAAGGTGGAGAGGGCTTTCAGCCCTACGCTTCACTCAGGTCGAGATGAAAGAGTTGTGGGTACATAAACGAACAGCAGATCCCCTACGGGGATGACAACAAGAAAAGCAAAGGCCACAGCGAAAAGGTGATGGGTGCCGTGCGTGTCGGCGGTGAGATTGTCAGGTGGTCGGACGTTCCAGGATCGCTACGTCTAGCGCGTCCAGGCGAATCTTCCGCGCATTGCCTCCAACCGGCAACAGGCTGCGCATACCGGCGGGAAGAGGGACCTCCAACGACTGCGTCGTGTTGTTGAGCAGGAAAAGGTACTCGCTGGAACTATTGGTCCGGCTCACCACATCCACTCCCTTTGGAACGTCGAGCAGCGGCTGAATGTGGAAGCGCTGGCCCAAGTGCGTGAAGAGTTCGTCGAAGAAAAGATCGTCCTTGCATGTAAAGGACACGTAGACAACGAAGCCGCGCCCGAAGGCATGTAGGGTGATTGCCGGCTTATTGTCCAGCGCACGGCCATGGTAGGTCGCAAGCACTTCGCCATCCTGCATCTGGATCGTGGAACTGTCGGCAATCTCAAAGAGTTTTGTGCTTCCGTCGAAAGAAACGGTGATGCCGCCCGAGCGCGCCTGTTCCATGGCCGGAACATGGAGACCTGCGATCTTCGCGAAGACTCCCGGCTCCATCAGTGGCCGCAGTCTTCCATCGGGGCTGCGTGTTCCTGCCTTGTGGTCCAGCACCAGGATGCCGCCGGCATTCACCCATGCGCTGATTGCCGCTGCCTGTTCATCGGAAACAATCCGCAACCCTGGCGCGACAACCATGCGATAGGGTTGCAGGTCGCGGCTTTCGGGAACGACATCCACGTTTCTCTTCAGTGATTTCAAACCGGTGTAGTAGCGGTCGGCGACGTTGTCGTAGCCTGCGCCTACACCGCTTCCTTCACGCACGCGGAAGCCCTGGTCCCACGAGTTCTCATAGCTGTAGATCAGCGCGAGGTCGGCTACGGTTTTTGTTGAAGCCAGCCGGGGATAGAGTGCGGAGATTTCCTGGAATGTCTCCCGCAGCACAGGGGCGGAGGCACCGAACGAGCCGTCGGATTCGAGGACCGAAACGTAAGCCATTTCAGTGCCATTAAGTGGTGGACGCCATTCGAAGAAGAGCGTGCCGCTGGCGCCATAGGCGACGTCGGTCCAGGTGGCGAGGCGGATCGCGCGGGTATCGGTGTCCGCAGAGGGCTGGCTCGGCTGCTCCGAAATAAAGAACTGCTGATCGGCGCGAGAGGCGCGGCACAGGTCATGATTGAAAGCCGTGTGCAGCACGTTGTGAAAGTCGGTAGTGCCGGGCGTTGCACCGTAGTTATCCCACGCCGTGGCGTCGACGATGCTGGCCGACTTGAAGATGTCGACCGACCATGCGACCTCCGGCCAGTTGGTGTAGATGAATTGATTGCGGATGTGGGTGCGAAGCAGCTTCGCTTCGAAGCGAAGCCATCGCAGGAATGAGTCGGAAAAGAAGCGGCGATAGTCGAGCTTGATGCCGGGGTTCCAGCCGCCCTCCGTGGGATTGGTGGGAAAGACAATCTCGTCCCAGGCGTCGTAGTCGAGGCTCCAGAAACCGCCGCTCCACGAAGCGTTGAGCTTTTCGAGCGTGCCATACCGGTTTTTCAGCCATGCCCGAAAGGCAAGCAGGGAAGCGGGATCGAAGTTGATGGGAGGGTGGCCAGGCTCATTGCTGAGCTGCCATCCGATCACGGAAGACCGGTTGCCATAGCGTGCGGCAAGCCGGGTGATGATCGCAGTGGCGGCCTGCTGCATGGCAGGGCTGTCCAGGGCGAAGCCTTTGCGTCCGCCATAGGTATAAGGCCCTTTCTCGTTCCCGCTCAGCACGCCGGGATGCAGCTTGTAGAGCCATGGCGGCACGGAAGCAGTAGGCGTTCCGAGGATCACGCGGATGCCGTTCTTTTCCGCCAGCGCGATGGCTCGATCGAGCCACTCGAAGTGAAACACCTGCGGCGCAGGCTGAATCGATGACCATGCGAATTCGCCCATGCGCACGGTGTTCACACCCAGCGACTGCATCCGGGCAAAGTCTTCTGCGACCTGTTCCTGCGGCCACTGTTCCGGGTAATACGAAACGCCAATGTTATAGGAATGGCCGGAAGCGGCCTGAGATGGCAGCATTGTTTGCGCTGCCGCCAGAACCGGCTTCAACCGCATTCCTGCACCGGTGGCGAGCAGGCCGCCAAGCAACTCTCTGCGATTCAACATCAAAACTCCCTGACGCCCTGATCCGCTTTCGAAGAATCCGCGGTGGCGCCGTTGCTGTATTGCACGGGTATCTGGCCGGCAGGGTGATGATTGCCCTGCATGACGATGTTGCGTGAGCCCGCGCCGCTGACTTCTGCAAATACCCGCGCGGTGTCCGGGGCGCGCATACCTGTCAGAAAAGCGCGGCGTGTGGTTCTCAGATCGATCAGCGGAGCGTTGCCTGCAGGAGCGGACATTTCCAGACCGGAAAGGATGATGTCCTCCACATCGTCGCTAACGATTGCGGGCCGGGCATCCGGCTTCCCGGTAATGAACTCCAGGTCGCGAAGCCGAATGCGGTCCGCATGGCGCACATACAAGCCATACGCAGGCAGCCGACCCATCATGCGCGACTCAGGATAGAGATTGGCGGCTTCCGGAATCAGCCGCTCTCTCCACTCTGCTGCGCCGCCTTCAACCGTGCGGAAGCGGCAATTGCTGATGGAAATGTCCCGCGGCCGGAGACCGGGAACGCCGGTAATGGAGTTGGTGACCACGGCGCCATCGGCATCGATGCCTTCGATGGACACATTGCGCAGGAATGTGTTCTGCCCTTTTGTTCTCTGCCCCAGGCGCACAAAGATAGGCGTGCGCACGTTCTGCATACGGATGTTCGAGACGGCGATACCATCTATGCTGCCGCCATCGACCATCTCAACATTGATGCCGCCGATCACGTGCGTATTGAGAGGGCTGTTGGCGTCGTTGTAGATGACCGAGTTGCTGAAGACGATGTTCTCGAATGCGCCGAAGGTCGCCGTGCCAAGCTTGAGGCCATTGCAGGAGGTGGTGAGAACACAATTGGTGATGGTGACGTTTTTCGTGGGAAGAACAGTGCCGTAAGGGTTCTCGCTCTTGATGCGGATGGCATCGTCGCCGGTCGCGATATCGCAGTTGGATACGAAAACGTTGCGGCAGGCCGTGATGTCCAGGCCATCCGTGTTCGTGCCGTAATTCGGATTGCGTATGCGTATGCCGTCGATGACGACGGTTTCACACGCCACCGGACGCAGAGTCCAGCCGGAGGCATTCATCAGCGTCACGCCGCTGATGCGGACGTTACGGCACTCCGCAAACTCCAGCATGGGCGAGGGCCGAAGATTGTCGACGGGTGCGTAGTCGAAGGTGACGACATCCTTCCACATATCCTCAGGCTTCACTGGCGCGCGATGCACATTGCGGCGGTAAGCTTCACCCTGGCCGTTGATCGTCCCCAGCCCGCAGACGCTGATATCGTCCGCCTTGCGGGCGAAAAGCAGATGGTGCCCGTTCGCATCGCCCTTTTCCGGAGGTCCGGGGAAATAGGTGTAGTCCTTGATGGACGGGCTGCCGAGAAGCACCGCACCTGCTTCCAGGTACAGCGTGACCCGGCTCTTGAGTTCAAGTCCGCCCGTCAGGAAGGTTCCGGGAGGGACATAGACGAGTCCTCCTCCGGCGCGAAAGGCATCCTCGATGGCTCGCTGAATGGACCTGGTGTTCAGAGTTCCGCCATCAGGCTTCGCACCGTAGTCGAGGATGCTTCGACCTACAGGTATCGCGGATCCGCCCACGCTTTGAGCAGCCAGCGCAAACGCCATGGGAGAAGCGGAAAGGAAATCTCGTCGCAGCATTCGTTCACTTTACTCCGAAAGCCGTTCCGCCCTGGAGGAACGGCGGCCCGATTTCCTGGGGACACGTGGGAACGCTTCCACTATGAGATTTCCATCATAGCCTTGAGCATTCAGTGAAGTAAATAAGACATGCAGCAGTGCACGTGTCGCTAATCCGTGCTGCGATGTAGTATCGTTTCCACACTGCGCTTCCAGACCTTCTCCAGGACCCCAAGATTGCGATTCAGCCATACAAAAACGATGCCGAGATTTGTCCTTCTACCCTGCCTGCTCACCGGTCTTTTCTTCCTGGGGGCCGCCCAGGCGCAGCATGTCCGCTTCGTCGACCCGCTCCTTGGAGCGGATGGAGGCGGCAACACCTTCCCGGGTGCGACGCTTCCGTTCGGCATGCTCAAGGCAGGCCCCGACACGGGAGACAACACCGCCAACGCGGGATGGACTCCTGATCAGCGGATCAATGGCTTCAGCCAGATGCACGTCAGTGGGACAGGCGGAGGCGCGAAGTATGGCAACGTGCTGGTCCAGCCCACGGTCGGTGCGATCGCGCCAGGCGATCATGGCTCCGCCCGCGCGGACGAGCATGCTTCCGCAGGCTTTTACTCGGTCGACTTGACGCGCTATCACGTTCGCGTCGAGCTCGCGAGCGCAAGGCGGTCCGCGATCTACCGCTTCACCTATCCCGCCTCAACCGAGGCGAACCTGCTGATCGATGCCGGCCACCTGCTCAGCTCCTATGCCAATCAGCAGGAAGATCAGCGTCTGGTCTCCTCGTCGGTGCGCGTGCTTTCTCCACAGGAGATTGAGGGCACGAGCACGATTACCGGAGGCTGGAACTTCCAGACGAGCAACTACACGGTCTACTTCTACGCCAGGACGGATACGCCGGCCTTGAGCGCGGGTACATGGCGAGATGGGCAGCTTCAACCCGGCTCGAAATCTGAAGCAGTGCAACAAAAGAGTGATACCGGAGCATGGTTTCGCTTTCACACGCATGCCGGCGAGCGGGTGCAGATGAAGATCGGCATTTCGTTCATCAGCCTGGAACAGGCAAAGCACAACGCAGACACGGAAATTCCGGCCTTCGATCTCGATGCGACGCGCGCGGCCGCGGAGCGGGTGTGGGAGAAAGCCCTGTCGGCGGTGGAGATTGAAGGTGCGAGCGAAGCGGACCGGCAGCAGTTCTATACAGCTGTCTACCACTCGATGCTGATGCCCAGCGACCGCACGGGAGAGAATCCTCTCTTCCAGTCGAGCGAGCCTATGTACGACGACTTCTATGCGATCTGGGATACGTTCCGCACCTCCAGTCCGCTTCTCACGCTCATCGCACAGGATCGTGAAAGCGGAATCGTGCGTGGTCTCGTGGATCTGTATCGCCATGAAGGATGGCTCCCTGACGCTCGCAGCGGGAACTACAACGGACGCGTCCAGGGCGGCAGCGATGCGGACATGACCATCGCCGACGGCTATGTGAAACAGCTTCCCGGTGTTGATTGGAATATGGCCTATCAGGCGGTCGTGCATGATGCGGAAGTTGTTTCGCCTCAGCCATTGAAGGAAGGCCGCGGCGATCTCGATGACTGGAAGAGGCTCGGCTACCTGACGATCGAAGGCACGGACCGCCCGGCTTCCAAGCACATGGAATATGCGGCCGACGACTATGCCATTGCCTTGATGGCGAAGGGCCTGGGGAAGCAGTCGGATTTCGTGAAGTACAGCAAGCGCGCGGGGAACTGGAAGAACCTGTGGGACACAGCCGCAACCGACCAGGGTTTCAACGGCTTTGTCTGGCCGCGTCATCGCGATGGAAGCTGGAAAGCGAAGTTCGATCCGCTGCTCACGGGCACATGGGGCAGCGATTCCTTCTACGAAGGCAATTCATGGACATATTCCACGTTTGTTCCGCAGGACGTCGCCGGCCTGATCCAGGCGAGCGGCGGCCGCGATACCTTCGTCAAGCGCATGGAGTCGTTTTTCGATGTGCCCGGCAGGTATGACGTAGGCAACGAACCAGGGTTCCTCGCGCCGTATCTCTATCTTTGGGCGGGGCGGCCGAGTCTTACGCAAACGCGTATCCGCTCCATCCTGGCGAAGAACTATCACACCGGGCCGAAGGGGCTTCCGGGGAACGACGACTCTGGTGCGATGTCGTCCTGGTATGTATTCGGCAAGATGGGTTTTTATCCGAACGCCGCGCAGGATGTGTACCTGATCGGCAGTCCTGCGTTCCAGCGCGTGACGATTCACCTGGCCAACGGGCACGAATTCACAGTCAAGACGGAAGGCAACGCGATAGACAAGCCGTATGTAGCCGGCGCAACCTGGAATGGAAAGCCTTACAACCGTGCATGGTTCACACACGAGGAGTTGATGCGGGGTGGCGTGTTGCGGCTGACGATGTCCGCCCGCCCTAGCAGTTGGGGAGCGGCAGAGCTGCCACCGTCGATGTCCAGGGATGTGCGGTAGACGATTCGTTTCTGCTTATGTTGCATGTGGTGCGACGATCGGGTGGCCCATCCTTTCACGTCTTTTGTGAAAGGGTGGGGTATCGCGCGTAGCGCGACCGCTACCGCTCATGCACGGGGTCTGAAGTGTTTTGGTCATCCCGTGGAATGGGCAGGGGCACCCCACCCTTTGCGAAAAGCCGCAAAGGATGGGCCACCCGGCTGTGGCGCCTTAGACATAGGCAGGAGCAGGCCTTTCCACTACGCGGCGACGCTGCTTCGGTCGAGATGACAAATTTGTGGGGACGATGCTGATGGCATTCCCGGAAACGCATCTACTTCTCCACCCCGAACTCAATCTCATTGGCCCAGTGCGTCTGCCATGAGTCGTGGAAGGTCTTGGAGTTTTCCTTCGACACCGAACGTCCTGTCGCAAGTTCCCTTGCTTCGCCCTTGTTGTCATTCACGCGGCAGGTGAACTTCACTGTCCCGCCCATCATCACGCGCCGGTGAACCTCGGGTATTTCCGTCCATGGGATAGCGGCTTCCACAATGCGCAGATTGCCCTCACGCCTGGAGATGAGCTGCGCGTTCTTGACCGGCCCTCCGTCGATGGGTGCGGATGGCTGCCGGGGAAAGAAACTCTTGACTGGTACACCTGGAGCCAGCAGGCGCCAGACCTCCGTCCCTCCGCCAAACTGCGGAGCTACGTTGTTCAGAGCGTATTCGTAGTCGGTGTCCCAGTAGGTAATGAAGTGGGGCATGGTGCCGGGAGGGAAGGGCAGCCAGGGCTTCTTCTCCAGGACATTGAAGGCGATCTGCACGTTGTCGTGTGTGCCGCTGCCGCTTGGGTCGTCGAAGTGTCTGCGATAGCTGTAGTGCCGCACGCCCGCCGGCCAATCGAGCTTCGATCCATCCGCTGCGGTGACGTGATCGGGATAGAAGTAGGAATCGTCGTTGCGGTTTGAAAAGCGCACCATGCCCTCGTCAGGAGTGGTATCGGTGATCTTCGCGGCGAAGTAGAAGTTGGTGTCGTCATAGGCGAGCCACACGGTGGACGCGCCACTTCCGCCTCCATCAGGCGTCTTCAGGTAGGGCAGATAGGCCAGCTCCGTGAGATTCGCCTTGATGCCGGAGCCGGGTAGTACCTGCGGCGTCACGTCCTTCCAGTCGGAAAGATCACCGTCCACCTTGATGGAGCGGTGTGCGATCACGTTCACGTGAACATCTTCGCTGTGTTCGACCACGCCATCCGCGGAAGCGTCGAAGGTCACGTGTGCCGGGTAGGTGTTGCTGATAACTGGCGAGCCAGACACCTCCAACGCGACTTCCTTCGTTTCATTCGGATTGAGAGCCACAGTAGGAGCCTGCGAAAGCCTCAGGCTGCCCGCTGTCACGGAGAGCGTGCCTTTCACCGGCCGGTTGAGGACGTTGGTCAACTCAATGCGCAGCTTCGGATGCTCGGCAATCGCGGCGGTCATATCGTGGAGCTGAATCTCTACAGGGTCTATGCCGGTCGTTGTGGCCTTACGAACGGTCTCAATCAGTCGAGCGAACGACCCGGGCGTTCCATCGCTGCGCAGGAAGTAGCCAAGCCCATTCAGAGGCACAGTCAGCTTTCCTCCAGCGGAGGGCAAGGGGTTGCCGTAGAAGTCGAACATCCTGATGGCGCCGTGGAGATCAGGTATCTGCATCGTTGCATGCGGATCCAGCTTCACGGAGCGGAAGAGCGTGCGGTCCACGGGATAGATCTTTGCCAGGTTGCCTACGATGACAACTGTCCCGTCATCACTGCGAAGTTTCCCGGTAGCTTCGTCGGGCAGCCCGTTGAAAACGAAAATCCACGGCAGGCCATTGTGAAAGAGAATCTCGCGAAATGGCCTCTGTCCGATGAAGCGCTGCGACGCGCCGATCGCAGCCGCGGCCGGATACGCCTGCACGGTGGGGTAGACCTTGTTGTTGAGCTTGTAGTTGGTGCTGGCGTAGACGTTGCCGCGATAGACGCCCGCGGTGCGGCTCTGGCCCTGCGCGCGCATCGAGGCGATCACTCCCGCGACGCGCTGTTCGTCGTTGGCAATCCAGCTTTCGGTGTCCCACACCTTGACCGGGCCATAGGGGCCGGTGCGGTTCATCCACTTCGGTTCCAGAATCGGGTCGGCGGCAAGAGCCTGGTAATGAATGCTGGAGAAATCGAAAGTGGGGAGGAACTTGTCACTGCCATCTGGAAAGAGCTTGTCACGCGCGTTGGACGAAGAAGATGTGCCGCCTACCAGCACCTTCACGCCCGCCTGCTGGCGCGCCTGGAGAACGGCGTCCGCCATGTGGCTGTAGATCTCGCGGTAACGAGGTATATCCGCGCCCCAGCCTGAGATGGATGTGCTCTCCCATGGCTCGTTCCACAGTTCCACGGCGTTCAGGTTGCCGGCGGGCCAACCGTAGCCGGCGACCAGTTTTTCCGTCCAAGCCTGGAAGTCTTTGTCATAGGAAGGCATCCATGCCCAGTCCGACTTCGTCTTCAGCATCGCGCCTTCGGGGGTAAGCCAGGGGCGTGGCATGCCGAGGGGTTGCATGGGCGAGTTGGGAGCCCCCGCGCCGAGCGTCAGCATGACGGTCACATTGTGCTTCTTCGCCCAGGCCATCTCCTGCGCGATCCTTGCCTGCTCCGCAGCATAGGCCTTGTCCGAAGGCAGGTTGAAGCCTGCTCCTGAACGAACGCCTTTGATGCCCAGCTTTTCGAGCAACGTGTAGACACCCTCATTCATGTTCTGGGGCCATTCCGTATCTAGGGCATAGGTGGGAAATTGCACACGCCCGGGTTCGGGCGGAATGACGCGCGCGACAGTGGCTGCGAAGAGGCTGCCGTGACCGGGAATGTCCAGGACGACGGCATAGCCGCCATAGGCGCTGGGGATGTTGGGGGTAATGGTCACATCCTGCGAAGACTTTGGCGCAAGGTTGAGCTCAAGAGAGCTGGCGCCCGCCGTATCGATGCGAAAGACATGCGGCACCCAGATCTCACCCTCGGGAACTGCCGTGCCGTAATGCACAATGCGCACAGTCGCCGGGCCATGGATGTCCTGGCTGGAATGATTGGTCAGGTGAAAGACCATCTGCAGCGTCTCACCCGGGAGTACGACATCCACCATCGCCGCTGAGGGTGTTGTGGCGCTGAGCTGGTGGATCTCGATGTCGGGATTGGCGGTAAGGCCAAATGCTTCGGAAAACCCGGGCATTTTGGAGCCGGTGACCATCTGCGCAGGCGCTGGTGCTGTGGCCATACACAAGGAAAGAAGCAGGAGGGAAGCCTGAAGGCGAATCGTCATTGCCGAACCTCTGCGGCTAATGGTAACGTTTCCATGATTTGCCGGGAAGCGAAATCGAGTGGGCCGGCGGAGCCCACGGGCAGGCGGGAACTGAACCTGGGGACCGTGGATGGTGGAGAATTCAAGACATGGAACAGACGTGGCGCTGGTTTGGCCCTCATGACAAAGTGACGTTGCGCGATGCAGGGCATGCCGGAGCCGAAGGGATCGTCACCGCCCTGCACGATATTCCCGTGGGAACGGCATGGCCGGTGGAAGCGATTCGCAAAAGGCAGATGGAGATTGCCGCGGCGGGTCTGAGGTGGTCGGTCGTTGAAAGCCTGGACGTTTCGGAAGCCATCAAGTTGCGGGCACCTGGATTTCAGGATCACATCGACGCCTTCATTGAATCGCTGCGCAATCTTGCGGCCTGCGGTATCCGGACCGTCGCCTACAATTTCATGCCGGTCTTCAGTTGGATGCGAACCGACCTGCACGTACCTTTGCCGATGAGCATTTACGCGGTAGGTTTCGATGCGATTGCGTTTGCTGCGTTTGATCTCTTCATGCTGCAACGCCCTGCGGCCGAGGCGGAGTGGGGCGAGGCTCGAATCCGGGCCGCGAAGACCTACTATGACGCGCTCTCTGCTGGCCAGCGAGACCACCTGCAGGCCACCGTCCTGCAGGGGCTGCCCGGCGGAAATCGGGCATTCACGGTGAGCGAAGCGCACGCGCTGCTCGAGGCCTATCGCGATGTCGACGATACGGCTTTTCGCGGGAATGCGGGAGAGTTTCTGCGTGCCGTCTGTCCGGTCGCCCAGGAGCTGGGAATACAACTGTGTGTGCATCCGGACGATCCTCCGCGGTCTCTGTTCGGACTGCCAAGGATCATCAGTACGGCCGATGACCTGGCATGGTTGTTGGAGCAGTCGCCGGAAGCATCCAATGCCATTACGTTTTGTACGGGCGCGTTGGGTGTGCGCGCGGACAACGATCTCGTTGCCATGGCACGCCGCTTTGCGCATCGCATCGGATTTGTTCATCTGCGTTCGACGCAGCGCCTGCCGGCCGCCGCGGAGTACGATCCACCGGTGGAAAGCTTTGTGGAAGCGGCGCATCTCGAAGGCGATGCGGACCTGATCGGCGTGATGGGAGAGCTCGTCCGGGAAGAACGGCGCAGGCGTGCCGCGGGCGACCCGCATCCGCTTCCGTTTCGTCCCGACCACGGCCAGGAATTGCTGGACGATCGGGATCGCGCGGCGCAGGCGGGTTACCCGGCTGTGGGCCGTCTGCGCGGGCTCGCTGAGTTGCGCGGTGTATTGAAAACAACGGAGCGGCTGCTCGACAAGGGGTGAACACGATGCGTCCTTATGCGGGAAAACATGCGATTGTCTTTGGAGGTGCGTCCGGCATCGGTCTGGCCACAGCCAGCCTTCTTTCGGAGCGAGGCGCCGAGGTCGTCGTGGCGGATATTGAACCGCCGGCCTCGTTGCTGATCGGAATGAAGTACATTCCCTGCGACGTGTGCGATGAGGAGCAGATCAGCTCCGCAGTGACAAAGGCCGCAGGCGCTGATGGCCTGCACTGGTCGGTGTACAGCGCCGGCATCCAGCGTTATGGCACCGTCGTGGAGACTCCAACCGAGGTCTATGACAAGGTGCAGGCCGTCAATGCGAGAGGAGCCTTTCTCGCGGCACACTATGCCGTCCCGCTTATGAAAGACGGCGGCGCGATCGTTCATGTTTCCTCGGTGCAGGGGCTTTCCTGCCAGGCGGGAGTAGCGGCGTATGCCGCCAGTAAAGGCACGCTCGATGCATTGACGCGCGCCATGGCGCTTGATCACGGGCTGCAACGAATTCGGGTCAATGCGGTGCTTCCAGGAACGGTAGACACACCCATGGTGCGTGCGTCCGCCGAAAGCATGAAGGGGGAAGGGACTGCCGATGCCTTGATCGCGGAATGGGGGCGCTTTCATCCACTGGGGCGTGTTGCGCAGCCCGTAGAGATTGCGCAGGTGATCGCCTTCCTGCTGAGCGACGAAGCTTCTTTCGTTACGGGAGCGTCCATCCTTGTGGACGGCGGTTTGCTCGCTCAACTCTCCGTCAAGCTTTGAGGTAGAACGGAGTGCACAGCAGGCCGGGAGTTTCCGTCCTCATACGAAACAGGCCGCCATCTTCAGGTCCCGAACCTGCGCCGTCGCGCGCGGATGTGAAGTACAGCGTTCTGAGGTCTTCATCGCCGAACGCGCATGTGGTGGGATTCTTCACCGGGGTCTCAATTACCCGGTCAACCTCACCCTCCACGTCGAACCTCACGATGCAGCTTCCTCCGTAGCGGCAGTTCCAGAGATAGCCCTCAGCATCCATGGCCGAGCCATCCGGAAGGCCGCGCTCGAAGCCGGCGTTGAATATGCCGCGATGCGAGATGCGCTGCGTCCGCAGTGCGTACTGGAAGTGGACGAGCTCGTTCTTCAAGGTGTCTCCTGTCACCATGCTGTTGCCCGAAGGAGACCATGCGATGGTGTTTGGAATACCAATCCCCTCATGCCACTTGCTGAGAATGCCGTCGGCACGCAGGCTGAAGAACGCTCCTACATGTTCCGTCACCGGACGCGTTGTGCCTTCTTCCGTGACATTGTTCTCCATGGTCCCGAACCACAAGACACCCGCTGGATCGACACGCGCTTCATTGCATCGGAGTTTCGGCCATTCCTGCAGGCGGAACAGAGGATTTTCCCGCTTGTCGCTCGCCGGACTCCACAGCAGGATCATGCCGCCCAGCACGGCGAGGAGCCGGTCCGGATCGCTGGTCAGCGCCAGCGCGACGACCGGTTGGTCGAACGTCCAGGTATCGAAGCTCTGCGATGCGCGACAATAGCGATGAAGAAGCGCGCGGTTGATGTCGGTCCAATAGACGGCGTTGTGCTGCGGGTGCCATACGGCGCCTTCGCCGCACACATTCGCGCTGGGTACAACGCATTCGATGGCTGGGTCGGTCATGGGGAGAAGGAGGAGCCCTTTCGTTCGGTCGTGCAATGTCCAGAGGTGCAATGTCCAGAGGTGCAATGTCCAGAGGTGCAACATCCAGTGGTCAACATCCAGAGGTGCAAAGGGAGCAACGCACACGAATTCCGGCGCGACCTTTGACATCTGCAGAATCGTAACATTAGACTGCCACCTAAAGTGGAAAGGTTTCCATGAAATGCATGAACTTTGAGTTCAAACGCATTGCCGGAGGTTTCGCGCTCTCGCTTGCGAAGCCAGCCTCCGTACTTTCCTGCCTGTTGGCGGTGAGTGCCTGCATGGCGCAAACGCCATACTCGCTTGTGGACCCGCGCCTGGGCACGGCTCATGATGGGCAGACCTATCCCGTGGTGGGTACTCCGTTTGCGATGACGGGATGGACGCCGGAAACGCAGGACAGCGAGGCGAAGTGCCTTTCGCCCTACTACTACAAAGACACGCGCATCACTGGCTTTCGCGGCAGCCACTGGCTCAGCGGCAGTTGTACCCAGGACTACGGCAGCATCACGCTGATGCCGACGACCGGGGAACTGCACGTGCTTCCGCAGGAGCGGGCTTCCGAGTTCAGTCACGCGGACGAGATCTCCGAGCCCGCATATTACTCCGTTCTGCTGAAGCGTTATGGAACACGCGTGGAGTTGGCTGGGGCGGTGCGCTCGGGCATCATGCGCCTTCGCTATCCGGAGCAGGCCGAGGCCAACCTGATCATTGAGCCGTATGTGAAGCCGGGCGATGGTTTTGTGCGCGTCGTTCCTGAGCGCAATGAAGTTGTGGGATATAACCCCGTGCATCGAATCTATCAGGCGTCCGGCCAGCCTGCGGGCTTCAACGGGTATTTCGTCATTCGCTTTCAGCAGCCGATGCAAGACTCGGGCGTGTGGTGCGACGGAGTGACCAGCCAGGCGAAAACTCAGACCGGGCAGGGCTGCAAGCGTCTCGGGGCCTTTGTTCGCTTCGGCGCAATCAAGGGTGGAACAGTGCTGGTGAAGATCGGCACCTCCTTCACCAGCCTGGAGGAAGCGGGAAAGAACCTCGATCGCGAAATTCCCGGCTGGTCGCTGGAAGCGGTTCGGCAAGCCACACAGAAATCATGGCAGGAGCGCTTGCACCGGATCGAGATCGAAGGCGGCACACCCGATCAGCGGGTGGAGTTTTACACCGCGCTCTTCCACGCCTCGCTGGCTCCTCGCATCGTCAGTGATGCTGATGGCACGTACAACGGCTTCGCCCAGGAGGGTAAGCTTCATCACGCGCAGGCGGGAACCGACTTCTACGATGACTTTTCACTCTGGGATACGTTCCGCGCGCTTCATCCGCTGTTGACCATCATCGACCCGGACCGCGATCAGCAGATGATTCAATCTCTGATCGATAAGGGTGAGCAGGGCGGATACCTTCCCATCTTTCCCAGTTGGAACAACTACACGTCCGAGATGATCGGGGACCATGCCGTTCCCGTCATCGTGGATGCGTATGTCAAGGGGCTCAGGCATTTCGATGTCGATGCCGCGTACCGCCTGATCCATCAAAGCGCGACAATCACGCCGCCGCTTGCCCAGTACAAGGACGGGAAGGGAAGGCGTGCACTCGGGTCTTATCTTCAATACGGCTACATCCCACTCGAAGACAAGGTCCCCGACGCGTTTCACAAGGAAGAGCAGGTCTCCAGAACGCTGGAGTACGCCTATGACGATTTTCTGGTGGGACGGTTTGCTGCAGAGACCGGCCACTCCGCGGAGGCGCAGGCATTCGCGAAGAGGGCCGGCAACTGGCGTAACGTCTTCGATCCGCGGGTAGGTTTCGCTCGCGGGCGGCACGCGGATGGAACATGGTCGGAACCCTTCGATCCTGGAGGGCGCTACAGCTATGTCACCGAAGGTGTTCCGTGGCAGTACACGTTCTTTGTCCCGCAGGATCTTCCAGGATTGATCCGGGCAGTGGGCGGCAAGGACAAGTTCGTCACCAAACTGGATGGCTTGTTCGATGCCAAGCTTTTCGAACAGAACAATGAGCCCAGCCATCACATTCCCTATCTGTACGACTACGGCGGCGCTGCCTGGAAAACGCAGGAACGTGCCCGCCAGGTGATGGCGCAGGAGTACCGCACAGGTCCCGAAGGTCTGCCGGGGAATGACGATGCGGGCCAGATGTCCGCGTGGTTTGTGTTCAGCGCGATGGGGTTCTATCCCGTGTGTCCGGGTGTGCCCAGCTACGCGCTGGGCAGCCCTCTCTTCCGGAAGGTGGTGGTTCATTTGCCTTCCGGAAAAGATTTCACTTTGCTGGCACCGGAGTCATCCGCCGCGAATCTCTACATTCAGTCGGCGCAGCTTGGCGGACACGCATGGACAAAACCAGAGCTGCCGCATAGTGCCATCGTGAACGGATCGACATTGCTCCTGCACCTCGGTCCAAAGCCGAATCAAACTGCTCTGAAAAATCCTTAGATCATCGCGATAACCAGGTTTCAAAAAAGAGGCCGCTTGAACCGCAGACGCTTTCTTAAGAACTCGACCCTCACCGCCGGCGCAACGCTGATGCCTGCCGCCATCTCGCAGACCGCAACAAGGCAGGGCACAACAAAGCAAACGGCGCCGCAGAAGTATCTGCCGCTCAATCGCGGATGGTTGTTTCGTCCTCACACGCTTGAGCAGGGGCACGCAATTCACCTGGATGAGTCGGGCTTTGAGCGGGTTGTGCTCCCGCACACCAACAAGGTGCTGCCCTGGCACAGCTTCAGCGAAACGCTGTATGAGTTTATTTCCACCTATCGCCGTCACTTCACGGTTCCCGCATCCGCAAAAGGAAAGCGCGTCTTCGTCGACTTCGAAGGTGTGATGACCGCGTCCACCGTGTGGATCAATGGCGTGCGGCTCGGCGAGTACCAGGGCGGTTACACGCCGTTCTCGTTCGAGTTGACATCGCACATCCGCTGGGCAGGTGACAATGTCCTGGCTGTCGAGGTCGATTCCCGTGAGCGTGCGGACATTCCTCCCTTCGGCTACGAGATCGACTACCTGACCTTTGGAGGCATCTATCGCGAGGTGAATCTTCGCGTGGTGCCGGATCTCTATCTCGAGAATGTCTTCGCGCGGCCGCAGGATGTGCTCTCTGGCCATCCCTCTCTTGCTGTCGAGTGTTTCTTCAACGCGGATGCCAAAACACAAACTAAGCCCTTCCTGATCGAGGTTGTCCTACGTGATGGCGACAAGGTCGTTGCTTCGGACACGGTTCCTTTCAAGGCAGAGGCTTCTGCCATCCCCGGGCTCCAATCGCAGACTGTCCGATTCGAGAATCTGCAGCGCATTGAGCTCTGGTCGCTCCACCATCCAAAGCTCTATTCGGTTGACGTCAAGCTTCTTGATGGAGACATGGTTGTTGCTGGTGGCGGCAAAGTCGTCGATCAGGAAACCCGGCGCATCGGCTTTCGCGAAGCCAAGTTCACCAGCAAGGGCTTTTCACTCAACGGCGAAATCATCAAGCTGCGTGGATTGGATCGCCATCAAACCTTTCCGTTTGTCGGGCAGGCCATGCCGGCTCGCGTGCAGAAAAAGGATGCGGAGATCCTTCGCAGGGAATTGAAGTGCAACATCGTCAGGACGTCGCACTATCCGCAGTCGCGTCACTTTCTCGACGCATGCGACGAACTGGGTCTGCTTGTGCTGGAAGAGATTCCGGGCTGGCAGCACATCGGCGATCTGAGCTGGCAGGATATTGCCGTGGACAACGTCAAGAGGATGATCTGCCGGGATTGGAATCACCCTTCCATCATTCTTTGGGGCGTGCGCATCAACGAGTCGAAAGACGATCACGATTTCTATACACGCACGAACGCCATGGCTCACGCGCTGGATGCGACGCGGCAGACAGGGGGAATCCGCTCTGGGTTTGGCTCTGAGTTGTTGGAAGACGTCTACACGATGAATGATTTCGGTTTCCCGCTGAAATCACCCACGCACCCGCTGTACCTGAACACGGAGTTTGTCGGGCATACGTTCCCTACGCGCTCCACGGACACCTCAGCCCGGCAGCGGGAACATATGTTGCGGCACGCCAGAATTCACAATCAGATTGCTTCGGATCCGCAATTTTCGGGTGGCATCGGGTGGTGCGCGTTCGACTACAACACTCATGCGAACTTCGGTTCGGGCGACCGCATCTGCTATCACGGCGTCTCGGACATCTTTCGGCAGCCCAAGATCGCCGCGGGCTTTTACCGCTCCCAGTGCGATCCGGCAGAGGAAGTCGTCCTGGAGCCAGCTTTCCATTGGGCTCGCAATGATGAAGATGTGGGTATCTCCACCGTAGTAATCTGCTCCAATTGCGAGCAGATCAAGCTGTATCTCGATGGAGGCAAGGGCTTCGTGGAGATTGCAGACGTGAGGCCGAACACCGGCGAATTCCCGCACCTCCGTTACGCGCCATTCTTCGCGACACTTAGCAAGGAGAAGTTGAGAGGGTGGGGCAATCTCCGCATGGATGGGTACATCGGCGGAAAGCGGGTTATCTCGAGGACGCACTCCGGGCAAGGCTACGATCATGACCTGCAGGTGCGTGCCGACGATCATGAACTGGTCGGCGACGGTGCGGATACCACGCGGATCGTGCTGCGCGTCGTGGATGAGTTCGGTCAGCTTCGCCCTATTGCCGGCGATGCGATCACCTTCACGCTTGACGGTCCCGCCAGACTCATTGGACCCAATCCGTTCTCGCTGGTTGGAGGAACGGGTGCGGTATGGGTCCGGACATTGGAGCGCCCAGGCCTGATCACCGTCAAAGCGAAGCATCCCGTCTTAGGTGAGCGCCAGGTACAAATCCGGTCGGTCCCCGCGCCGGGGATTCTGATCTGACCCGGCAGGAGCAGGTTTCAGACCGCATGCTCCTGCCGCGCGTGATTCGCGCTGGATCTCATGCACCAGAAACCATACAACGCAATGAAGACATAGCAAACCGAAGGCACCAGGAACGAATAGTGCAAGCCGATCCGATCCGCAAGAGACCCTTGCAGAAAAGGAATCAGCGCGCCGCCTACCAGTGCGGCGACCAGCAGGCCAGAGCCCTTGGCGGTGAGAGGGCCAAGCCCGGAGATCGCGGTGGTGAAAATCACCGGCACCATGATGGAGTTGCAAAGCCCAACCGCCAGCATGCTGTATGCAGCAAGACCACCGGTAGTAACGACCGATGTCAGCACCAGCGCTGTCGCTGCTGTGGCCACGATTGCCAATGCCAATGTGGGCCGCAGTCTGTCGAGGATGGCGAAACCGATAAAGCGCCCAACCATCATGCCGCCTCCGTAGAAGGAGACCAGTAAAGCGGCCCGCGGACGCGGAAGCGAAAGCGTATCCGGTTGTCCAAGATAAGGAATCAGAAGACTGCCAATCGCGATTTCTGCTCCCACATAGAGAAACATGGCAGCAACGCCGAAAAGAAGCTTGGGATGTTGCCTCAGACGGCCAAGGGGTTGCCGATCGGATCCCGTGGGAGCAGTCTGCGCTGTGATGTCAGGTAAGCGCGATCTTCCCACCACGAAGGCGAGGAAGATCAGCCCAAAGGCGACTCCCAGGTAAGGGAGCTTGAGAGACCCGGCCTGCTCCACCCCGCTGCGCAAAATCAACCAGGCGCCAAAGCCGGGCGCAAGCATCGCGCCAAACGAGTTGACCCCAAGAGCGAGACTGAAGCGGCTGGAAGCGGACTCCTCAGAACCGAGCAGCGCGACGTAGGGTCCGGCGGCAGTCTGCAGCGCGGTGCTGCCGGATGCCATGACGATCTGGGCGAAGAGAAACGATGCGAAGGTCGCAACTTCGGACGCAAGAACGAAGCTGAAGGCCCCCAGCGCCATGATGGCGAGGCCGGTCAGCATGACAAGCCGATAGCCGAGTCGAGCAACCAGACGGCTGGAAGGAAACGACGCGAAAAAGCACGTCAGGTAAAACGTCAACTGAACCAGCGTGGCTGCGTGATAGGACAGGTGAAAGGCCGCGCGGAGGTGAGCGACAAGCACGTCGTTCACGGCGTTCAGAAGGCCCCAGGTCAGGAAAAGCGTCGCAACCAGCGCGTACGCGTTGCGGACATTCATGGGGCGATCGGTTTGGCGGGAGAGTTCCGAGTTCGTTCTCCTGGATTTCCTGATAAGCCGCTCTCAGAAGGCTTCCCTCTGAGAACCTGGAAGGCACGGTAAGGGCCAGCGAAATTCTATAGCGATCCCATGCAACGGGGCGAAGAACAGGTTGTGTGCATCGTTTGACGAAGGCTCGGGGATGCATTGTCAGCTTATACTGGCTCTGGATATGAAAACGATCCCATATGGACACACGGTGGACCAATGCACGCAACTTTCGACGGCAAATGGGTTCGTTTCAGAAGAGCAATTCAACTGGATCCGCTGGCCGATTAAGGATTCTAGCGTCGGCATCGCCTTCCTTATGGAATCGTTCCCTCAATAAACGCTTCAGGAGCTTGTCATGTCCAGGATTTTCGCCCGTCGTAGGCTCCTGCCGGTTGTGCTGATCTTTGCATTGCTGCCCTGCGGCGCTCAGGAAACGAAGCCGGATGCTCAGGGGGCAGTCACCCTGCATGTGTCCTCCCGGCTTGTGGTGATGGACGTGACCGTGACGGACAAGGCAGGTCAGTTGCGCAATGACCTGAAGCAGACGGACTTTCAGATAAGCGAAGATGGTGTCCCGCAGACCATCCTTCATTTCGAGCCGCCCTCCACGCACACGCCTCCTGCTGGAAACGTCATCGGGTCTACGGCGGAACTGGAGAAGCAGGCGCCGCAGGCTCCTGTCGCCGTGGTGGTTCTGGATGAACTGAATACAAAGTTTGAAGACATGGCGTATGCGCGCTATGCACTCAAGAAGTACCTGAATGCGCAACCCGCCTCGCTGCAGGCTCCGACGATGCTGATCGCGGTCAGCCGGGAACGGCTTCAGGTGGTCAAGGACTACACCCAGGACCGGGCGGCGATCCTTGCCGCGCTCGACCATCATCTGACGGCGTATCCCTGGCACCTGGAATCGGGTGTGAGCGCTCTCCGGCAGATGGCGCAGTCGCTGGGTGCGCTCGAACAGGTAGCGGAGGCCACGGCTGGCCACCCCGGGCACAAGAATCTGCTCTGGGTAGGGCATGGCTTTCCATCGATTGACCTTTCGAACCCCAATCTCGATTCCAATCTCAGCGCTGGAATCACCACGGCGGTGCAGCATGCGGTCAATATGCTGCGCGACTCACGCATGACTCTCTACACCATTGATCCCACGGCGCTATCGTCGCAGGTGAGCGTGCGGATAAGCGACAGCACGCCTAACGGGGAAGTCAATGGAGGCGTCGGTCCGGATCCCTTTGCGGCTGGTGTTCAGTTCACCTCGCTGGCTGCCGCGACCGGCGGCAAAGCCTTCTACTCGCGCAACGATGTCGATGCTGAGATTGGCGAGAGCGCTCGCGACGGCGTCAACTACTACACCATTACCTATCGCCCTACATCCAGCTCCGACGCGGCGCGGCCGTATCGCAGCATTCGCGTGAATGTCACCCAGCCCGGCCTGCGTGCAGGGTATCGGGAGGGGTATTACACGCGCGATGATGCACGCCCCGTCGTCAGCGCGAACCGGTCTGCCTACGATGTGGATGCCGCAGCGGAGAGCATGATGGTCTACACCGGTCTGACGGTCTCCGCGATCGCAAACCCCGCGAAGCCGAATCAGTATTTCGTAGGCGTTCCGCAGAACGAGGTCCATTGGGTTACGGACGGCGATCATCAGGCCGCCAAACTGACGCTCATCGCAGTCGCGGTGGATCCAAGAGGAAAGATTCTGCAGCGCATCACCCATGATTTGACTGCGATTCGCAAGATGGATGATGGGAAGCCGGTCGAGACGTCTGGACTGGTGCGTCTAGCGATCGACGTTCCCAAGTTGGATGGCGAAGTAAGGGTCAGGTTCATTGTTCGGGGTACAGCCGATGGACGCATTGGAACGGCGGATCTGCGTCTGCCGGGCGCCCCGCCGGATGCAAAGCCGAAGCGCTGATGTTCGTGGCACCCATCCGCCCGTAGGCGCGTGCCGCAGGTTCTATCATTGGGATGCTCCGATGGGGAGACATTCGATAACCTCTGAAAGCTACTGAGCGCAGGGGCTGCGCTCCTGTAGTATTTCTGGGAAAGAGACATCAAACACATGGCAGGTTCGCGGCGCAAATCATCCAATGCGATGCCGACATTGGTGCACGTAGCAAGGCTGGCGGGTGTAGGTCTGGGGACCGCATCGCGAGCTTTGAGTGGCGACGGTTATGTCAGCGAAGAGACCTCGGCGCGAATCCACACCGCGGCGTTGCAATTGCGCTACCAGCGCAACGAACTTGCACGCAGCCTCAAGACAAATCGCAGTGGAGCCATCGGCCTGATCATCCCGGATATCGGCGGTCCGTTCATGGCATCCTGCGTTCGCGCGATCCAGAAGGTGACGCGGCAGGCCGGCTACATGCTGATCATCGCGTTCACCAACGGGAATGAGAAGGTGGAAGCCGAGGAAGTCGATTACATGATCCGCCATCAAATTGATGGGATCATGATTGTGCCGGCTGCAGGTTCCGCGGCGCCTTTCAGCTCTCTGCAAATGAAAAATATCCCTTTGATCGCTTTCGATCAGCCGATCGGCGGGGATGAATACGATGCCGTTGTGGTGAAGAACCGGCAGGGCGCCCGCGCCGCCGTCGAGCACCTTATCTGGCATGGTCACAAGCGCATTGCCTGCCTTGGGGTCTTTCGCCAGCTCTATTCCATTCAACAGCGCATCGAAGGCTATCGGGCGGCTATGAAAGACGCCAAACTGCCGATGATGCTGGAGATCATCAACCCTGACGATGATGGCGTGGGCAAGCAGATCGACAAATGGCTGGCCGCAAAAAATCCTCCCACCGCGATTTTCAGCCTGAATGAACTTACCTCGCTGGAGACGGTCGAGGCACTCGCGATTCGCGGATTGCGCATGCCTACCGACATAGCGTTTGTAGGCTTTGATGACATTCAACTGGGGCCTTATCTGGATCCCCCGCTTACCGCCGTTCTGCAGCCGGCAGCATCGATCGGCGAGCACACCGCGACACGCATGCTGGAGCGAATTAAATCCACGGAAACCCTGCAGCCGAAACGTGTGCTGCTGGATGTGGATTTGATCATCCGCGGTTCCTGCGGCTGCCCGGCGGTGAAGGCTGCACGCCGGACGGAAAGTTCTTCCTGATCAAGCCGGCGGCTTGATGGAGACGTTCTTCACCGCGGCTTCGGACGGGGCTGCCTGCTGCGCCGGAGTCGTTCAATGACAAGCTCTGCTTCTTTCTGCTGACCTTCGGGAGCGGGGTGGAGTTGGTCGTGCATGTAGGGACTCGCCGCAACCGAAGTGGCGCCATAGAGCTCTTCCTGCAGATCCATCACATCGACGTTCGGGTAGATCCCGTGAAACGACAGGATCGCATCCCGCAGGATGGTGCTGTAGGCTTGCGCCGCTTCCGGTGTTTCCGGGCTGATGTAGCCATGCTTGCCAACATCGGTTGTCAGCAGGGAATTCTCTGCCAGCAGCAGCACATCCGTTTTCGGACTGCATGCTGTGATACGGTCCAGCATCTGCTTTTCGAGACCTTTCGCACAGTCCAGGTCACAGGTTCCCATCCGTACATCGTTGATCAGGGGACCGCGGAGAATCAGCAGATCGGGCGCTTCGGAGCAGACCGCATCGATTCTATAGAAGAGCGATCCGCCGGGAGTGCCCAGCATTCCTCGCAGGTTGCCGCCATTGTTGCCCATGTTGATGATGTTGCCCAGGCGATGGATGTGGCCATTCTGATTCCGGCTGGGCGAGGAGGCGGAGCCAACCTCCGTGTTGTCCACCTCAGGCGCTACCTGCAGACCTTCGAGAACGTCGCCGGGAGCCGCGTGCTTCGCCAAGGTGCGGAAGAACTCGTCTTCAAAGCTGACCGTGCTGTTGCCCCACACCACGATCTTCTTGTGGTTCAAGTCCCCTGAGAAAAACCGCTGAAAATACTTCTGTGGGCTTTGCGCGGCCGTTTGTCCATGCCCTGACATGGAGGCGGACCATACAAGCAGAAGAGCCAGTGCTCGTTTCACGGCATTCCTTCTTGAATCGGAGGGTTGCTGTTGTTCGATGTGGAAACGATACCATAAACTATCGCCAATAGGCTGCGAATGTAGGATCACAACTGAAGAGAAGTCTCTCAACGATGGATGGACGCGGAATCAATCCGCGGAGGGTGAATCGATATGAAGCTGATGCGTTTTGGTAAGTTCCGTGAAGAGCAACCGGGTGTTCTGACCGATGCGGGTGAACGGCTCGATCTGTCAGGTCACTTCCATGACTGGAACTGCAACTTTTTTGGCGGCGACGGCCTGGCTCGATTGCAGGAAGTGCTTCGTTCCAAAGAGGGCTTACTTCCTCGTTTTCCCGAAAGCATCCGCATTGGAGCGCCGATCGCCCGTCCGGGCAAGGTGATCTGCATTGGGTTGAACTACTCCGACCACGCGGCCGAGTCGGGCATGCCCATTCCCGCCGAACCGATCGTGTTCATGAAGGGCTCGAACACCGTGGTTGGCCCCTACGACGAGATCCAGATTCCCCGTGGCAGTGAGAAGACCGACTGGGAGGTTGAACTGGGAGTCGTCATTGGCCGCGAAGCGCGCTACCTCGCCTCGCCCGAACAAGCCGTGGCGCACATTGCCGGTTATGCGGTTTCGCATGATGTCTCAGAGCGGGCGTTTCAGCTCGAACGCGGTGGACAGTGGACCAAAGGGAAGAGTTGCGACACATTTAACCCGCTGGGACCCTTCCTGCTGACCAGAGATGCGCTTCCCCAAGCCGATGGATTGGCGATGAGTCTGAGTGTCAATGGGAACATGCGTCAGGCGGGCAATACCTCGACGAT
>DASYEV010000218.1:0-55493 GCA_036498835.1 Acidobacteriaceae bacterium | reverse complement strand
ACGTGAATGTCAAGGGTACTTCTCTCTGGTTCGAACGGATCAAAGATTATGAAGTGAAAGAGGTTAAAGAGATTTACGAAATCGTCTCTAGCTACGGTGAGAAGATTTTCGCAGCTGCAAAAGTCGGAAAATTTGGGGCGTCTAAAGCGACATCTAGATCATCCAAAAAAGAGGAAGAGGTAGCGGTATGGCCAAGAGAGTTTTCCACAAGGCAAATCAGCAATCCACCAAAGGTATTACCGAAAATACCCGTGCAACCGAAATTTTGGTGGCGACATCCGGGTTGAGCAGCTCTATAGTGAAGAGGACGATTATGATTGCCCCTCAAGGTTGGACCCGCCTCTCCGGTGGTACCTATTCGATTCCTCTCCCATCAAAGCCAGCACCGATGGTTGCTCCAGCCTCTTCCGCGGAACCGAGAACTCAATCTGCTCAATCAGAGTCTCCAGGTTCGTCTGCGAAGTCTAGACGTAGATAGACACTTCGATCCCAAATTTTAGCCGACGACGAGATCTTGATTCCCAAGATCAACAGTATTTAGGTGCGTCTCAGGTTTTCTGAGCCGCGTAACGTTACCTTTGGGTTTGTCAATCAAGAGCTTGTGTCGCAGGTCGATTTGTCGTTAGACGACTCAAAGAAGCCAAATCGACGGGATGAGGCGGTTTGAAAGGGTGATGTAGCTTCTCTAGCTGCTTCAATTCATCCCCAGCCGCTGTCCTCAAGGCTCCTTTTGACGCTGTTTTCAAGCTAATGAGAATCGGACTCATGAGTAGCGGGTTCCGGCACTGAGCCAATTCTCGCTAGTCGGGTGAGTCTACCGAACGACCGCTGATAGACGAAGGCTCCAAGTCTCGTAAGATTTCGATAAACGCTTCCTTGTTCAATACGACGACCGGCGTTTCTTTGGCCGCGTCAACGGCTTCAGCCACATCAAGCCTCAGACGTTTCTCGAAGTAGTAAAGCATCGCCTTACGGACACGTATCGCAATTTGGCGATATTCCATACAGTAATCGTCAGCTATCACGGATTGCTGTTGTTGGCTCAACTTCGGGTTTGGGATCAAGACAACGCTGAAATATTCGTTCCACTTTCGATCTTCGGTACTCCGAATCTCTGTTTCTCGTTCTTCGCCGGCCTCAAGGAATCTCGGAAGAACGAAATCTTTGAAACCGTTCGTTTCGAGACAATAAGCTCTAACGTGCCATCGTAGGCCGCCGTCCGTGCGCTCCAGACGCTGTAGTCGACTGCAATCAAGGTCGGAACATGGCCGCTTCAACCCCACGACAACCCCACAGTAAAGCGTCCTCATCCTTCCGAAAGGCTCTTTTCTATGCCCCTACGTTTCCAGTCACGGCGCGTAAGTCGTTGAAATTACGTTGATTACTACACTGTTAACCGAAGGGTTGTAAGTTCGAGTCCTACCGCAGGACCGATATTCCAAAAGACTTAGCTCCTACCGGCCAAAAGGCCAACCCCACAGAACCCCACAATAGCCTCAAGCTACCTTTCGGGGCAACCATTTGCACTACCTTGCTGTTCGCCTCAAGGCTTTGCCTTGATCGCTGCCACGCCCATACGTGTTCATGGTCGTAGGGATGTTGGCGTGACGCATGAGGCCTTCTGCATTCCGGTTATTGCGCCCGTCTCATCCAGCAGGCCACGGTAGCTGTGCCGGAAGGCATGCCACCCCAACGCTCTGAATGCCAATATGCGCTCCAACTGGCTTCAAGTGGAGCGGATTACACGCCTACACTTCTAATCCAACTAATCGGCTTTCGTGTGCATCCGTTGCAAGTGAACGCCAGCTAGATAAGAAGTACGGGCCAACAGCTTTGCACGATTTCGCTGTGGTATTTGGACAAACTGCGAGGACGTTGCAAGGTGTTGTCGGCTCGGCCTGGTTGCCGCGCTTGGCTGTATCTCCCTGCGTCCTCCGCTCATTCAGGAGACCAAATGATTCAGCCGATCCGACGTACACTTCCGCTATTGCTCGCTCTCGGCACGTTGGGAGCGCACGCGCAATATTTCAAAAATCACAAAGCCAGCCTTTCAGCCGGGGCGACAGGGCAGTTCACAACCACACTTGAATCCGCCGCGGAAACGAGCAACTCGAATGCTCCTCTGCCGGTGTCGGGAACATATCCCGTCACAGTCGCCAACAAGCAGCAATTCACCACGAACTCCGTGGGTTTTCTGACTTCGCTGCAAATCCATCCTGTGACATGGGCGGGGCTCGAGTTCAACTACGGCTTCACACATTACTCCGAGCGCTACACGTTCAACTACACGAACACAAGCACACCGACGGCGCTGCAGTCAGTGCGCGTTCCCGTGGATTGGCATGAAGCTACCGGCGCATATCTCGTGCATCCCAAGCACATTCCGCTGCAGCCGTTCGTCGGCATCGGCGGCGGCTATATCGACTTCGCTCCGTCCAACGCCTCCAACCAGTGGCGTGGAGCGGGCCTGCTGGAGGTGGGCCTGGATGTCCCGGTGCACTGGACGCATATCGGGTTCCGGGTGGAAGGACGGTCGCTGTTCTATCGTGCGCCCAACTTCTACCAGCCCGCCATCAGCACGTTGAGTTGGCGGGCGACTACCCAGCCGGTGATCAGCACCTACTACCGCTTCTAACGGTGTACCAGCCTTCGCGCACACCCATGTGTGTGTCCGAATCAGGAGAGAACTGTGGAATATCCAACAAGTATTTCAATCAGCGCATTCACCCGCAGGAAGTTTCTTGCGGGAGCGGGAACCGCGGCAGCGGCTACGATGATTGCCGGCTGCTCAGGCGGTACGCTCAATCTTCCCTCGGTATCGTCGTTTACCGATGCCGACGTCCTGAACTTTGCTCTCAATCTTGAATACCTGGAAGCCGAAGTCTATCTGCGGGCGGCTACTGGCTCTGGCCTTTCTTCCGCCGATGCCGGCAGCGGCGCAGGCACGGTTACGGGAGGCGCCAAGATCGCGGGCCTGACCGCGGCACAACAGAACTTCCTCAATGAGGTTGCGTACGCCGAGCAGGAACACGTACGTTTTCTGCGCTCGGCTCTGGGGTCAGCAGCAGTATCGCGTCCAACGATCGACATCACCGCGGGCTTTACGGGCACGGTAACAGCCGCAAACTCGATCTCAAATTCTTCACTGCCCGCAATCCCAACCAGCTTCAATCCCTTTGGCAATTTCGATAGCTTCATGGTTGCAGCGGAAGGTTTGGAAGATACCGGGGTTACTGCCTACAACGGAGCAGCGCCACTGATCAGCCCGGCGGGTATCAGCGCGGGTTATCTGGCGTCCGCAGCCGGGATCCTTGCTGTGGAGGCATATCACGCCGGGTATCTGCGGTCCTCTTTGATTGGCAATGCGATCGTTCAGGGCACTACGGCCTATCCGTATCCGCTATATGCCAACCGCATTGCCGCGCTGCGCCAGGCGTTGAGTGGAGCGACGACCGAAACGCAATTGGCCGGCTTCCAATCCTCGGCCTCGACCGTTGCCAATGTGCAGACTGGAACGGTGGTTCCGGCGGACACGAACGCGATTGCCTATGCCCGCAATACGGATCAGGTCCTGCACATCGTGTATGGAACGTTTTCAGCAAGCGGAAGCAGTACAACGCCTTCCGCGGGCGTGAGCAAGGGCGGCTTCTTTCCGAATGGCCTGAACGGCAATATCAAGGTCACACAAAGCTAACGGTCATCCCAAGCTAAAAGACAACGCAACCGAAAGACCAAGGACTAAGGAAAACGACATGGCGAACCAAGAGACACAGAAACTCGATAACATCATTGCGAGCCGGCGTGCGATGCTGCTAGGCGGTGGCGCGGCATTGGCTGCGCTCGCCGTTCCTTCGGTGGCGAAAGCGGCCACAACGGTCAGCACCTACACCGACGCCGATATCCTGAACTTCGCGCTCAACCTGGAGTACCTGGAAGCGAACTTCTATTACGAAGCCGCCTTCGGCACCAACATCTTCACATCCAACTCGGCATCTACCGCGGCAGGCGCGGCGGTGCTGGGTATCACCGGTTCGGGCACGCAGGGCAGCGTGACAGTGAAGTCCAACGCCCAGGTGCCGTTTGCCGATCCACGAGTCAAGTCCTACGCGATCGAAACCGCGAATGAGGAAGGGAAGCACGTCACCTTCCTGCGCACGGCGCTGGGTAGCGGCGCGGTGGCGATGCCGGCGATCAATCTGACCGCTTCATTCAATACGCTGGCAAATACTGCGGGTATTGCGCCGGCATTCGATCCGTTTGCAAGCGACGCGAACTTCCTGGTGGGTGCGTACATCTTTGAAGATGTAGGCGTCACGGCCTACAAGGGCGCTGCTCCTTTGATCAGCACCTCGTCGCAGGGCAAGACCTATCTGCAGGCGGCGGCCGGTATTCTCGCGGTTGAGGCTTATCATGCGGGCCTGATCCGTACAACGATCAATAACCTGGACCCGACGGGAGCCCTGGGCTATATCGAGATGACTCGCAAGGTGTCTGCTCTGCGCGCCATGTTATCGAAAGCTGTAGCGCCCACATCGCCTGCGTATCCAACGACCACGTACGGCGACGACGTACCGCTCACGCCGGGAACACAGACAGTTTCGCTGGCGGGTGGAAGCGCGGTTACGGCAACAACCATCGCAGACGCGGATCAGACCAACTACATTGCATTCTCACGCAACACGACGCAGGTTCTGAACATCGTTACCGGCGGAGGGGCCGCAACGACCGGAACCAAGGCCACGGGGTTGTTCTTTCCAAGCGGATTGAACGGGACGTTCGTGTAAGGCACGGCAAACGGACAAAGGGAGCGGCGCATCGTAGTGGCCGATGCGCCGCGCTCTTGTTCATAAAAGTCTTCAGCTGAGGTTGCTCTCTCTGCACTCAGCGGATGGAAGCTAATCTTCGGATATTCGTCCGCGTGGCGTCGTCAAGTGTTCATGCCGTTGCAATTTGGTTTTATCAACGTGCTTTGGCGCAAACGTCTTCAGCCGGAATCAGCATCTCAGTTGGGCATGAGTTCCACCGACCAGAATCCCGCATCGCGCCCATCTACGGAGGACACCGGCTCCTCTTCGTCCTTTGGACGGCGCCAGTTTTTGCACGGTGCCGGAGGCATGTTTGTGGCTGCTGGCTTAAGTCCTTTGGGTCTGGCGCAGAATTCCCAGCAAACCGCGCCTGACAGCCAGGACTATGTCTCTCTTCCACCCATCCAGAATGTCCGGACCGAGGGCGAGGAAAAAGCACCGGGACCCTTTGAAGCGCCGGATCAGCGAATAGGCTTCGCCATCGTGGGTATAGGCCGTTTGTCCATTGATCAGATTCTTCCGGCCTTCGGCAGGACAAGGCTTTGTAAGCCCGTCGCTCTGGTTAGCGGCAGTGCGGACAAGGCGCAAAAGATCGCCTCACAATATGGGATCAAATCTTCTTCCATCTACAGCTATAGCAACTATGAGCAGTTGGCTCGCAACCCCGAGGTCAAGGTTGTCTATGTTGTGCTGCCCAACAGTATGCACGCCGAATACACCACGCGGGCAGCCAGAGTGGGCAAGCATGTCCTATGCGAAAAGCCCATGGCTACCTCGGTCGCCGACTGCGAAACGATGATTGCCGCCTGCCGGTTCGCGAACGTGAAGCTCATGATCGCTTACCGCCAGCAGTATGAGCCAATGAATCGAGAGATGGTGAAGATGATCCGCTCCGGCAAGCTGGGGCAGGTACACAGTTATATGGCTACGCTGACGCAGAACCAGGATGATCCCAGCCAGTGGCGTCTGCACAAAGCGCTCGCGGGCGGCGGCTGCCTGTCTGATGTCGGCATCTATTGCCTCAATGCCTCGCGCTTTTGGTCAGGCGAGGAGCCCGTGGAGGTTTTTGGGCAAACCTTTCAACCAGCGTCCGACCCGCGCTTCACTGAGGTCGAAGCTGCTTGCAACTTCACACTGCGCTTTCCTTCGGGCCTGATCGCCTCTTGCAACTCAGGCTACGCCGCGCATCGCAGCTCTTTCGCTCGCATCGAGGGCAGCGATGGCTGGGCTCAACTCTCTCCTTCGTTCGGTTACAGCGGGCTCAAGCTGCAGTACAACAAACTGTTCGAAGGACACGGCACCGATTTCCAACCGAGCGTCAGTGAGAAGGATCAGTTTGCGCTTGAGATGGACCACATGGCGCTCTGCGTCATGCGCAACCGGCAGCCTCACACTCCGGGCGAAGAGGGCCTGCAAGACATCAGGATTGTCGAAGCGATCTACGAATCGGCCCGCACCAATCGCCCGGTCAATCTCAGCCAACCATCAGCACCCACGCGTAGCCCCGAACCTGAAGAATCCTGAACACTCTGGTTACTGTCCGGGTCGTCTGCGCTATCCCATCGCTTCTTTCCACCCAATCTTCACCAGGAGCCAATTGACGGGTAGCGCCGTGATGAAGCCGCAGATCATGGCGGCCTGCATCATCAACCAGTAGCCTGCCTGGTTGGGATGAAGGTGGTTGGTTGCAAACAGCCTGAAATGGGCCAGCGCCATCCAGCCGTACATGCCGATCTGGAACGTCAGAATTGAGAGTGTATCGGCCTTAATGGCGGCCGAGATACCTTCTCCCACCGACAGGTTGCGCACGGGCTTGATCGTGAAGTATTGAAATACGATGCCGAGCAGCCAGGCCGCAACAAAGCCCCAGAGATAGCTGGCGTAGAGCTCCATACCGAGTACCGTTGCGCCTGTGCCGAAGACGGTGAACTCCGTAACGATATCCGCCAGAACACAACCAGCCCCACAGTGGCTGCCGGCCAGCGCGGTCTGGCTCCAGGTGGGATTGCCGGCCGGCTGTTTCTTGCGTCCCATGTGGCGCCGCCCCGGTTCTTTCGACATGGCCTGCATGGCTTCTTTGCTCATGCTCCGGCCTTTGCCGAAGTAAGCCCAAAGAGCAAAGACGCTGAAGTAAAGTGCGGTGACGGGCCAGACGATATTCATAATCCACATCTTCTGCGGATGACGAATCTCGTCGATAGCGATCACAACAGAGCAGACAAATGCCAGCGCCAATGAAACCCAGGCGATTGTTTCCAGCATGGCTTCACCTCAAGGTCATCAGGACGCATAGCGCCCACCGAAATCGCACTGCTGGGTTCGGGACGGACGCATTCACGACGGTCCAAATGGGGGTGGCGAATTCGTTTTCTGGAGTACGAAGAGATTGGCCGCGTTTGGTTTGGCCGCAATGGTCTTCCTGCGACGATGATCGAGCAAGCCTGGGAATCAAGAGTGCGAACTTGAAGGCCTCACCATCAATCATCATCCAGAGGCCGGCCTTTCTGTGCTATCTCAACTCCCCCTGCGGGTTTGAACGCGCGCGCAGTCTCCGAAGCCGGGGTGACCTTAACGACATCGATAAGCAGTTCTCGCAGACTTTGCGCAAGGGTTTGGCGCTGCAGGATTTCATCTTCGAGAGCCTCCCTCTCCCTGTCATCAACATGCGCCACACGATCCGTAAGCAGTGAGAGCAGCTCCTCGGTCTGGCTGAGTGCCATCCACGTTGTCCGCTCCACCCATTCGGTCTTGCTGGAGATCATGCTCTGTAGCCCAAGCCGGTGACCGGTGTGGCAGCGAAACTCTTCGAATTCTCCGATCTTGAATCCGAGCATCACGCCGCCACATTCAGGACACGCCTGCCTGCGTTCTTCAATTTCGGATTCGCCGGGGGAATTCGACTCGTCATGCAATATCGGCGTTCTAGTCAATTTGGAAAGTAGATCGCCCATCTCCGATAACCTCACAATGTGATTTACGGCGAAGCCGCGAATTGCGTTCTCGGGCATGGATGGATAAGCAGCCTGGTTGGGATCCTGGACTATCGCCAGCCCGCCGGAGCGTTGAATGGCCCAAAGCCCTGCTGCACCGTCATCCAGCAGACCGGTGAGCACAACGCCAATCACCCGCGGTCCGAAGGTTTCCGCGGCCGATCGAAACATGACGTTGATGCAGGGCCGCTGTAGATTCTCGCGGGGGCCATCGCCGAGGCGTATCACCTGAGGCGATAGGAGAAGATGCCGATTGGGAGGAGCAATGTAGATGCGCCCTGGGGTAATGGAAAGCCCGTCTTCAGCAAGCTGAGCGGGCAGGGTACCTGACGCGCTCAGAATCTCTGGCAGCATCGAGCGTCTGATCGTGGGCAGGTGCAGAGTGACGAACACCGCGGCGGGAAGGTCTGCGGGTAGGCGGCTAACGAGTTCCTGGAGAGCCCGCACTCCGCCCGCCGACGCCCCGATTACGATGATGTCGCGGGTGCGCATATCTCTAGGATGCGAACCCATTCGATCGCGGAGATTTCTCTCTGATCGAGCAGAGGATGCATGCCGCAGAACAATTTCATTTCACTGGGTTCCGGATCGATGACCACACTTGGACTCGCGGGATTTTCGGGCTGACTCCCTCCATTGGCGGAGCAACGCCGGCATCCGGTTCAAGCGAAGCGCCGAACAGCATCTCATCTCCGCTCCGGGCGAGGTGAGCGTTTTGAATGCCATTGTTTCAAGTCATTGAATATGCCGGGGAGATTGGCGTTCAGCATCAGGGGATGCGGATGCCGGCCATTGGAACGATTTCGCACGTTGCCAGGAGCGAGTCGCGGGGGACTGTGATTCCGTTGGCGCTCGATCCACGATACAAATTGTCGAGGAGGCGCTGCGTCACCGCGTAGCATTCACAGGCTGCTGTTGCGAGGTTCTCCCGGGAAGGAATGGTTATTTTGCCTCGGCTGTACTCGATAAGACCGGCGCGCTGCAAAGTGCCGGCGACCAGGGCCACCGTCGTCCGCCGGGTGCCAAGCATTTCGGCAATAAACTCCTGGGTAAGGCGGAACGAGGTTTCCTGTGTGCGATCCGCAACCATAAGCAGCCAACGGGCCAACCGCGATTCCGCATCGTGCAGTTTGTTGCAGGCGGTCAGTTGACTGGTCGTCATGCTCTGTTGCTGGACGCATTCTAGAATGCGGGTGCGGATCTCCTCGGAGGTTCGAAACAAGCGTTGCAGTGCGTCGAATGGTATCCGGAAACCGCTGCCTCCCATTTGCATGAAGCACTGACTCAGAGGTCGCGTCGACCCCAGCAGTGCCATGCCACCCACCAGCCCCTCACGTCCGATGAGTGACGTCTCCACCGAACCGCCCTCCGCGAGGCCCACCACGACGCTGGCAAAGCCAGAGATGGGAAAGAAGGCGTATTTCGGAGTGTGATCCTGGACGTAGAGAGAAGTCCTGACAGGAAGCGGACTCTCCTGCGAGAGCAAAAGGATCTCGGACCGGCTTTGCGGAGAAAGGGCGCTTAGTAATAGATTCGACTTCGGAGCGGGCATATATTCCCCTTTGCACAGGGCAAAGGGCCGAAGTTCTGTCTTGGCGTCAGCGGAATCTCTGATCAGGACGGCGGAGGCTCTGCTGCACAAAGCCTACCCGCCTAGGCACCCTTCTGTATATCTCCCTCATCTGAAAATCAGATAGGTGATGTCTTTCACGGATGAGGGAGGTAGTGTCCGGTACCGGGCAGAACAAAGTATCGCAAATTCTGCACAATGGACGCGCATTGCAATCCTGGGAGGATGCGGATGCCTGCACTCGGGTCCCTATTGATGTTTGGGCGGGATGCCTATCTCTCGACAACAAGAGAATGGGTGTTCAGGCTGTCCGGATATCAGGTGACGGCTGTAACCAATCGTGCGGATCTGGAGAGGACGCTTGCCACGGCCCCTTACGATCTGCTGATCCTTTGCCATTCCCTTTCAGCGGACGAAAGCGTGGCCGCGTTTGTTCTGGCGCAAACGCATGAACCACCGTTGAAGGTCCTGGCTTTGCAAGCGAGAAGTTATACCCTCCAACAGCCGCTTTCCGTCGAAGTATTCGCTACGATCAACGGACCCGCGAAGCTCATCTCGAAGGTGGAGAGCCTGATTGCAGGCCCACGTCAGATCCCAAACTACTTCAATCAAGAGGAGTTTTCCATGTCGCAACATGAAGGTATGGTCAAGTGGTTCAATAACGCAAAGGGATATGGGTTCCTTGGCCGCAACGATGGTGGGAAAGACGTTTTCGTACACTTCAGCTCCATCCAAAGCGATGGGTATAAAGCTTTGAAGGAAGGGCAGCCGGTCACGTTCGATATCGTTGAAGGCGAGAAGGGGCCGCAGGCGGATCAGGTCCGGATGAAACCCTCCTAGGATGGAAATTTGCTGATGCCGTCGTATCGATAAGCACTGCTCAGGCCGTTTTCCTTTTGAGGAAAACGGCCTGAACAGTTTTGCCTTCTTCTACACCTTCATGAGAAATGCCTTCTTAATGGTGGTCGGTTACGGGGAGGGAAGCTTTTCCCACCCGGACGATATCGAACAGGTTCGATCTTTCATCCCAGGCCATCGATAGATTTAGAAGATCGAAGCGGGCGAAGAATTCCTCCCAAGAGATCGGCTGTAGTTCCGATGTGCCTGGAACTTCCCGGCCGAAGAGAAAATGCAGAATCGTCGATTCCCCGTCATGGTGCAAAGGCTTGACCTGTGCGGGAACGGCATTGCGCTTTGCTGCCCAGGCTCGAATCTGAGTGTGATCACGAGTCGGTATCATGCGTGCGTCCTCCTGTGAAATTTGAGAACGTGCTCTGACGCTTGAAAAGCGTCCCTTTCTTTTCGTATCGTGCGTGCCGCATGGTGCAAAGTTGGCAGCACGGAATTGTGGTGGCGGCGCGCCCCCCGCGTCTTTTCAATTTTGAAAATGCAGTAGCGTCTGATGGGTGTGCGACGTTCGAGGCTTTCCGTATCTCAAAGGGTCCTTGGACGAAGTGCCTACCTTACAACAGGAAGTGTATGCGCCGTCCAAAGCCGACCGCCCATCTTCACTGCTTTCAGCACTTTGATGCACATCGGAAAGGACCGGCGGTCACGAATGAATGGCCGCCGGACTTTCCTGATAGTCGTTTACGCTACCGGCGCTTCAACGTTGATCTGTGCAGAGAGTGACGTGAGAAGCTCATCCGCATTCTTTTCTTCCTCGAGCGTTTGTTCCAGAAGCGAAACGTGACTGTCCTCGCCGAGGATGTCCGCCCAGGTCGCAAGTGTGCCGTACACTGCGATTTCATGGTGTTCCACCTGGTTGCCCGCCGCAATCAGCACGACATCCCGCAAAGTTGTGTCCTTGGCATCCCCCGCCGCAGACCCGCCCTCACTGATAAGAGCTGAAATAACCTTGCAGGTTGAATCGCTTACCTCGCCATCGGCTTCAGTCAGAATCTGTTCCAGGCGAGAGACGTGCTGGCGTGATTCCTCAAGGTGGGTTCGGAAGGCGTTTGCCAGCTCGGGTGATGTGGAATGCTCGATCATAGACGGCAGACCCTTTTCAACAATCTGACGTTCCATGTTCAGAGCCTTCTTCAATTGCTCGACGTAAAGTTCCCGCAGCGTGTTGACGTCGGGTGTAAAAATTCCCATTGCTTTATCTCCATGCAGGCGCACGGGGACCGGCTTGCTCGCGGTCTCGCGCACAGGTTGAAAGAGTGGTTTCCAGCAGATCTGCGTACGTCGCCGGTGGAACTCAGGTCGTACGGAAATTCAGATGCGACTGTCGCGCAACGGGTGGTATTCGTTTCGTTTTCTCACAGCAGAAGCCAATGGGGCCTACGTGGCTAGGATTTACATACGCGTGAACAGCGATTCCAGGCTAGCTTCAGCGACGGGAGCTGGCTGGAACGTGGCTCGGTTTTCGACCGGCCAATTGATTGCCGGGAGGCCTTCGAGCATGGGCCTGGCAAATAGATAGCCCTGCATTAGAACGATTCCCAGGTCACGCAGCAACTCGAACTCGTCCACGGTTTCTACGCCTTCGGCGATAACACGCACATTCAACTCGTGGCACATGGCCACAACCGCGCGGACAATTGCCGTCGACCTGAGACTTGTATGGATGTGACGAACAAGGCGCATATCGAGTTTGAGGACATCGACATTCAACTCAGCAAGAAGGTCTAGCCCGGAGTACCCCGCGCCGAAATCATCCAGGGCGAGCGTGAAGCCGTGGCTGCGGTATTCGGAGACGATGTCCTGGAGATGGGCTGTGTCTCGAACCCGTTCGTCTTCGGTAATTTCGAAAATGAGGCTCTGCAATGGAAATCCAGTTTCCCGGGCAGCCCGGAGGGTGCGCTGGATACATGCTGAAGGACTGTAGACTGCGCCCGGCATGAAGTTTACCGAGAGCCGCGCGCCATGTTCGTGCGCACGCAGACGCGAAGCCAATGTAATGGCTTTTACGCGACAGTTCTGATCGAATGCGTAGCGACTTTCCTCCGTGACTTGGCTAAGCACCGAGTATGCCGATTCGCCGGCGGGACCGCGGACAAGTGCTTCATAGGCGAAGACAGTTTGATCGGAGATGTCCACAATGGGCTGAAATGCCATGGTGAACGCAAACGGTTCGGCTGAGCCGTCCTTGCAGGCGCCGCAGCTTGAGCCTGTTGAAGGAGTAGAAATGATGTTCATAGGGGCCTCTGCGTGGGGGCCGCGTGCCCGCCCCCTGCAACAACATGGTCCCATTTTAAAGGGCTTCTCACGGCGATCGCTGCAACCTTCGGGTTGCGGTGCATGAGCCCGTCTTCTTCGCGTGGAGCTTCTGCAAATCCTTTGCCGGGCATCCGATCCCACGGACAGGCGAGGGTTCCGGACAAGGACCCGTTCTACACGCTTTGACATGGTTGATGTAGGCAGACTGCGTGAAGAAGTCGAAGAGGCTGGTGACAAGGCCGTTTTCTCTTCGGAAAACGGCCTTGTCTATCGACACCCTTGCATCAGGAATCGCGCTAGAAGACGGTGCGAACCGAAGCTTCGCGGTCCCAGAGGCGGCCTCTTGCGGCGGCGTCAAGGTAGGCATTGATTTCGCCACCAATCAATACACCCTCGTCGCTGACCACTCCCGCCTGGTCGAGCAGCGGTTGCGCTCCGGCTGTGGCGCCAATGATCTTGAGATGCTGGAAAGCATCGTGCACCCAGGCTACCGCCGCAGCTTCTGTCGAAAGAAGGTTGGCAGCTTCTTCCGATAGCGCCACGAAGACATGATCGAAGAGCACCGAAGCGCCGCCGGCGAGTTGGAAGTCTGCCTCTAACAGCCGCCCATCCGCCGCAACCGCGCCGCTTATCTTTGGAGCAACGATCTTGAAGTTCGCCTTCAATTTCGCGACTTCGCTTTCCAGACCGAGAACGATATCGGCGTCCGTTCCGTCCGCAATGAGACAACCGATCGTGCGGCCCTCCAGCGTGGGGATTGCCTTACCCAGCATGCTCAGCGCCGGAGATGGAGCGAGATCGGTCCTCACCCCGACCGTTGTCGGCACCGCCTTGACTTCGCCCTGCATACCCAAGCCAGCGGCTACGCGCTGAGCAATTGCGGGGTCGACGTTGGCGAGCTGGCCGACCATGCGCTCCCGCACGGCTTTAGTTTCTACCTTGCTCAACTCGAAGATGAATGCAGAGATGATGTGATTCTGCTCAGGTTCGGTCTGCGAATAGAAGAACTGTCGCGCCTGGGAGAAGTGGTCAGCAAACGATTCCGCGCGGATACGCAGTTTGCTCCCTTCCAATGGCTCCGCGAAGCTGGCGAATCCACGTTTGGGATCGGGCCGCGGAGAATCGGCGGCAAGGGAACTGGGCGAGTAATGTACCCGTCCTGCCGGTTTCGCCATTTGCATGTGACCGTCGCGCTGATTGTGCATGACGGGGCACTTGGGTGCGTTGATGGGAAGCTGCTGGAAATTCGGGCTGCCAAGGCGGCTTAACTGCGTGTCCTGATAGGAGAAAATGCGGCCCTGCAGGAGAGGATCATTGCTGAAGTCAATGCCCGGGACGACGTTGCGCACGCAGAAAGCCACCTGCTCCGTTTCGGCGAAGAAGTTATCGACGAGCCGATCGAGAACCAGGCGCCCGATGATGCGTAGAGGGAGTACCTCTTCCGGGATGAGTTTCGTGGGATCCAGAACGTCGAATTCGAATTTGTTGGCGAAGTCTTCATCAAATAGCTGTACCCCTAGTTCCCATTCCGGAAACTTGCCTTCGTCGATGGCATTCCACAGGTCGCGGCGGTGAAAGTCCGGGTCGGCTCCGGAAATTTTCAAGGCCTCATCCCATACGACCGATTGCATGCCTAGCTTTGGGCGCCAGTGGAACTTGACGAAGGTTGACTCGCCCTTTTCATTGAGCAGGCGATACGTATGCACGCCGAACCCTTCCATCATTCGGAAAGAGCGCGGAATGGCGCGGTCACTCATGATCCACATCAGCATGTGGGTGGATTCAGGCACCAGCGACGCGAAATCCCAGAAGGTATCGTGTGCTGTCTGGGCCTGGGGAAAGGCGCGGTCGGGCTCCTGCTTCGCGGCGTGTATCAGGTCAGGGAACTTGATCGCATCCTGAATGAAAAAGACCGGGATATTGTTACCGACAAGATCCCAGTTTCCTTCTTTGGTATAGAACTTGACCGCGAAGCCGCGCACATCGCGCGCTATATCGGTGGATCCTTTGTTGCCGGCGACTGTAGAGAAGCGAACGAAAACAGGTGTTTTATGGCCCACTTCGTTGAAGATCGCCGCGCGGGAAATGTCGGTGAGCGGATCCAGCAGTTCGAAGAATCCATGAGCTCCATAGCCGCGCGCATGCACAATGCGCTCCGGGATGCGCTCGTGATCGAAGTGCTGGATCTTTTCCAGCAGGTGCTGATCTTCGAGGAGCGTTGGTCCGCGCTCTCCAGCCTTGAGGGAATTCTCGTCATCGGCGACGATCGCCCCGGTCTGCGTGGTCAGCGGAGGATGAGTGTCGCCTGCGATCTGGTGAAGCTCTCCAGCGTTGCCAAGCGCATGATGGTCGTGAGGGTGCTTTTGCTGCTCAAGTGGTTCGTTAGCCATGGTTCTCCCGTCGATTTTCGCGTGCTTGTGCGTAGTCTGATGCGGTCTGGCTGGATTCCGTGGGCTTCCAAAAACGATGGCCGGCGTCGAGTTTTTGATCAGGCGAATCTTCCGTTCCATCCCCTCGGGACGCCACGGTGATCCGGTCGTCCGTGTCCGTGTAAACCGTGAACGACGAGCCTGCATCACACCGATATCGGATTTTGGGTCGGCGAGCGCGTTGCGCTCCATCGGGTTGAGAGGCGGGCGTGCGTAGAATCAGCGGCAGCGTCGGGCTACGGGTGTGGGGATTGCGGGCGGGGATGGTCTTCTCGTTCCTCGCCGGCTCGCTCCGCGCGCAGAGCCCGAGTCAGCGATCGCCGGTCCGACGCAGGCAGCGCATGTTCCCTTGACGAGCGATCAGCAGCAGAGTCGCGATGCTGTGCAGTTTCAGCAACGAACGGCCGAAGCCACGGCTCCGACGAGTTCCAATGTCATCTAGGACTCCGTACGCGTTTCCGGGGCATTTGCAGGCAGCGTGCCTGCGTAAAAACTGTCGGAGGGGCCGCTGCATCTGTCTCTAGCGAGCGCCTTGTCCATGCGGTCAACGCCCAGGCGCAGGTGTACGCCTATGTCGATGCACTGCCTATTTTGGTTTGCTTTCACTGTGTGCTGTGTGCTGTTCGCCTTCCTACTGAAGAAGCCCGACCCCGCGGCTCAAGGTGAGGCGTAACACTGCTTTGGGTATCGGATCGGTTTCCGCCGGAATGTTCAGCCGCGGGCGCCGGACGAATGCGCTCATCGCTACTCGAATCACCGTTATTGGGAGGACGCATCCTAAAGCGTACATGTGGTTAGGATGGATGCGATGAGGCAGGGCATGACTCATGCGCGGCGGCGGTTGGTTGTGCGTGGAGTGGTGCAGGGCGTGGGGTTCAGGCCCTATGTGTATCGGCTTGCGTCGCGGCTTGGACTAAGCGGGTTTGTGAGAAACACGTCCGCGGGTGCAGTGATCGAGATTGAAGGCGCGGTGGAAGCGCTGGATGCGTTTGCGGAAACACTACCCAATGAAGGCCCGCCGCTGATGCGGTTGATTGCTGTTGAATCGAGCAATATTCCGCTTGTCGTATCTGAGCCTCTGGTCTCACCGGAAGCGCTGGAAGTGCGGGAACGGCTGAGCACGCCGCCAGCGCAGACCGGGAGCTTCGCGATTCTTCCCAGTGACGACGGCACTGAGGTTGAGGAAGGTAACGCCCTTGCAATAGCGGGTGTGCCCGCCGACATTGCGGCCTGTGCGGAGTGTCTTGCCGAAACAAGAGCTGTTGCCAACCGGCGCTATGAGTATCCCTTTACCAATTGCACCAACTGCGGGCCTCGCTACAGCATCATCCGTGATGTTCCCTATGATCGGGCGCAGACCACGATGGAAGGCTTTGCGATGTGCGAGGTGTGCCGTGCGGAATACGATAACCCCGCCGACCGGCGCTTTCACGCCCAACCCAATGCCTGCCCCGTATGCGGGCCGCACCTGTGGCTGACCGATGCCTGCGGCAAGGAACTGCCGGTGCGCGGGACGCGCGCCATGCTGGAAACCGTCGTCAACCTGCTGCGGTTGGGCGGTGTTGTGGCCTGGAAAGGGCTGGGTGGATACCAACTGGTCTGCGACGCCCACAGCGGCGAGGCAGTACGTGAGTTGCGGCGGCGCAAACATCGTAATGAGAAGGCATTCGCAGTCATGGTTCGCGATGTGGCCAGCGCCGGAACTCTATGCGAGGTTTCCGAAGCAGAGCGGACTCTGCTCATGGGTGCGGAAAAGCCCATCGTGTTGCTGCAGCGAAAAACTTCAGCGAAGGTCGTTAAGGAGGTCGCGCCAGGCAGCCCCTTGCTTGGAGTCATGCTGCCGTACACACCGATGCATGATCTGTTGTTCCGCCTGTTCGACGAAACGTGCGGAGCCGGCTCAGCGCTGGTCATGACCAGCGGCAACATGAGCGAAGAGCCCATCGTGAAGGATGAAGCCCAGGCTCAGGAGACGTTACATACAGCGGCCGATCTCTTTGTGCATCACAACCGCCCCATCCATACGCGTGTGGATGATTCCGTGGCGCGCGTCGTGGAAGGTGCGCCGATGCTGTTGCGGCGCGCGCGCGGTTATGCGCCTGCAACCATTCTTCTGACGCCAGGTGACACAGCCGAGGTGCTGGCCTGCGGCGCACAACAGAAAAACACGCTGTGCCTGACGCGAGGAGGCTTCGCCATCCTGAGCCAGCATCTCGGCGACCTTGAAAACTACGAGACGCTCGTGTTCTTTGAGCAGACGCTGGAGCGTATGCAGCGACTCTTTCAGGTTTCACCGCAAGTGGTGGCGCACGATATGCATCCCGGTTATCTGAGCACGCAGTTTGCCAAGAAGCTGCCTGCTGTCCGCCTCATTGCGGTGCAACACCACCACGCGCACATCGCGAGCTGCATGGCGGAACATGGCCTTGAAGGTCCGGTGATCGGGATTGCGTGGGATGGAACAGGCTACGGTCTGGACGGAAGCATCTGGGGCGGTGAGTTTCTCGTAGCGGATCTCGGCGGCTTCACGCGTTTCGCTCACTTCCGAAATATTCCATTGGCCGGCGGCGATGCAGCGGTACGCCAACCGTGGCGTGCAGGGCGCAGTTATCTCCTGGACGCGTTTGACAATGTCGTTCCACGAGGACTACTTTGGCAATCGTCCATACCGGAATCTTCTATACGGACGGTGGACGCGCTGCTCGGAAAACGCATCCATACGTTCGAGACCTCATCCTGTGGGCGGCTCTTTGACGCTGTTGCGTCGCTCTTGGGCTTGCACCATGAGGTGTCGTTCGAAGGCCAGGCAGCGATGGCGCTGGAGGCAATTGCCGACGGCGCAGACGAAGCGTACGACTTTACGATCGAGGAGCGCGAGCCCCTCCAGGTGGATATGCGCCGCATGGTGCGCCAGATCGTGGACGACCTTCAACGTGGAGATGCCGCGGGCTGGATAGCTGCGCGCTTCCATAACACTCTGGTCGCAGTAGTGGTTGATGTCTGCTCGCGTATGCGCCGGGCTACAGGTTTGAGCCGCGTCTGCCTCAGCGGAGGTTGTTTCCAGAACGTGCGCCTTCTGTGCGGATGTCTCTACGCTCTGCGCGTGGATGGCTTTGAGGTTTTCTTTCAGCAGCAGGTTCCTGCCAACGACGGCGGCATTGCGTTGGGGCAGGCTGCGATTGCCTGCGAAATGCTTCGGAGAGGTGTCTGATCCATGTGTCTTGCGATCCCCGGCAAAGTGGTGGAAACCTTCGCGCGCGGCGGCATGCAGATGGCGCGGGTGCAGTTTGGCGGCGTGACCCGCGAGGCCTGCCTGGAATACGTTCCGGAGACGCAGGTCGGTGAATACGTGCTGGTGCATGTCGGCTTTGCGCTTAGCCGCGTGGATGAAGCGGAGGCCCACCGCACCTATCAGGCATTGATGGAACTTGACCAGCTTGGAGAGCTGGATGCGCCGGAGGTTGACGAAGCCGGTGGTGGCGAGGGGCCGCCCGGTGAACCCGAAGCCGCGCCATTGAAATGGCGGGGAGGCAGTTCATGAAATACATGGATGAATACCGCGACGGCAAGGTAGCTGCCAAGCTCGTCGACGAGATCAAGCGTGCACAAACCAAGCCGTGGGTGATCATGGAAGTCTGCGGCGGGCAGACGCATTCCATCGTGAAGAACGGGATCGACTATCTGCTTCCGCGCGGTGTGGAGTTGGTGCACGGGCCGGGATGCCCGGTGTGTGTCACGCCGCTGGAGATGATCGACAAGGCGCACGCGATTGCGCGGCGGCCCGAGGTGATCTTCTGCTCCTTCGGAGACATGTTGCGCGTGCCGGGGTCGGATGGCGATTTGTTCAGCATCAAGTCGCGCGGCGGTGACGTGCGCGTTGTGTATTCGCCGCTGGACTGCATGAAGATCGCGCGCGCCAACCCGGACCGTCAGGTCGTGTTCTTTGCCATCGGCTTCGAAACGACGGCTCCCGCAAATGCCATGCTCGCATGGCAGGCAAAGGCCGAAGGCCTTACCAACATTTCGCTACTGGTATCGCATGTGCTGGTGCCGCCTGCGATTGAAGCCATCCTGTCTTCGCCGCAGAACCGGGTGCAGGGATTTCTGGGGCCGGGGCATGTATGCACGGTGGTGGGCTATGAAGAGTACGAGCCGCTGGCCGCTCGCTTCCACGTGCCCATCGTGGTGACGGGCTTTGAGCCGCTGGACATCCTGGAAGGCATCTTGATGGTGGTGCGCCAGTTGGAATCGGGACGCGCCGAGGTGGAAAACCAGTATTCGCGCGTGCTGACCCGCGACGGAAACCCGGTTGCTCAGAATCTTATCGCCAAAGTCTTTGCCGTGAGCAACCGCAAGTGGCGCGGCGTGGGAACCATTCCGCACAGCGGCTACGAACTCGCCGCGGAGTTCCGTGACCTGGATGCGGAGAGCCGCTTCGCGGTGCAGGCCATCGATACAGCCGAGCCGGCGATCTGCATCGCAGGAGAAATTCTGCAGGGCATCAAGAAGCCCCATGATTGTCCAGCGTTTGGAACAGAGTGCAATCCGCAACATCCGCTCGGCGCGACCATGGTTTCCGCCGAGGGCGCCTGCGCGGCGTACTACGCCTACGGCCGGCACCTGAATGAGTCGCAGCTGGTCTCAATCGGAGGCGCGGCATGAGCCCGCTGGACGCGGTCGACGAGCAAGAGCGCGAAGGTCTGGATGCCGTGGAGGGCGCGGTCTTCGGCCAATGTCCCCTTCCGGTCTTTGACCATCCGCAGATCGTGATGGGCCACGGCAGCGGCGGCAAGCTTTCCGCCGAGCTGATCGAGAAGGTCTTTGTCAGCCGCTTTGCGAATCCGACGCTGGAACGCATGAACGATTCGGCGCTGCTGGAGATCGGCGGCGCGCGGCTGGCATTCACAACCGATTCCTTTGTTGTGACGCCGATCTTCTTCCCCGGCGGCGATATTGGCTCACTGGCTGTAAACGGTACCGTGAATGACCTGGCAATGGCGGGTGCGAAGCCCCTGTATCTTTCCGCGGCCTTCATCCTGGAGGAAGGTTTGCTGGCGTGCGACCTGACGCGGGTGGTGGATTCCATGCAGGCGGCGGCCACGTACGCAGGGGTGCAGCTAGTTACTGGCGATACCAAGGTGGTGAACCGCGGCAAGGGCGATCAGATATTCATCACGACCACGGGGCTGGGGCAGGTTCCGGCGGATATCCAACTGAGCGCCGACCGTGCACAGCCCGGAGACAAGATCCTGTTGAGCGGATACATCGGTGACCACGGCATCACGATCCTTTCGCAACGCGAGAATCTCGAATTTGAAGCCGATCTCCAGAGCGACTGCGCCGCCTTGAACTCGCTGGTCGACGTGATGGTGGATGAAGCTCGTGCCGCCGGCGATACGGCGGCCATCCGCTGCTTGCGCGATCCCACTCGCGGAGGCGTGGCCAGCACCTTGAATGAGATTGCCGCGCGCGCAGGCGTGGGGATGATGCTGCAGGAGGATGCGATCCTGGTGCGCGAAACTGTGCGGGGAGCATGCGAGATGCTGGGGCTCGATCCGCTCTATGTCGCCAATGAAGGCAAACTGCTGGCAGTCGTTTCGACTGAACATGCAGAGAAGATTTTGCAGCGTATGCATCGCCATCCGTTAGGGAAGGAGAGTAGGATCATCGGCCAGGTGCTGGAGAGCCCTCCAGGCATGGTGCTGATGAAGACACGCATTGGAGGGACCAGGGTCGTCGATACGTTATTCGGCGAACAACTGCCCCGCATCTGTTGAGGTTCGTCTGAGCTTTATGTCTGGAAAGGATTTCCAGACATCGCGGCACGACGGGAACGCATCGCAGCAAACGGCAGCTCGCTCGATCTGCGCCGTTCACATCCCAGCTTGGCAGCCCCGCAAGAGTCACCCCGCCCTGGCGCGAAGACGAGGCGTACTGTGAGTTGCTGCTGGACACAATTCAAAAGCCGCGCGACGGAAGGAACCTTATGTCCTCCAGTTCGCCCACTGCTCCAGCGAAAGCTGCCCCTCCAACCGACGTTCACATCCTGTGGATTACAGCTGGCCTTAGTTGCGATGGCGACTCCGTGTCAATCACCGCGGCTGAACAGCCATCGATTGAAGATGTGCTGCTGAACGCTGTCCCTGGCTTGCCGAAAGTTCACCTTCACAACCCGGTACTGGCCTACGAGGTCGGCGACGACTTCATGCATTTTTTCTACGAGGCGGAAGCCGGACGGCTGGAGCCGTTCGTGCTGGTGGTGGAAGGCTCCATCCCCAACGAGAGCATTAAGAAGGAAGGCTACTGGGCCGCGATGGGTACCGACCCCAAGACCGGTCAGCCGATCACGACCAACGAATGGATCGACCGCCTGGCGCCCCATGCAACCGCAATCATCACTGCGGGAACCTGCGCTGCCTATGGAGGTATCCATGCCATGGCCGGCAACCCGACCGGTGCGATGGGGCTGGCCGACTATCTGGGATGGAACTGGAAATCCAAGGCCGGTCTGCCCATCGTGAACGTGCCGGGCTGCCCCGTGCAGCCGGACAATTTCATGGAAACGGTAATGTACCTGCTGTATCAGGTAGCGGGGCTTGCTCCTATCATTCCGCTCGATGAACAGCTCCGGCCTACGTGGTTGTTCGGCAAGACGGTGCATGAGGGCTGCGACCGCGCGGGCTATTACGAACAGGGAGACTTTGCGCATGAGTACGGCTCTCCCAAGTGCCTGGTCAAGGTTGGCTGCTGGGGCCCGGTGGTGAACTGCAATGTCACCAAGCGGGGCTGGATGCGTGGCATCGGCGGCTGCCCCAATGTGGGCGGCATTTGCATTGGCTGCACCATGCCCGGTTTTCCGGATAAGTTCATGCCGTTCATGGATGAGCCGCCGGGAGGCGTGGTGTCTTCGACCATCGTGGGAGCGTACGGCCGCATGATCCGGGCGCTGCGCGGGATCACCAACCACACGGTGAACAAAGAACCTAAGTGGCGTCATCCCGGCAGGGAACTGACGACTGGTTACAAGGTCGAACGGCATTAAGTTCCAAAGCATAACGGCGCTACGCGCGCAGAAGGTATTGAGGGTAACTTCCATGGCGACAGCCGTACTTCCGCAAACCGGAAAAGCAACGCAACCGTCCAACAACGGACGCAACCTGGTGGAAATGAACTGGGACCCGATCACACGTATCGTGGGCAGCCTGGGTATCTTCACCAAGATAGATTTCGAAAACAAGCGCGTTGCCGAGTGTTACTCGACATCCTCAATCTTTCGTGGCTATTCGATTTTCATGAAGGGCAAGGACCCGCGCGACGCCCATTTCATTACCAGCCGCATTTGCGGCATCTGCGGCGACAACCACGCAACCTGCGCGGTCTATGCGCAGAACATGGCTTTCGGGGTTCGGCCACCGGCGCTGGGCGAGTGGTTCATCAACCTCGGTGAAGCCGCGGAGTACATGTTTGACCACAACCTCTATCAGGACAACCTGGTGGGCGTGGACTTCTGCGAAAAGATGGTGAAGGAAACCAACCCGAGCGTCTGGGACAAGGCGCAGCACACATCAGCGCCCAATGCCGACAAGCATGGGTATAAGACCATCGCTGACATCATGACCGCGCTGAATCCCTTCACCGGCGAGTTCTACCGCGAAACGCTGGTCATGAGCCGGATGACGCGTGAGATGTTCTGCCTGATGGAAGGACGGCACGTACATCCGTCGACGCTGTACCCGGGTGGCATCGGCACGGCAGGCACGGTGCAGGTGCTGACCGACTTCGCGGTGCGGCTGGCGAAGTATGCAGAATTTATGAAGCGGGTAGTGCCACTGCACGACGACCTCTTCGACTTCTTCTACGATGCGCTGCCGGGCTATGAGAAGGTCGGTCAGCGGCGCATCCTGTTGGGATGCTGGGGATCGTTCAATGACCCCGAACACTGCGACTACACCTACAAGAACATGGCTGACTGGGGACGGAAGATGTTCGTCACGCCGGGCGTCGTGGTGGACGGCCAACTGGTGACCAACTCACTGGTCGACATCAACGTGAACATGCGCATCCTGCTAGGGAGTTCCTATTACGATGACTGGCACAACGCTGAAACATTCGTCACGCGGGATCCGTTGGGCAATCCCATCCATCGCGACCACCCCTGGAATCAGACCACGGTGCCGCGGCCGCAGAAGCGTGACTTCACCGATAAGTACAGTTGGGTAATGTCGCCGCGCTGGTTCGACCAGCGCACCGGCGACCACCTGGCTCTCGACACCGGCGGCGGTCCGATTGCGCGGCTCTGGTCGACAGCGCTCGCGGGTCTCGTCGACATCGGTTACGTCAAGGCCACCGGCAACAGTGTGAAGATCACTCTTCCAAAGACCGCGTTGAAACCCGAAACCGAATTCGAGTGGAAGGTCCCCAAGTGGTCCAACGCGATCGAGCGTGATCGCGCGCGAACCTACTTCCAGGCCTATGCCTGCGCTTGCGCGTATCACTTCTTTGAACAGGGCATGAAGGAAATTCTGGCTGGCCGCAACAAGACCTGGTCGGAGTTCAAAGTTCCCGAAGAAGCGATTGGGTGCGGCTTTCATGAAGCGGTACGCGGCGTGCTGTCGCACCATGTTGTCATCCGCGAGGGCAAGATCGCCAACTACCATCCGTATCCACCGACACCGTGGAACGCTAATCCTCGTGACATTTACGGAACACCTGGACCCTACGAAGATGCGGTTCAGAATACTCCGATCTTTGAGGAGAATGGGCCGGACAAGTTCAAGGGCATCGACATCATGCGGGCGGTGCGCAGTTTCGATCCCTGCCTGCCCTGCGGCGTGCACATGTACAACGGCGATACCAAGTTGTTGGAGACGCGTCACATGCCGATGTTCGGTGCGCATGGCAGCGTGGATCCCGGAGGGAATCACTGATGGCGGATGCAAAGCGGGAGTTCACTCGGCGCAGCGACCGCATTGAAGAGCTGGTGAGCCGGATCGAAAACACAGGGGATCCGGCTATCCGCGCTGTCGCGCAGGAGTTATTGCAGGCAGTGATCGAGCTGCACGGCGCTGCGCTGGAACGCATTCTTGATGCGGTCGTGGATTTGCCTTCGGGTGAGGATGCCCTGCGACAAGTGGCGGCCGACGATCTGGTCTCCAACGTGCTTTCGCTGCACGGCATTCATCCGGTGGCAATCGAGGCAAGGGTCGCGGCGGCGATCGAGAAGTCCCGGCCTTACCTCAAATCGCATGGCGGCAATGTCGAGCTTGCGTCCGTCGAAGAAAACGGCACGGTGCATGTGCAACTGCAGGGAACCTGCGGCAGTTGTTCGTCATCCACGGAGACCATGAAGAACCACGTGGAGAACGCGATCTATGATGCAGCTCCGGAGATTGTGAATGTCATTGCAGAGTCTGTGCCGCGGGCGCCGCATCAGGAGCTCGTGACGCTGACGCTGCAGACCAACTGAGATTGGAAATTCAAAAGGAGTCGATCATGGCCCATCAAGACACAACGCCCGACAAACCTTCGCACACTCCCGGAACCAACCGGGGCGAAGAGTTGCAAAGCAAGAGTCCCGAGCCGGGCCGTGAGGGTAAGACCGCAACCGCGCGCAGTTCCACCAGCATCAACCCCAAATCCGCTGGCCCCATCGACCCGCGCATGCCACACCTTCCGCCTGCCTGAAAGGAAACCGATGGAAGCCGAAGGCCAGATTGCCGGCGCCTCGCCGAGGGAATCCTCGCAGGGGAAAGAACCGGTGCCGACGCTATCCGCGTTGCGGCGTTTTGCCGGCGCACGCTCTAAAACCGATGCGGAACGTTGTGAGCTTTGCGCGACGGCGTTGAACGATAACCATCCGCATTTGTTGAACCGAGCGTCCAGACAGATTGCCTGCGCCTGCGACGCATGCGCCATTCTGTTTTGCGGGCAGGAAGGAGCGAACTTTCTACGCGTGCCGCGGCGCATTCTGAAGCCGATGAGTTTCCGCTTCACCGATGCCGAGTGGGACTCCATGACGCTGCCCATCAACCTGGCCTTTTTTCTGCGCCAGCCCAACGGCGAAACGGCGGCGCTGTACCCCTCGCCGGCTGGAGTGATGGAATCGATGATTGAGTTGCCGCCATGGGACGAGTTGTTTGCCGGGCAGCCAACGCTATTAGGGATTGAGCCTGAAGTGGAAGCGCTGCTCGTGAATCGCATCGGCGTCGCGAGTGGACGGGAATCTCCATCGGATACACACGCGGCGTTCATTGTGCCGATCGATGCGGCGTATCGTTTGGTCGGGCTGATTCGAACCAAGTGGCGCGGGCTTTCCGGCGGTCATGAAGTATGGCAGGCGATCGCGGATTTCTTTGCAGCGCTCGAGCGACAGGCCGTTCCGGTCGGTGAGGCCGCGCATGCCTGAGCTGCGTTTTCGGATTGGCGAAGTGGGAGCGATGCCTTATGCGGCGTCGCCGACGATTGCAGCGCGTCTACACATTACAAACACAATTCCAAACGAACCGGTGCAGTCCGTGAGCCTCAACTGCCAAGTGCAGCTTCAGCCGCTGGGGCGGAGTTACACGGCGATGGAAGAGTCCAGGTTGCTGGATCTGTTTGGCGAGCGCGAGCGCTGGGGCCAAACGATGAAGCCGCTGCATTGGACGAATGTGGTGCTCAAAATCCCTCCATTCACCGGCGAGACCGAGATCGACCTGCCGCTGCCATGTTCGCTGGATTTCGATGTAGCGGCGAACAAGTATTTTTATGGTCTGGACGCGGGCTCGATAGCCGTGACAGTGATGTTCAGCGGTACGGTGTTTTACAGCGGCGAGAACGGAGCGGTGCAGATCGCGCAAATCCCATGGGACCGCGAAGCGCGCTTCCAGCTTCAGGTCTCGGCATGGAAGGCTGCGATCGACGCGCACTATCCGGAGACTGCATGGCTGCGGCTGCCGCGGGATCTTTTCGACAGGCTCTATCGCTATAAGGTGGCGCGCGGCATCCCGATGTGGGAGGGTGTGTTGGAACGACTGCTGGATGAGGCGGAGCATGCGGAGATCGCCGCCAAACTTCCTGAAACACCGCTTCCGGAAATAGCGCTGTCCGCGAAGGCAGTAGTCACGGACGGAGGCGTGCAATGAACTTCAGCACGATGGAAGCCGTGGCCGACGCCGTTCTGTTCGAGGGGTACATCCTGTACCCATATCGCCCTTCGGCGATTAAGAATCGTCAGCGCTGGAACTTTGGGACTCTTTATCCTCGTTTGTTTGCTGAAGCGCAAAGTCCCCCCGAGCGCTGGCGGTTTCGTGCGCAGATCATGCTCCAAGCGGATGCGGATGCCCGGCTGAGCGCGCGCCTGCGCTTTCTGCAGTTGGTGGCGCCCGGCGAAGAGGGAAGCGAAAGCTGGGAAGAAGGCTTCGCGCGTTCGCGCACGCTGGAAGATCTTTCGATCGCCGAGCTGGCCGATGGAGTCAAGCGCGTGTTCTATCTGGACATGCTCACGGAAGAGGATGGCGCGGCACCCAAGACCTTCCATGTAAAGCCGCGCCGTGGACGCTTGACGTTGCGTGCGGAAGCTTGCCGTGAGGGGCTGTACCGGTTGCACGCTGAGTTTGGGAATGAAAGCCCGGCGCCGGTGGTGCAGACGTTTTCGCGCCGGCTGGTGCAGGATACGGCGTTCACCTCCGCGCATCTGCTACTGGCGGTGGAGGGTGGCACCTTCGTTTCGCTCCTGGAGCCGCTTGCGGAGTTCGAAGCGGACTCCAAGGCCTGCGTACAGGAAGGCGTGTTTCCCGTGCTCGCAGGAGAAAAGGGCGATAACACCCGTGCGCTCTGTTCGCCGATCATCCTGTACGACTACCCCGAAGTTGCGCCGGAAAGCGCCGGCAATTTTTTTGACGGCACCGAGATGGACGAGATGTTGGCGCTGCGCGTGCGCACGCTGACCGACGAGGAGAAAGAAGCAATGCGCCGCGGCGATCCCCACGCGCGCGCAATCCTGGAGCGGACCGAGACGCTGCCCGACGAACAGCTTGCGCGGGTACACGGTGCGGTGCGCGGGCTGCGGCGGATTACCGAACACGATTTTGCCGCCGTGACGGATGCAGCCATCGACATGATCGAACAGCCGTTCGATCCCTTCGCCGAACACCTGCCGGTAACGTCGGTGCGCGTCTTCGGCATAGAACTGCGCACGGGTGATCGCGTGCGTTTGTGGCCCCAGAAGAAGGCCGACATTCTGGATATGGAGATGGAAGGCAAAGTGGCGGTGATCGAAGCCATCGAGCAGGACTTTGAAGACAATGTTCAGTTCGCGGTCGTGCTGGAAGACGATCCAGGCCGCGATATGGGCATGTTGCGCCAGACCGGGCACCGCTTCTTCTTTTCGCCGGATGAAGTCGAGCCGCTGGGGATGGAGGCGCTGTGATCGACGTGAACCTGGCCGCGGATATTCCGGCGAAGCATGCGGACACGCTGGTTGCGGGCATTGGCAACATCTTTCTCGGCGATGACGGTTTCGGTTGCGCGGTCGCGCGCGAACTCGCGGGGATGAGCCTGCCTGTGGGAACGAAGGTCGTGGACTATGGAATTCGCGGGCTTGACCTTGCGTATGCGCTGCTTGATCCGTATGAGACCGTGATCTTCGTCGATGCGATCTCGCGCGGCGAGGCTCCCGGAACGATCTACCTGCTGCAGCCGGTGAGGCCAGGGGAGGACGGAGAAGCCGCGCTTGATCCGCATTCGATGGACCCTGTCCACCTGATGGCGATGGCGCGTTCGCTGGGCGAAATTCGGGCAGAGATTCTGATTGTTGGTTGTGAGCCGCTGGATTTCGGTGACGAGATTGAAGGACGCATGGAGCTTTCGCCGGCGGTCGCGGCTGCTGTGCCGGAAGCCGCGCGGATGGTGCTGGAACTGATCCAACGTGGCCGATCTGGGGCACGCGTTGAGGCGAGAGAACCGGCTCTCGCTTCTCCCTGAACCGCACGCTTCAACTTTATGCTTCATAACCTATGCAGGAGAAACGCCATGAAACTTGCCGCCTTGATCGTAGCCGCTGTTGTGGTCGTCGCCGTCGCTTATTCGCTGGGACCTGATTTGGCCCGCTACGCCAAGATGAGATCGATGTAAGCGCCGGTTCAACAATCGGGAGACCTGATGCACGAGCTGTCCATTGCTCTAAGCATGATCGAGGAAATTGAGGAACAGGCCGAGAAGCATGGCGGCGTGGTGGAAGCCGTGTATGTGCGCATCGGCGTGCTTTCCGGCATTGACGCGCAAGCTTTACGCTTTGCCTATGAGCTGGCCTGCGAAGGGACACCTCTGGCCGGTTCGCGTTTGGAGATCGAATCGGTAGGTCTGCTGGTTTTTTGTTCGGGCTGTGCGAGAACACACACGCCCGATCCACAACACATCCTGTGTCCGCGCTGTCTGACGCCGGAACAGGAGATTCTTGAGGGCCGCGAACTTGAAGTTCGTGCCCTGGAGTTGACCGCATGAGCGCATCGCCGCAGCCGCGCATGGTGGAAGTCCGCGCGCGCATCCTGAAAGAAAACGACCTGCTCGCCCGCCAGTTGCGCGAACGCTATGAACGCGCCGGCGTGACGGTGATCAGCTTTGTTTCAAGCCCGGGCTCGGGAAAGACCGCGTTCCTGGAAAGCCTGATGGCCCGGCTATCAGCAGACTGGCGTATCGCCGCGCTGGTCGGCGATCTCGCCACGGAAAACGATGCAGCCCGCTTGCGCCGGTCGTGCTCTCAGGTCAAGCAGATTGTTACCGGCACTGTCTGCCATTTGGACGCGAAGATGGTGGGCGCTGCATTGGACGAGTGGAAGCTTGATGAACTCGATTTGCTGCTGATTGAAAACGTCGGCAATCTGGTTTGCCCGTCGAGTTATGACCTTGGTGAGGCAATGCGCGTGGTGCTGTTGTCAGTGACCGAAGGCGAAGACAAGCCGTTGAAGTATCCGACCATCTTCAATACCGCGGATGTCGCGCTGCTCACGAAGATGGATCTCGCGGAGGCGGTGGAGTTCGACCGTGCCGCGGCGCTGACGAACATCCAGAGCGTCCGGCCCGGCATGCGCGTGCTGGAAGTTTCGACCAAGACCGGGCAGGGCATGGATGCGGTCGTGGCGCTGGTTGCAGAACAAATTCGTGCAGTGAGGCGGGAACCGCAACCCGCATGAAGGAGTGAGGATGACGTTCGCACCGGCCGCCCTGGCTTCGCCCTCAGTTTCGTTTGGCCTGTTCACCGTGCTCGCGCTGGGTTTCTTTCTGGGCATGCGCCATGCCACGGACGCGGACCACGTTGTTGCAGTCTCGACCATTGTGAGCCGCGAGCGCCGGGTTGGCAGCGCCGCGCTGATTGGCGCGCTGTGGGGTGCAGGCCATACCATCACCATCTTTGCGGTTGGTGTTGGCATCATCGTTTTCACTCTGGTGATCCCGCCGCGCGTGGGTTTATCGATGGAATTCTCGGTGGGACTGATGCTGGTGTTGCTGGGGTGGATCAACCTGCGCAGCATGAAGGCCGCATGGCAATGGAGGGCAAGGGATGCCAAAGCTTCCGAGTCAACCTTGCTGCACAGCCATGATGGCGAGGTGCATGTGCACAGTCATGCCGTAGTGGATGAATCCATGAGCAGGGCGGATCGCATGTTCGGCCGCTGGAGTGTGTATCAATGGCTGCGTCCGCTGGTCGTAGGTCTGGTACATGGCCTGGCGGGTTCGGCAGCCGTCGCGTTGCTGGTGCTGACCACACTGCATAACTCCCGCTGGGCAATCGCATATCTGCTGATCTTCGGTGTCGGCACCATCGCAGGCATGATGGTGATCACGATAGCGATGGCTTCCGCGTTGCACTTTGCCGGTTCACGCTCGGCGTGGATCCATCGCAGGCTCTCCGTGGCAACGGGGATCCTGAGCGTGACATTCGGCCTCTTCATCGTCTATCAGATGGGTTTTGTGCACGGGCTTTTTACCGCGCATCCAACCTGGACGCCGCAGTAAGCCTCGGCGGATCACTTAGGGCAGCGCATCCGTTCGCTGGAACTTCTGCGCTGTAAGAATGAGATTGGGCAGCTTCAACGATGTCGAACGCACGAGCTTCGCTCCAGCCATTGCTTCCAGCTGCGCCAGCGCCTGGGTGTGTTCTTCCGCTCTACGTGCACACGAGCAGTCAGGTGGGATGTAGATCTCAAAGCCGCGCATGTTGGCGTCATGTGCCGTGACCGAAATGCAGCTATTCGAAGTCAGGCCGGTCAGGATCAGCGTTTCTACTTGAAGATGCTGGAGCAGCACCTCCAAAGGCGTCATGTAGAACCCGGAGTGCATAGGCTTCAGCACAAAGTAGTCTTCGCTGTCCGGCAGCAGCGGCCTCACAAATTGGCCGCCTTTTGCTTCCAGGCAGCGTCCCATCAGCACTTCCTTTTCGCTGCGCCAGTCGCCGAAGTTGTCGTTTACGTATAACACCGGAATGCCGAGGCTGCGAGCCCGGATCTTCAGCTTCACCAACGCATCCCGCATTGCAAACGCTCGCCGCAGTATTGCGTCTCCACCCGGGAACTGAAACGTGGTCAGTACGTCGATCAGCAGCAACGCAACCGGCACCGGGGAAGGAGACGTCTGTGCATGCTTTCGAGATCTCATGCCATGTTTTGATGCCATATAAGGCCCTGGCTGGCGCTACCGGCGCAATCGCGATACCCCGTTCGTTGTATCGCGGCACGCTCCCAATCCGAATGCAAGATGCATCTTACTCCGAATGCGGATTTTGTCAGCGCGAGGCTGTCCGCATAGGAAGCATTGCGGGTCACTATGCCGCCGGAGAAAGATTGGATGAATTTTCGGACCGGTGGCGTCATGCCGCCGGCTCCCGACGATCACAGCGAGGGGATGGCGAATCTCGGCACGCGGGATTCCAAGCCTCTTCGGATAGCAAAACCAAAGCCATCGATTGAGTCCCAGTTGTTTCACCTCATGGACGAGGCCAATCTCTGTGTCGTCCTTGGAGATCGAAATCGGACGATTACCTATCTCAATCGATGCGCGCGTGAACGGTTGACCTCGTCGGTGGTTGTCGCAGGGGAGCCTTTGTACGCGGCCTACTCCGAGGTCGGGACGGATCCGGCGGTACCGAATGAAATTCAGCATTCGATCCAGTTGGCCATCCAGGACGCGTTGGAAGCGGGAATACCAGCTTTGGTTTCGTCTGTTCCCGCTGGAAATCGTGAATTCGAACTGAATGTGTATCCGACATCGGAGGGCGTGGCTCTTCTGTTTCGCGATGTCACGGAATCCCGACGCGCGGAGAACATGTTGAAGCGCAGCGAAGAACGGTTCCGGCGACTGACGCTCTCCCTATCGACCTTGGCGTGGACAGCCGCTGGGGACGGCTCTTTGTGCGAAGGGGTGGCGGAGTGGCTGGAATTCACGGGACAGACTGCGGATGAACTGCGCGAATTCGGGTGGCTTGACGCCGTTCACCCCGATGATCGGCGCAAGACCGTATCGGCGTGGAGCATGTCAGATCCGCACAGGAATCCCATCGACCTATGTCATCGCGTCAGGCGGAAGGATGGCTCGTACCGCCTCATGCATATGCATGCAGTGGCTCTGCTGGATGACATAGGCGCCCTCAAGGAATGGGCTGGCGTGCATCGCGACTTTACCGATCGCGAAGCCGTCAAAGCCCAACTGCGTCATGCCCATGACCGCTTTCTGCTGGCGACGCGGGCAACCACAGACGGCATCTGGGAGATTGACGGCTACTCGGGCCGCGCGTATTACTCTGCGCGGTGGAGAGCGATCGTAGGACTGCCTGAAGAAGAAGCTTACGGAACCATCGAAGATTGGTTCGCACGTGTGCATCCATCCGACCTGGAGCGGTGTCGCGGACTCTGGGACGAAATTCGGGAAACGTCGAAACCCCTTCTGGAATTTGAGTTCCGCAGCCATCATGAAGACGGTTCATGGAGATGGATACTGGTCCGGGCGATATGCCAGGTCGATAGCGACGGGCAATTGTTTCGCCTGACCGGCTCGATCCGTGACATTTCGACCAAGAAGGTGACCGATCCGCTTACCGGTCTGCATAACCGGACTTCTTTGCTGGAACAGTTGCAGTGGCGGATCGATCGGGCGTCGGAATACTCAAGAGGCTATTGTCTGATGTTTCTTGATCTGGACTCATTCAAACGAATCAACGACAGTCTGGGCCATCTCAAAGGCGATGCGGTGCTCGTTGAGGTTGCAAGCCGTCTGGATATGACGGTCAAGGCGACGCCCGGCTGTCTCGCTTCGCGGCTTGGAGGTGATGAGTTCGTCGTTCTGCTGGACGACGTTGCGACCAAGGAGGACGCCCTTACCTATGCCGGGGCCATCGAATACTCCCTGCGGCGGCCGGTCGACTGCCAGGGGCAGAAAATTTTTGTCTCCGCGAGCATCGGCATGGCGTTTGGCGCGGCGGGAACATACACGCGTGCCGAAAACGTCCTTGAAGACGCGGACCTTGCGATGTACCACGCGAAGCTGAATGGTAAAGCCAGAAACGCCATCTTCTCTGAGGATATGAGAAAGAAAGCAGTTTTACGCCTGCAGTTGGAGAGCGACCTGCGCGTGGCCCTGGAAGAGGGTCAGTTTGAACTCCACTACCAACCCAAAGTGGATGTGCTGACGCGCGAGGTCAAAGGCTTTGAGGCTTTAGTTCGCTGGAGAAGTCCTGAACGTGGCCTGGTACCGCCGTGCGACTTTATCGCTGCCGCGGAAGAAATGGGCTTCATCGGTGAACTTGGGCGCTGGACCATGGCCACGGCTATTGAGCAGCTCGGCGAGTGGCGTAGAAAAGGGATTGTGGACAGCTCCACCACCATGGCTGTGAACCTTTCCACCAAGCAACTCGTTGAGGCTGACCTGCTGAAGTTCCTGCAAGAGCAGCTCCAGCACGCGGACCTGCCAACGGCGTGTCTTGTCCTGGAAATTACGGAAAGCCTCCTGGTGGAGGATTCACCGACCGCGATTGCGTTGCTGGAAAGCATCGTCAACACGGGGATTGGGCTTGACCTCGACGATTTTGGAACGGGATATTCCTCGTTGAGTTATCTCCACCGTTTTCCGTTCTGCAGTGTCAAGATCGACCGCTCCTTCGTTGGTCGAATGGAACAGAGTGCGGAGAGCGTCAACCTTGTGTCCTCCATCGTGAATCTTGCCGGCTCGCTCAAGATGGGCGTCGTTGCGGAAGGTGTGGAGACGGAAGAGCAGGCAGGACACCTGGTGGCTATGGGGTGCAAGCTTGCTCAAGGCTACCTCTTCGCCAAGCCCATGCCTGCGTCTCAGGTCGAGAAAATGGTTCTGAGAGGCTGGCAGCCTGAAGATTGCCACGCACCCATCGCATCCTCACCAGAGGTTCCATCCTGACATCGCGAAGTGACGCCTTCTGAATGTCGTTCGTGCTCGAAAGCTCAGTCTTATGAACGTTCGCAAGTCTGGACGCAAGGGCAGGGAAAAGGCAGAGAGATTTTGTCCGCAGTCTCGACCCATCCGGGAGGAATGCGGCGAGGCGCAGGGCAGGATCATGGAATATCAGCCGCCGACACACAGGCTGTCCTGTCGCAACAGGGTCCGTTAGAGCTTTTCGCGTATGAGCCAACAGAGACAGGCCACTGCAAGCCATCCCGACATCGCCAGCGGAAGCACAAGTCCTAATGGATGATTGCCCGCCGCCTTCCAGACCACCAGCGCAAATGCAAATAGACCGAAGGCCCCCGCGGATGCTCCGGCGGCTTCGACACTCGCTTCGCGCCGGGCCGCAACTATGCCGTATTTCGACTCGGCGGCCTCCCGTTGAATCTTGTGCTTTTCCACTAGGCTGATGCTGGCCGGAAAGATACCTGGGAAAGCGAGGAAAAGTCCTCCGACGATTGGGCCCCATTTTTCGGCGACAAGGGATGCCAGCACGGTTACGAGGCCGCCAAAGAGAAATCGCTTCGCGTACTCCATCGGGGTCGTTTCCCGCAGCGATGTCAGTTGGAGTTTCAGTCGCAATGGGTTTACCTCCGCAACCAGACTGCCCATAGACCTGCGGCGGTACCTAACCACACCACCAGCAGCAACGCCGAGGTCGCCATGGCTTTCGCGCGAAAACGCATCAGGATGAAACTAACGGCGCTGGCATAAAGAACAAATGCGATGGCGCCGACGAGCATGGATCGGCCTTCGAGTTCGACATAGTCCGCCCCATGTCGCTTCATGGTCAGTGCCAACGAAGCCAGCGCAATTGTGGGTGCTGCCGCAAAAATTCCGCCTAAGCTCTCCGGTTTCAACAAGTCGCCCACCACCGCGAAAAGGCTGACCACGGCGCCGCCGATCACAAAGCGAAGCAGCAAATCTGGCATCGTTCCGCCTTCTTCTTGCTATGAATCTTCAGTGAGCGGCCTTCCGTGCGGCCGCGATCAGTTTCAGAGCCGTGCCTTCCCCTTTGATCCCCAGTAGCTTGTACTTCTTGCCCTGCAGCCGGTGGTAATTCACGAAGAACTCCTGTAATTCCTTCAGAGCCTGCTTCGGCATATCGCGCAGCTTTTTGAACTTCGCGTACATGTGCGTTGTTTCCGCCACGGCGACCAGCCGGTCATTCCTTACCGGCTTCATTTTGGGTGAAGACTGCTCACCTTCAATGACTCCGATGAGTCTGGCGGCGAGCGCGCAACCCGGAAACGCAGGCTCGTCCATCAACACCAGGACGTCCAGCGGATCGCCATCGCCCGCCAGCGTCCGGGGTACGAATCCGAAGTCATAGGGAAAAGACATCCCCGCGGGCAGCGCGGCCTTCAGGACAAATGTTTTCTGATCTTGATCGAAGCTGTATTTATTTCGACTTCCTTTCGGCGTCTCGATCACGACCTGCACCAGTTTGTCGCCCGCCTCGGCGGTTCCCGCGGTTTCATCTTCCGCTTTGCGCGTGAAAGGCTTAAGGGTGGTGGGATCGACGACGCTCGATGCCGCGTGGGCGTCCTTTTTCGACTTGGACCTGGATTTCGACATGCCTCAACCTCATTGTTAACGGACTGTGAATCCGTCCGTGAGGTTGTAAGCAGCCGGCGTTCCTCGGCATGACTTCAGCGACGGGTTCGATCAACCGTGACGGAGAATGTCCGCGATTGCGACACCCATTTCGACGGGCGCCTCGGCCGGTACACAGTGACCCACACCGGCAAGGATCCGGCGATCGTAAAACGAAGTGAACTGCGGAGCTTCTTCGGCACTCTTCGAAGCGGGATGTACCCGGTCTTCCGCCCCGTGAACGGTGATCGCTGGAAGCGTGATCTTCGGTTTGCCGGCGAGCCGATCCTCAAGCGGCTGCAGGGATGGATCCCCGATGGCATTGGCGTAGCGATGACGGTAGCCGTGGATCACGGTGTCGACGAAATCGGGATTGTCGAAGGATCTGGCCGTTTGTGCAAACTCTTCTTCGCTAAATCGCCAACCTGGTGACCACATCGTCCACAGCAGTCTGCTTAGCTCCCGCCGATTCTCCGCAAGCCCTTGGCGTCCTCGTTCCGTCTGGAAATACCACTGGTACCAGAATTGATGTTCTTGTTCAGCCGATTCAGGCGTGATCGCGGATTTTGCGAGGCTCTGGATCGAGTAGCCGTCCGAAACGATTCCGCGTACCCGGTCCGGCCACAAGGCTGCCGCTACGCAGGCAGCGCGGCCGCCCCAGTCGTAACCAACCAGGACGGCCTTTTCGATCTCCAGTGCATCCAGAAATTCGAGAACATCTTTCCCCAAAGCGGCCTGCTGACCGGAGCGCCGTATTTCTTTGGAAAGATAGCGAGTGCCTCCGAAACCGCGTAGATACGGAACGATGACGCGAAGCCCTTCCATGTGAGCGCTCTTGCGAAGGGTGTCGTATTGCCTGACGTCATAAGGGAAGCCATGAAGAAGCAGCACGGGCGTACCTTCGGACGGCCCAGACTGTTCGTAGGCGATGTCCAGCGTCGGTGTGCGGGCGCGTAGAAGCGATAAGCCCATGATCAGATGCCGTCCTTTTTACGGCTGTCCACCACCACCGCCTGCTCCGTAAATATTGCCTGTCGTGTAGCTCGCATCGTTTGCGGCGAGTTGTACGTAGATACTGGCAAGCTCGGCAGGCTGGCCGGCCCTTCCCAGCGGATAAGTCTGGCCGAAGTGAATCAGATGCTCCTGGGTCGCGCCGCCGGATACCTGTAATGGTGTCCAGACCGGACCCGGAGCCACGCCATTCACGCGGATGCCCTTGGGGCCAAGTTGTTTGGCCAGCGATTTGACATAGTTCATCGTGGCCGCCTTGGTTTGGGCGTAGTCGTAGAGGTTTGCGGCCGGATCGTAGGCTTGCTCCGATGTGGTGCCGATGATGCATGAACCTGGACGGAGGTGCGGTACGGCAGCCTTGATGATCCAGAAGGGCGCGTAGATGTTCGTCTTCATGGTTGCGTCGAAGGCTTCTGTGGTGAGCTGAAGGATGTCCTCGCATTGCTGCTGACGGCCCGCATTCGATACGACGATGTCGAGACCACCCAGCCCCTGGATGGCCTTCGCGACAAGCTCTTTGCAATAGCTTTCCTGCCGCAAATCGCCGGGCAGCGCGACCGCTACGCGGCCCTCTGCCTTGATGAGTTGAATCACCTCACGGGCATCGGGTTCTTCGGTGGGATAGTAGCTGATCGCCACATCCGCGCCTTCGCGTGCGTAGGCGATGGCGGCAGCTCTCCCCATGCCCGAATCGCCGCCCGTGATCAGCGCCTTTCGTCCGCTTAGCCTGGCTGAGCCCTTGTAGCTTGTCTCACCATGATCGGGGCGAGGATTCATCTTGCTGGCAAGGCCGGGCCAGGGTTGCGACTGTCCAGGGTAAGGAGGCTTAGGGTACTTGCTGGTGGGATCTGCAAAAGGCGCACTGGTGTTGCCGCTCGTTTGAGCGGCCGCGGGAATGCCTGTGCTGAGAACTGCACCGGCCATTCCGGCGCCCAGGTGCGAGACCAGTTCGCGGCGAGAGAGTGGATTCTGATTTGAGCTCATGAGTGCTTGTTTCCTGTTTGGGTGGGAGCGTGCGACAGCGCTCATCTCGCGACGCTGTTCCCCCTCAACACATGGAGAGCCACAGCGAGCGATACGTTGCCTTGTGAGCGGCGAGTGCCGGGTGACAGGTCACCGACGGCAGTGCGATGCGGTGTGCGCACGAGCTGTGCAAACTCCGAGACGAGCCTTCGCATCACAGAAGCTGGCAGCAAGAAAATCGTTTGAGTTTCCTCAAACCGATTGCCGTACGTTGAAGGGGCCTCCTCGTACGAAGAATCAGGCCTGATCAAAATCTATTTGTGATACCTTTCCGCGCGCTTCGTCGCGTCAGAGAGTTCGCGATGCACGCGATGGAATCGCGTGCACAACACCTATGCAGCTTTTCACCACATCAATTCACCGTCAGCGCGAAGCGGTCACTGTTCGCAACAGCTGGGCATCCTAAGGGTCGGTACGCCTGCACGCAGATATGGAGATGGAGTCATGATGAGAGACAAATTGGCGTTGGTAACAGGTGCGTCGAGTGGAATCGGGTATTGGCTAGCCCGGGAGTTGGCCGAGCGCGGGTACGACCTGGTGGTGTGTTCCGCCGGACCGCGGCTGGAGGGGGCGGCCACGGAGTTTGCAGATTTTGGCTGTGAGGTCACGGAAGTGCAGGCTGACCTCGCCACACGGGATGGCGTGGACGCCCTGTGGGAAGGTGTCGAGGGGTTGGGCCGTCCCGTCGCGGTTGCATGTTTGAACGCCGGAGTGGGGGTCGGCGGACTGTTCTGGGAGACGGACCTGAACGAAGAACTCAACATGGTGGACCTGAACTGCGCAGGCCTTGTGCATTTGTCGAAGCACGTGGTGAAGCACATGCTCGCCAATGGCGGCGGCAAGATCCTCATTACGGCTTCCATCGCCGGCGAGATGGTTGCGCCGCGTGAGGCGGTCTATGCCGCGACCAAGGCGTTTGACCTGTCCTTTGCCCACAGCCTTCGCTACGAGCTGCGGGACACCGGAATCAGCGTGACGGCGCTGCAACCGGGACCAACCGACACCGACTTCTTCCATCGCGCCGGCATGGACGATACCAAGGTGGGCCAGGAAGGGAAGCAGGAGAGCCAGCCCGGCGATGTCGCGAAGCAAGGGATCGATGCGCTGATGGACGGCACGGATCACGTTTACGCGGCGTCCTGGAAGACCAAGCTTGAAGGCATGCTGGCGAACGTAACTCCGGGTGCGGTCAAGGGCGCGATGCACGAGAAGATGGCGAAACCCAACACCGCGCAGTAAGGCGAACCATCGGAAAAGGAGAAGTCTCATGTGTGCTGCTTTGAATGAGAAGCCGGGTGCGGATGTGCTGCCCGTGTCGAGTGGCGCTTCGGCGCTGTTGAACGGGCGATACCTGCCGCCGCCCGAAGACGGCGATGGAAAGCTGTGGATTCGTACCAGCGTCATCATCCAGGCCGAGGCGGGTGAACTGCATGGAATGTGGAGTGACGTGGAAAGCGCTCCCCAGTGGCAGGAAGCTATTGAGGCGGTTACGAAGACGGGGGAACGCACTTCGCACTGGGTGATGAAGTTCGGAGACAAGACCATCGAGTGGGATAGCGAAGTCCTGGCGGATGAACCGGGCAAGCGGATCGCATGGCGTTCCATAGGAGGCGCTTCAGAAAACGCCGGCGAGGTGATGTTTGAGGAAGCGCCGGGTGGCAGGGGCACGATGGTCACTGTTCTTCAGGAGTTCCGCATGGGCAAGTTGGCGAGCGCCTGGGAGACGCTGGTGGGACGCAACCCGAAACAAGCCATCATCGAAAACCTGCGGCACTTCAAAGCGCTGGCTGAAACCGGCGAGATACCGCGATCGCAGCAGTCTCCCGCGGGTCCGCGGGGCTGGATCGGTGGAATCAAGCGCTCCCTATATGGAGAAAAGATCGCAACGCCAGAAGGTACCAACCAACCCTTGACGCAGAGCTAAGAGAGCTCAGAAGGAGCCGCCGATGAAGGCCGTTTGCTGGATGGGAACGAGCAAGATTGAAACGTTGACGGTGCCAGACCCGGAGTTGCTGAATCCCCGGGACGCCATCATCAAGATCACGCGGACCGCCATTTGCGGTTCCGACCTGCACCTCTACGACGGGTTCATTCCCACAATGGAGGCGGGAGACATCATGGGCCACGAATTTATGGGCTTGGTCGAAGAGGTTGGCCCAGGGGTCAAGAACCTGAAAAGGGGAGACCGCGTGGTTATCCCTTTCACCATTGCCTGTGGCAACTGCCTGTTTTGCAAGAAAAAACTCTGGTCAGCCTGCGATAACTCCAATCCGAACGCGCACCTGATGGAAAAGGCATACGGTTACTCCGGTTCAGGTCTCTTCGGCTATTCGCACATGATGGGCGGGTATGCAGGTGGCCAGGCGCAATACGTGCGCGTGCCTTTTGCGGATGTCGGCCCGTTGAAGATTGAAAGCGACCTTCCGGATGAGAAGGTTCTTTTTCTCTCAGATATTTTTCCTACTGGATACATGGCTGCTGAGAACGCCCAGATCCAGCCCGGCGATACGGTAGCCGTGTGGGGATGCGGTCCTGTGGGCCAGTTTGCGATTGCCAGCGCCTTCATGCTGGGTGCTGCCCGGGTGATCGCCATTGATCGCCTGCCGGAACGCCTGGAGTTGGCGCGATCGTACGGCGCCATCACTGTCGACTACTCGGAAGACGACGTGAAGGTGCTGACTGCATTGAAGGACCTGACCGGCGGTGTAGGTCCGGACGCATGTATCGACGCGGTAGGCATGGAAGCTCACATGGGCGACCTCCAGGGCCTGTACGACACCGTCAAGGTAGCTCTCATGATGGAAACGGACCGTGCCGGAGTTCTGCGGCAGGCTATACAGGCTGTACGCAAAGGCGGCACGCTCTCCGTGCCTGGCGTGTATGGCGGTCTGCTGGATAAAGTTCCTTTCGGCGCTGCATTCGGCAAAGGAATCACGATGAAGATGGGCCAGACCAACATGCACAACTACATGCAGCCCCTATTGGAGCGCATCGAAAAGGGTCAGATTGATCCGAGCTCCATCATCTCCCACCGCATTTCCCTTGATGAGGCTCCGGAAATGTACAAGATCTGGAGAGACAAAAAGGAAAACGTAACTAAGATCGTGATCGATCCTTGGAAAGAGAGGTCAGCGTCATAGACCAAGGCTTTCTCTTCTTCAGTAACTGGATGTATCAAGGATCGGAGCTAGACAGTCACGGGTTTGTTTGGTGGGTCGGAGGTTCCTACCGCGCGAATGCGGGGGAAAGGCAAAGCCAAACCGTTTCGGCAAACTGCTTCCCAACGGCCGTTGAATGCTGAGGCTTCGGTCGAGACGCGTCGCTCGCATTCCCATCAGGAGGCGCACCAGATAGGGGCAATGTGTAGGTTTAATCCAGACACGGTGAGACCGCTTGCAGCGGACACGCACGGGTAGGCCCGCTCCCGCCGCAAGCCGGGATGATGAATGACGTCTGCGGGTCCCCGAGTCAAGTCCCACGGCGATCGAAACCGCGATGAGGAAAGGACGCACATCACCCTTATTCTGCCCACGGCGTCTGGCAGCGGCGCGGTGGCGATGCCGGCGATGAATCAACTTTGAAGTGCGGCGACGATGTGCCTCTTACGCCGGGAACACAGACAGTTTCACTTGCAGGTGGAAGCGCGGTTTACAGCAACGACCGTCGCAGACGCTTATCAGACTAACAATATTGCATCCTTACGCCACGCTGTTGCCGTTCGTACCGCGTTTCGGTTCGAGTCAGCGTGGGAACAATAAGGGAACAGTATGGGAACAATAAGCATTTCCATCTGTTCCTTTCTGCATAAAAGGGCCGCTTTGTGTACATGTAAGTTATTGAAAATGAGTTGATTATCGTTTTCGCAACGAGGAGGTCAGCGGTTCGATCCCGCTCGGGCTACGAAAGAAATCAAACACGTAGTCCCCCATCGCGGGAACAACGAGTGATTTTGAAGCGTTACTCCTTCTCGATCATCGGCGATTGGGGAGACCAGAGCACAAGAAACTGGAGATGGGCATACGGCAGGAATTTCGTCCTGTGTCGAAGAACCCGTGGACCCTCTGTGGACCCAATCTGCGATTCGCTGATGCGCTAAGGATGCGTTCCGACGGCTCCCAGCGCGTTTGTTTACTTACAATTGCGGTTTACTCGGCTTCTTTCACGGCGGTAACACGGGTTCGAATCCCGTCGAGGACGCCATTTCTTTCTTGCATTTGACGAAAATCCCCGAAAATTACCGTGGACCCAATGTTCACGCGCCTGGAGCTACCAGCTGAATTCCGCCGGACGCACCATTTGATCATTTTGTCTTTATCGCAGAGCTAAATGCGAATTCATCGAGCCCACAGCCGCAGGGTGGCATTTGTCCGGTTCGTCCGCCAGGTACTGGAAGCTCGCGATGAAGCGATTGTCGCGATCAAACGTGGAGAGTTGGGCTCGGTCCGCCTAGGGTGCAGTCCCTTGGTGGATCACGAACTCTTTCGAACTCTGTGCGTAAACTTCATTACGTTCGCCCGGACAGGCGCAGAAACATGATGAGATCGCCGTGCGGAGACTACAGCCGGCGGCGGCGAGTTTCAGCGCGCCAGATAGCGCGCGGGTCCCTGGTAGCGCGGCTCCCGCGCCGGTTGCTGCAAGGGTGGATCATTTTGGAATCGATACCATAAAAGCGTGCATAATTGTTCTTTGCACGCCGTGCGTCGATGGAGAGATCAATGAATCGCCGGGAATTACTGAAGGTGTTGGGCTCGAGTGCTGTGGTCCAGGGAATCTCGCCGCAAGGCCCGACGCAAACCGAACTCACAGAGCAGATCGGCTTTTCCACCTGGACAGCAGTGGCGCCGGGAGTTTGGAGAAGCACTCTAGGGTCGCCTGAACCACATACGCCGGTGAGATCCAGAGCCATCGCACCCGATTCGGAGGCGTTGCAGCAACTGCCGCACACGGAACGTCCGCCACTTGCCACTCCCACCGGGAAAGTCGCATCGCGAGGTACGGAGCTCGAATTGGAACTTGCGCCTGGAGAACTGATGTATGGTTTCGGGCTGCAGCTTCTCTCTTTTCAGCAGCGCAATAAAAAACGCACCGTGCGAGTCAATGCGGATCCCAAGGTTGATTCAGGAGATTCGCATGCTCCTGTGCCGTTCTATGTGACAACACAAGGCTATGGATTGCTGGTGGACACGTTTCGGCAAGCAATCTTTTACTGTGGCCAGGCCCATCCGAAGCCGCAAAGGGATGCGTCCTCCGTATCTGGCGAAGTGAACACCCCGCAGATGATCCGCACCAAAGAGACAGCTCTGGGGAGTAAGGTGCTGGTCGAAGTCCCTCGCTCCAGCGGCGTAGACGTCTACCTTTTCGCCAGACCCAGCATGTGCGGAGCGGTGCAGCGGTACAACCTCTTTTCAGGCGGAGGTGTGCTTCCCCCGGAATGGGGGCTAGGCTTCTGGTACCGCGCGGAAATGCACCTCGACGCTAAAGCGGTGCTGGCCCTTGCGAAGTCCCTTCGTGACGATGGTATGCCGTGCGATGTGCTCGGCCTGGAACCGGGATGGCAGACGCACGCGTACTCCTGTTCGTTCGCATGGGATAGAGAGCGATTTCCCGATCCCGCTGGATTCTTGAAATCCGCCGCGGATATGGGATTTGAGGTCAACCTGTGGGAGCACGCTTTCACGCATCCGAGCGCGCCCGTGTTTCGCGCGCTGGAGCCGCATTCGGGAGACATCGCTGTCTGGGGCGGCCTGGTGCCGGACTTTGCCGGCGAAATGGGGCGCCGAATCTTCGGCGACTATCATGGCCGGGCACTCGTTGATATCGGCGTAAGCGGATTCAAGTTGGACGAATGCGATAACTCCGACTTCACCGAGGGATGGTCGTTCCCGGACCAGAGCCAGTTTCCGTCGGGGGTGGATGGAGAACTGATGCACGCGCAGTTCGGACTGCGTTACCAGGACGCAATTCTGGACCAGTACAGGCAGCGCAACAAGTCGACCTATGGGCTGGTTCGCTCCAGCCACGCGCTCGCATCACCTTATCCCTTCGTACTCTACAGCGATCTCTACGATCACCGGCAATTCATTCGTGCGCTGGTCAATGCAAGCTTCAGCGGCCTTCTCTGGTGTCCGGAGGTACGTGACGCAAGCAACGAGGAAGACTTGATTCGACGGCTTCAGAGTGTGATCTTTTCACCGCTTGCCATGGTGAACGCCTGGTACATCCGGAATCCTCCGTGGATGCAGATTGATCGCGACAAAAACAATCGTGACCAGTTCAGCGAAAGTTGGCGCCACCTGCGCGACCGCTGTCGCGAAATCATCTCTTGGCGTATGCGGCTGGTGCCCTATCTTCGAGCCGCATTTGCCGTCTATGAGCGCAGCGGTCTGCCTCCGTTTCGAGCGCTGGTGATGGATTATCCGCACGATCCAACGCTGCAACATGTCGACGACGAATATATGGTGGGAGACCGGCTGCTGGTGGCGCCCATTTTCGCGGGGGAGACGGAACGCACCGTAACTTTGCCGGATGGTCAGTGGAGAGACTTCTGGACTGGAGAGGCCATCCGCGAAAAGAAGTTCACGCTTCCCGCCACGACGCGGAACATTCCTGTGTATGTGAAGGAAGGCAGTCTGATGCCTTGGGCAGACGTCAGCCCCCACACCCAGGACCCTCGCGCCCGCCGAATCAATGTCCGTGTCTACGGAGATGGACAATTGCCATGGTCGGCGCCGGAGAGTGCCGGCGGGCTGCATCTGCAATGGGATACTCACGGCAGTCAGGGCAGGTTCACGCAAAGCGGCGGTTCGAAGCGCCCCTACACGGTGTACGACTGGCAAAGGCTCGGATGACAGTGCGCTGAATCAGGTTCGCTGTGCTTCGAAATGCCTGGTTGAACGAGTGGGTCTTCGGTCGAGGTCCTGCGAGCACCACAGCTTTTTGCTACTTCCACCGATATGACGCCGGTGTCCTATTGCGCGGCATCGCTGCGATGTCGCAACGTCGTACGCATCCAGTCATCGAAGTCGCCAGCCGATTCCAATCCGGCGACCGCACCCAACCTGCTGACGCTCATCGCACCCGCAGCGTTACCGTGTTCGCCGGCCTCCTGAAAGCTACGGCCGGCCAGAAACGCTGACAAGAAGCCTGCGGCAAAACAGTCGCCTGCGCCGGTGGAATCCACCGCCAAGACATCGAATGCGTGGCAAAGTTCAGGAGGACTTCCTTTGCGTGGGAAAATCGCGCAGCCCTTCTGTCCGAGCTTCTGCGCGACACATGTTGCGCCGCGCTCCTGCAAAAAGTCCGCCGCTTCGCCGACATCATTTAGCCCTGTCATCATTCGTGACTCGTCCTCATTCAGGAAGAGAACATCTACATGCGGCAGGCAAGGCTCAAGCACCGTCAGCCATTCGCCGAAGGCGTCCCAATTGACATCGAGCGAAGTGGTGAGTCCGGCCGCTTTTGCGGCCCGCAAAACGCCAGCTCCGGCTCTGCGGAGGTGGGGCAGCACGTAGAGGCTGGCAAGGTGAAGGTGCCGATAGGTCTCTTCGGCAAGGATCCCAGTCAGCTCGTGAGAGCGTTCGAACGCTTGCTCGCTTGCGCCGAAATGATGCAGAAACTGACGGTCACCACGTGAGTTGACCAGCACGATGGATTGCGCCGAGGGGCGATCGACCTGCGCAACATGCTGCAAGCCGATGTGGCTCTTTGCCAGTTCATTCAGAACAAAATCGGCAGCATCATCGTTTCCCACGACCCCGGCGAGATCCACCTCGCATCCGAGCAGGGCCAACGCACGTGCCGTGTTGGCTCCATTGCCTCCGACGTGGCGGACGATCTCTTCCACGGGCGTCGTTGTTCCCCAGCGAAAATCCTCCACCCGGCGCACGATGGTATCCAGCACGATGCTGCCGGCGCACAGCACTCTGGCGCGGGAACTTCCGCTCATGCCAGTTCCAACGCCTCGCGGAGCGCCAGGACACCGAGCCGCGGACTGGAAAGTACAGGTACGTTCGATACGCTCTGCACCTGAGGGACCAGGCGCGCCATGCTGCCCTGCGCCAGCACGACGACATCATGATCAGTCATTGCGCGTTCGATCTCAGCTTTCACGATGCCATCGTGCTGTTGCGTATTTCCGCTCAGCAAAGCATCGAATGCTGAATCGGCCAGGAAACGTGTGGTCTTGATCTTCCTGCCGGCCTGTTCGGCTTTCCGATGGATGAGACGTTCGGTCGGATCGAGCGTGGTTGCTACCGTCGCGAGTACAGCGATGCGAGCTCCCTGGGAAACGGCAGCCTCGGCCATCTTGTCATCAATCTTGACCAGCGGAATCGTCACGAGCGTAGCGAGCACGTCGGCAGCCTCGCCCACGGAAGAGCAGCAATTGAGAATTGCATCGGCCCCGGATGCTTCCGCGATCAATCCGTAGCCAACGGTGCGCCGCCGAAGCGCCGGTGTCAAACCACCGGCAGCCCGTACATCAGTGAGCAAGCCGTCGTCGACGATGTTCACCAGTCTCGCTTCCGGCAGAAGTTCTGAAAAAAGCTGCTTCAGCACATCGACCAGGACAGGGCCGGTATGCAGGGCGTATACGGTTTTATTCATGATGCTCCTTCCATCTTTGTAAGCGGTAGTCGATCGATTGCCGTGATGGCCCGCGCATAGAAGTCCGGACTTCCGAAATTGCCGGACTTCAAAACCACGCCAAGGCCGGGTTGCGCCAAAGCGACGCAAACGGGCACACCGGGATCGATATTCTTCCCAACGCGCAAACCGCCGAGTTCAAGTTTTCGCATCAGCAGGCTGGATGTCTCGCCACCGGCGACAATGAGTCCGCGTGGAGTTGCATGTCGAAAGATCGCACACACCGTTTGCGCCAGCGCAGCTCCAATCCGTTCCCCAGCTTCCAACGGCGAAATTCCTTGAGTCCTGGTCCAGGCATGCACGTCAGTCTGGCTCCGCGCCGGCGAGGTGCTTGCAAGCAGGCAGTTGCTCTCCATCGACAGAGATTCCACCAGCTTCTGGACAACGGCCTCAGGTGCGCGGCCGTCTTGTATGAGGATGATGGGGTCCACTGCGAAAACCTCGATCCCATTGGCCGCGGCCCAGGCATTCTGAGCTGCGGTTGCTTCCGAACAACTGCCGCTTACAATCAGATGGCCATGTCCACCCGGCGAGCGCTCCAGCAAATTTCTTCCACCTTGCGGGAGATGCCAGATACCGCGTTCGCGCCAAAGTTGCGGCAGGATCATTCCCCATGCCGAACTTCCGGTCAGTAAGGGCATCTCGCAGGCTGCTTCACCCAGCACACGAAGTTGGCGGTTGTCCACGCAGTCCAGCAGAGCGATCTGCGTTCCTTCCAATTCGAGCTTGCGCAGATGTTCTTTAACGCCGGTCACATCGCCGGCGACAACCGGATACGGCACAATCCCAACTCTTCGTGAAGTCTGAGCTTGCAGGTGCGATGGTAAATGCGGGTTCGACATTGGATTGAGCGGGTGATGACGCATTGTCGAGTCGGAAAGCAGCTTGTCATGGACAAAGTGATACCCCAGGTAGGTGGTCCGTCCCAGTGACGGCAGCGCCGGCAACGCCACGGTGAATCGAACTCCGGTGACATCCATGGCGGCGTCGATCGACGCGCCGATGTTTCCCTCTGTGGTGGAGTCAAATGTGCTGCAGTATTTGACGGCTATTATTTTCGCTCCCAGTTTGACCAGGGTCTGCGCCGCGGAGGCGGTACGCGCATAGGCTTCGTGCCGGGCGATGGAGCGAGAACCTGTCCCAATGACGACCGCATCGCAGTCTGATGTCCAGCGCCGAACGTCAATCTCGCTCGCCCCCTGCAATACCGTCGCGACGTGCATGCCTTGTTCGGTGAGCATGCCTGCCAGGTCGGTCGCGCCTGTGTCGTCATCCGCGATGGCGCCAAAGAAAAGCCCCATCATGAAAACCTTCTCCGCAATTCGGCGACCTGTGTGGACGTGAGCGGTTGACCCCGTTCGCCCAGAAGCAGATAGAGCCTCGCAGTCTCTTCCACTTCTTCGGCGAGCGCCGCGGCTTCCCGAAGCGTTTTACCGATGGCGATAGACCCATGATTGCGCATCAACATGGCCGGCGTTCCCGCGGCCAGCCGTTCCACTTCAGTGGCCAAACCAGGGTCACCAGGGGGCAGGTAGGGAACCGTTGGCAGGGAGGGTACGCGCATCGCAAAATACGGCGTCAAAGCCGGCAGGGCGTTCTGTTCATCCAGATCGCGTAATGTTGCCACCGCTGTGGCATAGGTTGAATGCAGGTGCACGACCGCGCGGCTTTCAGGCCTCGCGCGGTAGCAGGCTGTGTGGAACAGGATCTCTTTGGTAGGTTTTTGGGAGCTCGCTGGGCGTCCGTCGAGATCGCATGGCGCGAGTGCGCCGGCTGTCAGCGTACCGAACGAGGAGCCGGTTGGCGTGGCATACACAACATCGTTGATTCGCACGCTGATGTTTCCAGCAGTTCCAAAACTGTATCCGCGTTGGAACAGCGACCGCGCAATCTCCACGAGTTCTTCCAGTTCTTCAGGCTGTTTGTTCATACCGCTCCCATGGAACCTGCTTGACCGCGCCTACTACATATCCCCACATCACTGCCGCGATCAGAGCTACGGCCGCGGCTGCGATGAAGGCTATGCGGAATGACCCTGTCCGCTCGACCAGAATTCCCGTTGCCCATGAAGCTACGATGCCCGAGAAATTACCAATGCCGTTCTGCACGCTCGTCCATCGTCCTGCCATCATCGGTCCGGCAAGTGTCTGTGTGATGACCCAGTGGTTGGATGTGTAAATGCCGAATCCTATGCACGCCGAGTAGAGCAGGCCGATCGCTGTTCGCAGATCATGGACGAACGGAACCAGCAGAATGGCCGTTGAAATCGTAAGCCCGGTTACCACCACGGATTTGCGTACACGGGTGACTGACACGCCGCGCTTCAGCAGCCAGTCCGAGATCCATCCTGCCATCAGGGTCGAGCCTGCGATCACAAAGTAGGCAATGGACCCCAGGGTCGCCATACGCCGCATGGAAAGTCCGCGGTCATTTACCAGGTAGGACGGCAACCAGATCAATAAAAAGAACCAGAAGTAATTTCCGAAGAAGTGGCCCCCGAAGGTGCCCCACGCGGAGCGATAACGAAACATTTGCCAAACACTGTAACTGGGGAGGGATTCGCAGCGTTCGACGGAGGTAGACGGCATCCAGCGCATCCATAGCGGCAACCACGCCAGCCCGGCGATGCCGAGCGCGACGAAAAACGTTCGCCAGCCGTAGCGGTCCAGCCACAGACCGCCCAGGAACGTCCCAAGTCCAGGCCCGAGTTTCGATCCGGCGTCGAGCAGCGCGTTGGCGCGGCCGCGTAATGTTTGCGGAACACACATGGCGATCATGCGCGAATAGCACGGGTAGGCCAGCGATTCTCCCGCGCCCAGCAACAGCCGCATGGCGAAGAAGGCGCTGAATGTGGAGACCATTCCGCTGGCCGCGGTCGCTATGGACCACAGCAGGAAACCCCATGCAAAGACCTTACCCACCGAGCAGCGATCGGAGATCCATCCGGATATGCCACACAACTGCAGCAGCGAATACGTCCAGAAGAACGCGGAGGAAAGCGAGGCGATTTGCCGGACGTTATAGTGCAGTTCGCGCTGGATCAGCGGAGCGCCCACAGCAAGATTGGAGCGATCGATGTAGTTGATGAAAATGGACACAGTGAGAAGAGCGACCAGCAGCCGTGGACCTGCGGACGCTCGTTGCACTTGTCTCTCCATCTAAGTTGCCTGCCTCGCGCCGAGAGCCTGATGCCAGGGGGTCGCTGCCGCGATCAACTGGTTCAGCGCCTCGATGTTGGCGATACCTTCATTGCGGAGCCAATCCTGGAATGCGTCTCTGCCTCCGGAAACGAACGCCGAGACGCCGTCCTGCCATGTCGCCCGCCCACAGAGCACGCCGGAAAACCTGGTCTTCGCTTCCAACGCCAGCCTTATCGATTCGAGGAATTCCGCGTTACTGACGCCCGCACTGAGATAGATATAGGGGCGGCCGGCCGCGTCATCTGCGGCGCGGTACCAGCGGATCGCCTCGTTCATGCTGTAAGCCGCTCTTCCTGAAAATGTGCGGCTGCCTTCCACAAACTGGGCCACGACAGAAAACTCCACCTTCAGGATGTCCACACGGTACCGGCCGTTTGAGAATTCGCGCATCATATCCACGACAAGCTGAGGCTTTCGTTCGGCGAACTCATACGCCTGCGCCCGGCGCGTTTCCAGGGGAACATCCGATTGCAGGAGTGCGTGCGCCGGGTCGTAGATCACCGGCTCAAGAAAGAATGGGAGCTCCACTGCCTCGCACTCTGCCCCGATTCGCTCGATCATGGCGAACTTCCGTTCATTGGCCTCCGTGGGATCTTCCGGAGAATAGTGCAGCAGGATCTTCACACCATCGGCTCCCATGTCCGCGAGCCTTTGCACGGAAAGTGTGGGCATCAGCGCCAACTCGCGGTTGGGCCGCGGGTTCTCGTATCCGTCGGCTTCGTATGCAAGCAAGAGACCGCAGCCGGATGCACGCGCCGATGCGCCTTCCATGCCGTACTCGGTATCGAAAAGGATTGCGGTGGCGTGTGGACTGAGGATTTCGCTGATAGCTTCTTTGAAAACGACAAGCTGCTGATCGGCAATTTGTTCGAATGGTACGCCCGCGGCCCCTGCGATCATCCGGCGGAGGCTTCTGCGCTGGTCGATTGCCAGCGCGCCGATGATCCCACTTGGCGCCGTCAGCTTCGCCATCCTCGCCCGCTTCAGCGGGGTCATTTCGCCTAAAGGCATGCTACTGTCTCCTTCAATCGCGTTACGCGGGCCGTTTGGAACCGATTCCATTCTGGGGCGTAGCCAGTACGGATGGCAAGGGAAAAGCCACAACTGTTCGTAATTTGGAATCGATACCATGTAGATTGGATACGGCCCGTTGACGTCTCAATGTCGGTTGAGCGGATCATCGGAATGCAAAGGGCAAGGAGACGCGGCATATGCAGAAACAGATGGAAGATTTGGTTCGATACCAACTGGAGCTCTCGCTGGCAACATTCCAGCTTGTCCTTCGCGATGCTGCGATCCACAGTGGCGTCATCCGCGCGGGAGAGGTTACGGCTGCGGCTTTAGGCGCAGGGAACAAATTGATGGTTTGCGGCAATGGCGGCTCCGCGGCAGACGCTCAGCATCTGGTGGCGGAGTTCGTGTCTAGGCTGACGGTCGATCGCCGAGCTCTCCGCGCATTGGCCCTGACCACGGACACTTCGATCCTTACGGCGATCGGCAACGATTACAGCTACGACAACGTCTTCGAACGCCAGGTCGAAGCGTTAGGTGTGAAGGGCGATGTGCTGCTTGCCATCTCAACCAGCGGAAACTCGCGCAACTGCTGCAAAGCGCTGCAACTCGCCCGGGAGATGGGTGTCACGACAGTAAGCTTTACCGGGAATGGCGGGGGCGCCATGCAGGCGCTTTCCGATATCAACGTGGTCGTGCCTTCTGCAGTGACGATGAACATACAGGAATGCCACCTTGCCCTGGAGCACATCTTCTGCATGGTGGTTGAGCGATTCGTATTCGGGATGGACTTCGGGAAACAACCGCAACATCTCGCGGAATAGAAAGTACCTCCAAAGATCTCAACTTCCGTTTCGAAGGCTTTACTCCACCTTTGTCGCGATGCCGTCAGCCAAACTCCGCCAGGATCGCGTCATAGGTGCGGCGAGCATGATCGAAGTGTTCGCCCGCGGACATCAGCTCTTCTGGACGGATACGCTGCCGCTTTTGACCCCAGCAGACGTCAACGCCCTTGCGGCACCATGCAGCGCTGTCCCTGGAGGCGCGCACAGGCCGTTGGCCGACATGTACGAATACGGGATTCGTGTGTGACGACGGATAGATGCGCAGGGCGAGCCAGCTGCTTTGCGAAATATGGGTACGCATGCGGATGGGATGAGGGCTGCCGTCCGCAGAAACGGTCACGTTCGCAACGGCCTCGCCATTCACGATGAGTTCAACCCGAACCGTTCTGCTGTCGCCGATACGCGCTCGCTCCAGGTGCCAGTACGGCTTGTCGTAGGGTGACGCGTGCTGAATCTTGCGTGTGTCTTCCGTTGGTTGCGGCTCCAGCCGGGCAGCGACCTGTGCCGTGACCTCCACTTCGGTTGCGGAGGGCAACTCCAAAGGCGTCCCGCCCCGTTCCACGCCGTTGATGCGGAAATCGAACAGATGGCTGCGGCCGTCGCCGAAATAACTGGGACCATGCAGCAAGCCGGTGATCCAGCTCGCATAACCTGTATCGCCGGCAGGTCTATGTGCGAGGCGAACATAGGATCGGCCGCCACCGACACATGCATCGGTCAGGCAGGGAAAGTCCGTCTCGCCGGCAAACGGTGTTGGGAAACCGCAGTTCAGCGTGTGGTACCAGATGTTGAGCTCGGCGAACGGCCAGAGATCGCACCCGGAGATGAAGTCCACCAGTCCGGGATGGGTGACGTCCGCAATGAACTCATTCGCACCGCTGCTGTTGAAGGGAGGGATAAGAAGGTTCGGCAGTGCGGTCGAATCCACAGCCAGACCGTGTCCGGAGTGTGCGTAGCCTGCGAGCGCGTTTTGTTGGTGAGCCCAGCGCAGGATAGGCGCATTCCAGCTCGGCCAATCATCGATGCCATGCGTGCCGGGGTAAGCGTCTTCTTTGAGTCCGAGCAAAAACGAGGTGTCCGCAATGGCTGGAAGGAAAACCGGATACTTCGACGTCATACCGCATCATTGCCGTAGACGCCGGCTGGACAGCCGCATGCTGGAGTCGATCGATGACAGAAGCTTCCTGCGCCGTCGCAGTCGCGTGCGCGTCATGAGGCATTCCCTCGCGATCTGAGCCGGGATGTGTAGTCGCGACGGCCGCTGCCATGTTGTGTCCGGTGAAGAACTGCTTCTGGTATTCGAACCCCGGCCCCCAGTTGAGTACCGAGGCGAGATCGAGCGCTTCACCTTCGACCTGCCGTTTCATGACAACGGGCGTAACGCCTTCGGTTGGACTCTCGTAGTGGGAGCAGCCCGCGGCATGGACATGGGTGTCACCGGAGTAATAGCCAAACGCCGAGGTGTCGATCCAGCGGCTGAGAGCGATTTCCATGCGCGCGGACGAAGGCTCCACAACGAGCGTTTGCGTGGTTGTAAGGTATTCAGGTCCACGCGAGGCCAGCACTGTGTAGCGGCCGTAAGGAAGCGAAAGCGATTCGCCGTCATAACGATAGATCTGCGGCTGAAAGTTGAGGTCCGGCATCGCGCGCTTCGTTTGCGGCGGGAAGATCCGGCCAAGATTGTCGCGGACGAGCAGGGAAGCAATGGTGGGTTTTCCATGTTCGTCGCGCACATCGAGGTTCAGCGCGATGGCGGGCAGACAGCGAAAGAGCACAGGCAGGGAGCTCCGAAATCCGAGATCCTGCTCGCCCCATCCGCAGTCCGCCTGCAAGGTGGCTTCGCGTTGGCCGGCGTCGCGGCTGTAAAGCTGCACGATCCGGTACTCAAGTTCAAGGCCCGTCAGGGCGCTGGTCATGGGGGGCGCGTTGAACGTATCGACGCCGATCCAGCGATTGCGCACTTCGACTTCATCGACCGCGCCGTTGGTGAAGTCCTGCACGCCGGTAAGCGCAAGCGACGACCGCCGGCCCATTGAGCCACCCTGGGGTGACTTGATGATCAGCACGGGGGTTGTTCCGGCACTGTTGCGGACGCGCACAAGGAATGTCCGCCAGCCGCCCTGGACAAGCTCAGCGGGCGCGGCCCCGCGCGAAACGGCGAGGCGCATCTCCGGGTTGATCTCCACATTCATCAGGACATGTGGCATGAGAGCAGTCTCAATGGCCTGGAGGGCGGCATCCGTTTCCTGCGACGTGTTCGCGCGGAGCGCTTCGCGAATCGAATGTTCCGAAGGTTGCGGGAGCGGAGTGCCGAGGCTCCGAAGCGCCAGCAGCAGGCGGTCCGTAGCAGCGGCGAACGGCTGGAAGTCAACGTGAACCGCGCTCTGCGCATACAACCGGCGGGGAGTGGCGGCTCCATAAGCCGCTGCCGCAAAGGCCAGCCGCGCCCACTCACGCCGGTTGATCTTCACGAGGCCTCCCTTGGGTCTAGCGTTGCAGTTGTTCTTGTAACTGCTCCAAGGTTCGACCCTTGGTTTCAGGATAGAGAAAGAGAACAACAATGAACTGCACAACCGTCATGGCTGCGAAGAAAAAGAATGGGGCGCTCCGGGAAAAGTGAACGATCGCGATGGGAAAAAGCGTCGCGATGATGGCGTCACTGACCCAGTGCGTGCCCGCGCCCAAACTCTGGCCCTTGGCGCGAACGAGATTGGGGAAGACTTCGGAGATATAGACCCAGATCACCGCGCCCTGCGAGAGCGCAAAGAAACAGATAAAGATCACCAGCAACCAGACGACGCGGCCCTGGTCGACCCCGGAGTGGAAGATCATCCCGGTCAGCAGCAGGCAAACGAATGTGCCGACGGCGCCGATCAGTAGCAAGGTTTTACGGCCGAGCCGATCGATCAGCAGCATACCGATGCCGGTTCCGACCAGGTTTGCCAGCCCGATGTAGATGGATTGCGAGAACGCAGAAAGCCGGTTCAGGCCGGCCGCAGCGAAGATGTCGTTGGCGTAGTACAGAATCGCGTTGATCCCGGAGAGTTGGTTGAACAACCCGATGCTGACGGCGAGAAAGATAGGCAGACGCAGCGAGCGCTGAAAAAGCGGTACAGCGCGCTCCAGGTTCTGATGATGCAAGGAGGCGCGGATACTTGCAAACTCTGATGACGGGTCCTCGGTTCCGAGCTTTTGCAGGACGGCGAGAGCTTCGTCGTCTTCTCCGCGCGTGATGAGAAAGCGTGAGCTCTGGGGAATGGTCAAAAGGAGGACCGCAAAGGCGAGTGCCGGGAAAAATGCGACACCGAGCTGCCAACGCCACTCGTGCAGGCCCAGTCCCAGATGAGCGATCCACCAGTTAGAGATGTAGGCGATCAGAATGCCGATGACTATATTGATCTGGAACGTGCCGACCAATCTGCCGCGCCATCGCGCGGGTGCGAGCTCCGCAATGTAGACGGGCCCGAGGACCGAGGAACCGCCGATCCCAAGACCCCCGATGAAGCGGAAGGCCATGAGCGAAGGCCAGTCCCAGGAAAGCGCGCAGCCCAGCGCGGAGACGATATAGAGGACGGCCATAATGCGTAGAGCATTGCGTCCGCCGATGCGCTGTCCAACCGGACCGGCGAGAATACAACCAGTGACCGTTCCCCATAAGGCGATGGCTACGGTCTGCCCGAGAGCCTCAGGAGAAAGATGAAACACGGTTCGCAACTGTCCGGTAGCGCCCGAGATCACAACGGTATCAAACCCAAACAGGAATCCTCCGAGGGCACCAACCGCGGTGCTGCGAAGGAGGGTGGACGTCATACGCATGCGCATCTCCAACAGAAAAGAGGCTGCCTCTCGAGGCAGACCGCTGAATTTCGGAGCCCAGACGGATGGGTCCCGTGGCCGTGAGCCACTCTATCATCAAATGGCTGGTATCGATTCCAATTTTGACGTTATCTTGAAACAGTGGTGGAGGAACGTAACGGACTCATGCTGAATTCCCCAATTTCAAAGCTGGCTGCATTCGCATGTCTGGCCGTGTCCCTGGGTTGCGCGGGCGCGCAAACGACGCGCACGGTTACCGTCGATGTGCAGGCCGTAGCAGGGCAGCATTCCAGCGTCCCCTTGATGGTTGTAGGCGCCGGGCGTGCGAATGAAGGCTTGCGAGCCGACTGGCAGCAGCAACTCGCCACGGTACAGCGTGAGATTGGTTTCCGGTATCTCCGTTTCCATGGCCTTTTATCCGATGATATGGGCGTGTACTCGGAAACGCCCGAAGGCAGGCCACTTTATAACTTCCAGTACATCGATGCGCTCTACGACGCAATGCTCGCGCTGCACATACGCCCCTTTGTGGAGATTTCCTTCATGCCTGCAAAGCTGGCGAGCGGCGACAAGACTGTCTTCTGGTGGAAGGGCAACATTACACCTCCGAAAGATATGGAGAAATGGAACGGCTTGATTCACGCCTTGATGGAGCACTGGATGGAGCGATATGGGCGGGAGGAGGTGCAGCAATGGTTTTTCGAAGTGTGGAATGAGCCCGATCTCCCGATCTTCTGGAGCGGAACGCAAACGCAGTATTTCGAGCTGTATCGCAATACCGCGCTCACCATCAGGGCGGTCTGCGGTTCGTGCCGCGTAGGAGGCCCGGCTAGCGCGTATTTTCGCTGGGAACAGCCATGGCTGGAATTTGTCGCCAAAGAGCATCTACCGGCGGATTTCCTTTCGACACACACCTACGCCGTGAAGACAGGCGCGGTAGATGTC
>DASYEV010000217.1:0-8282 GCA_036498835.1 Acidobacteriaceae bacterium | reverse complement strand
TAAGAAAGTCCAGATTCTCGGGTTCAAGTCCTTCTGCGATCGCACAGAGGTTCAGCTCGCCGGTGAAGGCATCGCCGCCATCGTCGGACCGAACGGCTGCGGAAAGTCCAACATCTCGGACGCTATCACCTGGGTACTCGGAGAGCAGTCGGCCAAATCGCTGCGCGGCATCAAGATGGAAGACGTCATCTTCGCCGGAACGCGCGACCGCAAGCCTACCGGCATGGCGGAAGTTTCTCTTACCCTTGTGGACCCTGAAGTGTACGACGGCGCGACCCTGGCCGACGGCGAGCCCGAGCTTCTGCTCGACAGCCAGTCGACCGCGACTCCCGCCGCAGGCGATGACTGGGATGAATCCGCCGTACGTGCACAGATGGCGCAGGAAACGGAAGAGGCCACCCTCGAAGCACAGCCCGGTGTGACCTATGAAGCGGAAGGGCCGGTAGCAAAAAAGCCCGAGGGCGAACCGGCCGCTGCTGAAGCCGCGGAAGGCGACCCCAACAACGTCGTACTGAAAATCCGCCGCCGCAAATTCGGCCGCGCCCCGATACGCGCCGGCGAAATCACCATCACCCGCCGCCTGTTCCGTACGGGAGATTCCGAATATCTGCTCAATGGAAAGATCTGCCGCCTGCGCGATATCCAGGACATCTTCATGGGCACCGGCCTGGGCGGAGAAACCTACGCCATCATCGGCCAGGAGCGCATCGGGCAGATCTTAAGCTCGAAGCCTCTGGACCGCCGTGGAATTATCGAAGAAGCCGCCGGCATCACCCGCTTCAAGACCAAGAAGCGTCTCGCGGAACTGCGCCTGGAGAGCGCGAAGCAGAACCTTTCGCGCGTCAACGACATCTTCGAAGAAGTGACCCGGCAGATGGCCGTGCTCAAGCGCCAGGCCGCCAAAGCCGAACGCTACGGCGCCTTGCGTGACGAACTTCGCGGCAAGCTGCGTGTGGTGCTTGCCAGCCGTCTCTCGCAGATCGATGCGGAGCAGGCTGCAGCGGCGACAGAGATCGCTCGCCTCACCGGCCTGGTGGACGCGCAGGCCGCCGATCTCGAGCGCATGGATGCGGAGCACACCTCCGGCGTTTCGCGCGGCTATGAACTCGATGGTCAGATTCGCGAGGCAGGTTCGCGCGCGAATTCAAGCGCGGTGGAACTTGAACGCATCGCTTCGCGCAGCAGTGCGAACGCTGAGCGTATTGCCGATCTGACCCAACGCATCGCTACCGGCAACGACGAACTGGCCCAGGCCCGAGGACAGCTCGAAACCTTGTCCGGCGAACTGGAGCAGCATCGCAGCTTCCTCGAAAACGCGACCTCGGAGTCGACGACCTCGCGCGAAACAGCGCAGGCACAGCAGGCTCAGGCCCATGAAGCAACGCGCCAGGTACTCGCTGCCGAAGCTCTGGCGGAAAACCAGCGCCGCAGCGCGATGGGCTCCATGCAGCGCGCCAACCAGGCGCGCAACGAGCAGGCACAAGCGGAAACCGCGCTTGCCGGGCTGCAGCAGGAAAGCGATCGCCTGACCTCGGAGTCGTCGCATGCGCGCGAGGAGTTGGAAGTCCTGGGCGTACAGCGCGGCCAAGCCAGACTTTCGTTCGAGGATGTCACCGAGCGGCTGAAGCGTCTGGAAAATGAAATTGTCGAGCTGCGCCACAGCCTGGAGAAGCGCCGTGTTGAGGAGACTCAGTCGCGCCGCCGCGGCGATGAACTGCGCGCCGAGCTGGCCACCTACATGGGACGCCGCGGCTCGCTGGAAGCCCTGATCCGCGAGCACAGCTATTCCACCGACACGGTGCGCAACATCTTCCGCGCCAATGCGCAGCGGTCGCAGCACGCCGGTGGACTTTCCCCGGTTGGCACGCTCGCGGACTTCCTGGAAGTGGAAGGCCAGTACGAAAACGTCGTCGACGAATTTCTCCGCGAAGAGCTGAATTACATCGTCGTGAAGAGTTGGGATGCGGCCGACGAAGGCATGCGCATGCTGCAGTCCGATGTGGCTGGCCGCGCAACATTCCTGGTCCACCCCAACGACTCGCAGGCAACGTTCCCATTCGCTGAAGGCATGCAGAGCTCCGCGCGCCCCAATACGTTGGGCGTTGTGCCGCTGAAGGATTGCATTCGTGTGCTGGACGGCTTTGGCCGTTCGCTGGAAGTGATTCTGCCCAAGCTGCGCGAAGGCTTTGTCGCGCCCGATTCGGGCACAGCTCGTTCCCTGGCGCTTTCCAACCCCCAGGCATTTTTCCTCGCTCCAAACGGCGAAACCTTCCACAACGTAACGGTGACAGGCGGACGTCCTCGCGAACAAGGTCCGCTGGCTTTGAAGCGTGAGCTTGCGGAAGTCCAGACCAAGATCGAAGCCTTGGAATCCGAGTTGTCGCAGAATGAACTCGCGACCCTTGCCCTCGCACGCGAGATCGCGGAGTCGACAACGGTGCTGGACGCCAAGAACCACGAGCGCCGCGACGCCGAGCGCGAAAGCGCGAACTCCGGCGCCGCGCTGCGTCAGATGGAAGCCGAAGCCGCTCGCATCGAACGCCGTCTGCAGGAGTGGCAGCTTGCCGCCGAGCGCAACAAGGACAGCCGCCAGGCCAAGCAGGACCTGATCGCCCGCAAGGGTGAGGAGGTTGCTCAATATGAGGCCGAGCGTGAAAGCGTGGAACGGCAGGTCGCCGAACTGACTGAGAAGATCGCCGAACTGCGCGCCAGCCGCGAAGAGCTGCAGGCCGCTGCAAGTGCCGCCAACGCCGCGCTCGCGGGCCTGGAAGAGCGCCGCCGCAACGCCAACGCCAACTTCGAGCAGACACGGCGGTTGTCCGAAAGCCAGTCGCAGCGCATTGCCCAGACCGAGAACGGCATCGCCAACGCCGCGGCGGAGATGCAGCGCCGTGAAGAAGAAACCGCGGCTTTGGCAACGCAGCATACCGAACTGACCGAGATGCGCGCGCAGGCAATCGCCGAAGGCGAAACGTTGAGTGCGGAAGCTTCCGCTCTGCGGGCAACGACGGCGGAACTCGACGGCAGGCTTCGCACCTTGCGCCACGAGACTGAAGCGCTACGTGAACAGCGTGCGCAGTTGGCAGCGCGCTCCGCGAAACTGATTTCGGACCTCGAGCACCTGCAGGAAACCTGCATCAACGACCTTTCGGTCGAGGCCTCGGCACTGCGCGAGGACGCGGCCATCGTCCGCATCGAAGCCGAAGCGCTGCACGCGGAAGACGAAGCGGCACGCGCGTTGAAGCAGCGCCTGGAATCCATGGGGCCGGTCAACATGATGGCCCTGGAGGAATACACCGAAACCTCCGAACGCCACAGCTTCCTCGAAACCCAGCGCAAAGACCTGCTGGACTCCATCGAAAACACGCAAGCCTCCATCAAGGAAATCGACGAAGTCTCGCGCGAGAAGTTCGATGAAGCCTTCCGGGTGATCAACGAGAACTTCTCCGTAACCTTCACCAAGCTGTTCGGCGGCGGCCAGGCGCACATGAAGCTGACCGACGAAGCCAACTCGGCGGAAAGCGGCATCGACATCATCGCGTCGCCTCCGGGCAAGAAGCTGCAGAACGTGCTGCTGCTCTCGGGTGGCGAAAAGGCGCTGACCGCGCTGTCGCTGCTGGTTGGTATCTTCCAGTTCCAGCCCGCGCCGTTCTGCGTGCTGGACGAAGTGGACGCTCCACTGGACGAAACCAACGTGGGACGTTTCGCCCGCCTAATCGGCGAAATGTCCGCGACCACCCAGTTCGTGGTCATCACGCACTCCAAACGCACCATGGAACAGGCGGACGTGATGTATGGCGTGACCATGCAGGAGCCGGGCGTGTCCAAGATCGTCAGCGTTTCGCTGGGCGGCCGTTCGGTTCCGGGACCAAGGGCAGTCCGCGCGGCGTAAAAACGAACAAAGTTCACTACTGACAGCGCAAACAGGCAGGCCGCTACCATGGCAACATGAAGCTCCGCGGCCTGTTTGCGCTGTGTTGTCTTGGCCTCGCGGCGGGCTGCAAATCGGCGCCTGCACCCATCCTGGAACCCGACACACCGCAGCTCTCAGCCGACGTGAAGCTGTTGGAAGACACCATCCACAGCAAGATCACGGCGCTCGACATGGGACTGCGCGTCATCGTGCCGGCAAAGACTCCGACGGACGCCAGACTACCGGTCGTGTACCTGCTTCATGGCGCGGGCGTGAATTACCACGATTGGACAACCTACTCGAACATTGCTTCATTCGCCGCCAAGGGTATTGTGCTGGTACTCCCCAACATGCCTGGGAGCTACTACATCAACCAGCTCGACAGTACCAACAACCGCTACGAAGACTTCTTCATGGACGAGTTGATCTCCGAGGTCCACCGGCTCGTTCCCTACACAGCGACAGACCGCGCCCACACCGCGATCGTCGGCGTTTCACGCGGAGGCTATGGCGCAGCCGTTCTCGGGACGAAGCATCCGGATGTCTTCGGGTACGTTGGCCTGCTAAGCCCGGCCGCGGATTTCGCGGAGCGCGGATTCCGTCTCCATGCGCCCTGGGAGTCTTTGAACCTGAACCGCATTTTCGGACCGCAACGCAGCAAGACTCGCTCGGAGAACGATCCATTTCTCCTGATCCGCACATTGAAACAGCAGGATTCCCCCTACTTCTTTCTGGCCTGCGGCGATCATGATGTGTTGCTGGGCGTGACCCTCTTGTTCGAGGACAAACTTGGACAAGCTGGACTGCGCTCACAGTTCCATCTGCTCCGCGGTAGCCACAACTGGGGAGCGTGGGATCAGGCTGTGCCGCTGCTGGAAGGAAGCCTGACGCAATTCTTCTGCGCTCCTGAATCCATGGGGGTAATGAAGTCATGAACCCTCTCGACTGGATGCTGGCGATCCTGCTGACCTACTCGGTCGTACGCGCCGTCATGCAAGGCTTTTTCCGCGAGGCATTTGCGCTGGGCGGCATGGTGGTGGGCTTTCTGCTGGCGTGCTGGTACTACCGCCAGCTTGCCCTGCATCTCGCGGGGCTGATCAGTTCCCCGCCGATTGCGCAGTTCGCCTCGTTCCTGATACTGCTGGCTGCGTGCATGGTCGTGGCCAGCCTGCTGGGCAAGGCGCTGGACAAAGCAGCCAGGGTCGCGGGTCTGGGATTTCTCAACCGGCTGATGGGCGGCCTGTTCGGGCTCATCCGGGGAGCGCTGCTGGGTACCGCCGTGCTGACCGCGCTGACGGCATTTCTGCCAACTTCACAATGGATCACAAATTCCCAATTAGCACCATATTTTCTTCGCGCCGCTCATGCTGTATCCTTCGTCATGCCCGCGGACTTGAAAAACAGATTCCACGACGGCGTCGAACATCTTCGCCACGCAACACCGAACTGGATTCCATCCCCACCGGCCCAGCAGCACACGAAGTAACGTCCACTTCCCATAGAACAGGAACGCCAGCGAGTGAAACGCGATCTCGACAGTCTCGTCCTTCAAATGCACACAGCCGGTCTTACGTATGCTGACGCGGTGCGCGAGTTCAAGAAGCGTTTCATCCTGGAAGTACTTGCCCGCCATCGCGGGAACCAGTGCAAGGCCGCTGAAGAGCTGGGCATGCACCGCAACACGCTGAGCCGCACGCTCGCGGAGCTGGACATGGACTCCACGCAGATCAAGAAAGGCCTGCGGCGTCCACCGCGACCAGTGCGTCCGGTCCGTCCCGGCCTGCAGATCGTTTCCGGCGGCCGTTAGGTCCACATTCCGCCCCACATAGCGTCTAATCGTTAACATGCAGTACCCCACCCACCGCCGAAGTGTGCGCCGTTTCTTTACGGCCGCCGCATTGGGCATATTGCCCTTTGGCGTGGGCTTGGCCTACGCTCAGGAAACCCCCAGCGCTCCTGCAAGCGTTCCCGCCGGGGCCGCGTCCCCGATCTCTCCAGCAGCCATCTCCGCTTCAAAAGCCGCCGAGGCAATACGCCATCCCGTCGTTACCTCCAGGCAGGCGCGAGAAGCCGAGGATGCCTACATCGATGGCGCCAGGCGCATGGAGCGCAACGATCTGGCGGGCGCGGAACGCGGGTTCGCACGCGCCGTGGAATTGAACCCCGCGAAGCAGGAGTACGTGCTGGCGCTCGCCATGCTGCGCGAGCATCGCCTGACGGCCCTGGTGCAGAGCGCCTCGAAAGCCCGGCTGGCGGGCAACACCGCGGAAGCGGACAAATTGTTGAAGGAAGCGCGCGCGATCGACCCGGACAACACCGTGGTTACTCAGCATGTGGCCAATTTCCGCCTGCCCGTCGTCCCCGTCGATGCTCAGCTTACGCGTGGCGGCATGAGTGTACCTCTTGGCGGACCGATCCAGTTTCAACCCAGGGCAGGCAAGCAGAGCATTCATACGCGCGGCGGCGCCCAGGAACTGATACGCACAACCTTTCGCGCGTTCGGCATCGAGCCCGAATTCGATGCGACGGTGACCGGTAACGCGCAGGCCAGGCTGGATCTGGACGACGTGGACTTCAACACCGCAAAACGCGTTGTGCTGGAGATGACGCACACCTTCGCCGTGCCGCTGCAGCCGAACTCGGCGCTGATTGCGAAGGACAACAGGGAGAACCGCGACCGCCTGCAGCCGCAGATCGAAGAAACCATCTACATGCCAGGCCTTTCCGCCGAAGCGATGAATGAGATGGCGACCATGGCGCGCAACGTGTTCGAAATTCAGCACATCACTCCCAGCGTGTCGGGCGGAGACCTGCTGGTGCGCGGCGACGCCAGCACGCTGAACCTTCTCAACGCCACTTACGCGGATATGCTGGGCGGCGACAGCGACGTGATGCTGGATGTTCGGCTCTACGAGTTGGACAAGAGCCGCACACGCAACATTGGCATCCAGACGCCATCTTCTATCGGGGCGTTTTCGGTCGCCAGCGAAGCGCTGAATATCCTGAATGCCAACCAGACACTGATTCAACAAGCCATCGCGAATGGCCTGGTACTGACCGGCAATCCGAATCTCGACCGCCTGATCGAGCTGGAATTTCTGCTGAAATCCGGCATCGTCAAAAGCACACAGTTTTCCAACCTCCTGGGCACAGTGGGCACGCTGGAAGGACTTCCCCTGCTGGGAATTTTTGCGGGCTCCGCAACGACGTTCAACCTGCTGTTGAACGCCTCCGAGGTGCGTACGCTGGACGATGTCCAGCTTCGCGCGGGGAATGGTATTGAAAGCGTCTTCCGCTCCGGCACGCGCTACCCGATTGTGACCGCGACGTATACCTCCGGTATCAGCAGCGGCCTGGCCTCCCAGTTGTCCGGCGTCAACGTCAATGGTTCGAGCGTCGCTTCCCTGCTTGCGCAGTTTCAGGGTGCATCTTCGGCGACCGTGCCGCAGGTGCAGTATGAAGATCTTGGCGTCACGCTGAAGGCGAAGCCCAGAATCATGCGTGATGGAGCCGTCTACCTGGAGCTCGACATGAAGATTGAAGCGCTGGGCGGCGGAAGTCTTAACAGCATTCCCATCCTGAACAGCCGGGAAATCAAGTCGAACATCACCATTCCCGCCGGCCAGACAGCGCTGCTGGCCAGCACGGTGAACCGCAATGAGATTCGCTCCATCGACGGCGTGCCCGGCCTCAGCGAGCTGCCGGGATTTCAGGGGACCGACAAATCCACCGAGGTGGATACCGGCGAACTGCTGATCACCGTCACACCGCACATCGTGCGTTCAGGCACGCTTCGATTCGCCAGCAAGCGGCTTGCGGTGGAACGCACTCAACCCCCTACCAGCGGTGGTTCCCAGTAACGGCGGCACCCGGTAACTTTGCACTCGGCCTCGACCTCGGATATACTTTTATCTGGCAGGGCGGGAGTAGCTCAGTGGTAGAGTGCTTCCTTGCCAAGGAAGATGTCGCCGGTTCGACCCCGGTCTCCCGCTCCAAATATCCCCCTCCCGATGCGATAGAGCTTTCCCATGAAGGTGTACCCAGGGCCGCTGATGTCGAAGTCGTTTTCCCACGAAGAAAACGACCTTTTCGGTAGCTTCCCGAAGACACAGCATCATGGGAATGCTCTAAACTTTTAAAGCGAATTGGATTTGCTTGTGCCCCGTGTTTTCGGTGCAGGCTGGGGCGCGGTACCCAAGTGGTAAGGGAGAGGTCTGCAAAACCTTTATGCGTCGGTTCGATCCCGACCCGCGCCTCCAAAATATTGATTGGACAAAGAGGCTCCCCGAAGGGAGCCTCTTTGTCTGTCGTCTCAGCATTGCAGTCCCACAAAAGCAAATTTGCCAAAGGTTCAAGCGCCAACGGCGCG
>DASYEV010000216.1:0-23337 GCA_036498835.1 Acidobacteriaceae bacterium | reverse complement strand
CGCTGTTGGTGATCAGGTCGAAAATCGGGGGCGAGAGCAGGGAGACACCCGTGATGAAAATCCATGCCATGCCGAGCAGGAAACTCTCCGCGCGGAGACGGGCGATCCATTCACGTTGTGCGCTTCCCATCAGTTTGCCCAGCAGACCGGTGACCAGTTCCAGGCAGATGAAGGGAACCGCCAGCAGCAGCGAGGGCAGAATCACCACTCCCAGGCGCGGGAAATACTGTTGTCCAAGCGCAAAGGTCAGGACAAAGAACAGCACGCGAATGCCGTGCATCAACAGCACCGCGAAGACGACTGCAACCAGCGGTGTGATCATGGCCACACAACGCGAGAAGGGATGCCGTTCCTTGCTGCGCATCACCAGCGGAAGCGAAAGAATTCCGCAACCCAGGGGAAACAGCACGAGAGGCCAGAAGAGTTCAATCTCTTCCCGTTCTTCCGTCGCCGCGGTTTCCGGTCCACGCGGACGAGGATGAACGATCAGCCGATGTTGCAGGAGACCCTGCTGCCATGTATCCCAGTTCCACGGCGTGAAGTAGGAGAGCAGAGGCTGGCGTTCGGCGGGCCATATCCACTGGGGATGGTACCTGGGCCAGGCCCTGCGCAGCCGTGAAAGGCGGGGCTCTCTATTGGCGGTGACATCGACCTTGAAGTTTTCCAGGTGCGAGTTGTTATCGAATTTATAGCTGGTGTTGTACTGAACATCCTCTTTGGAAGAAACCGATTTGTAGGCATCGTCGGCAGCCGGGCTCATCGACCTGCCGCCTGGTATCGAAGCCCTGTAAAGATACGGTGAAGTGAGCAACGCGGAGCAAAGCACAGCGCATTTCAATGGCGTGACTGAGCCTGACCTCTGCGGGTTCTTTTTCTTCTTGCCTGGCTCTCCATCTTTTTTGAGCTTGGCTTTTTCCGCCTTTTCCGCTGCAAGCCTGGCTTTGCCCCGAAGGGCATCGTTGTAGGGTGGAAAAATGGAGAAGAGAAAGATCGCTGCCAAAGCAAGTGTGGCCAGCACGCAGGTCGTCGCAAGCCCGCGCACCTGCGCCAGGTGACTGCCCAGCACCTTGTCGGTGACCAGCAGATGCGGCAGCATCAGTAGAGTCATGATGACGGTGACCAGCACCACCAGATTCAGCAGCGTGTTGCGCACCCACACCGCGGCGATGCTCCACATATCGGAGCTGAACACACTCACCGACGGGGAAAGATAGTTGGAGTAACGGCGCAGCCAGCGGATCGGTTCAGGTGTCACAACCGGGTCGAGCGGAGCATCGGGGGGCGAAGGTGTTCGCTTCCCATGCGGGATGGGATCCATCTCGTTTTCGATCATGCTGAGAGTGCCGCGTTCGTCCAGCCAGTTTGCGAGGAACTGGTGGATATAGCCTCCTCCCGACACGCTGGAGAGATAGGTGAAACAGCCTAACGCGCGCCGCCGGGCAAGACCCTGGAGAATGCCAAGGTTGAACGTTGCGCTACGGATCCCTCCGCCGGAAAGACAGATGCCTGTAGGCGCTGCTTCGGCAGCGAGAACGTAGGCATCTCCGCCGTCCTTCCATTGACCGCGAGAGCGGAGTTCCTGTTCCAGCATCCATTTGCTGGTGGTGTATTGCACCAGGCTGGAAAGTCGGGATTGAAGGTCAGGCCGCTTGCGCAGCGCAGCCGCGATTTGCGAGGAAGTTGAAGCGGTTGTCACGCCGATGCGCTGCAGCAGCCGCGCGACATCCTTGTCCGCGGTGTGGCCGAGGATGACTTCCGCAAGACGTTGACAGTATTCCTGGTCGGCGTCGAACATCGCCATGACGTCTTCGCTATCGAAGACCTCGGGTGCTTCATGCTTATCACTGCAAGGCTGTGCCTCTGGGGTTTGCGCGGGATCTTCAGGGGTCATGAATGCTCCGGTTCTGCTGCCCTACAACGTGCGTGAGGCTCCGCATGAATGTTGTAGGCGTGCGGGCGCATCCCTGCGGTCTGTTTGCTCTCGCCGCCTGCGATGCCGCCGGATGTCCTCAAAAAAAGGCCTGAATGTCCCGCCTTAAATCCATCCATAACAGCGCGACCGTGGCCGCTGGGGACAGTGAAACTCTGAATCAGACTTTCTTAGAACGTCTTCAGGAACTCGATGAGCGCCTTCTTATCAGCGTCATTGAGTTCCGGTTCCTGCTGGAAAAGATTCGTGCCGAAGTAATGTCCACGGTTCACCACATAATCCGGGCACTTGCTCACAGCGAGCAGCTCCGGCAGCAAGTTCGCAAAGATTCGCTCCGCATCGGCGTCGCTGGCATTCTGCGGCAGCGATTCGAGATCGTGCTTCATCTTGACCAGAAGCGCCAACACGCGAGCCTGGTGTTGGAGCTTGGCCTCGCCTTCCAGGCCTTCGCCCAACAGATCCATATTCGACAGCAGGCTGACAGGCGTTCCCTTGGGAATTGGACCGAGCACAATATCCTGCTCGCCGAAGATGGCCGGCAGGAAACGATGCGCGGGGCTGAGCAATGCGCGGAAGCTGTCCGGAAGGAAGCCACCAGGTATGTCGATGTAACTGGTCTCTGTCGTGCGGTCGATGGTGCCCGGCACTTTGTCGCCCAGCAGAGAATCGTGCTCGCGGCGTTCGGGCCACAGCATCTTGCCGATGGAATCGTCGAACGACTTCATGCGCGCTTCGACCGAGGGGCTGGCTTCAAAGTTGCCGACGCTGTTGTTCAGCAGGAAAGGAGCCGTGGACCACACGCTGATGAGAGAGGGCGGACGCGTATAGCCGCGGCCACCGGCCGGCAGTTGATAGGTGCTGGGCGCGCCGGTGTAGGGGTGATATACGGTGATGCTCCCGGCGGAAGGCAGGTCCTTGTACGTCTGCGAGGAGAAGTTATCCCAGATATTGCCGCCGATGGCGTTGGTAGCGAGCGGGCTGCAGGCGTTGGTCTGCAGCAGCGTGACCGGAACACGTTGATCGGTAGACAGGTAGTTATTTTCGAGGAAGTCCTTCTGATGCACGATGTCGCGCATCTTGGCTTTGAAGTCCTCGGTCTTGGTCCACTCCCAGTACTTGTTCCAGCAGTTCATGTAGTTCTTGCCGGAACAACCGTCGGGGTCAAGCCCTGCGGTAGGGGTAGGAACTTTGCTGGAGTGGCAGCGAGCACACCGTTCGGCAAACACCGTCTTGCCGTGATCGAGTAGCGCTGCATCCTTGGTCAGATACTTGTCACCTCCCGGAGCGTCCTTGAGGTGATGGGCCGCGGTGCTCTTCAGGAAGAACAGGGCCATGTCGGGCGTCTGCAGCTCCGTCGCCTTCCAGTAGACGGAGTTCTGTTCGGCAACCGCGATCTCGATCGGGGTGACCTTTTGGCCGCCGACCAGCGGGCGGAAGTGCGTGAACCATTCTTCGCTGAAGAGCCCGATGTTCAGGTACACACGGTTCAGCGCGCCGAGAACGCCAACAGAGTCGGCGCCATCCTTCAACACACGCGGCGACTTCACCTGGTCCGGCGCCTGGTAGAACTGCGTGAGCGGCCCGGCCTTGATGTAGTCGTTGAGCTGCTTGTTATTCAGGCCACCGCCGGACAGCGTCTCATGTCCCCATCGCTGCGCGATCGCCATGCGGGTCGGCAGGTCGTAGATGGCATTCATGGTGCGGGGATTGTTGATGTTGTCGCTGGAAATAAGCGAGGTGTCCAGGGTGCCTGGACGCGACGTGTGGAAGAGCTGAACCGGGAAGCTGCGCGGGTTGGACTCCCACGAGAAGATGCGGTCGATCCAGAAGTACTGGGCGCCGACGTTGGAGCTCAGGTTCTCCCACTTAGGGTTTTCGGGGTCGGCGGGTGGTTTGACCGGATTTGGCCCCACATGACAGAAGCCGCAGGACATGCCGACACGGTACGGCCTCACCAGCTTCTTGTCGTTGTAGTAGGTGGGGTCGTCATAGTAGCGCTTCGCGTCCCAACGTTTCGCGGCAGCTTCATCGAAGTCGGGGTTGGGGAACAACCGCAGACCGACGATACCGGTGGCCCAGCCGTAATAGGAGCCCACGGGAACGGTTGTGCCGCGTGCTCCGAGTTTCACGCCCGGATATTTTGTCTCGTTTTCAAAGGGCTCAGGACCACACGAGGGATCGCGAGTGTCGAGCCACAGGCCGAAGCGGTCCTGCTGCGGGCCTGAGGGCTGCTTATAGCAGGGCTCGTTGACCAGGCCAAGGTACTCCCAGCGATTCGCTCGCGATCCTTTGAGACCTGGGCGGGACGAAATGGTCTTCAACAGGTCGAGCGTTCCCAGGCTTACTGTCGAAAGCGTGTCCCACATCCTGTCATTGCCGCCGGTCCACACGATCCACATGTTGCGGCCCTTGACTTCGTCAGGGGTTAGCGCGAGCGCGCTGTCCATGTCGTGGTAGTAGTCCTCGTCCGCGGCGGGAAAGGATTCCGGCGTGCGGTCCGCGCGCATGGCTTCATCTTTCGGATGCGCATGGCTGCACGAAGCCAGAAAGGCAATTCCTGCCAAAGTGGCGAGAGAGATCAACGACAACAGCCGGAAACGTTTCACGAGTCACTCCTCTACAGGGACGTCGAGCCACAGCAAAATAAGGAAGAAGGAGCCTGAAAACTTGCTTCCGCGGCGTGATGCGGAAGGGGCCTTGCACGCCAAACAGTGCACCACCGGCCCTATTGAGAATTGGGCAAACTTTACCACAACCCAAGGCACGGAGAAACGTGAAATGTTGCTCGTGATATCGGAGCCTGATAAGGCCTCTCGACGAAATACGCAGAAGTTATACTCCTCGCACCGATGAACCTCGTGTGACAGGGATGACAGGAGCTTGCTGCAATGACGGACGCCGTGGACCACGAAGCGGATTGTGAATATATCGTTGTCGGCTCCGGTGCGGGCGGAGGCACTGTAGCGGCCCGGCTTGCGGAGGCTGGGCACTCGGTCATTCTGCTGGAAGCCGGTGGCGATCCGCGCAAGCTTGCCGGCGGCGATCCCGTGAGCCAGGAAAACCGCTTGCCTGCGGACTATGACGTTCCTTGCTTCCATGCCTTCGCTTCAGAAAACGAAGCGATGCGGTGGGATTTTTTTGTACGCCACTACAGCAATGACGAACAGCAACATCGTGACCCGAGCTTTCGTGACACATATCAAGGCAGGCAGGTAGACGGTGTGCTGTATCCGCGAGCTGGCACTCTGGGTGGCTGCACGGCGCACAACGCCATGATCTTTCTCTATCCGCATGACGAAGACTGGCAGGGCATCGCCGATCTGACCGGGGACACAAGCTGGCTTCCGGATCGCATGCGTTCCCACTTTGAAAAGCTGGAAGACTGCCATCATCGCGGTTTGTACCGCTTCGCTTCGAACTTCGGCATCAATCCCACGCGCCACGGCTTCGGTGGATGGCTCAGCACGGAAAAGGCTTTGCCGATGGTCTCGCTCGCCAACCGCGATTTGATTGAGGCGATTGGGGAGTCGGCAGTGGAAGCGGTGAAGCAGATAGGCGACCTGCCCGAACGCGCCCGCTGGGCTGTGGAAGGTATGCTCGATCCCAACGACTGGCGAACCGTCCGGCACAATGCGTTCGGTGTGCGCTACTTACCTTTGACCACACGCGACCACGCTCGCAACGGCACCCGGGAACGCGTGCTCGACGTCGCCGAGAAGCACCCTTTGAAGATTGAGCTGAATGCGCTCGCGACCCGTGTCTTGTTTGAGGGTGATCGCGCTGTTGGCGTGGAGTATCTCAGCGGCGAACGGTTGTACCGGGCACACAGCAGCCCCAACACAAGAGAAGGTGAACTGCGCAGGATCTACGCGTCCAGGGAAGTCATTCTCGCCGGAGGCGCGTTCAACACGCCGCAGTTGCTGATGCTCTCGGGCATCGGGCCGCGCGAGGAACTGGAGAAGCATGCGATCGATGTGCGGGTCGATCTGCCCGGAGTGGGGCGCAACCTTCAGGACCGTTATGAGATCAGTGTCGTCAATCGTATGAACTTTGACGAATGGCACATTTTTCAAGGTGCGAAATTCGATTCCACCGACCCGCAGTATGCGGAGTGGAAACAGTCACAGCAGGGCCCCTACATTACCAATGGCGGTGTGCTTTCGTTTTTCAAACGCTCCACACCCGACAAGCCCGTGCCGGACCTTTTCTGTGTGGCGTTCCTGGGACGCTTCGAGGGCTACTTCCCGGGCTATTCCGACCTGTTTGCACAAAACCTGAACTATCTTTCGTGGGCGGTACTGAAGGCGCACACGGACAATCGTGCGGGCCGGGTCACACTGCGTTCCTCCGATCCGCGCGACATGCCCCAGGTCGACTTTGCGTATTTCGAAGAGGGCACGCCGGACAACGAGGACGATCTCAACGCTGTACTCGACGGCGTGAAATTCGTCAGAACCCTCACCCAACCGTTGAAAGACCAGAAAATGATCGCCGCCGAGGAACTCCCCGGCCCTGCGGTACAAAGCGACGAACAGCTTCGCGACTATATCCGTGCCCGCGCCTGGGGGCATCACGCTTCCTGCAGTTGCGCCATTGGTCCACGCGAAAGCGGTGGTGTGCTCGATAGCAACTTCCGGGTGTATGGAACCCGTGGTCTGCGGGTGGTCGATGCTTCCGTATTTCCGCGCATTCCCGGATTCTTCATTGCTTGTGCGATCTACATGGTGGGCGAAAAGGCGGCGGAAGCCATCCTCGCGGACGCGAAATAGATCGCATTGCGCGCTGTTCCGAATTCATCCGGTAGCAACTCGGAACGCGGTCTTCCGCGCTTTCATCGTTGACAAAGCGGGCGGGTGGCCACGATAGTTAGCTTACCTTTCGGCCCGGATCAGCATTCCCTACAGGAGAGTCTCTCGATGGCCTACACCTCCGCACAACTTCTTACGCTTAGCTCGGCTGACCTCGACACGCTTTTCAGCAACAGCCCCGCCGGTCCAATCCCCAACGGCGAGGCTCACGGGACCGCAATCGTCGTGCCCGGCACCGCGGCCGCTTCGGCGATCGCAGAGGTTGTGAACCTGTTCACCTGGAAAGGCAAGACCTTTGACGCTGCGCATGGCACACTGACCAACCGCATCACGTCGTTGGGTGTGAATGCGATTGTTGCGGAGGTCTACAAGGGGCCCAGTCTCTTCGATGGCAAGGAATGCATCGTTCTGGACTATTCGAAAACATCGCTGCTCGCCAAACACATCCGCGATGAAATTCGTGAAGTAAGCCCGGGTGTGTATCTGGGGCTGGTGTACTGGGATGAGAAGCGGACTGTTCACTTCTCGCTCGAATTTCCCAGCTCGTAACTTGTTTTCTATCGCAGTGCCGGCGTGCCTTGGTGCGCCGGCGGTGCTGTATCCGGGCTCAGCACGCTTCACCTGCGTGTTTCAACAGCTGAACGCCATATCAACCTATGGACGCGTCTTCCAATCCCGCCGTAGACGTCCGTAACCCGGACCTTCCGTTGCCGCGCCCCAACACCGGCTCCGCAGTGAAGAACATGGTTGCGAGCGCGCTGATGAAAGCGGTGCAGTTCGAGCGGCGTTTCGACCCACTCTTCAGGCCGCTGTTTGATGCCACCCTGCGTGATCCGCTGGCCCGCGCGGTCACCGCGCTGATCAACCTGCAGCGCCCGCATGACAATCTCCAGCTTGCTGAAGAGAGACCGCTTCCCGGCGAAGACGCTTTTGTGCAGTCGATCATTGACTCGTTCCAGACGCAGTTGCGGGGTCTATGGAAGCCGGGCAAGTTTGAGCGCGGAGGCAATACCAAGACTCACGGAGTCGTTCGCGGCGAACTTGTCATTCACCCCAATCTTCCGGACCATCTGCGCCGCGGCATCCTCGCGGAGCCGCGCAGCTTTCCCGCATGGATACGTTTCGCCGGTCCCGGACCCTACATCACGCCGGACATTGATGACATCGGGTTCATGAGCATCAGCGTCAAGCTGATGGATGTGCCGGGCGCTAAGCTGATGGACGAAGAAAAGTTCACCCAGGACCTGATCGCCGTTTCGACCGCGACCTTCGTGACTCCAGATCTTCGCGCCAATGCGCAACTCCAACTCCAGAGCGTCCAGAATGCACAGATCTTCTACTTCCTGAATCTGCATGAGCCCCATGTGAGCGACTTCATCATGCAGGGGCTCTGGACCAAGACGCAGAGCAGCCCTCTTGAGGCGCCCTATTTCAGTGGCGTGCCATATCTGCTGGGTGAAGGGCAGGCGATGATCTACTCCTTCTGGCCGACGACGACCCGGCGCACCAAAATTCCCAATCTTCCGGGACGTCCTCCGGACGACTATCTGCGTCAGGCGCTGACATCCGTGCTTGCGGGAGGAGAGGCGTCCCTGGAAATGCGCGTCCAGGTGCAAACGGATGCTCATCTGATGCCGTTGGAAAATGCGGCCGTTCTATGGCCGGAGAAGCTTTCGCCGCGTGTGCCTGTCGCGACCTTGCGGCTGTTCCGGCAAAGCACCGACTATCTGGCGCAGTTGGAGTTTGCCCGGGTGCTCAAGTTCAATCCATGGCACTCGATTCCTGAACATCGGCCACTGGGGAACCAGAGCCGGGGCCGCAAGAGAATGTACGACGCGCTGGGAGCAATGCGGCAATCGCAGAATGCGGTCACGCACTATGAGCCCACAGGCGATGAGGTGTTGAGCTAGCGCGATGACTCCGCAATCGAGCTTCCTCTATGCCGCGCCCGTGATGCCAGGTCGCGAGGCTGAGTTGCGCGCCGTGCTCGGCTCCATGAATCGTACGCCCGGTGTCGTCGATCTCGAGAACCCGCTCATCCCATTCGCGAAGTTTGAGTCGCTGCACTTTGCCAGGCTGTTAATTGTCTGCGATCTGGCTGCGGCAGATCGTGCCGTCTATGGCCTTCCAGTAGAAGGCCTGCCCGACTACCTGGTGTTCATGGGGGAAGTCGATGGCGAGGAGCCGGATTTTCGAGCCGAGCTCGTCAGGCGCTCTTCCCACGGGTTGAAGACATTGTTTGCTCATTGCAGCGGCTTTCGCAGGGAAATGGATTTGTCGGCATTCCTGCAACAGTCGCTGGTCCCACCCGGCGCCGCCTATGTGAACTGGGTCGGCCGCACCGTGCGGCAGGAGCGTGAAGAAGAAGCACTGCGCAGAGCGCTGGTGACGTTCTCCGAAGACAAGCAGGACGCGCTGTGTGCGTTGCCTCCACAGCAGCTGTGGGTGCGCTTGAAAAGTTTTGTAGCAGAGCAGCAGGCAACCGGCTCACTGACGCTCACGCCGACCCAGCCAACACCCTTCGGCTGGTGGCTGCGGAATTTTCTGAATCTGGTCTTCGTGCCGGTGGCGCTGCTTCTGCTTACTCCTTTCCTGCTGCTGTATCTGCCGGTGTATCTGATTCAGTTGCGCCATTGGGAAACGACGGACCCAGCGAGTGCGCCGCCGCTTGCCCCGGCGCACTCGGCGGAATTGGAAGCGATGGAGAACTACGATGTCACCAATCAGTTCAGTGTCTTCGGCAGTTTGAAGCCCGGCCTGACGCGGTTGTGGTCGATGCGCTTCTTCCTTTGGATCACCGACTATACGGCTCGCCACATTTTCAATCGCGGCGGCCTTGCCCGCGTATCCACCATCCATTTCGCCCGTTGGATTCCTTTCGACGGCGGCAAGAGGATGCTCTTTTCCAGCATCTATGACGGCAGTCTGGAAAGTTACATGGACGACTTCATCAACAAGGTCGGCTATGGCTTGAACATCACCTTCAGCAACGGCATCGGCTATCCGCGTACGCGCTGGCTGGTTTTCGATGGATGCCAGGACGAGCAGACCTTCAAGCGTGTTCTCCGCCGGCACCAGTTGCCGACCGATGTTTGGTACAACGCTGTGCCCGGTGTTACGGCAGCCAATAAACATCGCAACGGCATGATCCGTACCGGCATTGAAGCCGCATCGATGACGGATGATGGAATTCGCGAATGGGCGGCATTGCTGTGAGGAGCCTCGGAACGAGTGTCGCGTTTTGAAGGGACAGGACTTCAGTCCCGCCGTAGGTCGTTCTGAAAGCGCGGGACTTCAATCGCGCAGTAAATCGCTGTAAAGGGACTGAACTTCAATCCCGCCGTAAATCGCTTTGAAGGGCCGGGCCTTCAATCCCGCGGCAGATCGCTTTGAAGGGGCGGGACTTTAGTCCCGCCGCAAATCCGCAGAGTCAGCGCGGCTTTAGCCGCTGAGGGAATGCTCGCACACCTGGTCCAAGTTTCTCAAAGGAGTGAAGAACATGAGCATGAACGCAGTAGATTTCCGTGACGTGCAGGGCATCGTTCGTTTTGGATACGGACGGCTCACGGAAGCTGTGTTTCTGTTGTTGAACATTCGCGACGCCGCGATTGCGCGCCGCTGGCTGCATGATGCTCCTGTATCCAATGCCGTGGCATGCGACACCGCTCCTCTGACGGCGTTGCAGGTCGCATTCACCAGTCCGGGGCTGGCCCGGTTGGGGCTCGCCGACAATCTTCTGGAAGGCTTCTCGATCGAGTTTCGGGCGGGGATGTCCCAGGAGCCCGGCAGATCGCGGCTGCTTGGAGACACCGGAGCCAACGCGCCGGAACATTGGCAGTGGGGTGGACCGAACCGCGAGCCGCACATGCTTGTCATGTTGTACGCGCAACCCGGCCATCTGGACGCGTGGATCGATACCGTCAAAGGGCCGGCCTGGAATGACGCATTCGAACTCGTCGCTTCGCTGGACACATCGGACATGGGCGGGACCGAGCCATTTGGCTTTACGGATGGCGTCAGTCAACCCACCCTGGACTGGGAGGGTGCGAAAGATGTCTCCCACATTCAAACCAACTACAGCAATCTCTCCAGCCTGGGTGAGTTCCTGCTGGGCTATACCAACGAGTACGGACGCTACACCGGCCGCCCGCTCGTAAGCCCGGACGATCCACGCAGTGCGGACCTTCCTTCCGCGTCGGATGTCCCGGGCATGCATGACTTCGGCCGTAATGGATGCTACTTGGTGCTGCGTACCATGCAGCAGGACGTGCAGGCATTCTGGCGATTCGCGAGTGAAAAGAATCCGTCGAGTGATGAAGCTCGCGATGAGTTTGCCGCCGCGATGGTTGGGCGCAACCGGGACGGAACTCCGCTCGTTTCGCCGAGCAGCGATGTGATTCCCGGCATCGATGCTAAGGATGCGCCGCTCAACCAGTTCACGTTCGACGGCGACGCCATGGGCACGGACTGTCCTTTCGGAGCGCATATCCGCCGCGCCAATCCGCGCAACGCCGACATGCCGACACCTCCCGCCCACGGGCTACAGAAAGCGCTTCAGTTCGTGGGCCTCGGCGCGCATACACTGCAAAGCGATGCCAAGGCCTCCACGCGCTTCCACCGCATCCTGAGACGCGGGCGTGAGTATGGCACGGTGCTGTCGGTTGAGGATGCGATTCATTCAGACACGGACACAGGCGGGCGGGGAATTCACTTCATGTGCCTGGTCGCTAACATCGCGCGCCAGTTTGAATTCCTGCAGGGCGCCTGGATGATGAGCTCGAAGTTCGACGCAATGACCGATGAGGCAGACCCTCTTCTTGGCACGCGCCTGCCCGTGGCGGGTGCGACAACGGACGGCTTTACGCGCCCTCAGCAAAACGGGTTGTGCCAGCACGTCTCGGGAGTGCCGCAGTTCATCACCGTGCAGGGAGGCGCGTACTTCTTCCTGCCCTCGCTGTCGGCCATTCGTTACCTGGCTTCGCTCAATGCTGTTGCCTGAAGTGTTGCGAATCGTATTGGCTCGGTTTTGCATTGCCAAGTCAAATCGCATCACACCAGACTGTATCGAGATACATCTGGAAGATGGTCCATGCGGATGCATGTGTGCCTGAAAGCACGTCTTTGATTTCTCATATCGGGCGGCGAATTGGTTGAAGTCTTTGAGCCTGTTCGTCCTGTCGTCCGGAATTTCTGCGCGGGTCCGATGAGCCTCTGAAAATCCGACTTAACCGCTGCATCTTTCGCCTGTCCAATGTATGCGGGCATCAGACTCTATGGGGTCTTGGCTGACGCGTCTTCAGTCCGGTCTTTTTGAGTTTAGTCGCGTTGCTCGTGAGTGAATACGCCCACGCACCCCGCAGGAGGACCATGCATGGCTATCACTTCGCCTACCTTTAGGCTGGTTCTATTTCTCTTCCTCCTGCATCGCACCTGCCCGTTGTGTGCCCAGAGCACGCCGCAGGCATTAGCAGCGACAGTGGTTCAGCGTTGGTGCCTTGACTCCCAGCCGGAATTTGAAGCGTTGTATCCCTTCCGCGAAGGACGGGATGCCTGGTCTCAGGCGATTGCTTCTCATGCTCCACGCAAACCCGGCCTGTCCGAAGTGATACGTCTCCATGGAGATCAGGCAGTCCTTTTATTGTCTGCAGTTCCCATAGGGTTCAACTCTGGCAGCGACACGACTATAGCGCGAGGTTTCTCCGGGGTCTATGAGGCCTATGAGTACGATGGGCGCTGGAGCCTGAAGAGAGCCATTCCTCTCGAAACAATGGGAAAAATCCTCTCGCATCATATGAGGGTCGCGATCCAACCTGCATTCGGGATAGCAAGTGAGGATCGGATGCATGTCCAGATCATGGGTGGCCTTGGGCTGGCCATGCGTTTGAACCACGCGGCAAGAATCAAAAACGTATCTGTGGGTGGCCGTCCCGTGCGCTATCTCTTTGCAGGTGGCCTTCTCTGGATCGATCTTCCCGATGGAGATGCAGAACTGACCATCCGGTATTCCCTTGAGGTAGAGGAGGGTCCAAACTATACCGATTCTGGATCGTTCCTTAGGAAAGCGGGACATTTACGCACGTCCTACTTCTGGCACCCCTTCTTTAACTTCAACAGCACGGGTGATCTGGCTGATTTCGACATCGACGTCAGTATTCCTCGCCAATATCACGTGTCCACAAGTATTCCTCAGGAAGAAACAGTGAATGGCAGTATCCGGACGATACAAGGCAGGACGGTCAGGCCGACATCGGCTCTGGTTCTGGTTTATGACCGCGATTGGGTGGTAACACGCAAGCAGTTTGGGCAGACCGAGCTTCAACTCTTCCTTACGCCTCAGTTCCAGCCAAGCGGGGAGGCCGTGGAACAGGAGTTCGGTTTGGTCTACAAGCTTCTGACGGAGCGGTTTGGTGTACCGAAGGGCGGATATCTCGGTGTCGTGGAATCGCGTTCCAAGAGCGGAAACGGCTGGCAATTTGCCGCAAATCAGATCGTCGTGGGCACTGGCTGGCCACGGCTATTGGCATCCAAAGCCATGCCTCCACGGGCCTATCTGGGACACGAGATCAGCCATCTCTGGACGCACGGAGCTGGCCCTGCGGCCAACTTCCTGCAGGAAGGCTGGGCCACCTATGCCGAATCCTTGATCCTCCAGCAGGAGTTCGGGCCAGGTACGGTAGACGCGTTCTGGAACGCGGAATCGGAAAACTACTTCAGCAACTTTGAGGGTAAAGCGAGCCTGCTGGAAGACAACAATGATGAAGGTGTGGCCTACGCGAAGGGCGCGTGGTTGTTCCGCATGTTAGAGGAGTCTGTCGGGACCGACGCATTTGACAAAGCGATTGCGGAATATTCCCGCCGCTCGTTGGTGCAGCCTTCGGGTTGGGAAGTGTTGGCGGAATGCATGCAACACGAGGCGCCCGCTGGTTTCAATGCCCGGGCCTTCCTGCAACCTTGGCTTGCTGGAACACACGCGCCTGAGGTCACGGCAGAAATCAGAGATCACGACGTCATTCTTCGGCAGACCGGCGCCTTCATTTTGCCTTTGACCGTGGAAGCGGAGACCCCCGATGGAGTGGAACGGCAGCATGTTCTGTTCCAGGGTAAAGAAGTCAGCATGATCTTCGCCGGACGTCCATCATCGGTAAAGATTGACCCCGACCACCTGCTGCTCCTTCGGCGTTGAGTGCGTTGCAAGAGGCCTGGCGTGACAGGCGCAAGCTCCTCATAAGTTGACTTCCCGGAAAGAATTGCTGCGAACAGCGGTGCGGATGCCCCGGGGGCGCTCCAGTATCACGTCCCCGCGTCCCCTTGCGTTCCCCCGTCCCTGCGTTCACTCGTATAAAGCGAGCATGATCGATGAACGGGTATCCCGAAGCGCTATCTATTTATCTGCACCCTTTGCTCCAGTCAGAAAAATCGAAGCTAAACCCAGGAGCGTAGTACCGGCGCAGGCATACATGACGGTCTGGAAACCTCTCACGAATGCGGCGTCGACCATCGTGTGCGCGGCCGTGGCTGGAGCTAGACCGAACTGTGTCGGGACGGGCAGGCCCAGCATCATGGCGCGGTTGCCGAAGACTGCATCCCGCATTCCCTGGGGTAATGAAGATGCCTCAAGAAGATGCCGCAGCGTGCTGTTGAACTGCGTGGCGAGAACGAGCACCGCGATCGACAAAAAAAGCAGAGACGCCGTGCGGGAGATGGAGTTATTCACCGCCGAGGCAACACCGGTTTGCTTCTGCGGTACCGAGGACATCACCACGTTCGTCAGAGGAGCCACGAGCAGAGTCATTCCCAGGCCAAGAGCCGCTACGCCCGGAAGGATCGAGGTCACGTAGCCGGTCCTATTTGCGAGCAACGCAAACAGCGTGAAGGACAGGGCGACTATGCCGGTTCCCGTGATCAGAAACCGGCTTTCTCCAAACTTGCTCGCAGCCGCGCCGACCCGCGACGACAGGGTGAACATGATCAGGATCATGGGCAGCAGGGCAGCGCCGGATTCACTTGGGGTGAAGTGCCTGACCTGGATCAGGAAGAAGGGAATAATGTAGAGCGCGCCGCCCAGCGCTCCGTAGATCACCAGGGTCAGCAGGTTGATGGCCGCGAAGCGCCGGTTGCGGAACAGCGCCAGCGGCATCATGGCGTTGGGCCGGGAATGCTGCGACCAAAGGAAGGCGGCCAGAAATGCAGCTCCGGCGATCAGCGAGCCTTCCACACGCATGTCTTGCCAGCCGAGCTGCGGTCCAAAGGAAAAGGCATAGATGATTGCGCCGAAGCCAAGTGTGCTCAGTGCCGCCCCCAGGTAATCCAACTGCCGTAAGCCGGAGTCCGCGGCCGGCCTGGCCATGCGCATGCGTGGCATGAGAACGAAGATCAGGATCGTGAATGGCAGGTTGAGCAGAAAGATCCACCGCCACCGTCCGTACTGAACCAGGGTGCCGCCAAGAATCGGCCCCAATGCAACGAAGACGCTGGTCCATGCAGACCATATCCCGATCGCGTGCGCACGTTCCTCCGCGGGGAAGGCTTCCGAGAGCATGGCGAGACCTTGCGGGATCAGCAGCGCCGCGCCAATACCCTGGATGGCGCGTGCGCCGACAAGTTGTCCCAGTGTTTGAGCGCCCGCACATGCGGCGGAGGCTGCTGCGAAGATCACAACGCCCCATGCGAAGACCCGGCTGCGTCCAAGATGGTCACCCAGCGTTCCGCCCAACAGCAGCAGCGCGGAACAGAAAAGTGCGTAACTCTGGACGATCCATTGGGTTTCGGCGGATGTGGAGTGGAACACGCCCTGCAAAGCGGGCAGCGCAACGTTGACGACTGAGCCGTCCATAAAGGCCAGTGCGGATCCAATCACGGAAACGATCAGAACGAACTTCCGGCTTTCAGCCGCGCAGTGTGCCTCATCCGTGGAAGAGGCTGCCCGGCACGGCACGACCGGATGGCTATGTCCGAGAGTTGGGGTCGCGCGGGGCGTTTCCACAATGTCCTCTCGGGGTCAGTACGTGGGCTTCGCCGTCGGGTCGTAGGGCATTCCGAATTTGTTGGTGTGCGACATGGAGCGTTCGGGTATCACCGGCACTCGCAATTCGCCCAGATCGACGGTGCCGGTTGCGACGTGCACAGGGTGGCCCAGGGGCTCAAGGGCACGGCCCGGCACACCTTCAACCCATAAGTGAAGCGTGTAGTCGCCGGGTGGGACATCGTGCACGTCGAAGCTGTCTCCGTCGTTGACGCTGTAGAGCGGAGTCGAAAGCGAGACCACCACGGCACTCATCTCAGGATGGATGTTGCAGAAGATGTAGGAAACTCCTTCACGCGTAAAGCGCACGTCTTTGCTGGAGCCGGCTTCGTAGAGTCCCAGATCGAAACGCTTGCCGTCGAACAGGGAAAACACATTGTGGAAGAACGGATCGGCGTTGGGGAATGAAACGGTAGCGCCCACGGGAACCACCAGCAGATGCGGCATAAACATGCGGTTCTTCTGCAGCAGCGTGTAGCGTGGGTGGGGAGCGAAGGGAGGCGGCGCACTTCCGTCGGCGGACTCCAGCCAGATCACGGCAGGGACAGGGTGATCCTTGGCTTTGTTCGGCAAGGCTAGGCGTACTCGCACATCGGCATGGCCGGCTTGTGCAATCGCCGGCGGTGCCGGGGGCGCGCCGGCGGCAGGGTGAGCGGGTGCTGCCAGCAGCGCGCACGCAACCGCGTAGGTATAAAGCCTCGCGCCCATTAGAAGCGGTACCCCGCAGCGACGCCAACGATATTGCCCGCTGCCGTTGCGCCAACGACAGGCGAGCTGCCGACATGGCGATATTCCAGGGAAAAGAGCAGATAGGCGCTGGGACTATAGATCACATTCGCCGTAAACGTGCGGTTCCGCGCCAGGCTCTGATACCAATTGCTGGTCGTGCTGTAGAAGGGACGCAGTTGCTTGGCGAAGAGTTGATCCATGCCGGCGGCGGCATTGACTTCAATGCGTTCATTGAACTTTTCTTTCAACTGGACCCACCCGCCCACATTGTCGAATGCCTGGTAGTAGCCGCCATCTTTGTCCGCCACGTAGGCATAGTCTTTGTAAGCCCCTGCACCGAGCCCGCCGAGAGCAGCGCCCCTGTATAGATTGCCACTCAGCTCAAGGCGGCCGGGAATCCGGAAACGGAAGTCAGTCGTGGCCGCCCACGTTTGAAAGTGCAGCCCTCCCGGGCTGCGGTGAGGAGCGAAGAGTGCTCCGATGCCAAAGTGACTGGCATCGTCCGCCTTGGAGCCAAGCAATGCGAGGCGGCCTTCGATGCCGGGCCAACGGTCGATCTCGCTGGTGCTGGGCAGGGGGCTGGCAGAGCCGTAGAAGCGCGGTGTGAGAGGCGCATCGGGAATGTCGATCAGCGCTGCCTGAAAGCGAAGAGCGTGGACCTTGCCCAGGCCGAAGTCCTGCGTCAGTCCCAGTTGAGGATTCCATGCCCACAGGCTGCCGGACCAGGCAAATGCCGGTTCAGCCACTGCCGCTAGTGAAGTAGCGGAATCCGGGCTGAGGATCGGCCGGTCAAGCGAGAAAAAGACTTCGGTCTGCTTCCACTGCAGCCCGGCATGCGCGGTCCTTAGCCGTAGAAAGGAAGTTGTCGCGTTGTAAGCGCCGGAGAATGTCGTGGTCGTTGTGGTTGGTGTAGCGCTCCCGGCAAAATCGACGCGCAGATCGGCATGACTGCTTGCTCCAAACAGATGCGGTCCGGTGGCGTCGAAACCCAGGACTGTCTGGCGCACGGTGAACGCTGTGCTGCCCGCTCCCGGGAAGATCAACGTCGGCGAGGTGGCATTGTCCACCTGCCGGGTATTGAAGAAGCCGTTCAGCAGCAGCAGGCCGGTCAGTTTGAGTGGAAACTTGGATTCAGTCTCGACCTTGCTCTGCTCGTGGACCGCAACCTGCGATTCGAGCACAGACTGCCGCTCGCGGAGATCGTCGATGGCTGCAGCTGTGGCTTCTGGTGTCGCAGGAGTCGGTGAGGCTGTCGCCGCTGTTGTTACCGGGGGCGCAGCCATCGCCGGAGCAGAAGTGGTTGGAGCGCCCTGAGCCAGTTGCCCCTGCAGCGCCGTCAGTTGGCGGCGCATTTCATCCAGTTGCCGCTGCGATTGCTCGATCTGCGCCTGGGCGCGAGACATGGCCTCGCTGAGTGTTTGAATCTGCTGCGCGACGCTCTCTTGGTCCGATGTCTGGGCATAAAGATGGGATGCGGGCGCAAGCAGGACGACGGAAAGCAAAGGAAGCAAATGCCACGTGTTGTGCCGTTGCCTGTCCATACCCCGAGGTCTCACCCTGCCATTACCTTGGTCGGTTTGTCTGTTTCCAGCATAGCGGGTGCGGACGGTGTGCGCCGTTCGCATGGGATGACCATTTCGAAGATGGTTTCACCGCTCCTGCTGCTGAGAAGCGCGACATGCCCGCCGTGCTCGGCAGCGATGCAATACGCCAGGGTGAGGCCAAGGCCCGTGCCCTTCTGCTTGCCTTCGCTGACGAAAGGTTCAAACAGGCTCTCGCGGATACCCTCCGGAACGCCGGAACCGTCATCGATGACGGTCAGCACCATGTGCCGCTCTCGGGCTTCCAGCGTGACCTTCACGTTGCCCGCGCCCTGGGTCGAACGCACGGACTGGCAGGCGTTGAGAAGAAGATTGCAGATCGCACGTTCGATTTGCTTGCCTTCGACGAAGACCGCGGTCTCGGTTGGGTCTCCGTACGCGGTCGTCAGTTTTACATTTTCGGCGTCGGGGTGTTTGCGGACCACGGATACGGCGCGTTCCAGCAAGGTTGCCATCAGCTCCGAGGAACTGCGCATGCTTGAACCCGTCCTGCTGAAGATCAGCAGCGAATCGATCATCTCCGTGGTGCCATCGACCGCGGTGCGAATGTCGGCGATGATCTCGGCGCGCTCTTTGGGGCTAAGCTTATCCGAAGCCAGGAACTCAGAATTGGCATAGATGGCGGCAAGGTAGTGGCGGAAGTCGTGGGAGACGGAGCTGGCCATACGGCCAATGGTGGCCAGCCGCTCGGACTCCAGAAGCTTTCGGTTGGCCTGTTGAATTTCATCGCGCATACCCGCAAACGACTTGCTGAGCTGGCGGACTTCCTGGGTGCCATGCGCGGGGATGCGGTATTGATCGTCCCCGACACCGAACGCCCTGACTCCTTCGGACAATTCTTCGAGCGGCCGTGTGACCAGGCGTGAGACCGCGATCATCAGTGCCGTGCCCAGCAGCAGGGCAAGAACACCCGCAATCAGCACCAGACGGTCGATGCGGTTGATGGACTCTTCCGCGGGAGCAAAGGATTTCAGCACTACCAGTTGCGAGGGAGCCGTGGAGATCGCAGTGAGATCTTCGGCCGCAGCGAGATAACGCGTCTTCCCGATGCGCACGACCGTGGGATTCTGCGTCGTTCCGGAAAGGACGGAAGGCTGCGCGAGCAGGTTGGCTTGCTCGTCAGGGTTCAACGTACTGGCCACGACATGGTTGTTGCCGAGGAAAGTAGCCTCCGCCCCGGTGGGCTGGCTGATCTGGCGCACCGTGCGTTCAATGGAAATGCCGCTGATCACATATCCCAGCAGGGTTCCGTTCTGCTGGCTTCCGAAGTACAACGGCCGCACGGAACAGGCGTACAGCCAGCTTCCATCGATCAGGTGATGCTTTTGCGGCGCGGCGACCAGCGCCTTGAGGCCATTTCGCAGCGTTGGGTCGGCAGGTGCACCCTTGGTGTACGCGGCGACGATGCGTCCATTGGGGTCGGCGAGAGCGAACAGGTCATTGCCGCTAAGCTGCCAGAACTCAACCGCGCCATCCTGGATGGTGAGATCGTCGCTGCTGGTCATCAGCGCTTTGAGTGTTGGCAGGTCGGCCAGCAGCGCGGTCTCGCGTTCCAGCGAAGTGCGCCGCACCGATTGCAGGTCCTGGAAGGTGGTGACGGAATGATTGAGGTCCTTGGTCAGGTCGCTGGTAATTTCCGCACGCAGACGATGACGCACCAGGAGGAGGCTGATGCTGGTGATGGTCGCGATGACCAGCGCCATGGCGATGACCAGCAGCACATGCGTGCGAAGGCCGCGCTTGTCGTCGATCACTGCTTCAAGCGGGAGCCCGTTTGCGGAAAATCGTCCGTCGGTGGAGTTACGGGACAAACTTATACCCCGCGCCGTAAATGGTCAGCAGATGCTGCGGATTCGCTGGATCGGGCTCCAGCTTCTGCCGGAGTTTCAATATCTGATTATCCACGGTGCGGGTGGTCGGATAAAAGTTATAGCCCCACACTTCGTTCAGCAGGCGCTCGCGTGTCAACACGCGTTCCGCGTTTTCAGTAAAGAACTTCAGCAGCTTGAATTCATGCGCGGTCAGCACCACGGCGCGGCCGCTGCGGCGTGCACTCATTTTCTGAAAGTCGATTTCGCAGTCCGCGAAGCGGTAAACCGAAGGCGCGGTGGGTTTGCGCTGGCGGCGGATGGCCGCCTGAACGCGCGCGGTCAGCTCGCGAGGGCTGAACGGTTTGGTCACGTAGTCGTCGGCGCCGAGTTCGAGCAGCAGAACCTTGTCCACCACTTCTGTGATCGCGCTGAGCACAATGATCGGAGTGTCGGGCGCGATCGTCTTGAGCTTCTGGCAGAGTTCGCGGCCGGAAATATGCGGCAGGATCAGGTCGAGCACCACAGCCAGCGGCCGTTCGCTGCGGAACAGGTCAAGACCGGCTTGGCCATCACCCGCGACGATGACGGAATAGTGCTCTTCAACGAAGACACGCCGCAAGACCTTCTGCATGCGCGGATCGTCTTCCACAACCAGGATGGTTCCAAGGCTGGCCGCCGGTGCAGGGGCGTCGGTTTCGTCAACAAAATCCATATCTTCAGTCATCTCGGCCATCATTTTCATTCTCTGCTTATTTTGCGCCTGAAAAACCCTGGTGCTGCGCCCGAGATATCAAAAATGACAATGAGGTGACAACCTATCGCTGGTCAGAAACGGGGAGCAGCCGCCAGCCCGAACTCAGGTGATCTCCCCGGCGAGTGCCCCGGCTCCGGATTCGAAAGGCAATTCCATGAGCGTGTCCTTAGAGCTTACGAGTGCGGCAATCAGAACGATGCACCAGAGTGGAAGCAGAAGGTCGAACGGTTCGGCTTCCGCGAGACCTCGTACCAGCATGAAAAGCAGGAAACAGAGGAACAATATCCGGATCGATTTGTCGGATAGCTTTCGAACCGTTCGGTAGAGAGAAACATAGGTACCCGCAAGCAAGACCAGACCGGCTACGCCGTAGGCATAGAGCTGCTGGAGTACCTCATTTTCAGCGTGCCGTGCTTCGAATTGATCGGGGCCGAAAGGAGGGATAACTTTCCACATCGAATCGAACCCGTGGCCGAGCCAGGGTTTTTCGGCGATTTCCGACGCGACATACACCCAGATGCCCGTTCGGCCAGTTAGTGATGCAGCGCTATCGCCGCCGGAAATGTAGTTTTGGTAATACGCTTCGAGCAGTCCCCAGAAAGCGGCGACAATGAGCAGGAACCCCGCGACGGTTAGAAGTTTCGTCCGCCGGGATATCGATCGGTCCATGATCAGCAGAAGGCCTTCGCTTACGATGAATGCGGTAAGGGTTGTCTTGCTGAGCGAGCGGATCAGGGTGATGGCGAGAAACCCGATGGGGAACTTCCAGCTTCCTTCATTCTGACGGGATAAATACTGCGCGAAGAAGATGGAGATTGCGCATAGATTCCCAATCTGGTTGGTATTGAAGAAAATTTCATCGCCCAGGCGCAGGTCTACCTGCGTCGGCATCACCCATGCAAGAATCGCGAGGCAACAGGTACTCCAGACGAACCCCCTCATGAGTTCCGCAGCCACGCCGGGTGCCGGGTCGGTTCTTACCAGGGTTGCCACAATGAGGACGTCGGCCGCCATCCCGAACCAATAGGCTATGGATGCGGTCAGGGAGACTGTTTCGCTCCACAGGAAGCTGCTGAAGGACACCAGTAAAAACGCAAATACCCAACGAATACTGGTCGATTCAAGTAAAGAGCGAAAAGAACGGTTCAGTCTTCCCAGGGAATGGACACTGACGATCAAAAGAAGCAGAGCATCCAACAGGATGTAAACTGCCGAGCCTTCACTCGGTGATGCGCCGAAGACTCTCACAGCGCAGAGTACGACAATTGCCCGAAACGAGAAAAAGAAGCCCGCGAGAAAGGCGGTAGGTATGCCCTTGCCTCGAGAACGGCAGCCCTCTTCGGCCGGGATCGTGGCGATTGAGCTCATGGGATTCTTTTTGAAGCTCAGTGCGTATACATTTCGGGCGTGCCCTGGCTGCCTGCGGGTGGGAGATGCCGCATGTATACCACGATCGACCACAGTTCGTCGTCACTCAGTGTGCCTTTGGAGCCCGGCATGCCGGACGGCCAGATGCCGTTATCCAGAATCCACTTCAACTGACCGTCCGTGTAGCTCTGAACTTCTTCGGAGGCCAGCGAAGGGATGGGAGGGGAGATGTGATCCGCGAAGGGGACACCGGTATTCTGGCCGTCGTTGCCATGGCAGGCGACACAGTAGTGGCCAAACGCTTCCTTGCCGTCAGCCAGTGTCTGCGCATTGTCGGGGAGCGGGTTCTTCTGCTTCTTATTGCCAATCGTGATGTGGTGCTTGGCGGCAACGACGATCTTCTTCTCCAGCTTTGCAGGCGGCGTGGCCTTGCAGCCGCTAAGGAACAGGGCCCCGAGTAAACCTAGCACTGCAAAGCTGGGGAGATGATGCATGGGGCTGGAATCTTTCTCATGATGCTGTGCCCTGGCGAAGCAACCGGAGGCGTCGTTTTCTGCTGGGGAAAACGACTTCAACATCTTCGACTTTGGGTACACCTTCATGAGAAATGCCTTAGTCGACCACGTGGAGGGTTAGCGTCATCGAGCCATGGCCTGAACCGCAAAAGACGGAGCAGTGGCCAACGAAGTCACCAGTCTTGTCGGGGGTGAACTTCGCCTCGCTTGTACCGCCTTTGTCCACCTTGAGATCAAAGTTCAGTTCACGAAAGCGCAGGCCATGGGCGACGTCTTCACTTTTCAGTACAAGGATGACGGGCTGGCCTTTCTTAAGCGTGATCTCGCCAGGTTCAAAGGCGAACTTTTTCGAGACGATTTCAACGCGCTTAGGCGCATCCTGAGCCGGCGTCGAACGAACCAAAGCTGCGCCGGCCGAAAGAACACCCGCGAGAGCGACCAGCAGCATGAACCGTTTCTTCATAATTTCCTCTTTTGCGTTGGATCGGTGAAAGGGATAAGCATCGAGACCTGATGCCACGGTGGGTGCTGCGCAGCCGAACGGCTGAACCAAACTCACGGTAGCGAATCACCCATAGCGGGCGTGTCATGTGTGTGTCAGCCAATTGTCATGATTTTGTCGCTCTGCCGGAGGCTCACCCTGTAACCGGAGACAACCTTCAGGTACTTTGACAGTGCGATGACAATTGGCCGGTCGCTATCGCTCTAAACTTCGGTTGATCGTATGCCGCTGCCAAATTTTTTAATCGTAGGTGCGCCCAAGGCGAACACGGACGAACTCTTTTACGACCTCGAGCAG
>DASYEV010000215.1:0-3651 GCA_036498835.1 Acidobacteriaceae bacterium | reverse complement strand
GGTCCGTACTCTGCCGTAACAGGCTGGCATGGCCGTCCAGAGTCAGCCAAACGAGTTCGTAACCGGGCGCTTTGTAGGCTTCGACAAACAACGCCTTTCCGTCGGCAGACCAGTGCGCCGAGAAGGCCGTGCCGAAGCCCTGCAGAGGGATTTCCTTCATCCGTGAGACTGCCGGCTGCGATCCGGAAGCCGGTGGGAGAGGCACAAGCTGGATCGAAGGATGCTGTGGGTCGTGGTTGGCCATGGCAACCGTCTTGCCGTCGGGTGAAATATTCCAGTCGCCCAGAACGTTGGGCTGCCAGGGAACCCGTGCCAACTCGTCCCCGATGCCGGAAACCGGATCCAGGGCGTAATACACCAGCGCGGTTTTGCCTTCCGCTTCGCGCAGAACGCAGCGCCCGGGAGCCGAAGCGGAACAATGAAACTCTTCGATCGTCCCGGTGGTATGCAGCGCCTCAGGGGTGCCTCCACCGGCCGGCGCGCGGTTAACCGATACGGGATGGCCGCTATGGTATTCCTGAAACAGCAGCCACTTGCCATCGGGTGAAAACTGTCCGCGGGTATACACCAGCGTTTCCTGCGTTGATTCGGCAAGATGCTTCAGCGGAGAACCATCCAGCGCCTGCACCGCCACCGAGACCGGGCCACCGGTGCCGTCGTCAAACGCAACCGACCGGCCATCAGGAGTCCATGCGCTCGGATATGCCTTGCCTGCGTGAAACGAGAGGCGCGCGATGTGGCCGAGCGCAGGGTGACCGTTGGCTCCATGGGCTACGAAGTCGGCGGTGTAGACATCGACAGCGGGTTTGTCCAGGATGACGGAAAGGGTTTCGCCATTTCGGGTACCGGAAAGCTGCGTGACCGCGTTTGCCCAGCCGTCCCACACCTCCTGAATAGAAAGCAGTTTCTGGTCCTTCTGATTCAGAAGCGTTCCCGTGGCGGGATCGGTCTGAGCCACTCCCAGGCCGGGCCTCGGCGGGTTCGTGGACAAATACAGCAGGCGGCCATCCTGCAGCAGAATTGCAGAGTCGAAGCGGAGACCGGCGTATCGGCTGCGCAAAGCGCCGGTCCCGGCGTCATAGGTCTCATAGGTACCATCCACCGATTTCGCGGCGTCACTGGTAGAGGTCGCACCGGTTTCGACATCGGGAGTGGGGAAGATCTGGATCCCGCTCTGCTGACGGTCCACAACGATCCGGTCGCTCCGTGGCGACCACAGCAGCGCGGAAAAGCTCTCTCCCGGGCCGGCTGCGATGAGCCGGTGAGCTCTATCGCCGGTAATGTCTGCAAGCCAGACTTCCGTCTTCCCGCCACGAAGATACGCGATCGAATGTCCGTCCGGAGATACAGAGGCCATGCCGGCGTCTTCCAGCAGAACGCGTGACTGCGTACCCGAAAGCGCCACCCTCCATACCTGGCTCTTGGGTGCGGCGTTGCCTCCGCTGGCGTTGGGCTGAAGCGTGCCGCTGGCCAGAACGCCGGATTCATCCGGAAACCAGGCCAGGCTTTCCACATGAAACTCTTTCGGAATGTCGAGCCGCTTCTGCGGGTAAGGGCCGACAGGGGTGGGGCCCAGGGTCTGAAGCGTGAGGCCGGATCGTTCCGCATACACGATGTAGCCGCCGCCAGGCGAGATGGCCTGTGCGGTGAGGCCATCTTCCGGTTCATCGTAGGTGACCGGGTGTGTGTGGCGCAGAAAGGGAGTGCCGGCGACGAGCTCGGGCACGGGACGTTTGAAATGGTTCCATCCAGCGGCGGCCGCTGTTCCTATCAGGACGACAGCGGCTGCCGCCACCGTACCTCTCCACGATATCCACCAGGAGTTCAGGGGTTGGGCGCCTGCAGGCTTCGTCGGCGGCAGGGCGGCGTCGGATGCCGCCTCCGGAATCGCCGAATCCCCCTCGTCATCCTCCGCGGCTACTTCCGCAACTATGTCCGCAGGCGTAGCTTCCACGGTTGCGGACATAGTTGCATCGGTGTCCGCATGCAACCCGGAAACCTTGGAGGAAGTCTCGGAAGGGCTGACCGACACCGGCGCCGTGAAACGGTAACCCACACCCACCAGCGTCTCGATGATGCCGCTTTGGCCGCCGGTCTCTTCCAGATGGGTACGCAGCCGCCGGACGGCGGTGTTGATGCCCGCGACGACGTCGATGGTCGCGTGCTCCTCCCACAGTGCGTCCGCGATCTGCTTGCGTGTGACGACTTCGCCGGGGTGGGTAACGAAGAGCAGCAGCAGCCGGTTCAACGAAATGGAGAGCACCAGGCGGATATCGCTGGTGCGCAGCTCGTGTTGCCTCGGGCTGAATTCGTAGTTGGCGAATCTGTAGATGGCCTGCTGGTCGTTCATTCCTGCTTCGTCGGACGGTGTGAGTTGTCCTTCAGTTTAACGGAAGTGCACCTGAGCCACCGGTTGCGGCGTAAAAACCTCAGGAAAACGCTGTCAGATCGTTTTCAGATCGATTTCAGGTTGTTTCCATTGCCAACGGGAACGCCGGGCGACAGAGTTGTTTCCGTCAGGAAAGAGCCGCCGGTCTTCACTTCGGCCCACGTTGAAAGGCATCCAGGCGGATTCTCTCCTGCAGCGACGGATTGCGCTCCCTGGTACATCCAGGAGCGCTACCGATGCCACATTCTCAATTTGAGGAAACGACGAACCATGCCTCTACCCACGCTTGAGCAGTTCAAAGCGAATACGAAGTTGGACGATTCAGGGCACTTTTTCACCAGTCACCGCGGTTCCAGCATCAAGAGGATCGACACTCTCCTCAAGGAGTTCCACAAGGCAAAGCTTGTCATGGACAAGATGAGGATCACGTCGGCTCTGCTCGGGGAGTGCGCTGCGTGGCTAAAAGAGAAATCCGGCAAGGAATCGCCCAGCACGAAGCGGCGCAGAATCGAGATTGAAAAACTCGCACAAGCGGCATTTTTGATGCTCCGGGACACCTATCGAACAGCCTCTGGCGAAGACCGCTTCAACTACAACAAAAGTCAAAACGTTGGAAAGTTCGACCAGGGTCTCAAGCACTTGCACGGCGGTTATAACCTCGAGCGCCAGTTGTATGTCGCGTCCAGCGACAAAAAGTCGGAGCGAGTTAATCCGATGGGATCTGCAACGATCTCCGAAAACCAGTTGGCGATGAGCAAAAGGAAATGGCTCATGGACGAGGTGAAAGGCGGCCAGGCCGAGATGGAACTGCTCGCGAACCTGTGCGATTCAAAAATGGATTGGCACACCATGACGCTGCACCAGGCTCAAATGCTTTCGAAGATCGTGAAGGCTTATGAGTTCGGAAACACCCAACAGGTCGAGTTTCTTCACAAGAAGGCAAGAACGAAGCTTCTGGTGACATACCGGGGAAAACGGTACGACTTCGAAAACGAGATTGGGAAGGCGTACGACACCAGTAAGGCCGAACACGGCAGGTATATGTACAGCGTCGATGAATACGGCAACCTGTTTGCCAGCCCGTCCGGTATGAGTGGAAAGGATATGTACTGGAATCACTCCAGCTACAACGCGGGGAAAGCGGTGCTTTGCGCGGGCATGCTAACGATCAAACAGGGCAAGCTCACCTATATCAGCACTTCAAGCGGCCACTATAAGCCGAAACGCGAACATCTGCACCGGCTACTGACGTTGTTCAGCGA
>DASYEV010000214.1:0-15952 GCA_036498835.1 Acidobacteriaceae bacterium | reverse complement strand
TCTGTTCAATGGCGGCAACCTGCGCAAGCTCACGATCTTTGCGCTGGGCATCATGCCGTACATCACGGCATCCATCATCTTCCAGCTGCTGACCGTGATCTATGAGCCGTTGGCGAAGCTGCAGAAGGAAGGCGAAGCCGGGCGCCGCAAGATCACGCAGTGGACACGCTATGTCACCGTGCTGCTGGCCATCGTGCAGAGCTTCTTCATCTCGCTCACGCTGACCCAGACGGCGACCGGCGAGTCGATGGTGACTATCTCCAAGGGCGCGTTCGTGCCGCTTTGCATCGTCACCCTCACCTGCGGAACGGCCTTCATCATGTGGCTGGGTGAACAGATTACGGAGCGCGGCGTCGGTAACGGCATGTCGCTTCTGATCTTTACCGGCATCGTTGTCGGCATCCCGCGCGGCATCGAGGAGCTCTACACCAAGTTCCGCACCAACACCTGGGGCGCTTTCACGCCCATCGCGCTGATCCTGTTGATCGTCGGCATGATCGCGGTGGTTGCGTTCATCATCTATGTGGAACGCGCCGAGCGCCGTATTCCCATCCAGTCAGCCAAGCGGATCGTCGGCCGCCGGATTCAGGGTGCGCAATCGAGCTTCCTGCCATTGAAGGTCAACTCCGGCGGTGTGATGCCCGTGATCTTCGCGGCTTCCATCCTGTCGGCGCCGCTGCTTCTGCAGAATGTCAGCCTGTTCGGTTCCGGCCAGCTGCGCGACACCAAGTTCTTTGGTCCGATCTTCAACGCGCTGCAACCCGCGGAACCCTGGTATGAAGTCCTGTACATCGCGGCAATCATCTTCTTCGCGTACTTCTACATTTCCATCATCTTCCGCCCGGATGACATTGCCGACGGCATGCGCAAGTACGGCAGCTTCATCCCCAGCGTTCGCCCCGGCAAACGCACCGCGGACTTCATCAACGATGTGCTCACGCGCATCACGCTGGTTGGCGCGCTGTACCTGATCATCATCTCGATTATTCCGCAGTTGCTGATCAGCGGCATTCATTTCAACCACCTGTGGCTGATCGGCCCGATCTTTGACCGCTTCCCCGCGTGGGTGACCAATGGTCTGGGTGTGACGTTCTACTTCGGCGGCACCAGCCTGCTGATCGTGGTGGGCGTTGCCATGGATACCGTGCAGCAAGTCGAATCGCAGCTCATTATGCGTCACTACGAAGGCTTCGCTCCGAAGTCGGGACGCATTCGCGGCCGCCGTACCTGGTAGGCGTTTCGAGCCATCTAGTTCGTCGTTTGCAGCCGGGCGGAGGAAGCTGCTTCCTCCGCCTTGTCGTTTACTCCCCAAACCTTTAGCTTCCCAAGTGCTCGTAGTTTGCTGTTAACTGTTCGCTATTAACTGTTCGCTGCCCTTTCATGTCCAAGCCTCTTCCAAACGCGACTGACTTCTTGCCCGGCCCTGTGCTCTTGCTCGGGGCGCCTGGTGTCGGTAAAGGGACCCAGGCCAAGCAGTTGATGGCCGAATTCAGCATCCCGCAGATATCTACCGGCGATCTGCTGCGGCAGCGCCGCGGCGATGGATCTTCCCTGGGCAAGCTGGCCGATGAGCTCATGAGCCAGGGCCAACTGGTTCCCGACGACATCGTGAACCAGATGGTGGCGGAGCGCCTTTCCCAGCCCGATGCCGAACACGGCTATATTCTGGACGGCTTCCCGCGCACACTGCGCCAGGCGGAGTGGCTGGATGACCAGCTTGTCGCCTATCTCCTGCCCGTGGTCGCGATCAGTATCAAGGTCGACGAACAGGAGTTGCTGGAGCGCATTACGGGCCGCCTGATATGCCCGGTCTGCGGCACGATTTACAACATCTACTCCAAGCCGCCGAAGGTTGCGGGCATCTGCGATTTTGACGGCGCCACGCTGATCCAGCGTGAAGACGACACCGAAGCCGTCTTCCATAAGCGCATGCAGGAATTTGGCGTGAAAACTGCCGCCGTCATCGAGTATTACCGTACCCACGGCGGCCGTTTTGCGGAAGTGGATGGCAACCGGCCCATCGAAGAGGTTACGCACGGCATTCGCAAGGCTCTGCTCCAGTTGCGGCATCACCCGGAGGCGGACAGCTACTGAACGGTAGCTGTTCATTCGTTGCATCGCCCACGTGGCGAAAACCATCTATTGATAGCGGGTTCTTATGGCCATCCTGATCAAATCCTCGGCAGAAATCGAAAAGATGCGCACCTCCGGCATCGCGCTTCGCCAGGTGCATGACGCGGTCAAGGCTGTGGTGCGCGAAGGCGCCAGCACGATGGACCTGGAGCGCGCGGCTGTCGCCAAGGTGGAAGAACTGGGCGTGGTTTCCGCGTTCAAGGGCTACCATGGCTACCCCGCGATGCTGTGCACATCCGTGAACAATCAGGTCATCCACGGCATCCCGAACGATAAAACCATCCTACGCAGCGGCGACGTCGTTTCGGTCGACTGCGGCGTGGTGGTGGATGGCTATTATTCTGACGCGGCAGTTACCTACCGTATTGGCACGGTGAGCGCGGCGGTCGATAAGCTTCTGAAAGTTACGGAAGCTTCTCTCTATGCGGCAATCGATCAGGCTGTGCCCGGCAATCGCCTGGGAGACATTGCCTATGCTGTGCAGAGCATGTGCGAGGCTGAAGGTTTCGGCGTTGTGCGTGAGTTCGTGGGCCACGGCATCGGCAAGAGCATGCATGAAGATCCTCAGGTGCCGAATTTCGGCAGTGCGGGCAAGGGACCTCGCCTGCGGGCCGGCATGGTGCTGGCCATCGAGCCGATGATCAATATCGGGAAGCCCGAAGTGCATGTGCTGGAAGATGGCTGGACCGCGGTGACCAAAGATGGCAGCTTCAGCGCTCACTTCGAGCACACCGTGGCCATCACCAAAGACGGCCCTGTCATCCTCACCCGCTAAACAATTCCCGGATACCGCGGAGCCGATAAGCGCCGGCTCAGGTCGTTTTCCGTGAGAGAAAACGACCTGAGCGGTTTCGCCTTCCTGCATGCCTCAGGGAATTTACCAGGGCATGTTTGGCGTTTCTTCATCGGTGAATATCCAGTAAAAACTGTGCAAAGCCGGTCCGTTATCGTGGGCTGAACCTCGCCTTGCGACGGAGTGTGATGCTATTCTTTTTGCACAGGTAGCAATCATCTCAGGCAGTTCCACAGGAAGGCTTGTGGCTGGGTTTCTTTCCCGCGCAAGACTTCTTTTGATTTTTGTCCTGATCCACGGCAAATGAATCCTCTCGTGATTCATTTGCCCGAACCGGTTTCCCTCTTCAGGAGCTTTCGCCCCGTGGTTTTCCCCATCCGCATCACCCGCACTATCGCCCGCCTTTCGTTCCTCCCCCTCGCCCTGTTGACATTCGCCGCTGCCGACCGGCAGGCTTCCGCGCAGACTGCTCCCCAGCTCGTTCCCTATACGGCTCGGCTGATCGCCGGCACTGGCACGGCAGCAATCGCCTCGGGTGGAACCTGCCCGGTCTCGGGAAATATTTCGACGGATCCCTTCGGCGATGGCTGCCTTGCGACTGAAGTGCAACTCGGCACGTCGTCCACCGGCGGTCCGCGTTATGCCGTCGCAGATAAGAACGGGAACATCTTCTTTGGCGATTTCGCGAACGGCCTTGTGCGCCGGGTAGACGTGCAGACCGGCATTATTACCGCGGTTGCAGGTGGCGCAACTTCTTCGCCGGCTGCGGGCGTAACTTGTGGAACGGGAGTTTCAGTCGACTCAGCAGGGAACGGATGCCCTGCGAATCTGGTGAAGCTTTCCAAGCCTGCATCCCTGGTATTCGATACCGCGGGTAACCTCTATTTCTCGGACAACGGTACCGACAATGTGCGCAAGATCGCCGCGACCGGGGGGTTGATCACGACAACCGGCATCATTACCAATGTCGCCGGTAACGCGCCGGTGACCGGCACGAATACCTTTGGCTATAACGTGAGCAATACGGCGGCCTCGCCGGTGATTGCGGCAACCCAGAACTACCTGAACTTTCCGTACGGGCTCGCCTTCGATACCAACGGCAATCTCTACATCGCCGATGAAGGGAACAATGCCCTGGAAGTGATCAACATGGGCGCCGCGACGCAGACGATCCAAGGTCTTACGGTTCCTGCCGGCACGATATCGAAGTTCTCCGGCTATGGTTCTCTCGCAGCGAAGAGTGCGACCTCAGGCGACTGTCCTGATTTTGTATCAACAACTTCACGCGGTGGTTGCTATTTCGGCAAGTGGACTGATGGCGCCAAAGCCAACGCGACGAACAATGATGGTGTCTATAGCGTTGCGGTCGATCCCGCCGGCAACGTTTATTTTGCAAATGAGTTCAACGACGACGTGGGCCTCATCACTGCGGGCAACGTCATTTCCAATTTTGCAGGCATTCAAGGCTCGGTTCTCAAGAGCATCAAGAATCGCGGAACCGCCGGCAGCTTTGCGATTGGCAGCGTGTTTGGTGTTGCACTCGATACCGCGGCGCAGCCCAACCTGTATGTAACGGATGCGAGCAGTGGCGCCATCTGGCGCGTCGACGGCGCAGGCAAGGTGATGTATCCCATTGCCGGTGGCGTTGCGGCGGGTAGCGTGTGCGCAAACCACACCGATGCGTTGGGTGATGGCTGCCCTGCGCTGCAGGCCACCTTCGGTTCCAGCGGAACGACATTTGCCAGCACGGCTCTTCCCGGCCCTGGTATTTATGGCATCTCCGCCGATGCCTACGGAGATGTATTTGTCGGCGACACCGAGACGTTCACCATTCGCGAAGTTGCTTCGGGCGCTCAATTCGGCAACATCGGCGTGAATCAAGCCGTTACCGACATGCTTGAAATTCACTTCGTCGCCGGCGATGGTCCAGCGTCTTCGGGCGCCTACAGCATCACATCCGGCGCTTCGATCTTCACGCTTGGCACGGCGACCTGCACGACCAACACGCCTGACAACACCACAGACTGCCTGCTCCCAGTAACCGCAACGCCGACCGCGCTCGGAGCTTTCAGCGGCACATTGAAAGTTGTTTCCGCTACCGGCAGCGGCGGTACTGCAAACTTCACGTTGGGCGGCATCGCGATCACCTCGCCGTTCACGCGCACAACGGTCGCGATTACCAGCAATTCGACATCATGCTCGGGAGCTACTTCGGTTCCGACCACCACGGTCTTTACGCTGACGGCAACAGTAGCCAGCACTGGCAGCCCGGCCGGCACGGTGACGTTCTATGCCAACGGCAATCAGATCGGCACACCGGTGAATGTCACCAACAGCACCGCAACGTTGACCACTAGTTTTCCAACCGCGGGCACGTACAGCATCACTGCGGTTTACAGCGGCGACACCTACTTCAAAACGTCAACTACGGTTACACCCGGCTCGATTACAACCGCGTCGCCGACCTTCACGGCTGCCTCAACGGGCTTTCAAGAACCCTCGGTGGTTGCCGGCGGCACCGCTCTCTACAGCTTCGCGCTGACGCAGAGTGTTTACACCGGCACCATCACCTTCGCCTGCCAGGGACTGCCGGCATACGCCAGCTGCGTTTTCAGTCCGCCGTCCATCACCGCGACCGGATGCTCCACGTCGAACACGGTTGCCGTCAGCATCTACACGCAGCAGGCAACGTCGGTGAATCCGACTTCGCTGGCCGGGCGTGGCCGCTGGATGCCGCTCAGCCTCGTCTTCGGTTGTGGGCTCACCATGCTTCTCGCATTCCGCCGCCGACGCTTTGCTTCACGGCTTGGCGGGGTAGGGCTGATGCTCGCGATGCTGCTTGCCGCTATGGGAACGGCAGGTTGCGGTAAGGGCGCGCAGACACTTTCGACGCCAGTGGGTACCTACACCATCACGATCACGGCAACAGGCACCGCGGGCTCTGTCGCCACATTGCCGTTCACGCTCAAGGTCAACTAGGCGCAAGGGGCGGGGAAGAGCTTTCTTCCCCCGCCCACACTTTTTCTCAAAGCCTCGCTACCAGCACTTCCCGAGGCAAGGGTTTTACGGTCAGGAGACTTACTGGATGTTCGCCAAGTTTCGCAAGTTCGCTGCTTTCCAATCTTCCGCTTCGCTTGCGGCCCTTTTGTTGCTCGTATGCTTTGCGTTCGCGCCTTCGAGTTTCGCGCAGTCCGCCACGGACGGCGCTATTGCCGGTACTGTGACCGACGGCAACGGAGCCTTGTTGCCGGGCGCGAAGATCACCGTTACCTCGGCGGACACCGGCACCACGCGTACGGTGAAGACGAACTCGTCGGGTGAGTATCGCGTGACCGAGCTGCATCCGGGCACCTACACGCTGACCTTCACGGCGGACGGCTTTGAAACCGCGCAGCAGAACGGCGTCGTGGTGACGGTGGGTAACCTGCAGACGGTGTCGCCCAAGCTCACCGTGGGTTCGGTTGCGGACAAGGTGGAAGTCAACGGTGAGCTGCCCGAGTTGCACACCCAGTCCAATGAAATCTCCACCACGATCGATCAGGCTACGATTGACAACCTGCCTATCAACGGCCGCCGCTGGTCGGACTTCGCTCTTCTTACCCCGGGTGTGGTCTCCAACTCAGACGGCTTCGGCCTGCTCAGCTTCCGCGGCATCAGCTATCTGCTGAACAACAACACGGTCGACGGCGCCGACGACAATCAGGCGTACTTCTCGGAAGCCCGCGGTCGCACGCGCTCTTCGTACACGGTGACGCAGGGTGCGGTGCAGGAATTCCAGGTCAACACATCGAACTACTCCGCGGAATACGGCCGCGCGGCCGGCGGTGTGATCAACACCATCACCAAGTCCGGCACCAACAAACTGCACGGCGAGCTGTTCTTCTACGATCGCGACAATGGTCTTGGCGGCGCGACCAACCCTTATACGCAGCTCTACAATTTCAACGAGAACACCGGCCTGAACATCCAGACGGTCAAGCCCAAGGACTGGCGTAAGCAGTGGGGCTTTGGCGTAGGCGGCGACATCATCAAGGACAAGCTGTTCTGGTTCTATGCCTACGACCAGTCAAGCCGTAACTTCCCCGGCATCGCCCGCACATCTGACCCATACGACATGTTTGCGACCTCCACCCAGCTGAGTGGTCAGGAGAAGTGCACGCGTAGTCCAGACACATTCGGCCTCTACGATTTCGGCGCTCCGACCTTCGCCTATGTCGCGCCGGATGGCACATCCTATACCGGATCCAGTGTGACCGCGAACCTTTCCACGCCGGCGAACTCCGCCACTGCGCAGTACCCCATCGGGCGCAGTTATGAGGGCAACTATGGCGCCTGCGCCCTTGCGGCAGCGCTGAACCCAGGAGCGGCCAGCGGAACCGACCCCGGCTATCAGGCGGCGTCCGCCTATTACAACCAGGGTCTTGGCGTGCTTTCCACATTCTTTGGTCAGGTCCCGCGTACGGGTGATCAGGTCATCAATTTCCCCAAGCTCGACTGGCAGATCAACGATCGCAACCGCGCCACCATCCAGTACAACCGCCTTCGTTGGGATTCGCCCAACGGTGTACAGACCCAGACCTCGAATTTCTATGGCCGCGGTTCCTACGGCAACGACTTCGTGAAGGCGGATGTCGGTATCTTCCGCCTCAGCACCGTGCTGACGAACACCATCGTCAATTCGTTCCTGGCGCAGTATGGACGCGATCTGGAAGACGAGTTTCCCTCGCACATGCTCCCCAATGAATTTCCATTGGCAAACTTCCTTCCTGGGGGTGAATGCTCCGCACCGAAAGGCGGCTGCCCCACAGGCCCGGCCGATCTGAGCGTCGGTTTCGGCTACGATGCGGCGGGCTTCGATGCCGGAACTTCCGCTCTGTTTTCGCGCTTCGCTCTTCCCGACGAGCGCCGTATTCAGTTCCGGGACGACGTGACCTGGTCGCACGGCAAGCACACCTTCAAGTTCGGTGTGGATTACAACAAAGTCTCCGACTTCATCAACAATCTCTATAACGGTTACGGCACCTACGATTTTGATTGGGCCTACAGCTTTATCGGCGACTATCTCCATGCCACCACGGGCCTCGGCGGAAACGCGTATGCAGGTGGAGACGCTTTCCGCGATGGCGCCGTCACGCCGTGCACGACAAGCTTTTGCGATAAGAACGTCGGGCTCTATTCCAGCTTCAGCCAGGGCTTTACCGTTCCTCAGAACTGGAACGGAACTACAGGTACAACCGACAATGTGGGAGCATCGGCCCTGATTGCTACGCGTGAATACGCTGGCTATGCGACCGATAACTGGCGTATCACGTCTCGTCTTACTCTGACCCTGGGCGCACGGTACGAGTATGAATACGTGCCCGCCAATCCGACGCCGAATCCCGCTCTACTCGGGCAGTTGGCGGTTGGAAACTTCTTCCCAAATACCGCCTCGCGCCCGGACGATCGCAACAACGTCGGTCCCCGCGTGGGCTTTGCCTGGAACGTGTACGGCGACGGCAAGACGACCCTGCGCGGCGGTTATGGCATGTACTTCGGACGCATCATCAACGCGAACATCGAGCAGTCATACCAGAACTCCGGCGGCCCCGGTTCGCAGGTGAATGTTTCCGGCCTCTTTTCGGACTTCAATCAGACGAGTGCTGCCGACTGCACCATCACCTTCCCGCACATCGTTCAGACCTACGCGCAGGCGCAACGTTGTGCGGGTGAAACCAACAATGCCAGTTCACACCCCAGCATCTCGTATCTCGACAGCCACCTGCAGAATCCGCAGGTGCATGAGGCCGACCTGGCACTCGAGCAGGACATGGGGCACAATCTGGTGCTGGGCGTGACATATATGAGCTCGTTCGGCCGCGAGCTGGACAGCGCCAGCGACTCGAACGTCAACCTGATGAATGGCAGAGACATTACGTATTACGTCAATAACACCGTAAACATCGGCCCGGGCATCCGAAATCCCGTCCTGCCGCACGGTGGCAAGCCGGCGCCGCTCACAGGTTCCACCACAACCGTTCACGTGTACGGCAACTGCACCGGTGTCACAACTTCGGGCTGCGTTGCTTCGTCGCGCTATAACCCGAGCTACTACCGTATTCTTCGCATTGCTTCTAACATCAACTCGAATTACAACGCACTCGCGTTCCAGGTGAATAAGCGTTATAAGAACGGCTTCTCGCTGCTTTCGAACTTCACCTGGTCGCACGCAATGGACTTCAATCCATATCTTGGCACCGGCATCCCGGGACCCAGCACGCTGGACCCCAATAACATCTCCAAAGACTACGGCAACAGCTCGCTCGACGTTCGCCGGCGCTTTGTCATGGCCCTGACGTACCAGCCCGAAACCCACTTTCACGGCTGGAAGGACGAGGTGCTGGGCGGCTGGCGCATCGCTCCCGTGTGGCAAGTGCAGAGCGGCCTTCCCTACACGCCGTACGTCAGCGGTTATCCGCTGGAAAGCGTTTCGGGTGTGCGCAGCGCGAACGGCGCGGGCGGCACCTCGGGACGCATCGACGCCATCCGCCGCAACCAGTACTACCGTCCCAAGACGGATAAGGCGGACGTTCGCCTGGGCAAGAACTTCTACTTCAATGTGAACCGCTTCACGCTGGATCGTCTGCGCCTGGAGTTCCTCGCGGAAGTCTTCAACGTAGCGAACCACCAGAACATCACCGGCATCCAGAACACGGCTTACAATCTGTCCGCCGGCAGCGTCGCGGGCCTGACGCCGAACACGTCTACCACCTACGATGTGCTGACCCTGCAACCCAACTTCGGCACCTACAACAACTCCAACAGCAACTACACCTACACCCCCCGCCAGCTACAATTGGCGGTACGTCTGCACTTCTAACAAAGACGAACCTAAGAAGTAGAAGGGCGACCCGTAAGGGTTGCCCTTTTGGTCATGGGGAGAGCGCTGTAGGGGCAATGGTGAGGGGATAGGCAGTTTCGATTAGGGTCTTTACAGAAAAGAGGGTGCACAAGCCGTTTTCTCTCAATGAAAACGGCCTTTTCCGCGATTAGCGAGGTCACAACATAATCGAAACCGCCCTAAGCGAAGACTGCGCGCGTTCCGGCTTTTAACGTTGATTTCACGGAAGTCCGCAAAGAGTCATTGACATTCGGTCGTGGTACGGGAAATACTCTCTGCAAATTCAATATCAACCGTATTACGAGCTAGCTGCGATATGCCGTGGCGAACCGTAATTTCGCCAGTGGAGCATTTACGCATGGGTCGGGCATTTCGCACGCTTGTCGCCGCCTTTTCTTTCCTCTTTCTCGTCAGCCTTTCAGCCGCAGCCCAGGACCTTCCCGACGTCGCGCAGGGCTTCCAGCCTTACACCGCCTACAAGGGCGGGATGCTGGACCAGGTAAACGCGTCGAACGGCAGCCTGACGGTTGCGATCCCGCTGGTGTCCTATCCCCAGAAGGGCGCACTGTCGCTGAGCTATTCGCTGATCTTCAATTCCTTCGGCTTCCAGGACATGGTGCTGTGCAATGCCGCGGCTCCGGGCGATCAAGTGATCGTGCGCAGCGGCTGCCACAGCCAGATCCAGTTCATTCCGCTCGGCATTCCCGGGCTGTTTCCACGCGGTCCCCGCTTCATCATGGACCAGGCGCTGACCGCGGGCGGCGTGCTTGCGCCCAATGGCTCGACTCTTACCAATCCCCCGCTGGATGCACGCTTCTATGTGATCACGGCGGACAACGCGCAGCATCCGCTTGCACAGACCAGCCTCGGGTACCAGTCGGTGGATGGCGCGGGTTACCGCTTTGCACCTACACAGGCCCCCGATTCCGGCAACGGCAACATCGGGATACCGGATAACTCCTATCCCGGTGATATGGCCTGGAAGATGACAACCGCGCCGGGCACGATCCTGGATAGCCATGGGGTCACCCATAGCGCAACCGGGATGTTGGATGTGGATGGGAACGCAATCGCCTTCAACTCCGACGGCACGGTACTGGACTCCGCCAACCGGACCATCCCGGTATGGACCACGGCTCCCACATCGGCCTGCCCGGTGCTCTCCGCCGCGCAGTATCAGCCGCTGTCGGGCGCCGCCTATTGGACGCCGCCGGGACCTAACGGGAGCGTCACCTATCTGTTCTGCTACGTGTCGGTCAACATCCACACCCATTTCCCGGTTGTGTCCAACGGGGCACCCCAGGACTCGCTCCAGGTCCACGACAGCAACGAGCAGATGCTGCAATCGGTCACGCTTCCCAACGGGACCTACTGGGGCTTCATCTATGACTCGGCTGACCCTAACGGCTCGCCCACGGGCGCATACGGCAATACCGGCCAACTGACGACCATGATCTACCCGACGGGTGGGTCGGTGAGCTACACCTACGAGTTCACGGACGGAAGCTGTAATTCCTCGCGCGTCACAGGGCTGAACCCGAACGGTGTTTCCTTCGTGATGTACCGTCCACAGATACTGACCCGGACGATGAAGGACGCGCAGGGGAACGTGCTGGGGACTTGGCAGTACGGCCCGGGCACCACCATTTCTCCGACCGGTGAGCTTACCCAGGATTACTTCGGCGCCGGCGGTACATGCGGCCTGGTGGATCTCGGTCAGGACGTCTACGCCGGTGGCACGGCGACGGGTACGCCGCTGAAGAGCGTGCGCAAGACATACAACAACAATGGAGCGCCCGGAACGCCTGAAGTTGACGTTGCCGCAAAGAAGCTGATCGGGGTAACCACTACGCTCGATGATGGCAGCGTCTCTACGGAGACGATCCAGTACGGTTCCGCGGCTAATGTGACCTTCTCGTCGACGGCCTGCGACAGCCACGGCAATAACTGCAGTGCCGGCTCGGACACGGTCTCGCTTCCACTCGGTGGCCCCACGCTTACGATTACCCGAGGCTATGACAACTCCATCCTCAAACAGGAGGGGACCAACTATCTCTGGTCGTCGAACAGCAACTACTACAACCAGAACCTGATCACGCTGCCGTCCTCGACCTACGTGCTGGACGGAACAGGCAACACCGAAGGCAGTGGGACGACGGTGTCCTCGACCAGCTACAGCTACGACGAAAGCACGTACTCATCGGCCGGCGCTCACAGTGGACATGTGACCACGGCGACGCCCTATCTCGATCTCACTTCGGGTCCAACGCCGGTCACGCACACGGGCTGGACAGCGGACGGCGAGAAGTCTTACGTCATTGATGCGGACGCTCACCTGAACGCGAACGGCCACACGGCAGACTACACCCATGGCGCCTGTAACGGCTCGGTGGTGACGGGCACAACCAACGCGCTCGATCAGTCCATCTCCGGAACCTATGACTGCAACACCGGTCTGCTGACTTCGCTGACGGACGCCAACGGCGGTGTCACGACCGTGGCATGGGACAGCATGTTGCGCATCGCGAGCGTGACTTCGCCGCTGGTGCCAGTGCCGGGCTCGAGCCCCGCGAGCCCAACGGCGACGTTCACCTACTGCGACGTAGTGGGCTCAGGCTGCGCGACGCGCAACAAGGTGACGAAGACCGTAGCCGCCGCTCCCAACCCCAATCAGACCACAACCGTGCAGTTCGACGACTTCGGCCGCGAGTTGACACGCAGCACCACCGATCCTAACGGTGACGACATCGTCGCCAAGAGCTACGACGCCGACGGCCGCGTCTCGACGGTCAGCAATCCCTACCGCAGCGGCGATACGCTGCTCAATACAACGACCACCTACGACGCGCTGGGCAGGCCGCTGACTGTAATGCATCCGGACGGAAATTCCGTCACGACCAGCTACTCCGGCCCTGCTGTGGACTCCTACGACGAAACCGGCGTACACATGCGCCACACCTCGGACGCTCTGGGCCAGCTGGTTCAGGTTCTTGAACTGGGCACCACAACACAGCCGCTGAGTCTCGAAACCGACTACACCTACAACACGCTGGGAAATCTCACCTATGTGAACCAGCAGGGAGCATCGGGCGACTCGGCACGCACGCGCAGCTTCAGCTATGACTCGCTATCGCGTCTGGTGACATCGCAAAATCCCGAGACGGGCACGATCTGCTATGGCACATGGATCAGCGGTATCTGCACCACCGGCTATGACGGTAACGGCAATCTGGTTCACAAGACCGATGCCCGCAATATCACGGTCAACTATGCCTACGATAACCTCAACCGCCTCGTGGCCAAGACCTACAGCGGCGACACGCAGAACACGCCCAACTCCTGCTATCAGTATGGAGGCACCAGCGACACCGGTTTTGTGGGCCGGCTGATGGCCGAGTGGACGATCCTCGGAAGCTGCGCGTCAACCGCGCCGTCTTCGGGTTATCTCACCCGGGAGTCCATACAGACCTACGATCCGGCGGGCAGGGTCCTTGACGAGGCACAGTTGCTGTCGCTGAATGGAGGCGGTTCGCAGAGCTTCCCTCTGCACTGGGGCTACGATCTCTCCAGCGCCCTGGTCAGTGGCTATAACGGCATGCCTTCGGGCGACGCCAACGCGCGCACCTTCAGCTATGGCTACGACGCAGCCGCACACCTGACCACGGTGTCCTCGGCGCTCTCTTCCTCGCCGGGCACGGTGACGAAGCTGCTCGACGCATCTGCCAGCGGCAGCTACAGCGCAATCGGACTGGTGGCCGCGGGTCTCAGCTACGATCCCACGACCAATGTGGCAGCCATGACGCTGAGCAAAACCTATGACACCAATCGCCTGTGGCCGACCTCGGAGACCTATCTCGGCCCCACCCGTTCCCTGGGCGGCAATCCCAGCAGCGGCAGCATCAGCTTTTCCGGGCAGGAAGCTTCGTACAACAATCCGGCCACATCGTCGAGCACGGTGATCACGGTCACCGGCTCGGAGGGTACGCATCAACTCTGCCAGTTCCGCCGCAATGTCTGGGTCTGTACCGATATTCCTGACACGGGATCGATCACGGTCACGGTGAACGGCTTCCCCGCCACGGCCACGTTCGCGGACGGCACGACTGACGAGGACCTCGTCAGTCAGTTCGCCACGGGTTTCACCCAGACCGGCTCTCCGGTGACCGCGTTCGCCAGCAGCAATATGGTCGTCCTGGCCAGTGTGGCCACCGGCTCGGCGGCCAACTATCCCCTCTCGATCTCCGCCAGCGGCATGTCGGACTTCACGGCCGGCGATCCGGACTCCGCCATGACCGGGGGCACGGATGGCCACACGGGCTCGGACACAGGCACGATGACGGTCAGCATCAACGGCACGTCGATCGGGTCGGTGAGCTGGGGCGCAAGCGATACCGCAACCACACTTGCCTCCGGGGTCTCGGGGTTGATTCACACCGCACAGCCATCGTGGACGGTGAGCAGCAGTGGAAGCACGATTTCGCTGCAGTCCAGCGCGGGCGCCAATGTGCCGGTAACGGTCAGTGTTGCGGACACGGCCGGAAACACGGCGTCATTCAGTGCGGCCGCCTCTGGCCTGAGCGGCGGCAACGGCCCTACCGGTTCCACCAACGTCGTCTACAGCTATGGGATGCCGGCGGGAAGCTATGCGGCCAACGGCAACATCCTGAGCTACAACGACTCGGTCAACGGCAACTGGAGCAGCATTACCTATGACGGCCTGAACCGTCTGACCGGTGCGAGTGTAAGTCCCGTTGCAGCTTCTTCGCAGGTGTTCTGCTGGAACTATGACGCATTCGGCAACCGCCTGGCGCAAGGTGTCGCTGCGACCGACCCCAACCAATCATGCGCCCCAGGTACCGCGTGGACACTGAGTCCGGTGACGTACGACCCGAACAACCGCATCACCACCACGAGCTTCGTGCAGACGGTGCCTTCCGGAGCGTACGACGCGTCTGGAAACCTCGGCATGGATGTGGTGCCCTCGCCCAGCGGCACGTCGAACCTGTACAGCTATGACGCGGAAGACCGGATCTGCGCTTCACAGGCCGGTTCCGTCCTGACGCAGTACATCTATGACGCGGAAGGACACCGTGTTGCCAAAGGCACCGTCAACGCTGTCTACATTTACGACCCGCAGACGCAGACCAACAAACTGAGTTGCAATGTGTCCGCGAACGGCTTCTCGGAGACCTACGCCTACGTGCTTGGCCACTCCGGCGAGCAGATGACCGAGATCAAAAGCGGTCAATGGCAGCATACTAACCTCGACGTTACTGGCGCCCTGCTGGCCACCTATGACGTCAAGGGCCTGCACTACCAGATATCCGATTGGCTGGGCAGCCGGCGCGTTCAGACCGACCCCACCGGGGCAATCGAGGAAACCTGCACCAACCAGCCTTTCGGCGACAACTTGCAATGCGTCACGCCGAGCGGTGCTCCCGTAACAGCCGATGATGCCACGGAGCATCACTTCACGAACAAAGAACGTGACGTCGAATCAGGTCTCGACTTCTTTGGAGCTCGATACTACGCGGGCGGCATGGGCCGCTTCATGAATCCGGACTGGGTGGACAAGCCGGAGGAGGTACCATATGCAAAAATCGAAAATCCCCAAACACTTAACCTCTACGGTTATGTGAAAAATAACCCGCTAAGTCTCACTGACCCGGATGGCCATGATGATGATGAAGGCGATCCTCCGCAATCGGTTATGACGCCTGCTCCACCCGCACCGGGAACCGCACCTTATCCTGGGAATCCGTCACCAACTGAAGTGAGTATAAGTGTTGGAACGACAGCAAGTGAGACCGAGGCGGCAACCGGGGTCACGGCCGTCGTTGAGGAAGGCGCTGGAATTCTCTTAAGTCCAGTCATCGCGCCAATAGCCGGCGGGGCAGTTTTGTTTGGAGGTAGCGCCACTGCCCATGCGCCTACTTTGAAGCCTAAACCAAATGTCAGCGATGGAAACCCGTTGCCTAAGCTAGATCCATTTGCTCCAATGGTTCTGCGTCCCTTACCGCAGCCCCTCGGAGCGGAACACAAAAAAAACGCCAGACCCAGCACCAAGGACAAGCACGAGACTGTTCGTCCCGGAACATCTCCTCCCCCTAATTACAAGCCGGATCGGAAATACAAGCAGCCTAAGG
>DASYEV010000213.1:0-29020 GCA_036498835.1 Acidobacteriaceae bacterium | reverse complement strand
GGCGTGAGGTCGTGCATCTGACGCTCCCAGTATTCCGCGAACTCCAGCAAGCCGCGATAGAACTCTTCAGGCTTGGGATCCTGTCGACGCCGGGTGTACGCAGGATAGCTGTAGCCGAATTCAACCTTGGTGACCTTGCCGTCCTGAATATGCGAGGTGCGGTGCCAGGTCTGAACGATGAAGCGGTCCTTGGCCAGCACGTCACCGAACACAACGATCTCGTAGTAGGAGTCGTTATCGCCGGGCATCACCTTGCGGACCGCAGGCATCCAGCCGCCAACCAGGCCCTCGAAGCGCTTGTTGGCGCGCTCCTGGGTGAGTTCTTTGAAGTACTGGACCGGGTGATAGGTACGCGTGTTGCCGCTGGGATAGATCGGCATGGTGTCACTGCACTCGCGTGTGCCGACAAAGGTGTTCCAGCTGGGCCGGGCATTGGCGTTATTGCCTTCGCGATGGGTGGAGTTCATCGGCGGCGCGGCGCGACGCACATCATCTTCCTTGGGGTCGCCATGTTCGAGCAGCTTATCCGCGAGGACATCGGGGTTTGCCATGCCGATGTCCTTGATGTCGATGCCCAGATGCTGCGGGCCGTCGTCCGCGAAGGTCGCTTCCGCGGTCTTAGGCAGAACGCGAGCCGTGCCTTTCGAGGAGACGAACGTGAGAAGGCCGTCGCGGGTGCGGAGGTCTTCGTAGACCGTCCACGTTTCACCGTTGCGTGTGAACGTGGCGAGCTTGGTGTGGCCATCTACCTGGACGCCGGTTGCCGGCACGCTGCCGCCGGCAGTCGTGAAGGCGGCGCGTGGCGCAGCCGCAGTCTCGGCATGCGCTGTGAGGTAGGGCAGAACGGCTGTGCTGGCAGCCGCACTTTGAATGAATTTGCGTCGGTTCATCGGATTCCTCGGTGCAAGACAGCCGCATGATTTGGTATGGGAGAGTTATACCGCAAGGAATTAGGAGTTGTATACAAATCTGTATTCGCTTATTCTCGGGTCACGCTTGCGGAGCAGTTCCCATCTTCCTTCTCTCAAAAAGAGTTGAGGTTCTTCATGAAAAAGGCATATTCGCGCAGGGCTGTCATGACCGGTCTGGCTGCTGGTTCAGCCGGCCTGCTGCTGCATCAACAGATGGCTTATGCGGAGTTGCTGGCTCCAGGGACACCGGTTGCGAAGGGTCCCGTTGGCATGGAAGTGACGATCACGGCGGTGACCGACGCGACGCTACGGATTTCTATCACTGCGGTCGACGAACTGCTGGACGTTTATTACGAGGATGGCAGCATCGCTCCGCGCACTTTCGCGAAGCCGATGGCCAAGCTCCGGACCGATGCCGCGGGGCAATCGATCCCCTGGGGCCAGTACAAGGTCAAGGTCGAAACCAAGCCGCTGCGTATTGCGGTCGAACACCCGCAGCGCGGGGTGGTGCAGGAACTGACCTTCCGCCCGGACATGAACCAGATCAACTTCAGCTATACGAATGCACCCGTGTATGGCATGGGGCCTGGCGTTCATCCGATGGATCGCCGCGGTGTGAAGGACATGATGCGCAACGGCGCAGGCGACAACCTGCGCATCTTCGGAGCGCGCAACCCGATCCCGTGGATCATGGGCAAAGGCTGGGGTCTGTACTTCCACGAGCCCGGAGGCCAGTTCGACCTTTCCGGCGACACCGGAATTTTCAAGCCCAGCGATGTCGCGCGCGGTCAGGACCTTTATTTCTGCGTTTCGCCTACGCCGGCTGGCCTTCTGCGCCAGTATGCGGAGATCACCGGATATCCTCACCTCCCAGCCAAGTGGACACTTGGCTTTCAGCAGTCGCACCGCACAATCGACAGCCGCGAGCAGATCCTGGGCGAGGCGCGGACGTTTCGCGAAAAGAAGCTGCCCTGCGATGCGGTGATCTATCTCGGCACAGGTTTCTGCCCCTCGGGATGGAACACCGGCCATGGCTCCTTTGCGTTCAACGAGACCGTGTTTCCGGATCCCGAAGCGATCGTCCGCGAGTTTCACAACCTGCACTTCAACGTGGTGCTGCATGTTGTGAATCCGCCGGAGAACCTTCACGGCAAGGTCAACGACACAGGAACAGCGGCCGCGATAGCCGGTGATGCGGCCAATTACTGGAAGCAGCATGTGCCGTTCGTGAAGATGGGTATCGACGGCTGGTGGCCGGATGAAGGCGATGTCTTGCCCATGCCTTCACGCCTGGTGCGTAACCGGATGTATTGGGAAGGTGGCCGCATGAGCGACCCTGACCGCCGCCCGTTTGCGTTGCATCGCAATTGCTATGCGGGTATTCAGCGCTGGGGCTGGCTGTGGTCCGGCGATACGTTCTCGACCTGGAAAACGCTGGAGACCCAGATCATGATGGGCATCAACGCCGGTCTAAGCGGCGTGCCCTACTGGGGCACCGACATTGGCGGCTTTGTGCCGACCAAGGAATTTACGGCGGAGCTTTTCGTGCGCTGGTTCCAGTTCGGCGCATTCTGCCCATCGTTCCGCTGTCACGGGCGAACATGGCAACTGCGCAGGCCGTGGGGCTGGGATACGGGAAGCTATGGCGCCTCGGAAATGGGGCCGAATGCCGAATCGTTTCTGCCCAAGGGTGACGATCTGCACAACGCCGCAGTCGAGCCCATCTGCCGCAAGTTCCTGAACACACGCTCGCAACTGATGCCTTACCTGTATTCCTCCACGTGGGAGACACACACGACAGGTATCCCGTTGATCCGCAGCCTCGGTCTCTCGTTCCCTGAAGACCAGACCGCGTGGGCTACAGCCGATGCTTACCTCTGGGGACCAAGCCTGCTTGTGGCTCCGGTTTTCGAAAAGGGAGCCACGGAGCGCAAAGTGTATCTGCCTGCGGGTGGGTGGTACGACTTCTGGACAGGGAAGCCAGTAGAAGGTGGCAAGACGGTGACGGCAGCAGCGTCGCTGGAGAGCATGCCGCTGTTTGTACGAGCCGGCGCCATCGTGCCTACCGGGCCCATCAAGCAATATGCGCTGGAGCCTTCCGCCGAGCCGGTGCACTTGACGATCTATCCGGGAGCGGATGGAAGCTTCCAGCTCTATGACGATGACGGCCTCAGCTTCGCGTATGAGAAGAAGGCGTATGTCCTGGTCGATCTGAAGTGGAACGACGTGAGCCGCACGCTCAAGTACTCGGTTGCGGGAGGGCTTCTTCCGGCGAAGGGACTGACGGTTTCACTGCCCGGTGGCGAGGTGAAGAAGATCATGCCCCATCAGGCTGCACAGAGCGTGCAGTTGTAAAGTAAAGCCTCTCCCGCTGTGGTGTAGGGGCTCCGCCGGTTGATTATTTCAGCATGCGGCAAGCATCGAAAAGAGCGATTGTTGACGAATAATCGTTAGGGCGACAATCCCTGAATGACCTCAGGGATTGTCTATCTACTTCATTTCTTGCCCGTTAGCCGCGTGTTGCCTTCTGGGCTGGCGCGCCTCGCTTCAGGCTTCGCGCGAGTACTTTGGCGTCGTCTCCCAGGCGTTTGGTCAGGAGCAGTCGATCGCTCTTCCGAGGCTGCTTTGACAAATGAGAAAGAATCGCTGCGTCCTTGATCGAAATGGTCGTCACGTTTGTCCTCTCCTTTCGAATCGAGGGGCCTCTTTATTAGATGATAACCCGAAAGAACCGGGTAACCGCTGTTTTTACCATCGCCTCGTCCGTCAGCGGTCCATTCCTCATGGTATTCAGCCGTTACATTCAGAACTATACCGTCATGATCGATGGGGCATGATATTTCATGTGTTCCGGAGCGAGCATCCCGCCATAGAGCAACCGTATTTGATCTATCCCTTGACGGATCTTGAGGGCGTGAAAGTTTGGACATTCCAAGGCTGGTGACAGTCAGAACGGATGACCCGGGATCATCGGCAAAACCGCTCGCATAACGGCCCGGCCATCGGCTTCCAATCTGTGGTCCGTCACTGAGTAGGGCAATGATGAGATTAGGGCCAACCGCTCGTATCACATCGCCCACTGGATCAGGTCGTGCCAAATCTTCGCAGATGAGCACGGACATTGTCAGCCACGGCTGGATCGACACAAAAGAGATCTCGCGATTGCCGAGTTCTATGTGTTCCCACCAATTTGCCAACGGGTGCAGGTTTGAGCCAATTCCATACTGAACAATCTGATTCTTTTCCAGTTTCCACCGATGGTGTTTTTTCTGTGGGATTCGCACATGTACGAGGTCTCCATCGGAATCGGAGAGGAGGGGGTCGACCACCTCGAGAATTGCGGTATTAATACCCGCCGTTGTTTGGGCACTTTGCCCAACCCCCGAAACTACGAAGCGATCTTTAGTAGCGAATTACTCTGCGATTTTGTTGAATTCAGTTTCCGACATTGCCAATTCCGGAAAGACGATTCCATCGATGTGACCGACTCGGAGCGTCGCTTCGTGAAGTAGAGAACGCACAAATTCCGTAGTTGGTCCACTCTTGAGATGGAACGTGAAGAGGCCATAGCCACCTGCACCCACCTCATCGCTGACGCCCCGTTGTTTCGAGAGCGCGAATTGCGATGGATCGACCACCTTTGGCCAAGGCACGATGAGAAGGTTAAAGGAATGCGAACTCTGTGTTGACGCCAAGCTGTACCAGTTCGGACGCATGTCCGAACCTGGGCAGTATCCGAGATGGTGTGACATAGATCGGATGGTTAGACCGCTCTGAGGGGTATGCATTTTGGGCAAAACTCGCGCCCGGCTTGGATGTATATCTTTGCATAGAGTGGCCCCATCGATTCCCGACATGCTGCTCACAAAAAGGCTCTCAGCTTGGAATCGAAAAGTTCCCAGGCCACCACGATCTCTCAAGCGGGAATCGATCTTATAAATACCGATTTCCACACATGCTTCATCGGCAATCGCCAGCATGTCGAGCAACGCATTTCGAAGATCGGAGACTTCATCAGAAGCTAGCTCGCTGAGCAAGGTTCGCCTCTTCTCAAAGATCACACTCCAGAGTTCTTTTACAAGCTCCGGCGGCTTGCCGGAGTCGAACGACTTTGTCCATTCGAGACCTACCTTGCCAAGTCGTTTTGACCGTTGTTCGCTGCTTTCGTGCCTCGAGTTCAAGCTGGCATCGTCGATGACACGTGAATAACTTCCCGACGTCTGGAGGATCGCTGCGCAAAGGCAAAAAGCATCGGGAGGCCAAGCCGGCACTTTGTTTTTGTTGAAGGCTCCGGGTGATAAGTGCTCGACTTTGCTCTGAATGGTTTCGGGAGTTCGCACGCCTCCATACTAACGGGAGATCGCCAAAATTGGTGGTGATGTGAGTGGGGAAGCGGCGACCGAGCCAAAAATAGTTGAATCAGATGAGGAACAATATCTAATGACTGGCTACTGCAGCTCCGCGTCGCGCACCCAATCGAATGTCCCGCCGGGGTTGAGCTTGACATTGGTGAGCCGCGTGCTGTGTACGACCTCATTGTTGGGGTAGTACAGCATGATGCCGGGAAGGTCTTCGGCGAGAATCTGCTGAATCTGCGCATACGCTTCGCGGCGCTTGTCTTCATTGGTTTCGGCGGAGGCTGCATCGATCAGTGCGTCCACGCGAGGATTGGAATAGCGGCCGCGATTGCCGCCTTTGGGCGGAAAGCTGGCGGTTGCGTAGGCGTAACGGAAGATGTCCGGGTCTTCGTTGGAACCGATCCAGCGCAGGATGTACATCTGGAACGCGCCCTTGGTGATGTCGGCATAGAACGTACCGAACTCCGCGGAGCGGATGTTCATCTCGATGCCGGCGGCGCGCAACTGCTGCTGCATGGCTTGCGCTGTCAGGCGGGTGGTTTCGTCGGTTGAGGTCTTGAGTGTGAAGCGCAGACGGATGCCGTTCTTGTCGGGCTTCATCCCGGCTTCGTCGAGCAGGCGAATCGCACGCGCGGTGTCGTAGTTGTACTGCGGCAAATCGGCGTCGTTGGCGCGTGCCCAGTGACCGGGTGGGAGCAGCGAGTCAGCAAGACGCGCCTGGCCTCGCCAAAGCGCTGCGATCAGTGCGGGACGGTCGATCGCGCAGGCGATTGCCTGACGTACACGCTTGTCCTTGAGCGCGGGATCGGTCACGTTGAAGTTGGCATAGATCACTATCGAGCCCGCGTCCGCCTCGGTGCGCAGCCCCGGAAGACCTTGCAGCGCGTGCACCATGTCCAGCGTGAGCACATTGCTTTCCGCGTCGCCGGAGCCTTTCTTCATTTCAAGTGCCGTGGTGATGGTGTCGGGCACGACCTCGAAGCGTATGCGTGGAATGTGCGCGGCGCCTGCCCAGTAGCCGGTATTGCGTTCGACGACGACGTCCTTGTCCTGCAACTGGCTTACGAATTTGTAGGGCCCTGTCCCGATGGGATGCAGGCCTTCATCACGTCCCGCACCTTTTTCGACGACGCCGAACAGGCCATCGCTGAGATTGAAGAGCAGCCCGGCATAGGGCTTGTTCGTGTGCACCACGACGGTGAGCGGATCGCGCACGGTGATGTTGTCGACGTCGCTAAAGGCCCCGCCTTTCGCCGTGATGAGCGTGCCGTCCTTCATGCTGCGGATGGACCATGCAACGTCGTCCGCCGTGAATGGCTTGCCATCATGAAAGTGCACGCCATTGCGGAGATGAAAGACCCAGGTCAGCGCATCCGGCCGCTCCCAGCTCGTGGCCAGCCAGGGCTGCAGGTTGAAGTGCTCATCTTTATGCACCAGAGCGTCATAGATCAGCGCTCCCACGCGTTCCGATTGCGCATCCGTGCCTTGGCGCAGATCGAGATTGTTGGGCGAACTTTCGATGAGGAAACTGATGGTTCCGGGGTCAGGAGCGGGAGCTTTGCAGCTCACGAGTGTCAGCAGGCCCGAGCAAAAACAGACGGTGAGCTTGCGCCGCAACGCGCGTGAAGGCCGCATCGGAGCGATCATAGACCGCGCTGGAATCCCGGCATCTGGTCCGCGAACGCATCGACCACGGGTACATCAGAATCCGCGCCCCAAAGCGTCAGCTTCCAGCGCCCGTCGCTCGCCAGGCAGACAAGCTGCAGCGGTTTGTGCTGATCGGCCCAATGGATCGCCACACACTGCATGCGCGCGTTGTCTACGGAGTTGTCGTGGAAGGGCTCAATACCCAGCGGTTTGAAGCCGGGACTGTTGTTGGGCATGCTCATCCAGCCATCGACGAAGCGGTGGACGTCTTCAGGGTGGCGGCGCTCGTCTTCCAGCGTAAACGTGCCGCCGGCCCGGCCTCCGCCTGCCTTCTTGAGATTGAGAATGGCGCCGCGCGATCCGGGCGTGTAGACCTTCCAGGGCTCCGGGAAGTTCAGCGTCTGGCCAAGGAAAACGGTGCTTTGTCCTGGGGCAAGGCCGGTAATGGCCGCGTCGTCGGAATGCGGCAGCACGCCGAAAAACAGGATGGCGAAGACGATCGCGACAGCGCATCCGAGAATGATGACCACACCCCAACCACGCATCATATCTGCGTTACCTTTCCCAGCACGACGGCCCGGCTTGCGCCTGTGGCTGATGGAACATTGCCCGGCAAGCCGTGCCATGTTAGCCATCCCATCAGCGCGAAGGCGGCCGCTTCTTTGGCTTCTACCGCAAGGCCCGCTGCTTCAGTTGTGGCAACCTTGACGCTGAGCGCGCGAAAGCCTTCGCCAAGCATCCGCATCAGTGTCGCATTACGAGCCCCACCCCCGGCAACAAAGATTTCCGAGGCTCGTGCCAGCGGCGCCCGCTGGCCCAGGTGCGGCCAACAGAAGTCGCGATACGCTTCCAGGATTGTGGTCGAGGTGAATGCGGTTGCGGTAGCAATCACATCTTCATTGGCCGCACGAGCGCGTTTACACAGCGCCAGGAAGCGAGTGGTGAAGGTTTCGCCAAACTCTTCGCGTCCGCAGGACTTCGGTGGCGGCGCGGCGAAGTATGGCTGTGCAAAGAGTTTTACGAGGACATCCTGCAGCACGCGTCCACGGGCTGCGAGGGCTCCGTTCTTGTCATACCGTTTGTCGAAGAGTTGCTGCATGCACGCATCGATGACCATGTTGGCTGGGCCGGTGTCGAAGGCCAGCACATCCTCGAGCTTTGCGGCAGCGGGGATCGCGGTGATGTTGGCGATCCCTCCGAGATTGAGCAGTAGGCGATTTTTCGTTGCGTGCCGGAACAGGCAGAAGTCCAGCATCGGCACCAGTGGCGCCGCCTGTCCTCCTGCCGCCATATCCGCGGGCCGGAAGTCGCTGACCACGGGCGCGCGCATGCGCTCGGCAATCAATGACGCTTCGCCAATCTGCCAGGTGCAACGGACGGGGGTTCCGAGATAGGGTGCAGCCAAGCCCTGGTGATAGATCGTCTGCCCATGACAGGCGATGAGTTGCGGCTTGAGGGCAAGATCCTGTGCCGTCGCTTCCACACAGTCCGCATAGAACGCGCCCAGCTTCCAGGAGAGTCGTGCAAGCTCGGCGGTTGTAGTGTGCTTGGCATCCATGGACGCAAGTACGGCTTTGCGCAGCCTGGCGGGATAAGGAAATGCGCGGTGGCCGAGCACTTTGACGCGAGGTGTGCCGCCACGCTGCTTCGCAGGTGACACGCGGCACAGCGCGACGTCTGCGCCGTCGGCGGAGGTTCCACTCATCACGCCAGCGACGAGCATCGGCTTGGCTGTTCCGGAGTTCATGCCGCACCGCCTTTGAGTTCGCGCTGCAACTCGCCGAGCAGTTGTAACGCCTCGCGTGGTGTCAGCCCATCGATGTCGAGCGCTTCCAGGCGGTCGACGATGCGCTGCGAGAGCGGGGTGAACATGGTCATCTGCATTGCGGGTACACGATCCGGAGGAACCGGCGCGGCTTCGCGCACCTGTTGCGACTCCGCACGTTCATGTACACGCAGCACTTCGCGTGCGCGCTCAATGACCGCGGAAGGGAGACCCGCGAGCCTGGCCACTTCAATGCCATAGCTCTTGTTGGCGGCTCCGGCTTCCACCGTGTGCAGGAAGACGATGCCGCCGGAGTTTTCGCGCACAGTGACGCGAACGTTCTTCAGCCGTGCCAGGCGATCGGCGAGCAGTGTGAGCTCGTGATAATGGGTTGCAAACAGCGTGCGCGCTCCAACGTTGTTGTGCAGGTGCTCCACCGTGGCCCACGCCAGCGAAAGCCCGTCATAGGTCGCGGTGCCGCGTCCCATTTCGTCGAGCAGCACCAGCGAGCGTGCGGTGGCGGTGTTGAGGATGGCCGCGGTTTCAGTCATTTCGACCATGAAGGTCGAACGCCCGCGCGCCACATTGTCGCTGGCGCCGATGCGGGTGTAGATGCGGTCCACCAGGCCCAGCCGCATGCTCTCGGCAGGGACAAAGCAGCCGCATTGCGCCATCACGGTGAGCAAGGCTGCCATGCGCAGATAGGTGCTCTTACCGCCCATGTTGGGGCCGGTGATCAGAAGCAGAGACGGCCCATCGGTGCCACCATCGCCCGCGCATAAATGCAGTGAGTTGGGCACGAAACGCGAGCCGCCGGTCTCTTCCAGCCGCCGCTCGATGACTGGGTGGCGTGCAGCAATGAACTCCAACACACCACTCTCATTTACCTGGGGGCGAGTCCACCCGCGCATCGCGGCAAGGTGTGCGAAGCAGGCAAGGGTATCGATCTCCGCCACCCGGCGGGCCGTCTCACGGACACGTGCGGCGCTCGTGAGTAACTGCCTGCGCAGCTCGGCGAAGATGCGCCGCTCGATTTCACCGCAGCGGTCCTGCGCGGTGAGGATTTTAGTTTCGAGCTCCTTCAGTTCGGGTGTTGTGAAGCGCTCGGCATTGACCAGCGTCTGCTTGCGCTCGTAGTCGGCGGGAACAGCCTTGGCATTGGCCTTGGTCACTTCCAGGTAGTAACCGAAGACGGAGTTGAAGCGCACTTTGAGAGAGCCTATTCCCGTACGCGTGCGCTCGCGTTCTTCAATGGCCGCGATGCGCTGCCGTCCTCCGGCGGAAAGGCCACGCAACTCATCAAGCTCGGGATCGACACCTTCGCGAACCGCGCCGCCGTCGCTCAGAGAAACAGGCGGCTCTTCAACCAGCGTGCTTGCGATGAGTTCACGCAGGTCTTCCAGAGGATCGAGCGCCTGCACAAGCTGTGCCCAGCGGCCGCCGGGTGAACTGGCAGCGAACTCCTGCACGGTGTTGCGCAGCCCGGGGAGCCGTGTGAGCGTTGCGCCCAGCGCGACGACTTCGCGAGGACCAGCGGAGTCAAGCGCAACACGGCCCAGCAGACGTTCCAGGTCGAGTACTCCATCCATGGCACGGCGCACACCTTCGCGGCGGCGGATGTCCGCGGCAGCTTCGCCCACGGCATCGAGGCGCGCATTGATCTCAGGCAGCGATTGCATGGGACGAAGCAATTGCGCGCGCAGGAAGCGCTTGCCCATGGGCGTGCAGCAGGCATCGAGCGTGTAGAACAGCGTGGTGTTGGCGCCTTCGTTGGAGAACAGCGGATCCACCAGCTCCAGGTTCCTGACACTGACCGCGTCCAACTCCAACGAGTCGCGCTTTTCGTAAAAGCGAATGGTGTCCAGGTGCTCGAGCGCGCCTTGCTTGGTCGCGCGCAGATAGTGCACGATGGCGCCGGCGGCGATGGCGGCTGCGGTGTGGCCGGCCAGTCCCATGCCGTCCAGCGAGTGCACGCGAAGCTGCTGGCGCAGCAGCGGAACCGCATAGTCTTCGGTAAAGACCCAATCCTCAAGCTCGCTGCGGGTTCCGGGGATTGGCGTTGCCGCCTGCTCCGCTGTGTCCTTCGTCTCGTTCGAGTCTTCCTGGCCGGGCTCACGCAGCGAGCTTTGCTGCGCGTTGCCGCCCTTGATGCCGAAGCTGCCTGCTCCGCGCCCGAAGACCAGCTCCGCCGGACGTGCACGGGCCAGCTCATCCAGTGCCAGCGGCCATGCGGTTGTGCCGCTGAACTCCGTGGCGCGAAATTCGCCGGTGGAAAGATCAATGGCGGCGACGCCCACACACGCATTCGCTCCCGAGCCCGCCGAGGCGACGCTGGCGAGCCATTGACTTTCGCTGGCGGCAAGTGTGGGGTCGAGTGCGGTACCGGGTGTGAGCACGCGAGTGACTTCGCGGCGAACGACTGTCTTCGCGAGCTTGGGATCTTCCATCTGCTCGCAGATGGCCACCCGGAAACCCTTGCGCAGCAGGCGTTGCAGATAGTTGCCAGCTGCGTGGTAGGGCACACCGCACATTGGGACCGAGCGGGCTTTATCGCGCGCGGTCAGTGTGAGCTGCAGCTCGCGTGCCGCGACGATGGCGTCTTCGTAAAAGAGCTCGTAGAAATCGCCCATGCGGAAGAACAGCAGAGCGTCGGGGTGGGCATCCTTGGCCGCGCGGTACTGCCGCATGGCTGGGGAAAGTCCGGATTCCTTGATGGATTCGACTGCTTGCATGCGGGCTGGCGGGAGTGCCCAGAATATCGCACCTGGATGCGCAAAACCGGGCCCGGGCCGTACACTGTGGGGCATGATTCAGGTCCCCATGTCCGACGCCCAGTTTGCCGCTGCCACCATCCGCCTGCGCTCCAGCGGTATTGAGCTCGAAGGCCCCTCCGGCACCCTGAGCAAGGACGGCGTCACCGCGAAGTATGAACACGCCGATGGCATGCTGACTGTGGAGATCACCGACCGGCCATTCTTGCTTCCTCTGAGCTTGATTGAAGGCAAGTTGCAGGCTTATCTGGAACAGAGCATCGCCGCGGGCGATACACGGTAGAGATTCATTTCGGATTTTGTATCCAGCCGAGGAACGCTTCAATACCTTCCGTCAGGTTTTGAGGCCCCATAGCAGCCATAAACTGCTTGTTCTCAACCCGGTAATGAATCCAATCGTTTTCCGTTCTCTCGATCGTCACCCGGTCCAGTAAATGGTCTTCGGCGCTGGTGCCGGTGAGATCAACCTTCAGCGTCCATCCCGGGTTATCCAGAGTGTCGATTTTGACGCCATAATGGTGTTCCCAGTCGCCATCACATTGATCCAGATACCACTGCTGAAGACGTGACAGGGTTTCCATTTGTGTGCATCCTCCAAAGCGTAGGGTATGCCGCGGGCGGTACCCGCACAGCGTAATTCCAGCGTTTTCAATCGTTATACTGGGTATTGGCCGCGAAGCCGCTGCCAAACGCCTGTATGTCTCTTCTTTGGCTACGAGTCGCGGTCCTTCTGTACGGCATTGCCGCGCTCGCGGTGCTGCCTGCGGCCCTGTACAACCGGCCGCGCTGGCGGCACGTCGCCATGCCCGCGGCAATGGGTGGAGCGTTCTTCCATTTCGTGGCCTTCGTCGAAATGCTGATGGCGGCCCACCGCGCCCTTCCCGTCGACACCCATGAAACGCTTTCGCTGCTGGGTTTGTTGCTGGTTGTCGGGTTTCTGCTGCTGGCGACGAAATACCGCACGGTCTCGTTCGGTATCTTTCTGCTCCCCATTGCGGTCTTGCTGACCCTGGTACCCGCGTTCAAGCCCGGGCAGGAGACGATCGCTTACCCGCTCATCCGCACCGGCTGGCTGTTCCTGCATGTGGCTTTGCTGCTGGCAGCCTACGCGGCCTTGTTTTTATCGCTGGTGGCGAGCGTCCTGTACCTGATCCAGGAGCGGCGTTTGAAGCAGAAGCGCACTGCGCCGGCACGGACGTGGCTGCCCCCTCTGGAAACAACCGACCAGATTGCCCTGAAGGCGCTGCTGTTTGGCCTGCCCTGCATGACAGCAGGACTGCTGATCGGAACCGTTGTGGCTTTGCAAACCATTGGCGGCACATTCTTCGCTGATCCGAAGGTGCTGCTTTCACTGGCCATGTGGGTGGCGTACGTTGCGATGATTTATATCCGCACCCATTCCGGGCTGCGCGGCCGGCGTGCGGTGTATCTTTCGAGCTTTGTCTTCCTGGTGGTGCTCGCGGTGTGGGCGGCCAACCAGCTTTCGGTTGTACACAGGTTCAAGGCGCCATGAGCGAGACCATGCAATCCGGCTCGCTGTTGCTGCTCGGCGTGAACCACACGACCGCTCCGCTCGATGTGCGTGAGCGGCTGGCGATCCCGCTGTCGCGGTTGGCCGATGCGACGCGCACCCTGGCGCATCAGCCGGGCGTGCGCGAAGCGATGATCCTTTCCACCTGCAACCGCGTGGAGTTCCTGATCGATCTCGAAGCGGCAGGGCAGAGCGATCCGTCCGCGGCGCTGAAGCTCGAATCGACGGCTCTGCCGCGGTTTCTGCATGACTATTTCGCGGTGCCCACGGGTGTGCTGCAGCCGCACATGTATGAGTTTCGCGAGCGCGAAGCGATCCGGCACCTGTTCCGCGTTGCCAGCTCGCTCGATTCCATGGTGGTAGGCGAGCCGCAGATCCTGGGCCAGGTGAAGCAATCGTGGACGGTGGCTCGCGAAGTCGGCGCGGTGAAGTCGACGCTCGACCCGCTGTTGCAGCGTGCGTTCTCCGTCGCAAAACGAGTGCGGACGGAAACGCGCATTGGCAGCTCCTCGGTTTCCATCGCGTCGGTTGCGGCGGAGTTGGCCAGGAAAATTTTTGGCTCGCTTTCCGGCAAGACGGTGTTGCTGGTGGGCGCGGGCAAGATGAGCGATCTCGCGGCGCGCCATCTGCTGCAGCAGGGAGCGACGACGCTGCTGGTTTCGAATCGCACGGAGTCGCGTGCGGAAGCCATTGCCGATGCTCTGCGCACACCGTCGATGACCACGGGTGTGATTCCATTTGAACAACTGCACGAGCAATCGCATCGCGCGGACGTCATTATCACCAGCACTGGCGCAGGGCAGGTGTTTACGCGCGACCATGGCCGCGCGCTGCTGCACAAGCGCCGCAACCGGCCGGTGTTCTTTATCGACATTGCGGTACCGCGCGATGTGGAACCGGAACTGAACAACATCGAAGGCTGCTTCGTGTACGACATCGACGATCTGCAAGGGATCGCCGTAGCCAACCACGCGAGCCGCAGGGAAGAGTCGGAAGCAGCCGAACGCATTGTGGCGCTGGAAGTCGAGCGTTACGGTGAGCGTCTGGCACAGGCTCCGGCGGTGGCTGCCATCAAAGAGCTTCAACTCTCTGCGGAGTCGTTGCGACAGCAGGAACTGGCACGCACGGTACAGCGGCTTGCAGGCTCGCCTCTAACCGACGAACAACAGACGGCGATTGAAGCGCTGACCAAGTCGCTGGTGTCGAAGCTGCTGCATCCGCAGTTGACTGCGTTGCGCGGCGAGACGGATACGAAGAAGAAATAACGCGACTCACGGTCGCTGAAAGCTTACAAAACGAATCGAGGGCAAGAGCCGGAAGGGCCCGGTTTCAACCAGGCCGATGACGGAGTCGCAACGCGCCTTCCAGCGTGGAAGAGGACTGCTTTTCAAGCCATGCTTTCGGCCCAGTTGAAACTGGGCCCTTCCGGTCCTTGCCTCCCGCACGCTTTCCGCGTCCCGTGAAAATCGCACTTCGGCACAGCGTATCCTAAGAGGCGATGAGTACCTCACCCATTCGTATTGGAACGCGCGGCTCGGAGCTGGCCTTATGGCAAGCGAATCATGTGGCTGCGAAGCTGCGCGAACACGGCCATCAAGCCACCGTTGAAGTCATACGGACGACCGGCGACCGCATGCAGGACCCGGGCTTTGCAGTTCCCACTACCTTTCCGGACGGTTCTCCTCTGGACAGCAAAGGCATCTTCATCAAGGAAATTGAAGACGCATTGGCTGCAGGCCGCGTCGATGTTGCGGTTCATTCGCTGAAGGATCTTCCGACAACTCTAGACGCTCGTTTTGAGCTGGCAGCCATTCCCGAACGCGCCGACGCTCGCGATGCATTTGTGTGCGAAAACTTCTGGGGGCTGCACATGCTGCCCTCCGGCGCGCGTGTGGCCACGACCAGCCCGCGCCGGCAAGCCATGCTGCTCGCGTTGCGGCCCGACATCGAGTTTGTCGCCATGCGAGGCAATATCGACACGCGTTTGCACAAGTGGAGTGAAGGCCAGGCGGATGCTCTGGTGCTTGCCGCGGCCGGACTGGATCGCCTTCACCGCACGGAAAATGTTCATCAGCGTTTTTCCGTGGATGAGCTTTGTCCCGCCCCGGGACAGGGGGCGCTGGCGCTCGAAGTGCGCGCGGATGATACGGCAGTCCATGCAGTGATTCGCGAGCTCAACGCACCGTGCGCGGAGTTCGCAACCCAGGCGGAGCGCGCTGTGCTTGCAGCCCTGGGCGGTGGATGCACGCTGCCGCTCGGCGCATATTGCCATCAGTCCGATGAGCACTGGCATCTGCATGCGATGGTGGTTTCGTCCGATGGTGAGCAGGTCGCACATGTCGTGCATCGTGCCGCACTCGGCACGCCTGCGGATGAGTTGGGACAGACCGTTGCGCGTCTGCTGGAAGAGCGTGGCGCCCTCGAACTGCTTGGACGAACGGAATCCAGGACGGCCGTCGCGTAAACTCGTGGGGCAACTTGCGTGTCCCTGTCCATCCCGAGCTTCATCCCGTTTTTGAGACGCTGGCCTATCTTGGCGGTTATGCGGCGTACAAGTATGCGCGTTGGAAGCAGGGCGATGCGCTGACCGACGAGCGGCGCTGGATCGTGATCGCTGCGGCTGCGGTCGGCGCGTTGCTGGGCAGCCGCCTGTTAGGACTGGCTGAAGAAATTCCGAGGCAGGGCTTCCACATCATGGAGCACCTGTTTGGCTCCGGTGGCAAAACAATTGTGGGCGGTCTGCTCGGTGGCTGGCTTGGAGTGGAACTGGCCAAGCACGTCAGCGGGATCCGTTCCCGTACCGGCGATCTTTTCGCGATTCCACTATGCCTGGGTATCGCTGTCGGCCGCATCGGCTGCTTCTTCGCGGGGCTAGCCGACGACACGTATGGCAAGCCCACATCGCTGCCCTGGGGCGTCGATTTTGGCGACGGCATTCCTCGTCACCCGACACAACTCTATGAGATTGGCTTCCTCGCAACTCTGGGAATCCTGATTTGGTTGTGGTCCAGGAGGGAGCACGCGGAAGGCACGTTGTTTCGCATATTCCTGGGTGCTTATCTAGGTTGGCGTTTTGTCATTGATTTCCTGAAGCCGCAGCCGCTCGCGTATGGTCTGAACGTGATTCAATGGGCGTGTCTTGCCGGGCTTCTGATTTTGCTTGCCAACCGGAACCAACAAGGGACACCACATGATGCCTGATTCACCCGAATCTGCGAACGACCGCAAATTCTCCTGGCCATTGAAAGCCGTTGTCGTCTCGGTTGCGGGTATTCTGGTTAGCCTCGGCCTCTGTGGTGTCAACGGATTGTTTGGCGGGAGGATCTCCGGTTCTCTCGCCGGGCTCGGCGCATTCGGGTTCGTTATTTCAGTGTTTGGGTTGATCGGGAGCCTTGTAGCGCTTGCCATTCTGGCCATAGCCCAAAGCTTCAAAAAGTAATTCGCACCGCAAACGGGTGAGACATGGATTACGAAATCGACGATGACGGGCAGCCGGAAGAACACGGAGCAGGGAATCGTCTTAGCATTTCGAAACCTCTGATCGGTCTGGCGATATGCGTCTGCCTCTTCCTTCTTTCGATCCTGATAGCAGGCTTGCTGCGCGGTGGTGACGCCGGCTCCCACCCGGGTGGAGATACCGCTACGTTCGATACCGTTCTGTTGATCGGATCAGTCGCCGGCGCTGTTGTCTGCGTTCTTTGGATCATTCTTGTGCTTGTCCTGAATGCACTCAGGGACTAAGCATTTCCGGTAACGGTGTAGACCATGCGGAAAGCGTCCGAGCCGTTTTCTCCCAATGAAAAGGGCCTTCCAGAATCTATTCGGGACCACAGTATTACCGGAAATGCTCGAAGCATTTCTCATCGATCGCCTTCAACCAGAAAGTTCCCATGGCCAAGACACGTCCTTATCTTTATTACGACTCTGCGGTGTCGCTCTGCGCGACATGCTTCCGCCGCATCGACGCCAAGATCGTCTTTGAAGACGGCAAAGTCTTCATGCTGAAACGCTGCCCCGATCACGGGTTTGAACGCGTTTTGATGGCTGACGATATCGACTACTACCGCCGCTGTCGTGAAGTGTTTCTGAAGCCGCCGGAAATGCCGCAGGTCTACAACACGCCCATCAAGCACGGCTGCCCGTATGACTGCGGACTTTGCCCCGATCACGAACAGCATTCGTGCCTGTCGCTGGTGGAGATCTGCGATGCCTGCAATCTCTCCTGTCCCATCTGCTATGCGGAAAGCGGCCCTCATCGCCCCACCTACCGTCCGCTGGAGCAGGTGGAGCGCATGCTGGACGCTGTGGTGCGCAATGAGCTGCAACCGGACATCGTACAGATTTCCGGTGGCGAGCCCACGCTGCATCCCGACTTCTTCGCGATTCTGGACGCCGCGAAAGCTCGCCCCATCAAGCACCTGATGGTCAATACCAACGGCATTCGCATTGCCACGGAAGAAGGCTTCGCGGAACGCCTTGCGGCCTACATGCCGGAGTTTGAGCTCTATCTGCAGTTCGACTCTCTGCGCCGCGAACCCCTGATGCAGCTACGAGGCGCCGATCTTCGGTCTATCCGGTCGCGTGCGTTGGAGAAACTGAACAAGCTGAACGTTTCCACCACGCTGGTTGTGACTGTGGAGCGCGGCGTTAATGACGACCAGATGGGTGAGATCATTGCCTTCGCGCTGGAGCAGCCGTGCGTCCGCGGAGTGACCTTCCAGCCGGTGCAACAGGCAGGAAGGCTCATGGGCTACAACCAGGCCGAGCATCGGCTGACGCTGACGGAAGTAAGGCGGCGGATTCTCGAGCAGTCGGATGTTTTCAAGCCGGAGGACCTGATCCCCGTGCCGTGCCATCCTGATTCGCTGGCTATGGGTTATGCGATGAAGCTGGGTGGAAAGGTGGTTCCGCTCACCGGCATGATCGGGCCGGAGGTGCTGATCAACGGCGGCCGGAACACCATCATCTATGAACGCGAAGAAGCGGTGCATGAGCACATCTTCAAGTTGTTTTCGACCAACCATTCGCCGCAATCCCAGGCCAGTACGCTACGCGAGCTATTATGTTGCCTGCCCCAGGTCGATGCGCCTTCGCTGGGCTACGACAACCTGTTCCGCATCCTGATCGTGCAGTTTATCGATGCGCAAAGCTTCGATCTGCGCTCCATCAAGAAGACCTGTGTTCACATCGTGCATCCGGATGCGCAGCGTTTGATTCCGTTCGACACGTACAACATGTTCTACCGCGATGACCTGGAACAGAAACGGCTTGAGCCATTGCGCGCGCTTGCGGGCAATCGTGACAATAGCCAGCTTCTTGATGAAGAGGCGCTCAAGGAAGTTGATGCGCTACAAGGGCGGTAACCCGTCCTACCGGTGCTGTTCGAGCTTGCCCACCTGGTCCGCATCCATTTCCGCGCGAAGCTGGTAGAGCAGGTGCGTATTCGCTTTTTCCAGAGCGGCGCGAGCCTGCGCCACCCGGTCAATCTGCGCGAAGAGCGCATTTTCGTCCAGTGTTTTCGCATGGGTCAGCGCTTCCATGCGGTCCTGTTCCTGCATGAGTTCTTCATAACGCTTCAGCAGCGCAGGACGGTTCTGCTCAAAGATTGAGTCCATGTGCTTCTGCTGGTCGGGCCGCAGCTTCAGATCTTTGGCGAAATGCTTGTCGTCCCACCAGCGGCCTGGAGGTCCAAGTTGCAGACCGCCACGCATGCTGCTGACCGTGCTGGGCTGGTCGCCATTCGGCGGCGGTTCGCCGTGGCGGACGTGGCCATAGTCGCCTCCGAGAGGTTGTCCCCCGATCGGGTTTCCGCCCATGGACCGGCCGCCCATAGCGTCACCTGGTCCACCAGGGCCGCCCATGCCCCCGCCACCCGGACCCCTGCCACCGCCCCCGCCGTGCTGGGCGAGCGCGGTGGCCGGCATGGCGAGAACGCCAGCCAGCAGCAGTAAGGGAAAGTTAATACAGCGCAGAGGCATTTAATTGGCTACCTGACGAGCAGGATAACGGCTGGTTCCGTGGGCCCGGTGGTTCACCGGCACCGCCGGCTGAACCTGATAGCTAAGCTCCTGATCGATCGACATCAGCAGGCGGTTATCCTGCGCGAGTTCACCGCTGGACGGTGCGGTCACTTCCGCCGTGCTGACCGTAGGCACGGCCGGGGAACGCAGGTCGAGCTCGCGGTGGATTCCGATGGCGGCCACTGCCATCATCGTGGCCACAGCAAGGCCCCATGCGGGCAGTGTACGGCGGCGGATCTGCCAGCTCGTTGGAGACTGAATGCGGCGCGGGGCTTCCACTTCCGCCCAGGCCAAGCTGATTTCGTTGAAGCTGCCCATCGCCGAATGCAGTTCGGCCAGCTCGGCGCGGCAATGCTCACAGGCATCGAGGTGCGCAATCGCTTCCTGGGAGGCGCTGTCATCCGCAAGGAAGTCGCTGAACTGCTCGTCCGTAAGGTGGCTGGTGGTCATCGGCTTTCTCCCATTCTCTCCCGCACGGCCCGGACTGCGCGATGCAAATGTGTTTTCACGGTGTTGACCGGCATGTGCATCACTTCGGCGATCTCGGCGATCTCCATCTCGTCCTGGAAGCGCATGACGAAAACAGTTCTTTGATTCAGCGAAAGGTCCAGAAGAAGCATGGCAACCTGTTTCGCTTTCTCGCGGGCCAGCAACTGGCCTTCAGGGGAGGCGCCGCGGGTGGGCAGAACGTCTGCCATTTCCATGACATCGGCCGCCGTCTTGCCGGCTTTCCGCCAGAACTGAAACTTTTTTGTGCGCTGATGGTCGCGGACCAGGTTCAGTGCGATGGAGGTCAACCAGGTCTGTACACTGCAGTCGCCGCGGAATTTTTCCCGGCCCGTATAGGCCTTCAGGAAGCAGTCCTGGACGATGGAGGCGGCCACGTCTTCGTCGCCCACGGAGAACATGACGAAGCGCAGCAGGCGGGTGCGATAGGTCCGCACAAGGGTGTCGATATCGTCCAGTTCGGAGATAACGCGCTCCCGTTTAGCAACTCCAAGGATAGTCGTAGCAACGGCTGTCTGCATGCTCAGCTAGACGAGAAGCCCCACGGCGCGGTTTACGCGTGACGCAAATTCTGCCATTTTTTACAGCAATAGGGAAGGCTACAAAGAAGGTTCCACTATTCAGGCGCGACTGTCGTACCGTTCCCGCGCCGTCTGGAAGCGCCCGGCATTCCCGGCAACCCACATCCAGAGCGGTTTCACCTGCTCCAGCAGCTCGATGGCCAGCGGTGTGATCGCATATTCCACGCGCGGAGGCACCTCAGCGTAAAGCCTGCGGGTGGCAAGGCCGTCACGCTCCAGTTGGCGCAGAGTCTTGGTCAATGACTTCTGGCTGATGCCGTCGACACCGTCGAGTACACGCGAAAAACGCAGTGGGGCCTTGGAGGCCGCAAGCACGCTCAACGTCCAAAGCGACCACTTGTCGGCCAGCTTGGCCAGAAGCTCGTGGGTGACGCACTCGTCGGCGTCGGAAAGCGCCTCGCAGACGGCGTCCATTTCAGCAAAATCATTCTTCTGTTGAGTCGATAGCACAATAGTTACCTTAAGGTACGTATACGCCAAAAAGGTGCCTTCTTGCGAATGGAAACTGTCGCATGGATACTCTGCCTTATGAGTAAACCGAAGTGGACGGCGGAACGGATTCCCTCTCAAGCAGGCAGACGCGTGCTGGTGACGGGGGCGAACAGCGGCATTGGCTGGCATACGGCATTGGAGTTGGTGAGGAAGGGTGCGGAGGTGGTCCTCCCAGCACGCACCGAAGCCAAAGCACAGGATGCGGTGAAGCGGATACAGGCAGAGGTTCCGGAGGCAAAGGTGGCGCCGGCGATCCTGGATCTGGCCGACCTGTCGTCCGTGAAGCGATTCGCGGCGGAGGTGGGCGACCGTCCGCTCGACTTGTTGATCAACAACGCCGGTGTCATGGCCTTGCCCCAGCGCGAACTGACGGTAGACGGTTTCGAGCGGCAGTTCGCGACCAATTTTCTTGGGCCATTTGCCCTGACCGCGCTCTTGCTGCCCGCTGTGCTTCGCACACCAGGGTCGCGGGTCGTGACCGTGGCCAGCACCGCGTCGAATTACGGCAAGATCGATTTCGACAATCTCCAGAGCGAGCGGGTCTACAAGCCGATGTTTGGGACCTACTCGCAGTCCAAGCTGGCCGACCTGATCTTCGCCATTGAACTGCAGCGGCGACTCAGCGCAGCCGGGTCAATGACGATCAGCACCGCCGCGCATCCTGGCTACGCGGTGACTAACCTGCAGCATGACGATCTGTCTTTGGGATTGAAGCTCGCGACGAAGCTGTTGAAACCCGTCCTTTCGCAGGACGCGGCGCGTGGAGCGCTCCCCACCCTGTTTGCAGCGGTAGCGCCGGAAGCGCAGCCCGGAGGCTACTATGGGCCGGATGGATTTCAGGAGTTGAAAGGCTCGCCGGCGGCGGCAAAAATTCCGGCGGCAGCGAAAGACCGCGCGGTGGCGGAGCGTTTGTGGACTGAAGCAGAAAAGCTCACCGGAGTGAACTTTTCTGTGGCCTGATACCAAGGCACCGGGGTGGCCCAACCTCGATGGTTGGCCACGGATCCAAGCGCCAACGGCGCGCTCTATACCAGCCCAGGGCGAAGCCCTGGGTCTGATGGCTATAGCAAATCGAGGGCTGAAAGCCCGACCTATCGTGGCGCCACAATCGGTCGGGCTTTCAGCCCTCAATCCTTCACTTCACACTACCCAGGGCTTCTCCACCCCAGTGAGCGAGCTCACTGGGGACCCCGGTTCGCCCTGGGCTGGTATGGAACGCGCCTTCATCGCTTTTGTTCTGTGGGGCTGACATGCCGAAACAAGTCCGCAACTACATCGGTTTGACGCCGGCCATCAGTTCATGGGCGGGCTTGGCGAGAAGGTTGGCATAGCCAGCCGCGCCTGCCTTGCTGAGGACTTCAGCGGAATTCCATTCGCGGGCTACTTTGACCAGCTCATCGAGCGGCATGGGCTTGCCGAGATAGAAGCCCTGGGCTTCATCGCAGCGCTTGCGCAGCAGGAACGACAGCTGGTCGGCGGTTTCTACGCCTTCGGCCACAACCTTCATGTTCAGGCCGTGCGCCATGGCGATGACGCTGCGCACCACGGAGCTTGCGGTCGCATCGTCGGGGCACTTGGCTACGAAGCTGCGATCGATCTTGAGGCGGTCGGCCTTGTAGTCCAGGATGTACTTGAAATTCGAGAAGCCGGTGCCGAAGTCGTCGATGGCGATGCGTACGCCGCGCTCACGCAGACGGCTCAGGCCGTTCATGGTGTCGGCGGAGGTCACCATCAGGGTCGACTCAGTGATTTCGATTTCGAGATCTTCCGCGGAAAGGCCTGCTTCCTGCAGCGCTTCTTCGACGATCTCGGAGAGGTTCTTTTGCTGGAACTGGCGCGGAGAAAGGTTTGCGGCAAGCGTCAGGCGCCGGCCCGCGCGTTCCTGGATCTTCTTGGCTTCAATGCAGGCCTGCTTCAGTGCCCACTGGCCGATGGGCAGGATCAGACCGCTTTCTTCGGCGATGGGAATGAACTCGACGGGCGAGACCATGCCGCGCGAAGGATGCTTCCAGCGCAGCAGCGCTTCCACGCCAACCAGGTCGCCGGTACGGCAGTCGACCTGCGGCTGGTACGCGATGTACATCTGTCCGTTCTTCACCGCGTGGCGAAGGTCGGCCTCGAGCTCCAGCTTGTCGCTGGAAGCTTCGAGCATGGTGCCGGAGAATGCCTGGAAATGATTGCGTCCGCGCGCCTTGGCCGCGTACATAGCCGCGTCTGCGTTGCGCAGCAGGGAAACGGGATCGCCGCCCCAGTCTGGGTAGATACAGAAGCCGACGCTGGCGCTGACACTGACTTCACGGCCCGCGATGGTGACGGGCGGCTGCAGCTTGGAAAGGATGCGCGAGGCACAGGTGTATGCGTCTTCGACGGTGCCGGAGTTCGGCATCAGCACGATGAACTCGTCGCCGCCCACGCGGGCTACGGTGTCGGTCTTGCGAACGGCAGTGAGCAGGCGCTCGGACACGTCGATCAGCAACTGATCGCCGGCCCAGTGACCCAGGGAGTCGTTGATGCGCTTGAAGTGATCGATGTCCACCATGAATACGGCGACCTGCTGGTCGAGCGTCTTGGCGCGTTCGATGGCCTGGCGCATGCGCTCATTCAGCAGCATGCGGTTGGGCAGCTTGGTCAGCGCGTCGTGGTGAGCCAGGAAGCTGATGGAGTCGTTGAGCTTCTTGCGCTCGGAGATATCGAAGGCGACCGCGAGGTAGCCGGTGATCTCGTCTTCAGGTCCGCGCAGCACCGTCATGGCAAGATGAACGGCGACTCGGCGTCCGTCGCTGCGCACGTAGTTCCATTCGGACTCGTTGTTTTTGCGGCGCTTGAGCGACGCGGTCAGCGTGTCAAAGCCTGCGACAACGGGTTCGGCGAGCGACTGCGTGAGCTGGATGGCGCGCGCGCTGAGCTCCGCGGGGTCATGCATGATGACGATGGAATGTTTGCCGACCAGCTCATGACGGCGATAGCCGGTAAGCTGTTCGGTCGCCATGTTCACCGCGGTGATCACACCCATCGGATTGGTGGCGATGATGCTGAAGGGCGCGTCCTGAATGATGGACTGCGAAAACCGGTTCAGCTCTTCAATGTGTTTCTGGCGCGAGCGCTCTTCCTGCAGATCCTGCAGGGTGATGGCGAGACCATCTTGCATCACGACCGCGTGCAGCGTCGCGCAGAGCGAGACGCCTTCGGGCGTGGTGTCTTTGATTTCTCCGGTATAGGGAGTCTTGGTTTGAAGAACTTCCTTGAGACGGTCGAGCACGCCGCTTTCACGGATGTTCGGCATCACTTCGGTAAGTTTGCGGCCGATGAGGTTTTCCTGCGGAAGCCTGAGTAGCTTCAACGCCGCGGCATTGGCAAACGAAAACTGGAAGTCGGCGATGGCGCGCAAAGGGCTGCGAACATCTTCCAGAATGCAGAAAGCCTGCCGGTTGATCTCAGCCGCGGCGCGGAAGCGGTCTTCCGCATATTGCGCGGTGGAACGCACGTCCGTGATGCGGCGCAGAAATAGCAATTTGCCGACGAGAAGAAATATCCCCGTAAACACCAGCCAGGCGAGGAGATCGCCAATGGCGTGCATCCAGTGCAGGGAATGGAGGCTGGTGTCCAGAACGGCGAACAACACCACCACCAGGCACACCGCTCCCAAGAGGGAAAAGAGCAGCGTTTTGTTTTGCGCTGGTAGCTTCGGCTTCATGCCCATAACTCCGGTGTCATTTTCGTAGAGGCCCGTTTGCCCTATTTAAGGCGAACAGTACAAACGTAACATCGGCAGATACCTCCCCTCTGCTAGGGGTGATCCCGCATAAGTGGCGAAAGCGCCTACGTCGTTTGTGTTAGTCGGAGCGAACATGCGGCGAGGCCGGTCAAAATTGCCATTTGACGGGCTTTCGCAATGACGGATGTTGATAAGACATTTTCAATAGCGGAGTTTCGCTTCAATTCTTAGTTAACGCTGACGCGATGGTTATTCGCCGTAGGGAACCCAGATATTTTTCACCTGAGTTGCATGCCGCAGGAACCACCGGCCTTCCGCCTGGGCTGGGTCGAACCAGTCGATCTGCCGGCCTTCATTGGTCCAAACCTGCTTGAGATTTCCGATAGATCCCAGCTTGACCAGCGCGGAAGCAGCTTCGTCACGGAAGCTCCAGATCGCGTCGATGTCGTCGTGTTCGGCCAGGGTCTTGCCCAGCTCGCTGGCTTTACCGGCAACGAAATTGACGACGCCGCCGGGAAGATCGCTGGTGTCGAAGACCTGGTACAGATCGCCCATCAGGACGGCGGCACGTTCGCTGGGCACGGCGACCACGGCATTGCCCATGGCAATGGCGGGAAGCACCAGCGAAAGCAGGCCCAGGAGAGGAGCGTCATCCGGGCAAAGGATGCCGACGGTGCCAATCGCTTCCTTCATCGCGAGTGTCACAAGCCGGAACGGTGGGTTGTGCACGGAGCCCTCGAACTTGTCGCACCACGCGGCATAGCTGAATGCGCGTTCCACGGAGTAGTCCACTTCGATGGCGGCCTGGTCCGGGCCGACGAACTCGGCAAGCTTGCGCACCAGTTCCTCGCGGCGCTGCACAAGGTTTTCGGCGAGGAAGTAGAGAATCTGTGCGCGGCCGTGTGCCGTGGTTTTGGCCCACTTCGCACTGATGCCGCGGGCCGCTTCGACTGCATTGCGGATGTCCTTGCGATTGCCGAGCGGAGCTTCGCCGGCTAATTTGCCGTCGAGGCCGTACACGGGGAAGCTGTAGCCGGAGTCGGGCCGAGCCTGCTTGCCACCTATATATTGCTTGACCGTGCGGTCGATCCCGAAGGCGAGCGCGGCATCATGTTCTTCCTCGCTGCTCTCGGCTTCGATGCCGGCCTCGATGGCTGGTTCCGGCAACGCTTCGACAGGGAGAGCAAGGCGTTCGGCGTGCATCCAGGCCGGCTCGAGGTATTCATACATGCCTTCCTTGCCGCCTTCGCGTCCGTAGCCGGATTCGCGATAGCCGCCAAAACCGCACGCTGCGTCGAAGAGGTTGGTCGCATTCACCCACACCACGCCTGCTTTGATCTGCGCAGCGACATCCAGGGCGACATTGATGTTCTCGCTCCAGATGCAGGCCGCCAGGCCGTAGGTGGTGTTGTTGGCGAGTTCGACAGCCTCCGCTGGTGTGCGGAACGTCATCGCAGCCAATACGGGTCCGAAGATCTCTTCCTGAGCCACGGTCGAGCTGGGATGCACGTTGGTCAGCAGCGTCGGTTTCAGGAACAGTCCCTTGGCGGGCATGGCGATGTCCGGCTGCCAGCAGGTCGCGCCTTCGGCAATGCCCATCGCAACCAGCTTCTGAATGCGGTCGTACTGCACCTGGTCGACGATGGCGCCGATGTCGATGGCCTTGTCCAGAGGTGAGCCGACCCGCAGGGTTTCCATACGCGTGCGAATTTTCTCGTAGAGCTTCTCGGCGACGCGTTCCTGTACCAGCAGCCGCGAACCGGCGCAGCAGACCTGGCCCTGGTTGAACCAGATGCCATCGACCAGACCTTCGACTGCGGAATCCAGGTCAGCGTCGTCGAACACGACGAAGGGCGACTTGCCGCCGAGTTCAAGCGAGAGCTTCTTGGTCGACTTCGCGGTTGCCTTGCGGATGATGCGGCCGACTTCGGTGGAACCGGTGAAGGCGATCTTGTCGATGTCCGGGTGCTCGACAATGGCGGAGCCGGTGGCGCCGTCGCCGTTGATGACGTTGAGCACGCCTGGGGGCAGACCGATCTCGTGCGCGATTTCGGCAAGCGCGATGGCGCTGAGCGGGGTGAATTCTGCGGGCTTGATGACAACGGTGCAGCCGGCGGCAAGCGCGGGTGCAACCTTCCACGCAAACATCAGCAGCGGAAAGTTCCAGGGGATGATCTGACCGACGACGCCGCAGGGAACGTAGCCGGGGAACTCTTCGTCCAGCAACTGCGCCCAGCCCGCGTGGTAGTAGAAGTGGCGAGCCACCAGGGGGATATCGATGTCGCGCGACTCGCGGATGGATTTGCCGTTGTCCAGCGTTTCGAGGACGGCGAGGCGGCGCGAATGCTTCTGCACCTGGCGGGCAAGCGCGTAGAGGTAGCGCGCGCGCTGATGACCGCTCAAAGCCTGCCAGCCCGGAAGCGCGGCACGGGCAGCCTTCACCGCGCGATCGACGTCGGCGGCGCTGGCCTGCGCGACATGGGCGAGCAGATCGCCGGTGGCCGGGTTGGTGCTTTCAAAGCTGGCGCTGCCGGGTTCTGTCCATGCGCCGTTGATGTAGTGGCCGAAGCTGCGCTTGTGCGCATCGAGCCATCGGGTTACTTCGCCCGCGTCTTCAGGGGCGGGGCCGTATTCCATGCTGTAAAACTTCTCCACTACGCTGCTTGCCATAATCTTCTGCCGCCGTTTTGAATTCTTCTGTTCGCGCCAGGGACTCTACGCGATCGGGTGTCGGTAGGTCGCTGAGTAGCGGCCCGTGGTGTAGTGCTCCAACTGACGCTCGATATCGCCAAGCATTGAGCTCGCGCCGAAGCGGAACAGCGTGGGTTCGAGCCACGGACGTCCCAGCTCATCTTTCATCAGTGCCAGCCAGTCCAGCGATTGCTTCGCAGTCTTGATGCCGCCGGCGGGTTTGTAGCCGACGCTCATGCCAGTGCGCTCGGCGTATTCGCGGATCGCACGGACCATGACCAACGAAACAGGCAGCGTCGCGTTGACCGCTTCTTTGCCTGTGGATGTTTTGATGAAGTCGCTGCCGGCCATCATCGCAACCCAGCTTGCACGGGCGACGTTGCGCAACGTGAGAAGGTCGCCGGTGCCGAGAATGGCCTTCATGTGGGCTGGACCGCAGGCTTCTTTGAACGCTGCGACTTCGTCATAGAGCGCGTTCCACTCGCCATTGAAGACATGGGCCCGGGTGATGACGATATCGATTTCGCTGGCGCCGGCTTCGACCGAGCGCTTGATCTCCTCCACGCGTTCCGCCAATGGCGAAAGCCCGGCAGGGAAGCCGGTCGAAACCGCGGCGACCGGGATGCCGCTGCCTTCCAGCGCTTTTACTGCCGTTTCGACGAATGCGTGATACACGCATACCGCGCCCACGGTCAGGTGCAGGTCTTCAATCTTCAGCGCTTTGATCAGGTGGTCCTGGAGGGGGCGGCGCGCTTTGGCGCAGAGCCGCTTCACACGTTCCGCCGAGTCGTCGCCCGAAAGCGTGGTGAGGTCCATGCAGGCGATGGCGCGAAGCAGCCAGGCGGCCTGCCAATCCTTTTTTACGCTGCGCCGAGTGCCGATGGTGGCGGCGCGGCGTTCCACCGCACTGGTGTTGACGCGGATTTCTTCTACCCAGTCCAGGTTCAGGGGGATGCGCCGGTTAGGCTCCAATGTGCGTCCGTGCAGGGTGACCGGCGTCTCGCTGCCGGCCGGATGGGGGGAATGCGCGTTCTTTGCGCTAGCTTCGGCCTGCTTCACTAAGTCGTCCAATTTCACGGCCATGGGGAAAACTCCATCTCAAAAACCAAACAATCAGGCCCGCCGACGAAAGACGGCAGGCCACAAACAACTCAGATGCTTAGTGTATACCTCGCGTTTTCAAAGGGGCTGCGTACCCGTGCTCGTCCTGGTGGCCTCGAAATAATGGTTCTGGCCTTCGTCCTCGTATTCACGTTCCAGGGAAAACCCGGCTTTTGAGAGCAGTTCACCGTATTCCTCGGCTCCCAGGGAGCGTGATTCCTGTTTCGTCATTGCATCGCTCCAGTCACACCGTTTCGCGGGGGACGTAAACAGCAGGCGGCCGCCCGGACCGAGTATGCCGGCAAGCCTTTGGATGAGGCGCCGCTGATCGTCGGGGGAAAGCAGGAAGATGAGTCCCCACGCCAGAGCCGCATCGAACGTGCGGTCAAAAAATCTCGATTCCTGAACCGGCTCGCAAACCACGGGCGTGTCAGGAAGGTTGCGCTGGAATGCCTGCACCAGGGTTGGCGATGCATCCACGCCGAAAACGTTGAGCCCTTCGGCGAGCAGGACGCCGGTAAGAGGCAAACCAGGTCCGCATCCGATATCGATCACGGCTGCTCCTTTGGGAAGCACTTGAGCCCATTTCTGTACGTGACGGACTCCGACGCCGGTCGAGCGGTGGCTGCCCCGGGCGGCGATAAATTCCGCAGCTATTTCTTCGTACCCGTTGGATCGATCCATATGCATTCACGGTATCAAGGCGGGAATCCATGCGGCGCGGTTGCGGAGAGTGTACCCGGAGATCTGAGGTCAAGAACCCAGCGCTAAAGCGCAATTTTTCGTGGTGGCCTGGACAGCAAGCTAAAGCTTGCTTCTAATCCTCAAAGGCAAAGGCAAAGGCAAAGGCAAAGGCAAAGGCAAAGGCAAAGGCAAAGGCAAAGGCAAAGGCAAAGGCAAAGGCAAAGGCAAAGGCAAAGGCAAAGGCAA
>DASYEV010000212.1:0-7132 GCA_036498835.1 Acidobacteriaceae bacterium | reverse complement strand
CACATATCGCTCACGCCGGAAAACCATTCGTACAGCGTTGACGATTTCTTCCTGTGGCGTGTTCTTCAACAGGTAGCCCATGGCGCCCGCCTGCATGGCCCGCACGATGTACTCGTCCGATCTGTAGTTGGTCAGAACGAGGATACGGATGTCCGGTTCGATGCGCCGCAGCTCCGTGATGGCTTTGGTTCCTTCCATTCCGGGCATGCGGAGATCCAGGAGTACGACGTCCGGCTGCATGCGTTCGAGCAGCGACAAAGCCTCACGCGCCGAGGCCGCCATGCCCATTACAGCGATGTCGGGCTCGCTGGAGAACATGGCGCTGAGGCCCTGACGGACAACCGGGTGATCGTCCACGATGAGTATGTTGATCTGTTCTTGAACGGGTGCTTCTGCGGACACTCAACCTCCAGCGACAAACATCCGCATAGTACGACTTCCGCTGTCGATACTCAATGACCGCTTTCGGGCGCCGATCTTGAGTAGGACAGATGTCCTATTCAAGATTGGTCGATTCGTCGGATTGTCTCTCGTCTCCCCGGCGAACTACTGTTCTCGCTGTTCTTCGGCACTCATTCCAACATGTGGCGCAGTCATGGCATTGCTGTGGTGCACACACATGAGTACGGCACCCTTCAGGAGGCAAATGCAAGTGGAACAGCAACAAAACCAACGCATGCGGGGATGGAACGTCCTTCTCACGCTGCTCGCACTCTTTGCCTGGCTCGGCGTTCTGCCACGCCACGCTGCTGCCCAGGATTACCGCGCGAAAATCACCGTCGAAGTGAAAGACACGACCGACGCCCTGGTTCCAGGTGCAACGCTGACACTTACGCGAGTCAGCACCAAACAGGCGATTCCGGCGAAGACTGACGCGCAAGGCGCATACATCTTCCAATTCCTCGAGCCGGATACCTACACGTTGAATGTCACCGCGCCGGGGATGGCGCCCGCGCAAGTGAATTCCATCGTGCTACAGGCGTATGGCTCCTCGACCATTCCAGTGAAGCTGCAGGTCGGTTCGGCGAACTCTGAAGTCACCGTCACGGAAGAGCCCGCGCTGCTGCAGACAGAGACAGCCAGCCGCGCCTACAGCATCGAGCAGAAGGAAGTAGCCGACCTGCCCGTCATCAACGGCAACCCCATCATGCTGGGTAACGAAATTCCGGGCGTGTTCATGCGTCCATTGGGAATCTATACCGACCCCTGGACGGTGACGTCGCAGTTCCAGATCAACGGCGGCCTGATGTATCTGAACGAGTTCCTCATCGACGGTGCGCCAAACGATGCTGAGTTCGGCGCCGACACGTACGCTTACGTTTTGCCGCAGTTCGCCGTCAAGGAATTCACGGTGAGCGCGAATAACTATGACGCGCAGTATGGCCACACCAGCGGCGGTGCGATCAATACGACGACCGTTGGCGGCACCTCGCAGTTCAAGGGCATGTTCTGGACCTCGTTGCGCCGCACCGACTGGAATGCGAACAACTCGCAGAACAAGTACTTCAACTCGATTAACGGCACCCATACCGGTACGCCGTTCAACACGCAGACACAGCTCGGCTTTCAAGTTGGCGGACCGGTCTTCATTCCGCACGTGCTGAAGCACTCGCAGAAGTATCAGCCTTTCTTCTTCTTCGCGTTCGATCATTACAGCGAGCTGCTTCCGCGCAGCTTGACGCTCTCCTACCCGACCGCCCGCATGCGCACCGGTGACTTTGGTGAGCTTCTCAGCGCCGGCATTACGATCAATGATCCGACCACTACGGTGAACGGCGTTCGCCAGCCATTCGCGAACAACGTCATCCCGTCCAACCGGATCAATCCGATTGCGGCGAAGATTGCATCCCTTCTTCCTTCAGTGGGCTCCACGCCGGCGGGACAGCGTCCTGGTACACAAAACCTCAGCATCCCGAATAACTATTACAACTGGCATTTCCGCAACATGGTCGGACGTTTCGACTTCAACATCGGTGACAAATACAAGTTCTTCATCCGTCCGTTTACCGCGGACTTCACAGAAGTTTCCAATGCCGGCGGCATCACCGGTCCCGGTGAGAATGGCGGCACCTTTGAGCGTTTCAGCAAAGGCTACCTGGTTGACTTTGTCGATGTCGTCAGTCCGAAGACCGTGTTGAACGCGCGCTTTGGCTACACGCTCTTCCGTGTGAAGTGGACCAGCCAGCCGAACTCCGGTCTCGACCTCACACAGTATGGCTACCCTGGTTCTCTCGGCGGCCAGGAACAGAATGCAAACTTCTTCGGTTCCTATACCTTCGCAAATTACAGTCCACTGGGCTGGTTTGCGAACGTGGAAGACACCGGGAATTACTCCTGGGAAGGCAATCTCTCCCGCCAGGCCGGAAACCACAATGTCCGCGCAGGCTGGGATGTTCGCCTGACCCACTTCAGTTACATCAATCCCGGATACTTTGTTAACACCTCCAACAGTGATTGGACCGAATCGACCCAAGGCAGCGCTTCGGCGCTGGCTAACAGCGGTGACAGCTTTGCCACCTTCCTTCTGGGCACGCCCTCCGCTTTCACTACCACGTTCAACGGCGTGTACCAGGTATCGAGCTGGTATGTTGCACCCTGGTTGCAGGACGACTGGCGCGTAAACAGCAAACTCACCCTGAACGTCGGTCTCCGCTGGGATCTGCTCACCGGCCCTGTCGACAAGCAGGATCGTCTGAACGTCGGTTTTGACCCCAATATGCCGAACGCAGTACAGGCGCAAATACCTGCAAGCGCAATCGCGGCAGCACCTTCGGTCAGCAACCTGACCGGTGGCCTGACGTTCGCGAATGTGAATGGCGCGTCACGCTCTCCGATCGCCAACGTGTATCACAACATCCAACCGCGCTTCGGCTTCTCGTATGCGGTTAACAATCGTCTCGTTGTGCGCGGCGGGTACGGCCTGTTCTATACAAATTTCGTCAACAACGCTGAAATCCAGAACCTTGGATTTACGCAAACTACCAATGCGGCCGTGTCCAATGATGGTGGCGCTACGCCGATCGCGAACGTACTCAGCAACCCGTTCCCGAGCGGCATCATCCAGCCCAGCGGATCGTCGCTCGGAAGCCTCACCTTCCTGGGCCAGGGCTTCACGACCTTCAATCGGACCTTCAAGGTGCCGAGTGCCCACGAGTTCTCACTCGGTGTCCAATACCGCGTAACCAAGAGCAGCGTATTGGAAGCGTCGTATGTGGGTAACCGCGGCCGCGGATACCCGGTGTCGATGAATGCGAACCTGCCAGGGTGGAACTTCCTGCAGAACTGCGATCAGGTGTATGGCAATGGCACTCCCGCCAACTGCAACGCGACGGCTGTAACCAATCCGTTCAAGGGCGTCGCTGCCTTCAACGGATCGGGCAACTACTACACCGCCAGCACGATCCAGAACTACAACCTGCAGCGCCCACATCCTGAGTTCGGCGACATCACGCTCGCCGCGGTCAACCGTGGATACGAGTGGTACAACGGCGTGCAGGTTTCCTATAACTGGCACATGAACCACGGCATCTCCTTCAATACCAGCTACGTTTACTCGAAAACGATCTACCAAACCGGCTGGAGGAATCAGGCGCAGAACATTCCACAGCGCAGCGTGTATCAGTTCGGCATTCCGAAGGTCTTCAAGATCTCCGGCGTATTCCAGCTGCCCTTCGGACGTGACCGTCTGTTCAACTTCCACGGCAACAGGATCATTGACGGATTCATCGGTGGGTGGGAGGTTTCTCCCTCCCTGCAGTTCCAGAGTGGTGAGCCGGCTACCCTGCCGACCAACGCCATTATGCTGCCCCATAACCGCTTCCGGAAGCCGGACTGGAACAACTACACGGGAGCGCAGGCCTGGGGCCGGTGTGTCGCTACCAAGACACCGGGAACCGGCGTGCTTGTGCCCACGGCTTACAGTATGAACACCCTCGGTTGCGGTTCGGACGTGGGTAACTACGACTGGGCGGTGGTGACCCTCCTCAACAACGAAGTCGCGAACCCGACCTATTCCAACGTTGTACGCATGAAGCCGGTTCTCAACTCCGATGCCGGGGTGCAAAAGTCGTTCCAGATCCGTGGGCCGATCGTTGCTACGGTCCGCCTGCAGGCCTCGAACGTTCTCAACCACTTCAACATGGAAACGGCGAAGTTCGTCATCGATCCCTCGAACACCGCGTTCGGCACCCTGAACCAGGGAACCGTACCGACTTCGGATGCGCCGGGGCGCAATCTGAACGTTCAATTCCGCATCGCGTTCTAACCAACGATCCCTCCCAGCGGATGTCGCTCGAATCGCTTTCAAGCGTTCCGGGCACATCCGCTGTCTTTTTTCCCATTTCAAACGTCCACTAGAGAAATCTGCGGAAGGAAACTGTTTCGATGAAGCTCTCAGGATTTGCCCCAATGCTGGGTTTGTTGTGTGTGGCGGCTACGTCACTGGCCCAGGCAACCAACCCGATCCTTTCTCACGCCGATCCCTTTATCACCTGGGATCCGGTGACCAAAGACGGGCAGTATGTGCTGACGGCGACGGGACGCGATATCTCGCTGTGGACTGGACCAACACCCAGCGGATCGGCGGCTACGCAGCACGTGATCTACACCCCCAAAGAGGGCATGACCCAGACGTGGTCGCCGACGTTGTGGAAGATGGATGGCCACTGGTGGGTATACTTCACGGCGCAAGTGACCGGTGAGAGGCACAAGATCTATGTGCTCGAATCCGACGGTGACGATGTGCTGGGCTCGTACACCTTCAAAGGAGCGCTGGAGACGGGTAGGCAGTCGATCGATCCCTCGCTGCTGGTCGTCGGCAAATCACGCTACCTGATGTACGTCACGGTCGATAGCGGCGCCAACGATACCTATATCCGCAAGCTGAAATCTCCGATGGAGTTTGACGGCGAAGCCGCGCTGATTGCCCACCCTGAAGCCGGTTGGGAGAAAGGCGAAGGGTCCACAAAGAACTACCCGGTGAACGAAGGGCCAACCGCGCTCTATCACGATGGCAAGATCTTCGTCGTATTTTCCGCTAGCGATACCGCCTCGCCGCGCTATTGCCTGGGACTCCTGACGCTTACGGGACGTGATCCGATGGTTCCGTCCAACTGGAAGAAGACCCCGCATCCGGTATTTGAGTGGTCGCCCCAGAATGGGATCTATGGACCAGGCCGTGGAACCTTTGCGAAGGGGAAGGATGGCAGCATGTGGCTGCCTTATGCGGCGAAGAACACGGATGCACCGACCGCGGCCCACAGGGAAATTCGCGCGCAACGGTTCACCTGGAATGCGGATGGCTCGCCGAACTTCGGCACACCGGAGAAAGACGGCCCCATCAAGTAGTGACGGGCGCGGCTTATCCTCGCCCAACATTTTTTCCAGCGCGCCGGGCGGGGCTGCTTGACAATGGTCGGTGAGGAAAGCCCGTGATCGTCATTAGCGATGAATACGTTGACCTCTCCACGCCCTATGGCCTGATGAGGACACACATCTTTCGGCCTGCAGCTGCCGGCAGGTATCCAGGCATTGTCTTTTACTCCGAAATCTTTCAGGTGACGGGCCCCATACGCAGAATGGCTGCCTTGCTTGCAGGCCATGGTTATGTCGTCGCGGTCCCCGAGGTTTATCACGAATTTGAAACGCCAGGCACAGTTCTCGCCTACGACCAGGCAGGTTCAGACCGCGGCAACGCGTTGAAAACGACCAAGGAGTTGGCCAGTTTCGACGCCGACACACGCGCTGTGCTGGATCATCTGAAATCACGCCCCGACTGTACGGGGAAGCTAGGCGCATTCGGCGTCTGTCTCGGCGGCCATCTTGCGTTTCGAGCCGCCATGGAGAAGGATGTCCGCGGCACGGCCTGCTTCTACGCAACGGACATTCACAAGGGCAGTCTTGCGAAGGGCATGCAAGACGACTCGTTGAAGCGGGCAGAAGACATTGCTGGTGAGCTGCTGATGATCTGGGGACGCCAGGACCCGCATGTCCCGTTGGAGGGGCGGCGAATCGTCCAGGGCCGGCTCGACGAATTGAACCTGAAGTACAACTGGCTTGAGGTCAATGGCGCGCACGCCTTCATGCGTGACGAGGGACCCCGCTACGACCCCGAACTCGCGCTATCTCTGTATCGTGTCGTTTTTGATTTCTTCCATCGCAGGCTGGGCGAGGGTGACGTCTAGTCACTTCCGCGAGAGCAGTGAACTAAGTCTTGTTCGCGCGGCTGCGAGCCAGCCAATCCGATGGGGACATCCCGAGGCGCTGGGTGAAAACCCGGGTGAGAGCGGTGGCATTGCTATATCCGACTGAGGCTGCGATAAGCTTCAGCGAATTGCCCTTGCGTAACATCGTCTGGGCGATTCCGAGCCGCCAGTTCGTCAGGTAGTCAAATGGCGTTATGCCGACGACCTTGTGAAAATGGGCGGCGAAGCGCGCGCGGGACATACCCGCGCACTGCGCCAACCCTTCCAGCGACCAGGTGGTTTCAGGGTGTTTGTGCATGCTCTCGATCGCGTTGCCCAGACGTTCATCGCTGAGACCCATCAAGGTGCCGCCATCGACCCGGCGTGCATCAATGGCAGACCGTATGAGAAGCACCAGGATGTATTCGAAGAGACGATCAAGGGCAGTCTGCCGGCCGGGCAGCTCGGAGGTGGCTTCGGAGAACAGGAGGTCAAGGGCCGGGGCAAGCTCGGGAAGGGCATCCAGGGCGATCACGAATGGTTCCGGGAATGAGGCGATCAGTGGATTCAACATTCCGACGCCGAATTTGACGGTCGCGCAGACGAGTTCAGCGCCTTCTTCTTCTGAGCCATGAACACGGTGTTCATGGGGACGCGGAAAGAACAGGATGCTTGGAGCATCGAGGACCAGCTTGCGAGCCTTGGGGTGAGTGACGGTCAAGGTCCCTTTGCGGAGCAAATGGAGATAGCCGGCCGGCTCATCAAGGGTGGGAGAGACACCACACAGCTGCCCTGAATAAAACATCCGGGCCGAAAGGGAGAACTGTTCGAAAAAAGGGGCTAGGCGATCCATATGAGACTATAAGGTATATCAATGGTACTAATCATGACAATGAGTGCCATACCTTCTTCATAGATGCTCTCCCGCGGTGCAGATCCGCCGCCGGAAA
>DASYEV010000211.1:0-46917 GCA_036498835.1 Acidobacteriaceae bacterium | reverse complement strand
AAGGAAGGACTATGGCCCTTGGTCGCCGACCTAAGCGTACTCTCTCGCGCCCCGATCTCTGTGCTCTAAGCCTTCCGCCCGCGCCAGTTCTTGTCACAAAAGAAGCTCAAACGCCGACTTTCTCCTTGCGCGTTTGTTGCGACCCGATTACTGTGAAATGAATTCCTTAAATCTCACCGCGCGCGGTTCTGAACGCCAGGACCGTGAATCAGGAGCCTTGCGCCTGACACGGTGACGTGTGCCTATACCTCCGAGCAGTTAAAACAATTTGTTCCACCGGAATGAGTAAGGAGAGCACTACTTTATGAGGCTACTTGCAAAAGTTTTCTATTCCGCGGTCATTGTCCTGCTGTGCACGATGACCTACACCCTGTCCGCACAAACCTATCGAGGAGGCATCGCCGGCAACGTGCAGGACGCCACAGGCGCTGTCGTCGCGCACGCCAAAGTCATGCTCACTGGAACGGATACTGGCTACCAGCGCGCCATGGATTCCACCGGCGCCGGCGCCTATAGCTTCCAGGATCTGCCGGTTGGTGTCTACACCATCAAGGTGGAAGGCTCCGGCTTTCAGCCCACCACCATCGACAAGATTTCCGTTCAGCCTGGCCAGGTCTATGCGCTGGACATCAAGCTGGGTGTATCGTCCACCGAGCATGTGGAAGTGAATGCAGCGGCAGTGTCTATCGATACCGTCTCTTCCACCAACAACAACGTTGTGCCGGATACCGCCGTGGTGAACATCCCGCTCAACGGCCGCGACTTCACGCAGCTCATCAAGATCACGCCCGGCTACAACGGTGCGGGCTCGCTGAACGGCACGCGCACCAACCAGAACAACTACCAGATCGACGGCGCGGATAACAACGACATCTGGCAGAATGGCGCAGCCGCCAACCAGGGCGGCGTCGGTTCCATCGCCGGCGTTACGATTCCCATCGACGCCATCGATCAGTTCACCGTGCAGTCGCAAGCCAACGCCGAATCCGGCCGCAACGGCGGCGGTCTGATCTCGCTGGCCATCAAGACCGGCACCAACAACTTCCATGGCTCGGCGTATTACTTCAATCGCAACGAGTTCTTCGCGGCGCGCTCGCCATTCCTCACTGCGACTCAACGTAAAGCGACACTGCGCAACCAGCAGTTTGGCGGTTCGCTCGGCGGCCCCATCCTCAAGGACAAGGCGTTCTTCTTCCTGAACTACGAACGCCAGATGTTCGTCATCGGCAGCATCGCTTCCACCGAACCAACCACCGCCTATGTTCAGGCCGGTACGGCGCTGCTGGCGAAGCATGGACTTACGGTCAACCCGCTTTCCTTGAGCGTGCTCTCCATCTGGCCCCAGGGCAACAAGCCCGCGGGTCCCGCAGCGGCAGGCAACTACTTCGATCCGCGTCCTCAAACCGGCTACAGTGACAACGTCATCGGCAACGTTACCTACAACTTAACATCGCGCCAGAATCTTCGCCTGCAGTCCTTCATCGGCACCGGCCGGCAGTACGAAACCATCGGCACCAACGTGTATGAGTACTACGAAGTCGCGCCCGACATCACGCAGAACTTCTCGCTCGCGCATAACTGGGCCATCACCGATCGCGTTTCCAACCAACTGCTCGCTGCGGTCGGAATTTTCAACCAGACCTTCAATGACGCCAACCACAGCTACAACATGCCCGCGCTCGGCTTGAACACCGGCGTCACCAACCCCTCGCTCTTCGGCGCGCCGACCATTACCATCTCCGGGCTCGACGTAACCGGTGAAACCCAACCGCTGGGCCGCAAGGATTACACCGGTCACATCACCGATGTCGCCACCTGGGTCACAGGCAAACATCAGTTCCGTTTCGGCGGCGAGTTCCGCCGCAACTACATGGACCTGCAGTACCAGCGCAATGTACGCGGCACCTTCAGCTTCAACGGTTCGGCAACCAGCAACGCCGCCATCGCCACCCTGGTCACCAATGCCGGTGGCACAGCGTATGCCACGGATACCAGCGTTACGTCCGACATCCGCGCCATGGCCGACTACCTTGCCGGCTATGTCGCTTCGTCGAGCTTCACGCAGGGCTACCTGCGCCGCTCCATCTACCAGAACACCTTCGCGCTGTTCGCGCAGGACCAGTTCCAGTTGTCGACGAAGCTCACTCTGAACTACGGGCTCCGCTATGACTACAACGCACCGTTCACTTCGGATGGCGTAATGTCCACCTATCGCCCCGGAGCTTCCGGTGCCGACGGTTACGGCCTGGTGCTTTCCGGCAACTCAGGCAAGCCGGGGGTTTACCCGGGTAATCACACCAACCTTGGTCCTCGCGTTGGCTTCTCCTACGAAGTGGCTCCCAAGATGGTGGTGCGCGGAACCTATGGCCTGTACTTCGATGCGCCCAACTTCAACGGCTTCTTTGACAATCGTCCCGGCAACGGTGGCGCGGTCGGTCTGCAAGCCAACAACACTGGATCTACGCCGGTTTACAACGTCAGCCCGACCTTCTATCAGTGGCAGACGGGCGTCGATCCCTTCAACATCACTCCCGGCGCCGGCACGATCTTTGGCCTGGCCACCATCAGCCCCCACTTCCGCACGGCCTACATCCAGAACTTCAACCTGAACACCCAATACCAGATCAGCCGCAGTACCATTGCGACTCTCGGCTATGTCGGTTCAGTCGGCCGCCGCCTGTTCGATCTGAACGACATCAACCAGGCCCGGCCCGGAGCTTCCAATTCCGCGGCGTCGGAACTCACGCGCCGCCCTATCTACGTCGCCAAGACTGTGCCGAATTATGCGAGCATCGGCGCCGTCAACGAGATTCAGAGCGAAGGTACCTCGAACTATCACTCCCTGCAGGCCAGCATCCGCACCAGTGGATACCACGGCCTCAGCGCACAGGGCTCCTACACCTATGGTCACGCATTGGACGTTATCTCCAGCACCCGTGGCCTGGCTCCTCAGGACTCGGCGAATCTCGCTGGAGACTATGGCAACGCGGACTTCGATGTGCGCCATACCTTCAACGGCTATGTCGTGTATGAGGTTCCGCAGATTGGCCACAGTCTTGCCATCCTGACCAGGGGCTGGCAGGGCAACGCCTTCGTCACTGCATTTACCGGCACGCCCTTCTCCGTGAAGGTGGGTTCGGACATCAGCGGCACCGGTGAAAACCAGGACCGCGTCAACCTCGTTCCTGGCGTTTCATGGAAGAGCGCAACCGGCAAAACGCTGATCACACCCACCAGCGGCACACCTTACGCGCAGATCCTGAACCCGGCCGCATTCGCCAACCCAACCGCCGGCACGTTCGGCACGGCGGCACGCAATGCTTTCCGTGGACCGGGCTTCTTCACCACGGATGCCTCGCTGGTGAAGAACACACGTATCCGCGAAGGTGTGAGCCTCCAGCTGCGCGCGGAAATGTTCAACATCTTCAACCACACCAACCTCTCCAACCCTACGGCCACCTTCTCTTCGGGAAGCTTCGGCCGCAGCGGTTCCACCCGCAACAGCGGCGGCGCTCCGGGCATCGGCCCGGGCGAACCGTTCAACGTACAATTTGCAGGCAAGATCATCTTCTAACCAGTTCTGCCGAACAAAAGGGAAGTCCGGGCCATGCATTCCAAGGCCCGGACTTTTCCTTTGCCACGTCATTGTCCTTGTCGTTGCCTTTCTTGTTTGTCATCCCCGCAGGGGATCTGCTTCACCCGCCTGCAGCGGCACCCACGCCCCGGCAGGCCACTAACCACCTCCGAAGGACCCCACCATGAAGCGTCTTGGCGCCCTCGTCACACTCCTCGCCCTCACCGCCGCCCACCCTTTCGCTACCGCCCAGATGGGCGCGCCTGGTGAGCGCCCCACGACGATGCCCGCCATACCCGGCCCGCTCGCTGCTAAATACAAAGCCGACGCCGACCGCATCCTCCGGGCCGCCATGTCCGACAACGATGGCTACGCCGCGCTCACCTATCTCTGCGACCACATCGGCAAGCGCGTCAGCGGCAGCGCTCCGCTGAACACCGCCGTGAACTGGGGTGCGGATCTCATGCGTAAAGCCGGGCTGCAGAACGTGCAGATCCAGCCGGTGATGGTGCCGCACTGGGTCCGCGGCAATGAGTCCGCCTCGCTGGTGGCGCCGGTGACCAAGCCGCTGCATATGCTGGGTCTCGGCATGAGCGTGGCCACGCCTCCCGGAGGCATCACCGCTCCTGTCGTCTTTGTGCATGACTTCGCCGAGTTGGACGCGATCCCTGACGCGCAGATCAAAGGCAAGATCGTCGTCTTCAACCCCGGATGGCACGGCTACGGTGTGGGTTCGATGTACCGTACCGGCGGCCCTTCACGCGCTGCGGCCAAAGGCGCGGCCGCCGTGCTGGTGCGCTCGGCTACGGGGCTTGCGTTGCAGATACCGCACACCGGCACGCTGCGCTATGACGAGAAGCAGCCCAAGGTCCCTTCCGCCGCCATCTCCGTCGAGGACGCGCTGATGATCGAGCGTCTCGCCAAGGAAGGTCCCGTGCAGATTCATCTCCAGATGGACGCGCATATGGAGCCTGATGTCCAGGCCGGCAACGTGATCGGCGAGATCGTCGGCAGCGAGCATCCGGAACAAGTCGTCGTTCTCGGCGGCCACATCGACTCCTGGGATGTCGGCCAGGGCGCGCAGGACGATGGCTCCGGCATCATGGCAACCTTTGAAGCCGTGTCCCTGTTGCACAAGCTCGGCCTTAATCCGAAGCGCACCGTCCGCATCGTCTTCTGGGTGAATGAAGAAAACGGCGGCGCCGGTGGGCGAGCCTACCGCACGTGGATCGGGGACAAGATCGGCAACCAGGTCGCAGCCATTGAGATGGACGGCGGCGCGGAGAAGCCTCTCGGCATGGGCTACGGAAGCTTCGGTGGCCCTCGCCGCCCTGCGCCTCCCGCACCTGGCCAGGCCGCAGCCACGCCCACTCCCGCAGGCTTCGACGAAAGCGCACTTACCCCTGAAGAGAAGCAATCGATGGCGACCATGAAAGATATAGCCTCGCTGCTGACCTCGATCGGCGCGGACACCGTCTCCCCAGGCGGAGGCGGTTCCGACATCGCCCCCATCGTCGCCGACGGCGTTCCCGCACTCAGCCCTCATACTGTAGGCGACCATTACTTCGACTGGCACCACACCGAAGCCGACACCCTGGACAAAGTCGACCCCGACTCCTTCAAACGCAATACAGCCATGCTTTCGGTTGTCGCCTATGTCCTGGCGGATATGGATGGACGGTTGGCGGGACGGAAGGGCGAGGCGAGGGAATAGATCGTGGCGCTCAGGGTTTAGGGGCTAGGGTTTAGAAAACCGCTGAGGGTTTAGATGTTAGGGCGAGGGTTCTAGAACAGGCCACTTCGCATCTGTTTTTCTTGTTGTCATCCCCGCAGGGGATCTGCTGTTTTTTGTGCCGCCCACAACACTGTCATCTCGACCGTAGCAGAGAGATCTGCTTTTGCCCTGCCCTTGCTGGCAGCCGAGCCCCCGGACAACAGGGTTGCGTAGCAGAGAGAACAGCAGATCCCCTGCGGGGATGACAAACAAGAAAGGCCAAGGCAAGACAGTCACGGGTCAGTCGGCCTTCTAAACCCTAATCCCTAAACCCTAATCCCTCGCCCCCTTACTTCCTACTTCCTTGCGCCTCCCAAACCTCAACCACCGGATACCGATTCACCGCCGAAGGCTGATAATTCGACCTCGCCACCCACCACGACACGCGTGCTTCGGGGTCGGCGGCGAACTTGGGATCGTCTTTTACTTTTTGCTGGAACTCGGCCAACAGTGCGGGGTTCTCTTCCGCGACCTTGTTGGCGATGGGTACGGTCAGGTACTGTGCCGCGCCGATCCGTCCCATGGTTTGAAAGATGGAGCCGGCAAAGCCCCAGCGCAGCAGAGCATCCGGGGCCGCAGGGTGTAGCAGAGCCATGATCAGCCGCGCGCGCTGCTGGTGCATCGGAACCCAGTACGATCCGGTGGGGATGGCAATGCGTTCGTGCACGGGATGGATGGTGTAGTCCACCATCATGCCGCCTTCAAAGGCTGCGGCAGCGTACTTCACGTCGGTAAACCGCCAGGTATCGAACTCCTGGTCCAGTGGTTTGGTGGTCTTTTCCATCTGCACGCCATGCAGCGCCAGCTCGTCGGCAATCTCCTTCCACTCCGCCGGGATCAGGAAGCCAAGCGGTTCCTGCGCCTCTGCGGTGGTGTCGATGTCATCATGCGTCACCGTCTCGATGTCGTCCTTCTCAGCGGTGTAGCGAGTGACCATGCTCCCGGTAATTTCCGACTGGAAGGGCGCCGTCTTCAGCGAGTGGTAAGTGAGCGGATGGCTTGCGTCACTGGTCTTGCCGGCTAAGTAGATCGGCGGCGCCTTGCGGTCGCCTGCCATGGCCGCGTATTTGGCGTCGGCCGCGCGTACTGCGGTGCGCAGCGCCTGCGGGTCTTCGGTGACGATATCGATGGAGTCCACCATGATGTCGTAGTTGGACCACGCGCGCGTCTTCGCATTCTTCAGGCTGTGCGTTTCCACCAGCAGGCACGGGCGGTTCAGTGCGGCGGTGTAGATGTGCGAATAGCGCGGCGAGAATACTTCCACAAAGAACTCGCGCTTGCCGCTGGGCGTCCTGCGCAGCGCACCATACGGAGATACAAGGTGCCCGCCCGCTTCCATGCGCTTGTTCAACTGCGGGATAAAGCGGTCGTTCACCCATTCACGCGTGGGCTCGCCCATATCGCCATGGTGCGCCATGTCCCAGGTCACGTCGTACTGGTAGTCCGCGCCGTCGGTGACATGGTTGTCGAACATGAAGTCCGGCATCCACTGGTGGTAGAGCCTGAGCCACCCCTTCATCTCGGGCGTTGCGCCCTTCACGTAGTCGCGATTCAGGTTGAGCAACTGCGCGTTCGTTCGGGTGCCGGCAGTTTCCGGCCCATTCTGGTTGGGGCGGTTGAACGGGCTGCGCGACTCGTGGCCATCGATATTAAACACCGGGATGACCACAAAGATGGCCTTGTTCAGCCACGCGGCCTGGTGCGGCAGTTTGGCAATGGTCATATCCCGCACCAGCATCAACGCGGTGTCCTTGCCTTCGATCTCGCCCGAATGAATGCCGCTCTGGATGAGGATGACGGCCTTGCCCGTCTTCTCGGCCGCTGCCGGTGTAAACGCCTTGTCGGACGACACCACCATGGCATACATCGCCCGGCCTTCGGAGGTCGTGCCAAACTGAATGACCTTCACAAACGGCGAGCGCTTCTCCATCCGCTGCATCAACGTGATGACCTCGGCGTACACGCCCGTCTGCTTCCAGTCGGTCTTCTCGCCGGTAGTAATCAGGTCCGCCGGCGACTTCGCCGTACTCGCAGCCAGCGAAGCTGCAGCCTGCCCAGCCGGCGGCTCATACATGGAGTGCGGGGCAAGGGGACTCTGCTGTGCGTTGGCGAGTAGTGAGGCAAGACACAGAAGAACCGTAAGGAGGCGAAGGAGAGTCATACACAAATCCTATTATGGTCGGAGAGACAAGGGCTTTACATGGGAATATCTGCGTGATTGCTGTTGTGGATTTCGTAATGCAGAAGCCGCAGTGCAGTAGTACCGACGATGGGTATCTCGAACTGGTTGCCATAAGAATCTTCGAATGTTTCGCAACCTCATGCCGTTAGCGAATGGCCACCTCGTCTTCGTGGCAATCTTTCAGCGAGACATTCATGTGACGACCGCCTCATGCTTTCCCGTCGAGCCCGGACGGCGGGTGACCAAGTCGCAACACCGCGAATCAGTTCCTGTGCGAATTGGTGGTTGGCTTCGGTGCTATTGTAAAGTTCAGGTGGGCGATGGCAAATGGACTGACTGTTTATCTTCATTTTCCCTGTTTTGACGGGATCGTCTCCGCAACTCTAGCCTCCGAGTATTTGAGGAAAAAGAAAGGCTGGGTGCGGAGCGAAGTCGTACCTGTCGGCTATTCTGAGCGAAACGGCTGGGCCTCCAGTTCGTTGTCAAGTCCGGCTGCCGTTGTGGACTTCCTTTATCATCCCGACGCAGATTTCTGGGCGGATCATCACGAGACCTCTTTCATCACTGCAGAATTGAAGACAAAGTGGCAGAAGAGGAAGTCTGCCATCACCTTCTTCGACCCCAAGGCGCTGTCCTGCGCTTCCGTGATATGGCGGAATACTCACAGGACAATCTGGCAGTCTCGATTTCGCGAAATGGTCCAATGGGCTAATCGTATTGATGGAGCGAAATATGACTCTGTCAAAGATGCTGTTCTCGGGGACGCACCGGCTTTGCGCATCAATCTCAGCTTCATGTCCGATTCGTCACCCGAATATTGTCAATTTTTGCTGGACTCTTTCAGCACGAAGAGTTTAGAAAGTATCGCTGCATCGTCGGAAGTCAGAGAACGATATCAGCGGGCGCGAAAGGGAATCCAAATAGGGCAAGCGAGATTCAGCAAATCTTCTCGTTTAGAACGCGACGGAGTTGTTGTTTTCGATGTTGAGAGCTCAGAGACAATCACCCTCAGTCGATATGCTCCATATATGGAGTACCCAAAGGCTCTCTATTCGGTTGGCATTCTGAAGTCTAGCGATGGCACAAAGATTACGGCCATGCGCAATCCATGGCGCCATTTCAAAAGTGTTCCACTTGGCCAAATTTTCAACCGATATGGAGGCGGAGGACATCAGCGCGTCGCGTCGGTAATCATAAAGGACACCAAAGATGCAGAGCAGACTCTGCAAGCCATTTTAGCGGACCTTCGCAAAGCGAGATTTTCGAAGATATCGCTTGAGAAAGATGGGGCAGTCGGGTGATCAAGCAATTTAACTTTTATGACATCTATGGATATCTGCTCCCAGGCGTCGCATTTCTCGGTCTGCTCTGGTTGCCTATCGGCATCGCTTCAAGAAGCTGGCCGGAGCAAGATATATCCAAGGCACTTTTCCTCGCGGCTCTGTCTTATTTCGCTGGACACATCCTGCAAACGATCGCGAGTGTCGCTGTTCCGTCCCAAGTGATGCGTGATACTGCCAAACGGCCTCGGTTTCCCTCCGATCGTCTGCTTGATAAAACTTTCCCAAATTTTGGCACGGATCTAAAGGTAAAGCTAGCCTCACAAGTTCAAAGCAAATTTGGGATAGATCTTCGGTTAGCTGAAGATGGAGATGGTACGGCAGAGGTTTCGCGAAATCGTAATACCGCTTTTTTTCAGGCCCGCAGCTATCTTATTGCCCAGAAAACCGCACATTATGTCGAGCAGTTTCAGGGACTGTACGCCATGATGAGAGGGCTATCTGCAGCGTTTCTCGCCGGAACGTTCTACCTTGCAGGATGGTCCTTCGCATGCCACGGTAGTCATATATGGATGCAAAGAATGTTTGCGGCCTTCGCAATTTTGGGGACTGTCACGGGCATTGTTTCTTCATGCATCGCACTTTCCCGAAATTCTACCCGCAGCAAAATGGCAACCGTGATCTTGTCGGGATCCTTGCTCGTAGCCTTTCTTGGAATCGGCTTCTGGGTGGCAATATCCCAGCCCTCGGACTTCTGGAAGCATGCTTTGCCTCACTCAGAGCCAACTCTATGGTTTTGTGCTGGTTTGACTATCATTGCTGCCGCACGATGTTTTTCTTCGTATCAATCCTTTGCCATCCAATTCGCTCAGTCTGTCTGGCGTGACTTTTCGGTATACATCACCCTCCAAGATGTCAGCGGGCCAGAGGGGGACGGCGAGAGTGAGAAAAACGAAGATTAGCCCCTTCAATCACTGAAACAAAATAGATAGCATTGCGTTCATCACAGCAGCTCACATCCACCTAGGCGGGAGATTCTTGCTCCTGAACGGTTGGGGAAATCCGAGCTGTAAGCGTGATCGACGTGTCCACATCCACCGATGTTGATGAAGCACCTAACAACACACTGGTAGCAGTGGATGAGCCGGAACTGGTTGTGCTGCCTCCGCTGCCGCAGCCTGCCAGAGCGGTTCCCACCGCGACAACACCGAGAGTTCGCAACGCCGCACGCCTGTCTAGCGGTGGGCGCCAGTCTTTCTCATCTGGCTGGTGATTGCGGGCGACAACGAGCTTACGGAAGAAGTTTTTCAGCTTTCATGCAGGCCCTCACTGGAGTGGGGAAGTGTGGATCGCTCGATGCCGTGACACTCGCTGATTGAGCTACCTTCGGTCGACACGAAGGTAATGCTCGTCTCCAGCGGAGAAGCAACGGTTACATGCTATGACGGGGAAAGAATTGCGAGCGCCTATAAGGATCGAGAACGAATTCGCAACTTTTGCCGATCCATCCAGAGAAGTATCGTGCAGCGAATGCAAGGATGATTCGGTCAGCCCACCACGAGCTTCAAATGCTTCGCGAAGGCTTGCCGGCCTTCCAGCGTGATTCGTATTGCGCGTGTCTTACGTGCGGGAGCAATCCAGCCGAGTTCGGTGAATCGTTTGTACATGGCAATACCCAGCGTGCCGGCGATGTGTGGGCGGCGTTCTGTCCAGTCGAGACACTGACGCGCGAGCTTCGCGTCGGCTGTGCCTGACGAGTGGGGCACAGCAATGCCTCGCTGTTCGAACCATGTTCTTCCACCATCGGTAATGAGGAAGGCTCTGCCCGTTGCCGGCTTGAGGTAGTCCTCACGCACCAGGGCATCGGTGATGGCCACACCCAGCCAGCCCGCGAGATGCGCGTAGCAGGTGCGTGCATGCTCGAGGCTGCCAAGAGCAGGCCGCGCTTCCCGGTCCGCTGAGCCTGGCTGCGGAGACGACAGTACCTGCAACGACTCCACGGCGTAGGCGACTCCCTCATTGGCGAGCGCGTAGTAGCGGTGCCGCCCCTGGCGTTGTGCGGTGATGAAGCCAGCTTCAGTGAGCCGCGCGAGATGCTCGCTTGCCGTCTGTGGGCTGACGTGGGCTGCCGCGGCCAGTTCTCCCGCGGGCACGGCGCGGCCTCCCATCAACTGCAGCAGCATCGCCGCCCGGGCGGGTTCTGCCAGCAGCCGGGCAGCGTTGGCTAGTGCGTCACTCATGCATCCAGTATGCGCATTCTTTTTCGCGGACACTTCGGCCCATACCGAAATGTTCCGCCGGGAGCCTGGCATCCAATCGGTGCAGGAGAATTGTTATGTACACCCTGTTCCTGAAATACACCATCGACCCCAACAAGCTTGCCGACTGGCGCGCTTATGCGCAGGCGGAGTTCGACCCGATCGCCGTAAGCGGCGGCCGCATCACCGGCTACTATGCACCCACCGAGTTTGCCGGAGCCACCAGCGAAGCCTTTGCCACCATCGACATCGGCACCATGGCGGAGTATGAGGTGTATCGCGCCAAGCTGGCCGCACACCCTGTGCATCAGGAAAATGCGCGCAAGGTGGAGGCATCCGGTGCGATCCACTCCATCTATCGCGCCATCATCAAGAAGGTCGAACCCGCAGAGGCCGGACAATGAGCGGATCCAACACGAACCCACCCTTGTCCATTCCCGGCTACGACTACGGCGCTCCGGAGAGCGCCCTGTCCCCGGTTTCCGAAGAAGAGCTATCCCAGCTCGAACAGACGGCCGGATGGAATGCGGAGGACGCCGCCGTGCTGGCGCGGCACGCCGAGGTGTTTCAGGCAAAGGCCGAATCGATGGTCGATTCCTGGCGCGCTGTCATCGGTTCCCAACCGCACCTGGCCAAATGGTTCTTCAAGCCCGATGGAACACCGGACGATGCCTACAAAGCCAGCGTCAAGCAGCGTTTCGTTCAGTGGGTCGTGGACGTGGCGCTACGTCCCCATGACCGCGACTGGCTGAACTATCAGCAGGAGATCGGGCTTCGTCACACACCGGCAAAGAAGAACAAGACGGACAACGCCCACACGCCGCCGGTTGTGCCGTTTCGCTACCTTCTCGGCTTCGTTCCCGTGGTGCTTCCAATCCGTGGGTTCTTTGCCGATGCCATTCACGACGAGAAGGAATTGCAGAGTCTACAGGATGCCTGGACGAAGGCTGTAGTCCTTCACATCACGCTGTGGTCACGTGCGTACATTGAGGAAAATCTCTGGTGAGATATCAAAGCGGAGACGGTGTTTCCACCGTCTCCACCCCGATCAGAACGAATAGCGCAGCGACAGTTGGAGCTGCCGCGCCAGATCGGTTTTGCCGGTGACCTTCCCGAAGGTAGCCGTGCCGGCTGTCACATTCGGGGCGGACCAGTTGGGGTGGTTGAAGACGTCGTAGGCTTCAGCACGAAATTCGAAGAGGTTGCGTTCGTTGATGACGAATCTCTTGAACAGTCCCGCGTTCCAATCCTGGAAGCCGGGACCGTAGATGACGTCTCGAATTCCAGGCTGCAGATTGAAGGTGCCCTGGGCAGGCGGCGTATACAGCGGAGCGCCGGTAGGTGTGGTGGTGCTGAAGAACGTGTTGGAAGCAGGAGCACCGGTACCCGAGAACTGGTGTGGATAGGTAGGTGTGCCATTGAGCACCCAGAACTGGGGCACACCGGGTACGCCGGTTCCCGCGTAGTCTGTGTTGGTGCTGTAGACGGTTCCAGGAGCCCCAGCCAGGTACTGCGCGGTACCACTGACTTGCCATCCGCCAACCAGTTTGTTGACCAGGTGCTGCTGTCCTCTCAGGAATGGCAGGTCATAGGTGAAGGTGCCAACGAAGGCATGCCGAACGTCGAACGTGGACGGCCCCCACAGATTGCTGGTGTTGTAGGTGTCCGGCACCGTGTCGCTGTAGCTGGAACTGTTGTCCATGCTTTTAGCGAGTGTGTAGGCTGCCGTGAAGCCCAGCCCGTGGGTGAAGCGGCGATTCCAGAAGACCTGCAGCGAGTTGTACCTGGAGCTGGCGGCGCTCTGTTCCATCAGGATGCGGGAAAAGCCCTTGTACGGAACCAGCGCGGCAATATTGACGTGAGGATTCGCATAGGTGGTTCCGGCAGGCGCCTGGTTGATGTCCGCTGAGTCCCACAGGTGAAGCCCGCGGCGGCCAACATACGCAACCGAGAGCACCGAATTTCCTGGCAACTGTCTTTCGACCGTCACATTCCAGTTCCATGCTTCCGGTTGCTTCATGTTGCGGTCATACGTTGTCACGGCCAGGGTGGGCGCCGTGGACGAGGTCAACTGGGCTCCCGGGTTGTCGATCGAAACATTCGTTACGGTAACGAAGGGCTGGAACGGAGAGTTCCCACCGGGGAAGATATTGTCCAGCAGGCCCATGCGGGTTACATAACGGCCTCCGCCGGCGCGAACCACTGTCTTATCGCTGAACTGGTAAGCGATACCCGCGCGCGGCTGGAAGGCGTTCTGAACGTTGACCAGACCCTGCGGCAGGTTGTTGTTGAACAGCGTGGCATAGGCTCCGGGGCTGGTGGCCTGAAACACTCCGTGCTGCGCCGCTCCGTTCGGGAAGCCGGAGAGCCCGGGAATCACCATGCCGTTGTACTGGTTGCCGCTGCCCACTGCCACCAGACCTGTGTTCGGGTCGATGGTGACTGCCTGGGACGGGTTATACAGGCTGGGCACGAAGTAAGCGGCATTTCCCCAAAGCGCGTGGAATGGAGCAACGACTGTATCGCGCACACCAAAGTCGAGATGCAGCCTGGGGCTGATCTTCCATGAGTCCTGTACGAAGCCTTCATACATGGCGCCGCGCCAGAGGGTGTAAGCCCGCGGCCCAATTTCCGTATAGCCGTCGGCCAGTCCCAGGGCCAGGTTGGAGATAGCCAGACCGCTGCCGTTCGCATAAGCGTCGGTAAGAGCGAAGGTTCCGTTCTGATTGCTGCCGCCTCCGGGAACGGTCGTAATGTTGATCTGGTCGTCGTCGTTCTCGCCGCGATAGTCGAACTGGAACCCGGCTTTGATCATGTGCGTCCCGGTTGCCTTCGACAGGCTGTCGCTGAAGGTATAGATCGGGCCGCCGGAATGGGAGGGATACGGTCCACCCGTCAGACTGAAGAAGGGGCTTGAAAGGGCCAGTGTAGGAATCTTGTCGACATCCTTCCCGCCGGGAACGATGTAGTTGTAGTTGATGCCCAGCTTGCTGCGATTGAAGCCAATCTGCGAGGGATCGATAGGGCTTGCCACCTTGTCGATGCTCACGGTGGCATTCATCTCATTGATGAGGGTTGGGGTAATGATCCAGGTCCAGGCAAGGGTGTTCGCCTGGTTCGGCCATATCTTGTACTTGCCGGTCAGCCCCGCTCCGCCGTCCAGTGCCGAGTACTCGTTGTAAGAAAGGTCCGAGCGCCGATAGGAGATGCGGTGCCGGTCGTTCAACACGAAATCGAAGTTGTACGAACCTTTCCGCTGATTGATGGGATGCGCGGCAACGGCTTCCCAGTTCTTATTCCCGTTGACGAGAAGACCCGGGGTGGGCATGGGATAGGCGTTCATGATGGCCATGCCGTTCGGGCCTAGCATGCCCTGGGGGATGATGTTTCCGGCAAAGGGAGCGCACGTTTTCTTGCCGCCCGCGGTTGTGCAGTTCGTTGGATTGGTAATAACCTTCGTTCCGCTGTAGAACGGATTGGTGCTGAGCAACTCACTGAAGTTACCCGTCCGCATCAGGGCTGTGGGAACGGTTTGAAAGACGGTATCCGTGAAGCGGTAGCGAATCCAATCTTCCGCGACGAACCAGAATAGTTTCTTGCGCAGGATGGACGGCAGGCCAGGTGTCCATACCGGGCCTCCTACGGCGAAGCCAAAGTCGTTATAGCGAAAGGGCGAGGCGAAGCGTGTTGTCGGGCTGGTGTTGCGCGACCATGTATTCGCGTTGAGCGCGGAGTTGCGCAGATACTCATATCCCGTTCCGTGGAAGTCGGTGGTCCCGCTTTTGCTGACCATGCGAACCTGACCGCCGCCGGCGCCGCCGTATTCGGCGGAGTACGCGGCGGTGAGCACCTGAATCTCTTCCGTCGAGTCCACATTGGGTGCGCCAATTACATAGGTGTTGGCACGTGTGCGCACCCCGGGAGCGCCGTCAATGGTGATAGCCGTGTCTGTCGAGCGCGCGCCGTTGATCGAGAGGCCAGGCTTGCTGACGCCGAAGTTGAAATCGCCGAGTGTGGCTCCCGTGATCACACCGGGCAGCACTTCCGCCATGTAGACCGGGTTGCGGCCGTTGAGCTCCTGATGCTGGATCTGTTCCTCGGTGATCTGGTGCTGCACCGCACCCGAATCGGTCTGCACCAGGTCGGCTTTCGCCGTCACTTCGACAGACTCATCGGAAGCCCCCACGCTCAGCGTGGCATTGACCGCCAGGGTGGTAACCGCATCCAGCCTGTTGTGGAGGCCTTCAAACGCCTTGAATCCAGGCATCCGCACAGCGACGGTATAGAAGCCCGGCTGAAGACTGGATAGCGAATAGTATCCCTTGCCATCGGTGGTCAGCGTGTGGCTCTCTTTGGTTGCTTCCGAGGTCACGGTGACCTGCGCGCCTGGAACCAGGGCCCCCGATGGATCTTTCACGAAACCTGCAATCGCACTGGTGTCCGATTGCCCATGCGCGTGAAGATACGTGCCCATCAAAAAGACCAGCGCCCAACCGATATGCCGGAGTGTCCGGCTGCTTTGCATCAACGTCATCTCTCACCGCCTGTGAACTGTATGTGCCTCCTTATCTACACGTGCATCCATGCAATCAAGCAGTTAGGGCAGGATTCCTAACGGTTTGCTATCTCTATGTAAATGGATTGTTTATCTCGTAACGGTGTTTTCAATCGCTATCAATGGCCCGCTTGATAGGTTGGTGAGCGTGAACTCGATGCAACCGGGACAGTTAGATAGCGATCCGTTTTCCCTAAAAACCGATCCGATCGTCTCTCGCGAGAGTGAGGTCCGGCATCACTTTCATCAAATCGTCACAAGCCGCGCGTTCAACCGAAGCCGCAGAAGCTGCGAGTTCCTCCAGTACCTTGTCGATAAGACATTGGCGGGTGAGCACGACGAGCTGAAAGAGCGGGTGATCGGCGTGCAGTTGTTCGGCCGCGATCCGTCCTACGATACGGGCGAGGATGCGATCGTTCGGGTCACGGCTACCGACGTCCGAAGAAGACTGAAGCGTTTCTATGATGACGCCGAGACCAGCATTCGTCTGGATCTGTTCCCGGGATCCTATGTCATTGCATTGAACGAACAGACGGTCGCGCCTGAAACTGTTGCGTCCATAGCAGAGGAATCTCCAGCGCCGGCATCACCTCCACAAGTGGAGACCATCAGTCAGCCGGCTCCGGGAGCTTCCGGGTGGCGCCGTTACGGGCCGATCGCCGCCATGCTGCTGTTGATGATGCTTTTATTTGCTTCCTGGCACTTCCGCACGCAGGCGGCCAAGGCTGACCGTCTGCCGTGGTCGGCCATGCTGCCGCGCCAGGGGCAATTGAAGATTGTATTCAGCGATCCGGATATTGCCACCATCCAGGGGATCACCGGTACTCAGATCTCACTCACGGACTATGCCGATCATCATTACGTGCCGGCGCAGCCGATGCTGGATCATCCCTCGGCTGTCGTCGAAAAACTGTTCAAGGGTTACAACGTTCCCATCATCGACGCGGACTTCGCTCTTGGAGTCCGGGGACTGCTGCCTTCGAGCCTGATCAATACCTATCGCGCCCGCGCTCTTCAATCCCAGGACTTCAAGACGGAAGATAACTTCATCCTGCTCGGCAGCCCCTTGTCCGACCCCTGGCTGGCTCTCTTTGAGGACCGTCTCGATTTCTATTTCAAATACGATCCTGTACGCCATGAAGAAGTCGTCTACAACCGGCGTCCGGAGCATGGAGAAGCGCCTGCGTATGCGCCCACCATTCCGGGGTGGGGAACCGGGCAGGCCTTTGCGATCATCGGCCTGCTGGCAAATCAGAACCAGACAGGAAACATTCTTGTCCTGGCTGGCTCCAACTCCGTTGCCACGGAAGCAGCCTTCAGACTGGTCACCGATGTGGATTCCATCGCTCGTGTGCTGCAGGAGCACGGTATCGATCCCCATGATCGCAACGCCCACTTCGAGATTCTGCTGCGGGTGAATACCATGGCGTCGTCTCTGAACACCTTCGATGTCGTGGCCTGTCACCACCTGGATGCACCGGCGCACTGATTGCGCGCGGCAATCTTATTCCAACCCTGTCATCTCGACCGAAGGCGCTTTAAAGCAAATCTCCTGATGCTGCGGTTCCGATAGGCAATAGAGGAGGAAGAAACAACACCTGACATCCAGAGGCCGGGTGTAGCCCTTGCTGTTGGTGGCGGAACGGACCAGCGCCAATGGCGCGGCATATACCAGCATGGGGCGGAACGGGGACCCCGGCGAGCGGTCTTTGTTCTTTGCTCGCTGGGGAGGTGAAGCCCCATGATTGACTGGTGAGAGTTTGAAGGGCTGAAGGCCCGACATATGTTCTCGCCCAATTCTCCGAAAATACATGATTCGATCGCCATGGAAGTTGCGGCCAGAGGTCTGCTTCCGCGGCTGTTTATATGTCGCGCCTTCAGCGCTCGTCTTCTATACCCACCCGTTTCATGGGGTTTCACCCCATGCTGGTATATGCCGCGCCGCTGTTTTGTTTCGCCACGAGCGGTAGTGGACCAGACCTAGTTCCTGGCGCAGGGGCATCCTCTTCGTCACGTTTCCGCAACTCTGTCATCTCGGCGTTATTGAGGTATTTCAAATAGCTGCAACTGCCGCTGTGCCACTTCAGAGGGGAGCGGCGCATAGCCCAGGGCGGAGCACTCTTTCTGTCCTGAAGTCAGGATCCAGTGAACCAACGCCGTGAAGGCAGCCTTCTTCTGCGGGTCATCAATCGCTTGCGGTATCAGGAGCCAGGTGAAGCTGGTGATGGGATACGCGTCCTTGCCGGTGGGCTGCGCGAGCGAGTGAAACGCGTCGCCGCTGCCCGCAGTTTCTTTGGCTGCTTCCGCAAGACTCTGAATGCTGGCGCGGATGTATTCGCCCGCATGATTGCGCACCGAGCCATAGCTCAACTGGTGCTGGATCGCATACACCAACTCCACATAGCCAATGGAGTTCGGCGTTGCCTGCACTGCTGCGGCCACGCCTTCATTGCCATTGGCGCCGGTTCCGGTTGGCCAGTTGAGACTCGCTCCCGAACCAACCGAGTCCTTCCACGCAGAACTGACTTGCGAAAGGAAGTCACTCCAGGCGAAAGTGGTGCCGCTGCCGTCCGAGCGATGGAGCACAACGATCTCGCGATCCGGCAGATCGATATCCCGGTTCGAATTCCTGATCTCTGGATCGTTCCACTTCCTGACCTTGCCCATGTAAATGTCGGCCAGTGTTTCCGGGGTGAAACGGAGATCGCGAGTGATTCCGTCGAGGTTGTAAATCGGAACCACACCGCCCAGCACGGTCGGAATGTAGCGCATGCCGGTTGAGGTCCCGGGCGCGATCCCCACAACAAAATCAGTAGCTGCGAAGTCCACCTTACCCTCCGCAAGCTCCTGTGGACCCGCAACCGAACCAACTGCGTCATAGGTAATCGCAACCTGCGGTTGAAGTTCACGGAAGGACTGGAACCACTTGCGATAGAGCGGAGCGGCAAAGGTTGAGCCCGCTCCCGCCAGGGTCGTGCTCTGGAGTGTCGCGCCCGCGCCGGAGAGGTTGGTAGAGGCACCGCCTGTATCCCGTGTGGCGAGCAACTGCGAAACCATGGTCGAAGCCAGGTCGTCGGCGATCCCTTTCCACGCGAACCTGCTGGGCGTCACCATGTACGACCACAGCGGCTCACCGCCGTGGCTGACAATCTCCACCGAAAGGAACCCTCCATAGATTGCGGAGCGGCTGGAGCCGGGCGCACGGGGATTGGTGGTGAAGTGGCCACGCACCCACACCTGTCCCGATCCCTTCACCACCGCATCCGCATCGTTGCGGGTATCCACAAGTTGATACCCGCCGGCCTTTTGAAGACGCTTGATCAGGCTCTGTCGAAGTTGCTCCGCCTGATCGCCCGTTCCGAACGGTTCCACATACAGCTTCTTCGCATCACGAAGCGGTGAGGAGGTCTGTCCGCTGGCAGCGAGGGTGAGCCCTGCGGCCATCCAAAGCACGAGCAGAAGCCGCGACGCTTTGCGAAGGAGAGGGCGAAGGCGCGTGGGATGGGCGAACTCCATGGCTCGAAATCTCATAGTTCGACGTGAAACCTCAGTGTGGCCACAACGACAGGGCCGCGAACCTCGTTGTAACCGGGGCGAGCGATGTACTGCAGATCGGGGGCGACATAGAGGTTTCGGCCGAGGTGAGCCGTATAGTAGCCCTCGACCAGATTTTCGCGGCCATATTGCAGCCCTCCATCGCCGAGCACTGAGCCGATGCCTCCATACGAAAGATAGCGTGCATGCTCGCTGGAGATGCCATTGGTGGCAAACGCCACGCCTGCGCGGTCGTTGTTGCGTTTCCAGCGATGACCCAGCACGCCAACCCCGGCAGAAAACGTATTGTCGATCTCCGTAAAGGACCAGGTTTCCGTCCTGCCATTGTTCCAGCCCGCACGGGCATAGAGCGTTGTGTCTCTGGTCAGCGACTGCTCCAGGTTCAGGCCGAAGCCATACTTGGCCGTCACCCACAGCGGGTGGTTGGAAAGATCGGGGACTGCGACTTTGCCGTTCAGGTACTGCTGATTGGCATAGCTGTAGATTCCCATGTTGGCGTGATTGACATAGGCGAGGACGCGGATGATTCCATCCTTCGTCACTGGACCGCGGTGCAACTCGAATTCCGCATTAGAAGTATTGGCGCGGCTCAGGTTCCACACCAGCGGACCACCGTTCTTAGGCCCGGGCATCAGGCCTTCGGCAAAGCGCGCACCCCACTTCGGGCTCTGGTACTCGGTCAGCACACCCCAGGTATAGCCGCGGGCGTCGGCGGTGAAATCGTAGGCGCCGTTCTGGTTGATCGCCCAGTTCAGAAACTGCAGATGGCTGTCCCCGCCGACGGCATTCGTATCGAAGAAGTCTGTCATGCCGAACTTGCCGGCTCGTAACTCAAGACGATGCGACGGCAGACTGGAAAAGGTGGACAAAGGACCGCGCGTTGCTTCGGGCTGATCGTGACTCAGAGGAAAGACCAAGTGATACATGGCACGCGCCAGATACGGGGTCTGGGTCAGCGTGGCGTCGCGAACGGCATCCAGGTTGGTGAATCCTGCGATGCCCACGGCAGAGCTCAGCCCCAGGCCTCCCGCGCCTTCCACATCCACCAGCACTTCCTGCGATTTGGTGAAGCGGTAGCCCGTGTAGAGCGTCAGCACACGGCCTTCCGACTTGTTGGCCAGAGACGAAAAGCTCTGCGCGCCGGAGTACTGCACGTTGAAGGGCGGGCTCCCTTGAAAGACGAAGTTCATCTGGCCGGAGAGCCAGTAGCGGCCGTCGGGAGGATGCGGAAAGAGCGTTGTGGAGGATTCATTGCCCGTGACCGGTTGCTCGCTGGTCACGCTGGGAAGCTGTGCGAAGGCTCGCGCAGTCAACAGACCCAATGCACACAACAGCAGAAGCCAGCGGCCACGGCGGCACCGAAGTGGTGAACGCTTCGGCAGCTTTTCGTCCGCGCCACCCGGCCGGTTCATGGTCATTCCGCACCAAGCTAACAACAGGTCGGCGTGGTGAGGTTAATGCTGGATGAATGCGTGGGTGGGTGGGGCGCTGTTTCCGGTGTTTGGTTTTCTTGTTGTCATCCCCGCAGGGGATCTGCTGTTCGCTAATGCCCCCACAACATTGTCATCTCGACCGGAGGCGCTTTGGCGCCGTAGCGGAGAGATCTACTTTTGCTCCCGCCCATGCCCGGGCAGGGGCACGGAAGCAGATCTCTCCGCTGCGTGGACGATGAAACCGTCCACTTCGGTCGAGATGACAGAGTTGGGGTGGGGATGAAAGAAACCCGCAAACGCGCTCACCATTCATCCCAGCCGTTCTTAACAAGGTTGTGTAGTCAAAGCCACAACCTCATCTACCACTCCGACCAGTCCCCATCCGGTTGCTTCCAGATATTCGACTGCGGCTGGGCCGTAAACACATCGCGAAGCCCTGCCATGTGCGTCGCGTCTCCATAGTGCTCGGCCATGCCGGCGCTGCTGCTCCACACATCCAAACCAAGCAACTCCGGTGGAGACGACTCTCCCGGAGCGTTGAGCTTCAGGAAAAGTTCGTGGGAGATCAGGCCGCGCCGCCGTGCATCGCGTTGAGCCTTCCCATCGACTTCGGCGAAGATGCCCAGCGCATGATCCGCAGACTTCACCGTCCCGCGGATCATGCCCAGAAAGCGGTCGCCATGGGCTTTGGGTGCGGGCAGATGATAGCTGGACGCGCCGGGCGCCGGGGTCCAGACGGCGGTGTCACGCGAGGAGAACAGCTTGCCGCCCTGTTCCTGCACCATGGGATTGGCAAAGAACTGCATCAGCCCCTGTGGGCTGTCCCACCAGTCCAGAAAGAGAAGGTCTTTGGAAGTCTCGTCCGATTCGTTGTCCTTGGACAATGGCATGTAGACGTTGTGGCTCAGGTCGCCGAGAGACCGTGCGGCAGCAATGCCCGCCTCCGATCCGGCAGTTGCGTTATGCAGTTCGCGCATGGCTTCGAGACTCTCCGGGATGAAGGTTCCTCGTACGGTGAGTAGAACGGCGGATTGAAACGGTGGCGTCATGGAGTTTCCTTTCTGCTCGGGTAGACGGCAACGGCTTCGCAAACTAATCGGTCGGCGTGTTCCAGATTGATGAAATACCCAAATTGTTAATTTGACCTCGGTCCCGGGGAGTGGCTACCCTCGCGGCAATGGATCAGTCGGAGTTACTGACAGCGGCCAAAGCCGGTGACGAACATGCCTTCGAAGGACTGCTGGCGCCCTACCGGCGAGAGCTTCGGCTGCATTGCTACCGGATGGCAGGATCCATGCATGAAGCCGACGACCTGCTGCAGGAAACGCTGCTGAAAGTCTGGAAGGGCCTGCCCAGCTTCGAAGACCGGTCCAGCCTGCGAACGTGGCTGTATCGAGTGGCGACCAACGCCTGTCTGGATGTGCTGGAGAAACGTCAGCCGCGCGTGCTTCCATTTGACCTTGACGGCCCTGTGGCTCCTGGAGATTCGATCGGTTATCCTTCGGAGGAATCGTCCTGGCTCGGCCCATGCCCCGAGGAGTTCTACAGTTCGCTCGCGGCCTCGCCGGCAGCACACTACGAATTGCAGCAGAGCGTTTCGCTTGCGTTCCTCACCGCCATTCAGAAACTGCCTGCACGGCAACGGGCAGTTCTGATCCTCCGCGATGTGCTCGGATTCGAGGCCTCGGAGTGCGCTGTCCTGCTGGAGGTCTCGACCGCTTCGATCAACAGTCTTCTGCAGCGGGCGCGTGAAACGCTGGCGGCGCTGGCTCCGCTTGCTCCGAAACTCACGATGTCGCGAGCAGCAGCATCCGCTCCCACGCCCGAGCAGTTGAAACTGCTGACGCGTTATGTCCAGGCCTGGGAGGGCGCCGATGTTTCGGCATTGGTCGCCCTGCTTGTGGATGACGCGTCTCTCGCCATGCCGCCTTTGCCGCAATGGATACTGGGTGCGCAGGCGATTGGTGCTTCTATCGAAGCAATGGTCTTCTCGCCCGCCGGTCCTGGAGCGTTCCGTCTTTTCTTAACCGAAGCGAACGGCCAGCCGGCGCTTGCCGCGTACCAGTGGCAGCCCGAAAGGGAAGAGTTGTTGCCCTTCGCGCTCCATGTCTTGGAGCTCCGTGGAGACAAAATTGCCTCGATCACGGCGTTTCTCGATCCGGAGATCGTAAGTCTCTTCCCGCACCGAGTTCTTTGAGCGATAGGCGCAGCCACAATATATCGTTCTGCGTTGAACTACGCTTTGCCCTTCGTGCCGCCTTCTTTTCCGCCATCCTCACCTCATTCGGACAAAGCCGCCGTGCGGCCCGTTCAGCTGCTGGGACTTGCTCCTGCTGGTGATGCGGGCGGCTGCGCTGCTCGCCTTTAACAGAAATGCGTACACTGAAACTTGTTGCTCATGGAGGCAGATTGAGTTTTCGGGTCGCAGTTTGGGGTTTGGCCGCCGTGCTGGCGGCAGGTGCGCCGGTTTGGGCGCAGGGAACGTCTTCACAGGACAAAGGCGCGATAGCGCCCGCAACGCAGGACAAATCCGGCAGCAAAGACAAGCCCGTACCTGCGAATACTCCAGGCGTGACGCCTCCACAGCTCGAACAAGGGCAAACCTCCATCCAGGTGGAGCACCGTCTCACCCAGAAGGAAAAGGACGATCTCCTGCATGAGATCGACGCCATCTTCCAGTTCGCAAGCAAAGACACCGGCCTCGAGATCAAACACCCCGTCAAGCGCATGTTCATTTCGCGCGACGAGGTGACCAGGTTCCTGCGCAAGAAGTTCGATGAGGACAAAGGCAATCGCCGCATGGAGCGCAGCGAACTGGTGTTGAAGAAGTTCGGCCTCATCGACCGCGACTTCAAGCTGCGCCCGTTTCTGCTGACCCTGCTGACCGAACAGATCGCGGGCTTCTACGATAACAAGACGCAAACCATCTATCTGCTGGACTGGGTGCCGATCGACGAACAGAAGCCGGTCATGGCGCATGAACTGACGCACGCTCTGCAGGACCAGCACGTCGGCCTGACCAAGTGGCAGAACCAGACCGAAGACACGGTCTCCAAGGATGTTGCCGACGACAACAAGCACATCCGCACGGACGAAACCGACACCGCCCGCGAGGCCGTTCTGGAAGGCCAGGCGATGGTGGCGTTTGCCGACTACGTGCTCGAACAGCAGACGATTGCCGAAGCTCTGAAGGCAGGCAAGCCCGCGCCGACAACATTCCCCACGCTGAAAGATGTGCCCATGATGGCGCAGCTTCTGCAAAGCAGTTCCAGCGACATGTCCGGTTCACCGGTACTGGCGCGGGCCCCGCTGCTTCTGCAGCAGGCACTGCTGTTTCCGTACACCGCCGGTCTCGGATTTGAAGACAAGGTGCTGACGCTGGCGGGTGTGGGCCGGGCGTTCACAGGAGTGCTCAACAGCCCACCGAACTCCAGCGCGGAGATCATGCACCCCGAGCAATATCTGGCGCACACGCCGGAGCCCGTGATGGTGTTGCCCGATATTCATCCCTTGATGGTCACTGCCGGGTATGAGCCGTACGACATTGGCGTGATGGGCGAACTGGATGTGCGCATTACCGCGGAACTCTTTGGCGGCAAGCCGCTCGCGGAAGCCCTCGCTCCCGCATGGGCCGGCGGCATCTACTATGCCGCACAGAAGAAGAGTGCTACCCCAGCCGAGAAGGAAAGCACCGCTTCGCTTTCGCTGCTGTACAGTTCGCAGTGGAAGAACGACGACTCCGCACGCGGGTTCTTCCAGGTGTTTGAAGAAGCGCTTCCGCGCCAGTACGACGGCCTTAAGCGCAACAAGGCTGCCGAAACCGACGAGAGCGAGCGGGTCTATACAACGCGCGAAGGCGACATCCTGTTGTCGTTGAACGGTTCACGCGTGTGGGTAAGCGAAGGCTTCGACCTTGAACTTGCCCGCAAGCTGCGGACCATGGTGGACGGCGCCCAGGGCGTTGGACCGGTGAGGGTAGCTCGCGGGTCAGAGAACAGAGATCAGAGATTAGAGAACAGCGGAAATGCGCCTACTCACGATTTAGTCGGCAACTTGTCTCAATGGGTTGGCGGCTTTGCGGTGATGCGGGCACGGCTGCCGTAGGAGGACAGAGAACAGAGATGAGAGAACAGAGATCAGCGAAAAAGACGCTCTCCAGCTAGAACCTTTGGTGTCTGATCTCTAATCTCTGTTCTCTCGCCCTACTCCGGTTTGATACTCATCACATTGATATTCGCCAGGCCGTGCACCCAGCGCGCGGGCTTGGCGTCGCTTGTATTGACAAGCTGAATCATGCCGCCTTCGGTGTTGGGGAGGTCGGCCTTCATGACGGCTACGATGACTTTGCCGTTGCTGAAGCCGGGTTCTACCTCCGCGCCTGAGTACAGCACGAAGTAGTGGTCGGTGCCGGTGGCCACGATGCTGGAGTGCAGAATCATCGGCTCGAACTCACGGCTACCGTGAAGCCCGACTTTATCCAGAACGTCCGCGAGCAGTGGGCCGGTATAGGTTTCGCCGGCGTTGCGGTGGGCATTGTGTACATGCACCGTGGTCTGCGGCATCTTCAGCAGATCTTCAACCGACAAGGTGATGGAACGTCCCTCAAAACTGACCACCAGCGTTTTGGAGGGCGGCACCGGCGGCTTGTCATGGTGCATATCCGCATCGGCATGCTGTGCGGGCATGGGCTGGGAGGTCTGCTGGGCGCGCATGGCAGCAGGCATCAGGAGCAGAGCGGCGGTGGCGGCGACGAAGATCTTCATGGAAGTTAGGGTACGCCTCTTCAGAACGAATTTCCCTTGCGGCGGTGGAGACCGTTTGCAAAACGTTCAGGTTCGACAATGATCCCGTAGATGTAGCCGATGCCACCTACTCGAAACCCATAGGAGGGAGCAGCGAGCTTTAGCTCGCGGATGACGTTCCGTCGATAAATGGGGCTTCAGCCCCGGGCATCGTCGCCACGGAACCCCGGGGCTGAAGCCCCATTCGAATGGCACCCTAAATCCGCGAGCTAAAGCACGCGGCTCCCTCCCGGTGACCGAACAAGGATTCTGGGCTGTCTCCCACATCCTGCCCTGTATACTGGTTGCCATGTCGATCATTCGCAACGCGGCTGCGATCGCAAAGGGAATGGGCATCACGATGAGTGAGGCTTTCAAGCCTACCGAGGTGGAAAACTACCCGGACGGCAAGGGCCCGCTGCGTGGAGCTGTTCTCCAGGAGCGTTTTCGCGGCAAGCACCAGTTGCAGCGCGACGAAAACGGGCTGGAAAAGTGTGTCGCCTGCTTCCTGTGCGCGGCCGCCTGCCCCAGCAACTGCATCTACATCGAAGCCGCGGAGAATACCGAAGAGAAGCGCATCAGCTCTGCCGAGCGCTACGCCAAGGTCTACAACATCGACTACAACCGCTGCATCTTCTGCGGGTATTGCGTGGAGGCTTGCCCCACCGACGCGATCACCCATGGACACGGTTTCGAACTGGCCAGCCTGAACGCCACCACCATGGTGATGCGCAAGGAAGACCTGTTGGTGCCGGTGGCGACGGGTCTTCCGAATTCGAATCGCGAAGAAGCGGAAGCGTTGGCGTAAAGAGGCAGTTAACAGCCGACAGTTAACAGCGAACAGTAAAACCAACCGGCAGGAGATGTCGCTCCGGAGGGCCGGGCAAGTCTAGACTTCGCCCAGGCGCGATATCCTATTCATTGGCACAGATAGCTCGAAGAGCTTCATGGACAAAGCTTGGTGCAGGCGTAACGGCGCGGTGTCAATTTCCCGCGCGTGGGAGGGCATATGAATTCAGCGAATCAACATCCTCTGCGCAAGATTCTGGAGAATCGAATCGCCATCATTGATGGCGCCATGGGCACCACCATCCGCACGTATGGCATGACGGAAGCTCACATCCGCGGCGAGCGGTTCAAGGACTCGAAGAAGGATCTGCTCAACAACGGCGATCTCTTTTCCCTCACGCAGCCGGACATGATCTGCGACATTCACCGCCGCTTCCTGGAAGCGGGCGCGGACATCATCGAGACCAATACGTTTGGCGCGACCAGCATTTCGCAGAGCGAATTCTTCGTCGACGACCCGCGTGAACACGGCGGTCGCAAAGACCCTGCGTTCTACCAGAAGATCATCGACGACTCATTCCTCGGCGACCTCGCCTGGGAGATCAACGAGCAATCCGCACGGCAATGCCGCGAATGGGCCGACCGTGTCGGCAATGCCACCGGCCGGCAGCGGTTTGTTGCGGGAGCCATCGGGCCGCTGACGGTGTCGCTTTCGAACTCACCCGATGCCGACGATCCCGGCTTTCGCGTGGTCACCTTCAACCAGGTGAAGATCGCCTACAAGCAGCAGGTGCGTGCATTGATCGCCGGCGGTGTCGACACGCTACTGGTGGAGACCATCTTCGATTCACTCAACGCCAAAGCTGCGGTGGTTGCCATTCGCGAGGTCTTCGACGAAGACCATAAGGACCTGCCGGTGATGATTTCGGCGGCGGTAGGCCGTGGCGGCGAAACGATGATCTCCGCCCAGACGGTCGAGGCCTTCTGGAACGCCATGCAGCATGTGAATCCGTTGTCGATCGGCTTGAACTGCTCGTTGGGACCGGACCTGATGTATCCATTTCTTTCCGAGCTTTCCGAGAAGGCGAGCGTGGCTATCTCCGCGTATCCGAACGCCGGTTTGCCCAATCCGCTTTCTCCGACCGGCTTCGACTTGAATCCTGAGGACATGGGCCGCTATCTGGGCGACTTCGCGCGCGGCGGCCTGATCAACATAGCTGGCGGCTGCTGTGGCAATACGCCTGAGCACATCGCCGCCATCGCGAAAGCGCTTGAAGGTCTGGAGCCGCGTGCACTGGATTTCTCGGCTGGGGAAGAAGAGGTTGCAGCGTGAGTAGTCCAGAGGTAAAACCTCTTCGTTTGTCCGGATCGCAGCCTTTTACGCAACAGCTCGGCGTATTCATCATGATTGGCGAACGCACCAACGTCGCCGGGTCGCCGAAGTTCGCCAAGCTCATCAAGGAGGGCAAGTACGAAGACGCGGTCAGCATCGCGGCCCAGCAGGTGGAGAACGGCGCCAACGTCATCGACATCTGCATGGACGAGGGCATGATCGATGGCGTCGCCGCGATGACGCGCTTTCTGCAACTCCTGGCCAGCGAGCCTGATGTCGCCAAAGCGCCGTTCATGGTGGACTCGTCCAAATGGGAGGTCATTGAAGCCGGCCTGCAGTGTCTGCAGGGTAAAGGCATCGTGAACTCCATTTCGCTGAAGGAAGGCGAAGCGAAGTTCCGTGAGAACGCTAAAGCCGTACTGAAGTACGGCGCCGCTGTGGTTGTCATGGCATTCGATGAGCATGGCCAGGCGGCTACATACGAAGACAAAATCCGTATCTGCGAACGCGCTTATCGGATTCTTGTTGAGATCGGTTTTCCGCCTGAAGACATCATCTTCGATCCCAACATCCTGACCGTGGCCACGGGCATGGAAGAGCACAACAACTACGCGCTGGACTTCATCAACGCCACGCGCTGGATCAAGGCCAACCTGCCGCATGCCAAGGTCAGCGGTGGCGTGTCCAATATCTCATTCAGCTTCCGCGGCAACAACAAGGTCCGCGAAGCCATGCACTCCGCATTCCTGTATCACGCGATCGGCGCGGGCATGGACATGGGCATTGTGAATGCCGGCATGCTCGAGGTGTACGAGGAGATCGAGCCTGAGCTGAAGGTGATGGTTGAGGACGTTCTGCTCAACCGCCGCCCCGACGCGACCGAGCGCCTGGTCGACTACGGCGAGAAGCTGAAGGCTGAGGGCGACGGCACCAGCGCAGCCACCGCCAAGAAAGCCGAAGAGTGGCGCAACGGCACGGTGGAAGAGCGGTTGACGCACTCGCTGGTGAAGGGTATCGATACCTACATCGATATCGACACCGAGGAAGTGCGCGCAAAACTCGGACGCCCGTTGCTGGTCATCGAAGGTCCGCTGATGGATGGCATGAGCGTGGTCGGCGACCTGTTTGGAGCCGGCAAGATGTTTCTGCCCCAGGTGGTGAAGTCCGCCCGCGTGATGAAGAAAGCCGTGGCCTATCTGACTCCATTCATGGAAACGGAAAAGGCGGAGATGGCTGCGGCCGGGATCGAAGTCAAGACCCGCGGCAAGATCGTGTTGGCGACGGTCAAGGGCGATGTCCACGACATCGGCAAGAACATCGTTGGCGTGGTGCTGGCCTGCAACAACTACGACGTCATCGACATGGGTGTCATGGTGCCGGCCGAGAAGATCCTGGAACGCGCCAAAGAAGTGCGCGCGGACATCATCGGATTGAGCGGGCTGATTACCCCCAGCCTCGACGAGATGGTGCACGTGGCCCGCGAGATGGAGCGCCAGGGTTTCAAGCTGCCGCTGCTCGTCGGTGGCGCAACCACCAGCCGCGCGCATACGGCCATCAAGATTGCCCAGCATTACAGTCAGCCTGTAGTGCATGTGCTCGACGCCAGCCGCGCCGTGCCCGTCACCACCAGCCTGTTGAGCGCAGATGGCCGCGACGCGTTCGTCGAGCAGCATCGTGCGGAATACGAAGCAGTGCGCAAGGCGCATGCGTCACCCAGGCAGCAAACCGTGACGATTGACGTGGCGCGCACCCGCAAGAGTCCGATTGAGTGGCGCGCGGAGGATCTGGCGAAACCTGGGTTCTTCGGCGTTCGCGTCCTCGATGATTTCCCGCTCGAAGAGTTGCGTGAGTTTATCGACTGGTCGCCGTTCTTCCACACCTGGGGGATGAAAGGCATCTATCCGCGCATTCTGGACGATGAGAAGCAGGGTGTGCAGGCGCGCCAGGTATTTACCGAAGGCCAGGAGATGCTCGACCGGATGATCCGCGAGAAGATGGTCACCGCCCTCGGCGTTTATGGCTTCTTTCCGGCGTGTGCGGTCGGCGATGATGTCGAACTCTATACGAACGGCAGCCGCGATGAGGTGATGGATCGGTTTCACTTCCTGCGTCAGCAGGCGAACCGTGAGGGCAGCGAGCCCTGCCGGTCGCTGGCGGATTTCATCGCTCCCAAAGAAACAGGCCTGCAGGACACGATCGGGGCATTCGCTGTGACCAGCGGCATCGGCTTGAAGGAAGTCTGCGAGCGCTTCCGGGCTGCACATGACGATTACGCCGCGATCATGGCGGAAGCTATTGCGGATCGCCTGGCCGAAGCCTTCGCCGAGTGCCTGCACAAGCGTGTACGCGACGAGTGGGGTTATGGCCTCGGAGAAAACCTGACGCCTGCCGAGATCATCCAGGAAGGCTATCGCGGCATTCGCCCGGCGCCCGGCTACCCGGCCTATCCGGACCATACGGAGAAGGGAATCATCTGGCGTCTTCTCAACGTCGAGGCCAACACCGGAATGCAGATCACGGAGTCGTTCGCGATGTGGCCGGGCTCAAGCGTGAGCGGCGTCTACTTCGCGCATCCGCAGTCACGCTACTTCAGCGTGGGCAAGATCGATCGCGATCAGGTTACGGACTACGGCAAGCGCAAAGGGATGACTCTGGCCGAGACGGAACGCTGGCTGGGGCCGAACCTGAACTACGATCCCGAAGCGTAACTGCGAGCCGCTTCCGGTTTCATCTCAAGGTTGATGTCGCACGCGGTCGGGGCCGGTTTCCTTCTCCGATGAAGAAAGATCTAGTAACGAGTCCTGGTCAACCTCGTTCGAAATGAAATAGGGCGCCTTCCTATCCTCGATGACGTCCATCATTGCTTCTGGATCCGACCGCGATTGCAGCCATCCCCACGCAATCACGATCACGCCAACAATGATTGCAGGTGACCAGACTATGATCCCCGCAAGTAGAAACGTGCTGCCGAAAGCAAGCATTGCGGTTAACCGGGCACGTCTTTTGCGTGGCCCCGCGCTGATCGTCCCGGCGACATAACCGTAAACGGCAGCGGTTACCAAGGGAATCAGAAACAGAACCCAATACCACTCATGGAGAAAGCTCACGCGGGAAGTATATGTGGCAGGGACCGCAGCGCGGAATCAACTTCCTAAAGATCGGCATGCGCTCTACATTGAGTAGGCTGAGGCACATCCTATGACAGCGAATAAGATTCACAACATCGGCATAGCCAGTCAGATCGGGAAGTACAGCGACGCTGTAGAAGCGCCAGCCTCCGGACGGATATTGTTCTTCTCGGGAACTCCAGGGCTCACGCCGGACGGCAGGCTTTCGGAAATCTTCGAAGAGCAAGCTGATCAAGCGTGGCGCAATCTCTTTGCCGGTTTGCAGCGTGCAGGCATGGGGCCCGAGCACCTGGTGAAGGTCACCCAATACCTGACGCGGTCCGAAGACATCAAGAAGTATCCGCCGATCCGCTCCAAATGGATGGGCGACAATCGTCCCGCATCGATGCTGATGGTTGTGCCGGAACTGGTTTGGCCAAACATCCTGATTGAAATCGAAGCCATCGCAGTGGCGCCGTAGAGGGCCGAGATCGTGCTGGTCGGCCACAGAGCGAAGCGCCAAAGGCGCGCCCTATACCAGCATGGGGCGAAGCCCCATGTACAACAGTGATTGAAGATCGAGGGCTGAAAGCCCGACCTATAGTTGGTGCCACGATAGGCAGGGCTTTCGGCCCTCAGATCCTTGGTTGAACGCCCACCTAGGCTTCTTCTCCCGGCGACGAAAGACCATTCGCTGGGACCCCGGTTTCGGCCCGGGCTGCTATAAACGCTCCTTCAGCGCTCAAGAACACTCCACACGTACTGCTCTGCATTCTTCACGCCTTGGTCAAATCGGCCAGCTCCGCACCCGTAGCTCGCAGATAATCCGCCGGCGACAGAATGATCTGCAAACCACGCTGACCCGCAGATACCGAGATCACATCGAACAACTCAATCGTCTCGTCCGTAAAAGAACGGAACGGCTTCTTCGCGGCCAGGACGGTGACACCGCCGCGAATGTAACCCGTCAATGGCTCGACTTCTTTCAGCGACGCGAGTTCGGTTTTGCGAGCACCCGCCGCGGCCGCCAGCTTCTTGAGATCAAGCTCGGAATCTCCCGGCACAACTGCGAAGAGATGTTCCCGGTCATTGGTGTGCGTCAGCAGCGTCTTGAAGACCTGCTCGGGTGGCAGACCAATCTTCTTGGCGACGGAAATCGCCGTAAGGTCGTCGGGATCAACTTCGTACGTACGAAGTTCGTAGGAAATATTCAGGGCGTCGAGTTGGCGGGCAGCGTTGGTCTTCATAGGCAGGAAGTAGGAAACAGGAAGTAGAAAAGCTTAAGCCGGGAGCAAACGCCCACCTTGCATGGTCAGCGTGAGTCGGGCCAGAGGGCGGGCAAGGTCAGCCTGGTGCGTGGTGAGGATGAGCGTTCTCGGTGGATCGTCTGGTGAGCGCTCACTCGCGAAACGTTGCAGGCGCTCCACCATGGCACGCGCCGAAGCGGCGTCCAGGTTGGAGAATGGCTCGTCCAGCAGCAGCAACTCCGGAGAAGTCATCACGACGCGGGCCAGCGAGGCGCGCTGGCGCATGCCCTGCGAGTAGTCGGCCACACGGCGGCCCAGCGCAGGATCGAGCCCAACATCCTGCAGGGCAGTCTCCGGGCTCATCGTGACGGTCGCGCCGCTCCGCGAGCCTTCCGGTTTGTTGTGAAGCTTGGCAAAGTAGCGCAGGTTCTCGAGCCCGGTCATCTCGTCGTAGAGCATTGAAGCATGGCTCATGTAGGCAATGCGCTCGCGGACTTCCAGAGGCTTGCTTCCAAGTACTTTCACAGTCCCAAAGCTCGGTGAAGCCAGCCCCGCGATCACGCGCAGCAGCGTCGATTTGCCGGCGCCGTTTTCACCCAGCAGCACCACGCTGGAACCGGCCGGCAAGGTGAGTGAAACATCGCGCAGCGCCGCAAAGTTGCCGTAAAGGCGAGACACGCGCGTGAGCTCGACTGCCGGCATGGAAGAGAGGGAATCAGGCATGGGCCGCTATGCGAGTATAGATTGCTACGAGGGTCAGGGTTTAGGGGCTAGGGGTTAGAAGGCGAAAGGCTTGGAGTGGTGACTGGTTTGGGCGTGAAGAGTCTGGTGGTGGCTATTGGAGCAGCGGTAGTTGGTTGTGGCATGGCGTTGGCGCAGGGAAGCGCGGTGAAGCTGCCGGAACAGGACCGGACTCTGGCTCGTGACATCTTCCAACAGTTGGTCGAGATCAATTCTCAGGATTCGAATGGCAGTGTGACCGAGGCCGCTGTCGCGATGCGCAACCGCCTGCTGAAGGCAGGATTTCCGGTCGACGATCTGGTGCTCGCCGGGCCGAACGCACGCAAACAGAACCTGGTGGCCCGTTATCGCGCGAAGCCCGGCTCAGGGCTGAAACCGGTGCTGGTGATCTGTCATCTCGATGTCGTGGAAGCCCGGCGCGAAGACTGGACGACCGATCCCTACAAGTTCATCGAGAAAGACGGCTACTTCTATGGCCGCGGCACCCAGGACATCAAGGAAGAAGACGCCGCGCTGGTTGAGACGTTCATTCGCATGAAGCGGGAAGGCTGGGCGCCCAGACGGGATCTGGTTATCGCGCTGACCGCCGATGAGGAAACCGGAGCATCGAACGGCGTGGACTGGCTCTTGAAGAATCGCCCGGACCTGGTGCAGGCGGACTTCGTCATCAACCCCGATGCCGGCGGCCTCGAACTTCGCAACGGCAGGCCCACCGAGATGGATGTGGAAGCCACCGAAAAGCTTTACGCGGACTACCAGGTCCTCGCGACCAATCCCGGAGGCCACAGCTCGCAGCCTCGCCCCGACAACGCCATCTATGAACTGATGCATGCGTTGGAGAGACTGGAAGCCACTCCTTTCCCTGTGGAACTTAACGCCGTGACGCGAGCGTCGCTGGAAGAAAAGCTCAAAATTGCCACTCCGGAACGGGCGGCGATCATTCACGGCGTGCTGGCCACACCTCCGGATGCCAGCGCGATGGCGGAGTTCTCCAAAGACTCCGGCGACAACGCCATGCTGCGCACCACCTGTGTTGCGACGATGTTGAAGGGCGGCCACTCTCCCAACGCTCTCCCGGGTATGGCGCAGGCCAATGTGAACTGCAGGATCCTTCCCGGCCACTCGCAGGAAGAGATACGGCAGAAGCTGATCGCAACCTTCGCCGACCCCAGGCTGTCCGTGAAGTACGTCACCGATGCTGGCGATGTGCTGGAGACGGGATCCACTCGTAAGAGCATGGAACCGCCGCCGGTCCGTGAGGATGTGTTTGGTCCTCTCCGTGAAGTCACCCACACCATGTGGCCCGGGATACCGGTGATCCCGGTCTTGCAGGTAGGAGCCAGCGATTCGGTATACACCATGGCCGCGGGCATCCCCAGCTACGGAATCAGCGGCATGGGCATCGACTTTGACGACGACCGCGCCCACGGACGCGATGAGCGCATTCGTATCGAGGCGTTTTATGACGGAGTCGAATTCCGCTATCTGTACCTGAAGGCGCTAACCAGGCCATAAAATGAGAGAAATTTCGTGACGTCAAATCGGGGGCTGGTTAGAATGGCCGGACGATGAGCAGCTATCCGCCGCAATATGCCTATCCTTCAGCGCCGCCCTTGCAGCGCGCCAGGCCGAAACCCGTACGCCTCCATTGGATACTGGTCCTTCTATTCAACGTGGTGACGCTAGGTCTATTCGGCGCCGTCTGGCTTCTGGTTCAAAGCCTATGGGCAAAGAAAATTAGCGGAAGACGTTCGCCTTTTGTGTGGGCAGTCATTTATCTCGTAGCCGTCACTGTCATGCTGCTCTCATTTTTTTCCCTCGGGATCGTCGAGGGAATCACACAATCCAATCTGGCCGACGTGCAATCGGGCATGGACCTGTTCTGGCGGCTTGTCTTCTTCGTTCTTTATGTGGGAGCGGCATTCACTCTAAAAGGTGTGTTGGAAGCAGAGCCGATCGACATTCCACTCAGCGGCGTGATGGTCTTTTTTTTCGGACCTGTCTACTTTCAGTTCCATCTGCAGGACTACGACAGGTCGGACAGCGGCTTCGAAATGCCGAGCATCCTCACCCGGCCCGGGTGGCAAAATGCCCCGCAAACAAGTCCCCAGATTTATGCCGGCAACTATCCGCCCGGATACACTCCGCATCCACCTCAGGCCTACCCGCCAAACCATCCTGAGGGCAATGTCCCAGGTTACCCTCCAAACTATCCACCCCGCAGCTAACTGTGAAGTTTCAGTAATGGCGGAGACTTCGGACGGATGGTTTCGCGCTGCTTCCGACCTCACAACATGTAGGGGGCTGACGTTACCTATTGAGAACCACGGAGGCTGCGGCCTTCACCGGGGCAGTGTTGCCCGTCGGTGTGGTCTGTCCCGGCTTCGCCGGCGCATACTTGCTGGCGCACTTGGCCTGGAGTTGGGTCGCGTGGAACACACCGTCCTGTCCGTAGGTGCCGATCGCCAAAGCCTGCGCGTCGTCCTTAAAGGTGTCAGGCGGTGGTTCAGTACCCTGATAGCTCACACGCAAAAGCTTGCCCTGTTCCAGCAGACCGAAGGTCGCATTGGTGCCGACCCGGGAAATGCTGCCGGGCTGGACATTGCCGGCCACGCGCAGGTGCCGGGCGTAAGCCTTGGGCCCCATGGTCTGGAGCTCGGAAATGGTGACGTAGTAGTCCTTGGCATTGGCGTCCCGCGAAGCCGAAACTGCCAGCCAGGCGAAAGTGCTCAGCACAATCGCTCCCGCAACGATAAATTTTGCCTGCCGCCTGCCGTTTTCAGTCGCCACAATACTCGTAGTTTATCCCGTTGCGGGCAGGGCCGGAAGCCATTGTTCGGTTAGCGGTTCGATCGGGTCGATTGCGAGAAACCGCAGGCGTCAGGGATGGCCGTGATCCCTTTAGCGTTCCCGGTCAATGTCGTTTCCGGAACCGGTGGTGCTGAGGCCACCTTCAGCGTTGCTGAAAATGGCTTTGAAGCTGCGGCGGGACAGGACAGAAACGACCTCAACTTTACCGGTAACGAGAACATTTTCGCAGCTGTGAGAGCCTCGCCGAGGGCACCGCTTTTGGTTCCACTGGGTATTTAAGTCGCTCCCAGTGCCCAAAAATTGAGGCACAAGTAACAGTACCTGATGTACATTGAAGAGCAACAAGCCTTCCAGTCGTCTTGACGGAGTTATTGGCGAATAGCCTGCGATCTGAAGGGGTCAAACCCCTAGGGAAGGCGGCCCATAGCACGTTCGTGTGCCCGGCGGGAGAGCCAAAAAATGCAGTGGAAGAAGCTGAACACGAAGAGGAAAAGGCCGATAGAAGGAGGAGAAGTCTCGGCGAAGCTGCGGGATACCGTTACGTTCGTACTCGTACTAACGTAATTCTCCTGCTTAACGCTATGCCACTAGAGGAGCGGAAGGATAACCCATTACCGCCATTGAAGAGACGGATTCCGATATCTACCCTGCAAGAACGACCGGCCTTCGCATTTACTTGGACACACTAACGGAACGACAAGGAGAAACGAAATGAAGAACATGAAGCAGATCATGAACAACCTTCTGGCGGACGAGTCCGGCCAGGATCTGATCGAGTACGCACTGGTTGCGGCGCTCATCGGCCTTGGCGCCGTAGTCGCCATGGGCACGCTCGCCAACACCATCAAGAACGCTTTTGGCGCGATCGGCAGCACGCTTTCCGCCAACATTTAACCGCCTGTGGGTTCCCTCACGGGCCCATGGGTACCAAATTTTAGACACGCGGGCCCGGGAGCGACTTGCTCCATCGCAAGACGACGATCCGGACTTTAACGTGTAGTTTCACCACGTTCGGACGAGTGACCAAGCGGGGATCACGGAAGTGTGCCGACGGGACGGGGGAAGCCTCGTCCCGTCGGTGCTGAAAGAAGAAGCTATGATGCAGTCCAGCACTGACCTGATCTATCTCGCTTCTGCGTGTGTTTGCGCTGCGGTCAGTGCTGTGTTCGACATCAAGAGCCGCCGTATTCCGAACTTCATCACCGGACCTTGCCTCGCGGCAGGACTGGTCTTGCATGGCATCGGAGACGGCTGGCATGGTCTATTGACCAGCATGGCTGCCGCCCTAATTTGCGGGGCTATTTTTTTGATTTTCTATCTTGCCGGCGGAATGGGAGCCGGCGATGTCAAGCTGATTACCGCTGTAGGCGCGCTGGCGGGTTTGCCCCATGTGGCCTACCTGCTGATCCTTTCCGCCCTGGCGGGTGGAGTGATGGGTGTCTTTCTCGCAATTTCGCGCGGCAAGCTGCTGCAGACTCTTGGCAATGTCACAGCGCTGCTGACGCACCACCGGCAAGAAGGCCTCACTCCTCATCCTGAACTTAACGTTGGCAATGCCAACACACTGCGGCTGCCTTACGGCGTCGCCATCGCTGTAGGTTGCGCGGTCACGTGCTACCTGCAAGGAATTCGAGGGTAATCGCATGGTTGCGCGCCGCCTTCTTCTCGCACTGGGTGTGGCCCTTGTATTGTCGATCATCTTTACGCTGACAATCATGAAGAGGTTGGGATCCAGCCGTCCCGTCGAAGCGGCCAACAACCGCTACGTGGCGGCGTCTTTGGACCTCAACCCGGGAACCGTGCTCAATTCGACCAACCTCAAAATGATCGATTGGCCCGTGGCTACACCGCTGGAAGGCCCGTTCGCAAAGGTTGAAGACCTGAACGGCCGCACCCTGCTGTTCCCGGTGGCCGCCGGTCAGCCCGTCCTGGCCAAGCTGGTTTCCGCGGTTGGCGCCGGCTACGGTCTTCAGGCCAAGATTCCCGACGGCATGCGCGCCATTTCGCTGCGTTCGGACGACATTATCGGTGTTTCAGGTTTCCTTTTGCCGGGTACGCACGTCGACGTGCTGGTGACCTATCACCCCATCGTGAACGGCGTAGCCCAGACCAACCCCATTACCGAAATCGTCCTGCAAAATGTGCAGGTGCTCGCTGCGGGTCAGAACACCCAACCCGACCCGCAGGGTAAAGCGACCACAACGAATGTTGTTACTCTGTTGGTCAGCCCCGAAGATGCCGAAAAGGTTACGCTCGCGACCGCGCAGGGAACCGTGCAGTTCGTTCTTCGCAATGGTTCCGACCAGGAGAAGATTGAGCAGGGTCTGACCAAGTTGGGGACGTTCGGGGCGCCGCAGACACCCGTCAAGGTGGACGTTCCGGCTGTCGCAGCGGTCAAGAAGCCTGTGATTCCGCCGGTGAAGCCGCCTTACGTCGTTCAAACGGTGCGCGGGGAGAAGACGAGCGAGGAGAAGTTCTAGTGACTACCCAGATTGCACGAATTTCGCAGTGGCGACGTACCGGATGGGCAGCCTTCGGCCTTCCTCTGGCTGCAAGCCTGACGATCAGCGGCCTGGCCCAGCAGACTCCGCAGGATACCGCGGCGCCTCATCCGATTGTCCTGCGCGGTTCACGCCCGGTTAGCACCACGGCCGCTCCGGCTCAGAACAACACGCCATCCAAAACCTCCGCTCCCGCGCGCACTGTCGCCCCCGTCACGCACGGGGCCGCGCTGCCGGCCAACGCACCTGCCCGCATGCCGACTCCGGCAAGCACTGCTGCTCATGCCACCGCACCGGCGGCGACCTCGCCATCCGGACGCAGCCTTCCGACCGCGGCAAGCGCACCTCCAAACGTCACCGCTCCCATCCACATCAAAGGGCCTGCGGCCTCAGGAGTAGCCACCACAGTTGGCGCAGCCGTTGCGGCGCCCGTTAGCGCCCCGCCCGCCAACCCGTCCCCGACAGGTCCGGCCTATGTTGCCCCCGCAGCGTTTGCGGTGGCGGGAGCCAATGTCGGCGCGCACATGGTTGCCGACTTCAGCACGCCGCCCTCGACCGAACAGACCATTCATCTGCAGGTGGGGCACTCGATTTTCGTCAACACCAAGCATCGCCTGTCGCGTGTCTATGTCACCAACCCCACTGTTCTGGATTCCTACACCGCCAACCCAAACCAGATTGTGGTAACGGCAAAAGAGGCCGGCGTAAGCACGCTGATCCTTTGGGATGAGCAGGGTGACTCGCAGGTCTATATGGTCTCGGCCGATGCCGACGTGGAGAATCTTCGCCGCGCGCTGCTTGCCGCGTATCCGCACGACGACATCCAGGTGAAGGCCTCGGAAGGCCGCATCACACTGACCGGCTTTGTGGGCACGAAAGATACGGTCGATGCCGCGGGCAAGATCGCCGCGCTGTACGCCAAGGACTTCTCCAATGCTCTGATTGTGAACTCCTCCCACGTGCGTCAGGTGCGTCTGAAGGTCCGGTTTGTCGAGGTTGACCGTTCCAAGCTCGCACAGTTCGGCTTCAGCTTCTTCAGTTTGAACGGCAGCACCCTGGTGACTGCTTCCACGCTGCAGTTTCCCAACACCCTGCAGGTCGGCAGTTCTACGAGCGGTACGGCATTTCCGGTCGGCGGCACACAGGTCAGCATCGGTAATCCGCTGAACTTCATGCTCTACAGTGCCAAGTACAACGTCGGTGTGGCCTTGCAGGATCTTGCTACGCGGCAGCTTCTGCAGATTCTTGCCGAGCCCACCATAACGGCGATGAGCGGCCAGAAAGCGAACTTCCTGGCCGGTGGTGAGTTCCCGTTCCCGGTCGTACAGGGCGCCTCGCAGGGCTTCACCTCGGTATCGATTCAGTTCCGCCCCTTCGGCGTGAAGCTGGAATTCACCCCGGTTGTGAATCCGGACGACTCCATCGACCTGAGCATCTCGCCTGAGGTCAGCGCGCTGGATTACACCAACGCGGTTTCGATCAGCGGTTACACGGTCCCCGCTATCTCAACCCGGCGAGCGCAGACAGAAGTTGTCCTGCGCAGCGGTCAGAGCTTCGCGCTGACTGGCCTCCTCGATCGCCGCACGACAGATGCCTATGAGCGCACACCTGGCATCGCGAGCGTGCCCATCATCGGTGCGTTGTTCCGCTCGAAGTCGCTGAACCATTCACTTTCCGAACTGGTGGTGGTTGTAACGCCGGAAATTATTGACCCTCTGAAGGACGCCGACCAGCCGATCGCGGAACCACACATCGTAGTGCCTTTCATCGATCGTCCGAGTTTCGACCAGTCGATGAAGCAGAAGGAAAAGAAAGATCAACCGCAGCAGTAGTTGCAACTGTTAAAGGAGACAAGAGGATCCCGTGGCTTTGAACCTTAACAATTCGTCATTCTTCAGCGTCACCGTGATCACGGTTTGCGTTGAGGTGAAGACCGCGGAGCAGGCTGTCCAGGCCGTCGAGTCGATGCAGTGGGTGCTCGCATCGAGCTCAGCTTTCGACTCATACATTTCCGAAGCCAGGCGGCCTTATCTGGGACCGCAGAGCAAAGCTTCCAGCGCCTGTATCGCCCTGGTCGATTTCGATGTGGATGCAGGCCAGGCAGTGGAATCCACGCGCTATTTGCACCAGGTGTTCGCCGGCAAGATCACGGTGATTGCGCTGGCGGAAAATCGTGACCCGGAATTGCTGTTACAGGCGATGCGGGCGGGTTGCAGTGAATTTCTTCCCAAGCCGTTCAACAAGAAGACCTTCGTCGAAACACTGAGCCGCATTGAGAGTCAGTGGTCCAAGGCCCAGCAGCGCAATGCTCCTGCCGGCACGGTGCTTGCGTTCATGGGGGCGAAGGGCGGTTCGGGAACAACCACGATCGCCGTCCACCTGGCGACCTACCTTTCACAGTGCCACAACAAGCGCACGCTGCTGATCGACAACCACGGGGAACTCGGACATACCTCGATCTACCTCGGGCTTGACGGAAGCCAGAACCACTTTTCTGAGGTCGTACGCAACGTAAGCCGCCTGGACAGCGCGCTGTTGCATGGGTTTGTGGCCAAACACGCCACCGGCCTTGAGGTGTTGTCTTCGCCTGACGTACCTGGCACGGCGGCGCATCTGGACACGGAATCCGTAGTGAAGACGCTGGAGTTCCTGCGCAGCGAATACGAGTACGTCATCGTGGATTGCGCGACCTCGCTCGACGACACCAGCCTGGCGGTCATCGAAGCGTCCACACGGCTTTACCTTGTGGCCACACCTGAGATCGGCGCCATCCGCGATCTTTCGCGCTACATCGACAGTGTGGCCCATGCGGGCTGCCCGACGGACAAAATGCACGTCGTGATCAACCGCTTCTCCTCACGGTATGCGGTCGACAGCAGTCAAATTGAGAAAGCGATCCGCTTGCCGATCGCGATCAAGCTTCCCAATGCCTATGTCGATCTGGTGCGCTCCGTCAATCTTGGCGAGCCCATTCCGGCCAACCGCAAGTCCGACTTTGCCGCGCAGATCGTGAAGTGGAGTAACACCCTGGTTGGATCGACGGGATCGCCGGCACAGCCTAAAAAAGAGTCATCGTTGATCAGGAAGTGGAAGTAGTTTCGGGCCTGAGCAATTGTTGACGGAAGGAGCGAAGATATGAGCAGCACAGCATCACCACTCGATCGCATCCGTCCGGCCGCGGCCGTTCTTGAACCGCGCGGTGTACCAGAGTTTATTCAGCAGCAGATCAAAGGCGCCGTTCATAAGGAGTTGATCCAGCGAGTCGACCTGGACAAGCTTTCCGACCTGAATGAGTCGCGCGGCGGGCAGCAGCAGTTGTTTCAGCTCATCCAGCAGTTGCTGGGCGAGCAAGGCGTGCCGCTCAGCAGCACGGAGCGCGACCGCCTGGCCAAGGAAGTTCTGAATGAGGTTTTCGGCCTCGGGCCCCTGGAGCCTCTGCTTCATGACCCGACCGTCAGCGATATCCTGGTCAATACCTACAACTCGGTGTACGTGGAACGCCGCGGTCAGCTCGAAAAGACCAACATTGTCTTCAACGACAACCGGCACCTGCTCCACATCATCGACAAGATCGTTTCGGCCGTAGGCCGCCGCGTGGATGAATCCTCACCGATGGTCGATGCACGACTGGCGGACGGCTCCCGTGTGAACGTGATTATTCCACCGCTGGCGATCGATGGTCCCATCCTTTCCATCCGCCGTTTCGGCAGCACACCACTGACGGCGGAAGACCTGATCCGCAACCAGATGCTTACCCCGCCGATGCTGGAAGTGCTGCAGGGTGCGGTGAAAGCTCGCTTGAACATCGTGGTTTCCGGCGGTACCGGCGCCGGTAAAACGACCTTGCTGAATGTGCTTTCCGGATTCATCTCCAGCAAGGAACGCATCGTCACCATCGAAGATTCGGCCGAACTTCTGCTCAAGCAGGAGCACGTGGTCCGTCTGGAAACCCGCCCGCCCAACGTGGAAGGCTCGGGCGCGATCCGTCAGCGCGAACTGATGATCAACGCCCTCCGTATGCGTCCCGACCGCATCGTGCTTGGTGAGGTCCGCGGCGAAGAAACGCTGGACATGTTGCAGGCCATGAATACGGGTCACGACGGATCGCTCACCACGGTCCACTCCAACACACCGCGCGACGCCCTGGCCCGTATCGAAACCATGGCGATGATGGGTGAAATCCGGCTTCCGGAAAAGGCCATCAAAGCGCAGATCGCCGCGGCCATCCATCTCATCGTGCAGGTAGCGCGTATGGCGGACGGTACGCGCCGTATCACCCACATTTCGGAAATTACCGGCGCGCAGGCGGACATCATCAGCATGACCGACGTGTTCCTGTTCGAAAAACAGGGCCTTGGTCAAAACGGGAAGGTGCGCGGACGGTTCTACGCAACCGGCATTGTGCCTCGTTTCAGTGAAAAGCTGCTGGCCGCGGGCATCACGATGCCCCTGAGCCTGCGCGATCATTCCGTGGAGGTGTAGGACGCCATGGGTATAGCTGTCATCACGTTCCTGTTTGTCGGTGTCGTTACCTTTGGGGCGATCCTGTTCTTCCTGCGTCCGACAACAGACGAGAAGGCCCTCTACCAGCGTTTCGCACGCATCAAGACCGACCGCAATGAATTCGGCCCGGTGATTAATGGGGAACTCGAGCAGTATCTCAAGACCCGCAAAACCGGTCAGTTTGGCTGGGTCGAAAACATCATGGAAAGCTCGGATCTTGCCCGCAAGATCCAGGTCCTGATCCTGCAGGCCAACGCCACAACGACTATGGGCGCGGTGGTTGCCCAGATGGCCGGCGCCGGTCTCATCGCCACGATCGCGGTCTATATCTTCACCAAATGGGTGCTGATCTCCGTGCTCGCCGGTTTGGTGGCTGGTTACATTCCGCTCGGCGTGTTGAGGTATAAGAAGAGCCGCCGTGTACGTTCCTTCGATGCCGTGCTGGCCGACGCGATCGACATGATGGGCAGATCCCTGCGCGCTGGCCACTCTCTCCCCGCCGCGATCGCCATCGTAGCCGAACAGGCGGCGGAGCCGGCGAAAACCGAATTCTCTGAAGTCTTCAAGCAGCAGAACTATGGCCTGCCCATGCGCGATGCGCTGATGCAGATGCTGCAGCGCGTACCTTCCCAGGATCTGCGCGTGGTCATCACCGGCATGCTGGTGCAGAAAGATACGGGCGGCAATCTGGCGGAAATTCTCGATCGCATCGCCCACGTGATCCGCGAGCGTGTTCGCATCTTCCGCGAAATTCGAACCCACACGGCGCAGGGCCGTATGACCGGCTGGATTCTGTGCCTGTTGCCGGTCGTGATGCTCGGTCTCGTCAACATGTTGAGCCCGGGCTACTCGAAAGTGCTATTCGAAGAAGGTATCGGGCGGGACATGCTGTACATAGGTGTTGCTCTGTTGGCACTGGGCGGTTTCATCATCCGTCAGATCATCAATGGGATCGAGGTCTAGCGATGTCACAGGTTCTTCTTTCCATCGCGATCATGATCGGCATTTTCAGCGCGCTTGCGCTGATAGCAACTCTGCTTTTCGTACGTCAGACCCCCGAAAGCCAGCGTGTGCTGGACGTGGTGCAGAACAACCGCGTTGAAGTGATCCGGGACGCCGGAAACGACATCAATTCGTCGAAGAATTCCATGACCGCGGTCCGCAACCTGCGCGTCAAGCTGGGCCTTTCAGAAAGCAGCAATGTCAAAAAGAGGCTGGTTACGGCAGGCCTGCGAAAAGGGAACTCGGCGGATATCTACTACGCCGCGCAGATGGCGCTTCCGTTGCTGGGTATCATTGCCGGCACCTTTATGCCGAGCAACAAGGTATTCATGGCGCTGGTGTTCGGCGTCATAGGATTCATGGCGCCGGACTTCTGGCTGTCACGCCAGGTGAGCAAGCGCAAGAACATCATTCGCCGCGGTCTTCCGGATTCGCTCGACCTGCTGGTGATTTGCGTGGAAGCCGGCCTGGGTCTCGATCAAGCGCTCCTGCGCGTGGGTGAAGAAATGGTCATCAGCCATCCGCAGATTGCGGAAGAGTTGACCCTGGTGAACCTGGAACAGCGTGCCGGTAAACCGCGTCTTGAAGCCTGGCAGGCGCTCGCGGAACGAACGGAAGTGGAAGAATTCGCTTCCTTCGTCAGCATGCTGACACAGACCGAACGCTTTGGTACGCCCATCATCAAGACTCTTTCGCGGTTCGCTGAAGATCTTCGCACCCAGCGGCGTCAGCGTGCGGAAGAAGCCGCGGCGAAGACCAAGATCAAGATCATCTTCCCCCTGGTTTTGTGCATCTTTCCTTGTATCTTTATTGTTTTGCTGGCCCCTGCCGTGCTGAGCATCATGAACGGCTTGAGCAACATGAACGGGGGGCATTAATTTCGGAGTGCGGGATGTCGGCTGCATGGTTAGCAGCCGATAGAAGCAAGAACGGGTAGCTTCGGCACTCAGCTGAGTTGTTGTATCGGGCCCTTCAAGGAAGTCGATGGATGTGCCGAAGGGTCCAACCCCGGGAGCGTTTCCAGAAAGGAGGCAACAAGCATGGATACCACTGCTATGATTCGTATCGGAGCCGCCGTCCTGGCAATCCTCGTGCTGGCGATTATTGTCTATCGCCGTAAGCAGAAAACCTAGTCTACCCGGAAAATTTTGTGTGATGCGCGCAGTCGTTGTTCGAAATGCAACCCGGGATTCGCTGATCGGCGACCGCGTGTCGGTAGCCGACACCTCGCTTTCGCGCATGGTAGGGTTGCTCCGTCACCGTGGACTCGATGCCGGGGAAGGCTTGTGGATCAAGCCTTCTTCCGGCGTCCATACCATCGGGATGCGGTTTCCGATCGATGTGATCGGACTGGATAAGAATAGAAAAGTTGTGAAGCTGTGGCAGAACCTGGTGCCCTATCGCGTGACTTCCGTCAGCACCAGGGTGCAGAGCGTCGTGGAACTTCCCGCCGGACGCATTGCCGAAACCGACGTCCAGCTCGGTGACGTTCTCGCCATCACCAACCAATAACTAATTCTCTTTTACAGATGTCCGTGCTTCGCCATTCATGAGTCGTACCTGTATCTCGTAAGGCAAAGCACACCATCTTCAGGAGAGATGGTGATGGAGCAGGGTTCGCACGCCTCCACATGAACCGTAGCGTTATCGTGCACATCCACCTTCGCCAGGTGGCCTTTGTCTCCCGGCGAAGAAACGATGCAACGCCAGAAGCCCCCGAAATTTTCCCATTGCACGGCCAGGCTGCGGCCGTCCGTGTGCCGTTGTTCGCACTCATTGCTGTGCAGGTTGCACGCCAGCCGCCCCAGTACGGATGGCTGGTTGGAACGCTGATCGACGATTTCCTTCAGTTCTCCGAGTGTCACCGTTTCCTCCGTCGGAGCGACAATCCTACCAGTTGCCGATAAGCGCCGGATATCGAAAATCCTGCGAAACCTGTTGTGGATTTGCCGCAGCGCACAAACTTTTCGGTTATCGAACGCGCCCGATTGCCAGTCCTATCCACGCTTTGATAGTTTGCGGCTTTACGGAGAAACGCACGCTATGCAGACTAGCTACAACGGAATCGAAGTCCCGCAGGACGGACAGCCCATCCAGTATGCCGACGGCAAGTTCACGGTCCCCGACAACCCCATCGTCCCTTACATCGAAGGCGACGGCACCGGCCGCGATATCTGGAAGGCTTCCCAGCGCGTCTTCGATGCCGCGGTGGAGAAAGCCTACGGCGGCAAACGCCAGGTGAAATGGTTTGAAGTCCTCGCCGGAGAAAAGGCGTACCGCCAGACCCAGAACTGGCTGCCCGACGATACCGTGAAGGCCACGGTCGACTTCCGCGTCTCGATCAAGGGACCTCTCACCACACCCGTCGGCGGTGGCATCCGGTCGCTCAACGTGGCGTTGCGCCAACTGATGGACCTCTATCAATGCGTGCGTCCGGTGAAGTATTACGCGGGCGTGCCCAGCCCCGTGAAGGCGCCGGAAAAGCTGGACATCGTGATCTTCCGCGAGAACACCGAAGATATTTATGCCGGCATCGAGTTCCGTGAAGGCACTCCCGAAGCGGCCAAGTTCATCGCGTTCGTGAATGACGAGATGTTGAAGGGCACCAAGAAGAAGGTGCGCGGCGACTCAGGCGTCGGCGTCAAACCTATCTCGATCACAGGCTCCAAACGCCTGGTGCGTGCGGCTATCCAATACGCGCTGACCAATGACCGCAAGGTTGTCACGCTTGTGCATAAGGGCAACATCCAGAAGTTTACGGAAGGCGCTTTCCGCGAGTGGGGCTATGAAGTCGCCACGCAGGAATTCCGTGCAGACACCGTTACGGAGCGGGAGAGCTGGATCCTCGGCAATCTCGAATCCAACCCGAACCTCAGCGCCGAAGAGAATGCCGCGCTCATTGAGCCGGGCATCGAATTCGCTCCTAAGGAATTTGGAGAGGAAATCGTCAAGGAAGTGAATGACGTAATCGCTGCCATCGGCGATTCGCACGGCAATGGGCAATGGAAGAAGAAGATCCTTGTCAATGACCGTATCGCCGACTCCATCTTCCAGCAGATCATCATCCGTCCCAGCGATTACAGTGTGCTGGCAACAACCAACCTCAACGGCGACTACATTTCCGACGCCGCGGCTGCGCAGGTTGGGGGCCTGGGTATCGCTCCGGGCGGCAACATCGGCGACGGTTACGCGGTCTTTGAAGCAACCCACGGCACGGCGCCGAAGTATGCGGACAAGGATGTCATCAATCCTGGATCGGTCATGCTTTCCGGCGTGATGATGTTCGACTTCCTGGGTTGGAGCGAAGCCGCGCGTCTCATCGAAAAGTCATTGGAGAAGACGATCGGGCAGAAGTTCGTCACCTACGATTTCGAACGCCAGATGCAAGGCGCCACGAAAGCGAAGACCAGCGAATTCGCCGGCCGCATGATTGAAAATATGGACTAAGTAGTTGGTTTGGTTCGATGAATTCGGAGGAGGCCGCTTTCATG